>JAFLDL010000002.1 GCA_017302435.1 Candidatus Accumulibacter necessarius
GAGCGGAAATCTCGAAGCCGATCGCGAAGTTGGGGTAGCTGCAGGCGGCGCTCCAGGCGGCCGGGGCGCTGAGCAGGACGGCGATGGCGAGGAGGGCGCGGGGGGTCCAGCGGGGCCAGCGCGGGCAGCGGGGTACAGTCGGAGACGGAGCGCGGGGTCTCTTCATCCTGGGGGTCCTGGCGTCTGGCGGTGACTGACCGTGAGTGAGCAGTTTGCGGAGCGTTCCCTGAGGCGCTGTCGAGCGGCCCGAGGGTATCCGGTCTTTGGCTCGCTGTGTTCAGCGACCAATCTTCAGAACGGAAAAACCCCCAAGGCGACACCGGGAATTTCAACTTATTTGCAAGGGAATTGCAAGGGGGACACGTCAGGGCAATTGCATGAATCTTATACAAGACCGAGCAGGAATTAAAGGGACAGGCAGGAGTTAAAGGGACAGTATCCTTAACTCCTGACCCGCATGGCGGGGCGGGCGAAAGTGACACGACTTGCGGGGTGGCGGCAGCCGGTTATCCGCATCACGTGACCGAACCAGGTAAGCGTTGTCACCACAGCCTTCCGTTTTCTGATGGCGACCCATCTGGAGCACTTGTGCCCGATGCCAGCTGGCTGCGCCAGGCCCGGGGCTGAGGTCCGGCCGTACTGCCTGGTTTGGCACAAGGGTCATCTGATCTTGGTGCCGCAAGCCACCAATGGGCTGCTCCGTGCGATTGGCGAAACCCACCGACGTTTCGTCCGACGGATCAGTCACCGTGGCGGGTTGTGGGGTCATCTCTGGGAGGAATTCCGTCCCTCATTCTTGCTTGATGAGTCTCAGCTCGTGGCCGCCGCACGGTACCTCGAGAGCCACCACGGCTCGGGGTGGCTATGCAGTCACCCGGATGGTCGGCCGCCGTCCGGCGTTGGCTCGTACCTGAGCGGCGAGGACGGTCTGATGGTCGGGGTTGCGCCAATAGTCGCTCTGTTTGCGAACTGGCGAAGCTGCCTGCACGAAAGCAGCCGACGAATCCCTGGCGGAATAGCGGCTACACACGCGCGGACAGGACGGCGCGCTGGGCGCGGAAGCGCGTGTCAAGGCACGGGAAGCTCGACTGGAACGAAAGCGGCAGGCGTCGAAGCAAGCAGCGGAGTCGAAACCATTCAGCGCTGAGAGTGTCCATGGCTTTAGTGACAATCGGGCGGGAATGAGTTGAGTTGAGGATGCCACGGCGCAATAATTCGGCGTCAATTTAGTATACTGTCCCCGAATTAATGGGTATGTGCTGGTTCGTGGATTCCTTCACGGTATTCTGGAAGCGGTGCTGTTAAGCTGGTTTTGAGTCAAAGGCAGGTGGATGTTGCAGGGCAGGTGTCGGAGACCGCTGTTTCTGACCGTAGTGCCGCTTTTAGAAGAAAAACCTAACTTTTGGTATGGACTTTCTCTATAATGATGTTGCGCTGCAACAATAGCCAGCTGACGAGGTCACCTTTGGTCTGTCGCAGTCCTTGGCTTCGTCGGTATTTCTGGAGTACTCGCATGAAAGCACCAAAGATCTTACCGTGGATCGCCCACAAGACCGGCATCAGTGAGGAGCTCGCGCTCAAGCTGTGGCGGCGGGCGGCGGGCGAAGCTGAAGTCATCGCGGGCTGCTGCAACAGTTCAGACTATTATCGCCTGGCCGTCGAACGCTTTATCGACTTCGCGGAAGCTGAAGGCAATCGCTCGGTGGTACGCGAGACGGTCGGTTCCAGGACATGCATTTCCTGGCTGTGGCGCCACCAGAACCGGATCTCGAAGCTCAACCTGATCACGGTGCATAACCTCGTCAGGCTATGGCAAGCCAACCTCAGCGACTTGCTCGGCGGACAGAAACACGCTGCCTGAGAAGGGGAGCCGAGCACACTGCCCGATGGGCGAGCATTCTGCTGTTGCAGTGCAGGCCTGCACGCGTCCGCACGGCGGCTAGACTGCCGCCATGCGAGCAGACTGGAGCGACGAACGATTGATGCTGGCCTACCGTGCGGGTGACGCCGAGGCATTCACGGCACTGTACCAGCGCTATCGCGGCTCGCTCTATCGCTATCTGGCGCGGCAATGTGGCAACGCGGCGATTGCCGAAGAGCTCTATCAGGATATCTGGATCAAGGTGGTCAACGCGCGCGCCGACTATGAACCGCTGGCCCGCTTCTCAACCTGGATTTTCCGCATTGCCCATCACCGGCTGATCGATCACTACCGCAGGCACGCCCACCAGTTGCTGGCGCAGTTTGCGCCGAACCCTGGTGATGACGACCCGGATGGCGCCGATGAAATGATCGCGATGCTGCCTGCGCCGGGCCACGAGACGCCGCACGCCCTGCACGAGCGGCAGACAACGGCACAACGGATCTGTCTGGCGTTGGCAGCTTTGCCGCCTGTCCAGCGCGAAGTCTTTCTGCTCGCCGAAGAGGGCGGCATGACCCTGGAGGAGATCGCGGTCGCCACCGACACTGGCCGCGAAACGGCCAAGAGCCGGCTGCGCTACGCGCTGAGCAAACTCCGGCAGTCGCTGCAGGATCTGTTATGACCGAGCCGCGCCCTGATTCTCCAAGCGATCCCGAGATCTCGCGACTCTATCGGCAGCATTCGACTGACGAGCCGTCGCCGGCCGTCGACCAGCGTATTCTGGCTGCGGCGCGGGCGGCGCTGGCCGGGCGGCCGGCAAACCCCCGCGGCGGTTGGTGGCAGCGCTGGCGTACGCCCCTGGCTCTGGCGACGACACTGCTGCTGACCGTCACGCTCTCGGTGCTGCACGAGCGGCAGCCCGCAGAACTGCCTGCGGAGCGGGGGCTGCGGCAGTCGCTACCGCAAGTGCGTGGCGATGAACCGCAGAGCAGCAAGGCAGAGCAAGCGGCTTCCGCTGCCGCCTCGAAAGCCGCCAGACCCGCCACCGCCGCCGGGCCCGCGAGCTTGCCGGCGGCGGGCCGTGCCGAGGTGCCACCGCCTGCTGCCAAGAAGACTGAGCGTGATGCTCCCGTGACCGCTGACAACGCGGCTGCCGGGGGGCGATCAGCGGCCGCGGAGCGCAAGGCGGCACCGGCTGCGATAACCCAGGAAAGCTCTCCTGCCGCGACCACCTCGCCCGCCGCCAGGTCGCGGGCGGAAGGCGTTCGCACGCCAGCAGTCTGGCTCGAAGAGATTCGTTCGCTGCGCCGCGCGGGCCAGACCGATGCGGCCGAACGGCAGCTCCGTGAGTTCCGTCGGGTTCACCCCGATTACCCGTTGCCGGAAGAGTTTCGGCAGTGATCTGAACTGCGCTTAACCCCATTCGCTGGCAGCCGGCGTTTACACGGTGATCTACTCACCTCACTCAAGGAGACCGTCATGAAAAACTTCGCCGCCCTGCTCGCCGCCCTTCCTCTTGCCGGCTGCATCAGCCTGGCCGACGCCGGTGCTCTGGTCGACGTCAGCGTCCTCGACCGCAGCAGTGGCCAGGAACTGGAGGTCTACCGCCACCGCGGCCGCCTCTACGTCGCCGGGAAGCCCGGCAATCGTTACGCCGTGGTCCTGCGCAACAAGGGTTCCGGCCGCGTCTTGACCGTGCTCTCGGTGGACGGCGTCAATGCACTCAACGGCCAGACCGCCGCCACTTCGCAATCCGGCTACGTCCTGTCGGCCGGGCAATCGGCGGAGATCGCCGGCTGGCGCAAGAGCATGGACGACGTCGCCGCTTTCTATTTCACCCGCCTTGAAGACAGCTATGCCGGCCGCACCGACCGGCCGCAGAACGTCGGCGTGATTGGCGTCGCGGTCTATCGCGAAGTCGCGCCACCGCCGCCGCAGGTGACGATGCCGTCACGTGAAGCGGACGCCGCGGGCAAGGCCGAGAGCGCCTCGCCGAACGCAGCCGCCAAGGCCGCCGCGCCGGCCAGTGAGGAAGCTCGCGACCGGCAGGCGGCAAGTCGTCTGGGTACCGGCCATGGCGAGCGGATCAGCGCGCCGACCCAGTACACCGAGTTTCGCCGCGCCAGCGAGGCGCCCGCCGAGATGCTCACCATTTACTACGACAGTCGTGCCCGGCTCCTTGCCCAGGGTATCATCCCGCGCCCGCGGCCGACGCCGAATCCCTTGCCAAATCCCTTCCCGGGTGGCTTCACGCCCGATCCCCGCAGTTGACCTGGCGACTTTCCAGGCGCCGGCGGAGCAGGGCAAAGCGCGTATGCGTATAATTCAGGGCTTCGCCCATCTCTGGATCATGACCGGCCATGCAGGAAAAGTATCAACCCGCGGACGTGGAAGTCGCCGCTCAGGAATTCTGGAACAGCAGCGGTGCGGCGCGTGCCGTCGAGGACCCGGGTCGGCGCAAGTACTACTGCCTGTCGATGTTCCCCTATCCCTCGGGCAAGCTGCACATGGGGCACGTGCGCAACTACACGATCGGCGACGTGCTCGCACGCTTCCATCAGATGCTCGGTTACAACGTCCTGCAGCCGATGGGTTGGGACGCCTTCGGCATGCCGGCAGAGAACGCGGCGATCCAGAACAACGTGCCGCCGGCGCAATGGACCTACGCCAATATCGACTACATGCGGACCCAGCTCAAGCGCCTGGGCTTCGCCATCGACTGGGAGCGGGAGATCGCCACCTGCCGGCCGGCGTACTACCGCTGGGAGCAGTGGCTGTTCACCCGCCTCTACGAGAAGGGCCTGATCTACCAACGGCTGGGAACGGTCAACTGGGACCCGGTTGACCAGACCGTGCTGGCCAATGAGCAGGTCATCGACGGCCGCGGCTGGCGTTCGGGGGCGCTGATCGAGAAGCGCGAGATCCCGATGTATTACATGAAGATCACCGCTTACGCCGAAGAGTTGCTGGCCGACCTCGACAGGCTGGAGGGCTGGCCGGAGCAGGTTCGTCTGATGCAGAAGAACTGGATCGGCAAGAGCACCGGGGTGCGCTTCGCCTTTCCCTATCAGCTCGATGGCGAGCCTGGCCAGTTGTGGGTGTTCACCACCCGCGCCGACACGATCATGGGCGTCACCTTCTGCGCCGTTGCTGCCGAGCATCCGCTGGCCAGCTACGCGGCGGCGCGCAACCCGGGCGTGGCGGCCTTCGTCGAGGAATGCAAGCACGGCGGTGTCGCTGAAGCGGACCTCGCGACGATGGAGAAGAAGGGGCTGCCGACCGGCATCTTCGTCACGCATCCGCTGAGCGGCGAGCAGATCGAGGTGTGGATCGGCAACTATGTGCTGATGGGCTACGGCGACGGCGCGGTGATGGCGGTGCCGGCGCACGACGAGCGCGATTTCGCCTTCGCCAGCAAGTATGGCCTGCCGATCAGGCAGGTCATTGCGGTCGACGGTGAAGCGTTTTCGCTGGACGCCTGGCAGGAGTGGTACGCCGACAAGCAGCGGGGCATCTGCGTCAATTCCGGCCCCTACGACGGTCTGCGCTGCGAAGCGGCCGTTGCTGCCATCGCTGCCGACCTGGCTGTCAAGGGTCTGGGCGGCAAGAAGGTCCAGTTCCGTCTGCGCGATTGGGGAATTTCCCGGCAGCGCTATTGGGGCTGCCCGATCCCGATCATTCACTGTGCGAGCTGCGGCGACGTGCCGGTGCCCGACCAGGATCTGCCGGTCGTCCTGCCAGAGAACGTCACCATCACCGGTGCCGGTTCGCCGCTCGCCCGCATGCCCGAGTTCTACGAAGCCACCTGCCCGCGATGCGGTGGCCGGGCGAAGCGCGAAACCGACACCATGGACACCTTCGTCGAGTCGTCGTGGTATTTCCTGCGCTATTGCTGTCCGGACAACGAGCGCGCGATGGTTGACCAGCGGGTGGCCTACTGGTGCCAGGGTGGCATCGACCAGTACATCGGCGGCATCGAACACGCCATTCTGCACCTGCTCTACTCGCGTTTCTGGACCAAGCTGATGCGTGACGTCGGCCTGTTTGGCGATCACCTGCTGGGCGAGCCGTTTGCCAATCTGCTGACGCAGGGGATGGTCGTCGCGCCGACTTTCTACCGCGAGGACAGTCACGGCAAGAAGCAGTGGATCAATCCGGCCGAGGTTGATGCCGTGCATGACGAACGCGGTCGCGCCAGTGGCGCGAGCCTGCGCGCCGATGGCTTGCCGGTGGTCGTCGGCGGCATCGAGAAGATGTCCAAGTCGAAGAACAACGGTGTTGATCCGCAGGCATTGATCGATCAGTACGGTGCCGATACGGCGCGCCTGTTCATCATGTTCGCCAGTCCGCCGGACCAGTCGCTCGAGTGGTCCGATGCCGGCGTCGAGGGGGCTTTCCGCTTCCTCAAGCGACTCTGGCGTATCGTCTACGAGCACGTCTCGGCAGGTCTCGTCGCGCCAACCACGGACGCGGCGTTGTCTGCAGAACTGAAGGCCCTGCGTCGGCAGTTGCATCAGACGATAGCGAAGGTCGCCGATGATTATGGTCGGCGCAAGCAGTTCAATACGGCGATCGCCGCGGTGATGGAGCTGCTCAATACCTATGGTCGGATCGTCGACGACTCGGTGGCCGCCCGTGCGGTCAGGCAGGAGACGCTGGAGGCGGTGACGCTGATGCTCAACCCGATCGTTCCGCACATCTGCGAAGCACTCTACGCGGCGCTCAGGCCAGGCCAGACGGCCACTGGCCCGGCCTTTCCACAGCCCGATGCGAGCGCGCTGGTGCAGGACGAAATCGAGCTCGTATTGCAGATCAACGGCAAGCTGCGCGGCAGCCTGCGGGTGCCGGCAGGTGCTGACCGGGCGACCATCGAAGCCGCCGCACTGGCCTGCGAAGCAGCGTCCAGGCATCTGGCGGGTGCCGCGCCCAAGAAGCTGGTCGTCGTTCCCGGCCGCCTGGTGAACATTGTTGCCTGAGATTTCGAGGAAAAGCATCATGCGTGCTGCGCTGCAGTCGATCTGGCTGGTCTTTGCCCTGGCGCTGCTCGCGGCGTGCGGTTTTCAGTTGCGGGGTGCCTACACCCTGCCTTTCGAAAGCCTTTACCTGGCCGTGCCCGACTATTCGGTGGTCGGTGCGAACCTCAAGCGTGCCATCCGCGCCTCGGGATCGACGCGGCTGGCGTTGACGGCGAGCGACGCGCAGGCCACCTTTGTGCCCGGCGCGGAGTATCGTGACCGGGTGGTCCTCTCGGTTTCGGGTACCGGCCGAGTCAGCGAGCTGCGTCTCCGTTACCTGTTTTCCTACCGGTTGACCGACGACAAGGGCCGCGATCTGGTGGCGCCGGGCAGCGTCGAACTGATCCGTGATCTGACTTACGACGACTCCAACGTGCTTGCCAAGCAGCAGGAGGAAACACTGCTCTGGCGTGATATGGAGAGTGATCTGGTGCAGCAGTTGATGCGCCGGCTGGCGGCTGCCAAACCGGTGTTTCAGGCCGCTGCCGAATAGCGCACAGGGTCGCCGGCGATGCAGATCAAGGGTGAACAGCTCGCAGCGCATCTCGAACGCGGGCTGCAGGCGGTCTACCTGGTCTATGGCGACGAACCGCTGCTGGTCATCGAAGCTGCCGACGCGATTCGCGCGGCAGCCCGCCGTCGCGGTTTCGACGAGCGCGAAGTGCTTACCGCGATCGCCGGCTTCAACTGGAACGATCTCTATCATGCGGCTGGCAGCCGGTCGCTGTTCGGTGGGCGCACGCTGATCGACCTGCGCGTGCCGACCGGCAAGCCGGGGCGTGAAGGCAGCGCGGCGCTGCAGGCGTATTGCACGCGCCCGTCGCCGGATTCGCTGCTGCTGGTGAGCATGACCGGCGTCGACTGGCGGGAGGAAAAGGCTGCCTGGATGAGTGCCATGCTCGCGGCCGGTGCAGTCGTCAAGCTGGTGCCGCCAGGTCTGGCCCAACTGCCGGCCTGGATTGCCGGCCGCCTCGGTCGTCAGCAGCAAAGCGCCAGCGCGGACGGCCTGCTCTTCATTGCCGAGCGTGTCGAGGGAAATCTGCTCGCCGCACATCAGGAGATTCTCAAGCTTGGCGTGCTTTACGCGGAGGGCGCTCTGAGCGTCGAGCAGATACGCAACGCCGTGCTCAATGTCGCCCGTTATGACCTCGACGGTCTACGCGAAGCGCTGCTTGCCGGCGACGTGGCGCGCCTGATGCGCACCCTTGACGGTCTGCAGCAGGAGGGGGAGGCGCCGCTATTGGTTCTCTGGGCGATGACCGAAGACCTGCGCGCCCTGGCGCAGATCAAGCTGGGGCTGGCCAGACGCCAGCCGCTGGATGCGCTCCTCAAGGAGGCGCGGGTATGGGGAGCGCGTCAGACGCTGATCAGGCGCGCCTTGCAGCGGCTCGATGGGCAGCGGGCGGAGGCGGCGCTGGCGCATGCTGCGGCCATCGACCGGATGATCAAGGGGGTGGTTGACGGTGACCCCTGGGATGAGTTCCGGCAACTGGGGCTGCAGATCGCGGCTGCCTGAACCGGTGCTGGTCAGGCCGGGCGCCGGTTCAGGAACTGGCGGTGTCCGGGTCGGCTGCCGGCGCGTCGGGAGCCAGATGCTCCCAGAGACAACCGGCCTTTTCGCCACGCACGTCGTTCAGGCCACGGCTGTTCTTGGCTTGCACCAGGCACTCACCCTCACAATCTTCGCTGACGACCACCAGGCGCAGTTCGCTATCGACCCTTCGCTCGCCGTCCCAGTAACTGCAGGTGGCACAAACCTTCACTTCAGCGGGCAGGATCAGTTTTTTCATGGTCGGCAAAGGTAAAAGGCGGGATGAGGCTAAGAGTGTGTTTCTTTCCAGAGGTTCCGTTGACGCTCGCGCACCGTCGGTGACTATAATCAGGCTTTCAGCAGCGCCGGGCAAGTCTCATGGACATCGAGCAGTACATGCAAACCGTCGGCAGGAACGCACGTGAGGCGTCGCGCCTCATCGCCCGCGCCGACAGCCATGCCAAGAACAGCGCCTTGCGCGCCATCGCGGCGGCGATCCGGCGGGAGAGCGACGCGCTGGTTGCCGCCAATCAGGATGATCTCGCCGCTGCGCGTACTGCCGGTCTCGAACCGGCTCTGCTCGATCGCCTGACGCTCTCGACGAAGGGCGTGGCGGCGATGGCCGAGGGCGTCGAGCAGGTCGCCGCCTTGCCCGACCCGGTCGGCGAGATCAGCGACCTCAAGTTCCGGCCGAGTGGCATCCAGGTCGGCCGGATGCGCGTACCGCTCGGGGTGATCGGGATCATTTACGAGGCCCGCCCGAACGTCACCGCCGACGCCGCGGCCCTGTGCCTGAAGTCGGGCAACGCCTCGATCCTGCGCGGCGGCTCGGAAGCGATCCGTTGCAACCAGGCGATCGCGGCGCTGGTCCAGGAGGGACTGGCCGGCGCCGGCTTGCCGGCCAATGCCGTACAGGTGATCGGGACCACCGACCGCGATGCCGTCGGGCACCTGATCAGGATGCGCGAGTTTGTCGACGTGATCGTGCCCCGTGGCGGCAAGGGGCTGATCTCGCGATTGCTGGCCGAGGCGCGTGTGCCGATGATCCAGCACCTCGATGGCAACTGCCATGTGTACGTCGATGACGCCGCCGATGGCGAGAAAGCACTGCAGATCGTTGAGAACGCCAAGACACAACGCTACGGCACCTGCAACACGGCCGAGTCGCTGTTGCTGGCTCGTTCCGTTGTCGCCCGCCTGCTGCCGCCGATCGCCGCGATGCTGACGCAGAAGGGCGTCGAGATACGAGGCTGTCCCGAGACCGTCAGCTGGGTCAAGGAGGCGAAGGCCGCGAGCGAAGAAGACTACGCCACCGAGTTTCTGGCGCCGATCATTTCGCTCAAGGTGGTAGCCGGACTTGATCAGGCGATCGAGCATATCAATCAGTACGGGTCGCATCACACCGACGCCATCGTCACCGAGAATTACACGTCGGCGCTGCGCTTCCTGCGCGAAGTCGATTCGGCCTCGGTGATGGTGAATGCCTCGACCCGTTTCGCTGATGGTTTCGAGTACGGTCTCGGTGCCGAAATCGGCATCTCGACCGACAAGATTCACGCACGCGGCCCGGTCGGTCTGGAAGGGCTGACCAGCCAGAAGTGGATCGTTTTGGGCAACGGCGAGGTGCGCCGCTAGTCGTTGCCGGTTTCTCCAGATTCATCAAAGCAGCTTGACCCAAAAAGCAAAGGAGATTGTATGAAGCGCTTGCTGATGGCGGCCGTTGCCGCCCTGTCCTTCAATCTGGCGGCGGCTGTCGAAGTGGCCGGTGTGAAGTTCGACGACAAGATCCACGTCGGCACTGGCGACTTGGTGGTCAATGGTGCCGGTTTGCGAAAGAAAGCGGTCTTCAAGGTCTATGCGATGGCCCTCTACCTGCCCGAGAAACGCGGCGACGCCGAGGCGGTGCTGGCGGCCAAGGGGAGCAAGCGGATTGCGATCAGTCTGTTGCGCGACCTCTCGGCGCAGCAGTTCGTCGAGGCGCTGCAGGAAGGGGTGGCCAACAACCATTCGGAAGCTGAAATGGCGGGGCTCAAGGATCGCCTGAAGCAGTTTTCCGACACGCTGCTTGCCGCCGGTGAGCCCAAGACCGGTACCAGTGTCGTCATCGACTGGCTGCCGGAGAGCGGCACACGACTGACGATCAACGGCCAAGTCAAGGGCAAGGACATCGCCGGTGAGGATTTCTACAGGGCGCTGCTGAAGATCTGGCTCGGCAACAAGCCGGTGCAGGATGACCTCAAGCAGGCGCTGCTTGGCAAGCCGTCCTGAGGGCTGCTGCCGGCCGTGATGCGCCCGCTGGCCGAGCCCGCTGCGACCGGTTACCAGGCGGTGATCCCTGCTGCCGGTTTCAGCCTTGGCGTGCGTTGCGACGAGAACGAAATCCACCGGATCGATTTCCTGCCGCCGACCCCCGAAGTCGCTCCGGGCAATGCCCTGGCAGCGGAAGCGGCGCGCCAGATCGGCGCCTACCTGGCGGACGCCGAATTCGCTTTCGACCTGCCCCTGCGCCCATCGGGGACACCGTTCCAGCGCCGCGTCTGGCAGCAGATCGCGGCCATCCCGCCGCACCAGACGCGCAGCTACGGCGAAATTGCCAGGGCCTTGCACAACGCACCGCGGGCGGTCGGCCAGGCCTGTGGCGCGAATCCCTTCCCGGTCGTCGTTCCCTGCCATCGGGTCCTGGCGGCGGCTGGCGGACTCGGCGGATTCGCGCGGCACAGGGCGGGCTTTCTGCTCGACGTCAAGCGCTGGCTGCTGGCGCATGAAGGTCGCTGAGCCCGACCCCACCGATCTCGCCGAGATCGATTCCTTCTGCGACACCTTGTGGCTGGAAGACGGCCTGGCCAAGGCGTCTCTGGCGAGCTATCGCAGCGACCTGGTGCAACTGGCGACCTGGCTCGGCGAGCAGCAACTCGGCAGCCTGTGCCGCATTGACGAGGCCACCCTGCTGCGTTTCGTCGCCACTCTCGCGCAAACGCTGCGTGCGTCGTCGCAAGCCCGCTACCTGTCGACCCTGCGCCGCTTCTACCGGTACCAGTTGGCGCATGGCCGGCGCAGCAGCGACCCGACGCTGAAGATCGCCATGCCGGCGAGGCCCTCGCGACTGCCGAAAGTGATTTCCGAAGCGCAGGTCGAGCGCCTGCTCGCCGCGCCCCAGGTCGAAACGATGCTCGGGCAGCGTGACCGGGCGATGCTCGAAACGCTCTACGCCACCGGCCTGCGGGTCACCGAGCTGGTCGGGCTCAGGCTGCACGAATTGAATCTTGACATGGGCGTCGTGCGCATTTTCGGCAAGGGCGGCAAGGAGCGCCTGGTGCCGCTGGGCGAGGAGGCGCGTGACTGGCTGCGACGCTATCTGGCTGACGGTCGGCCGGCGTTGCTCGAAGGACGCCAGAGCGACGACCTGTTCGTCACCGGTCGCGGCTCGGCGATGACCCGGCAGGCTTTCTGGCAGCTGATCAAACGCTATGCGCTGCAGGCGGAAATGGATCCCGCCCGCCTGTCACCGCACGTGTTGCGCCACGCTTTTGCCACCCACCTGCTCAACCATGGCGCCGATCTGCGCGTCGTCCAGCTTCTGCTTGGCCATTCGGACATCTCGACGACCCAGATCTACACCCACGTCGCGCGCGAGCGGCTCAAGGTTCTGCATGCCCAGCACCATCCGCGTGGCTGACGACGGCCTGCTTCGCTGGGCGCCGACTTGCCAGTGAGTTACCAGTGCTTTCGTTTTAGCGGTTGAGGTAGCGCAGGACGCCCGGCGTCCGTGGCTGGCCCTGCCGTTGTCGCGGCTGTTCCCCGCCAGTGGCGTCGATTTCAAGCAACGTGATGCTGCCGAAAGCGAGCGGCAGCTGGCTCCAATCGCCGATCGGCAACTGCAGCCAGTAGCCGAGCAGGGCACGGATGGCGCCGGCGTGCGTAACCAGCGCGACGCTGTCGCCGCGCAGACCGCGGACGCAGTCGACGACGCGCGCCTGCAGTGCGGCCGCCGATTCCCCGCCCGGCGGGGCGAAGTGCAGGACATCGGCCGCCCAGGCATCGAGCAGGCGGCGGTCGATCTGGTCCCAGGGCTGTCCCTCCCAGGCGCCGAAATCGATCTCCAGCAGGCGACGGTCGTATCGCGCCTGCGGGTGCAAGGCCTCGGCCAGGTCGCGTGCGCGTTGCAAGGGACTGGCAATCACCGGCGTGTCGGCGGGCAGCAGCGGCCGTAGACGCTCGGCGATCGGCTGTGGATCTTCGGCCTCGACGTCGAGCTGGCCGTAACAGATGCCGGCGGCCAGAAGCGGGCGCGGGTGGCGGATCAGGAAAAGTTGCACAGCAGCCCGCAGTAGAACGCCACTTCGGAAAGCTGCTGCGTGGCGCCGAGGCAATCGCCGGTATAACCGCCGATCTGTCGCCGGAACAGGCGCGCCAGCCAGAGCGTCGCCAGTGCGGCAAACAGGCAGCCGAGCAGCGCCGCGAGCGGCGGCAGCAGCAGCAGCGGCAGCAGGGCGGTGAGCCCGGCAAAGCCGAGTTCGCCCCAACTGATGCGCGTCGCCAGCGGCTTCGCCTTGCCTTCGTCGCGGACATAGTCGAGACCGCGCAACAGCGTCGTCGCCGCGAAGCGGGAGAGGGTGTGACCGGCCAGCAGGGCCAGCGGAATCTCCAGCAGGTCAAGCTCGATCAGTGCGCAGAAGCGGGCGAGCAGCAGCATTACCAGCGCGACGGCGCCGAAGCTGCCGATGCGCGAGTCCTTCATGATCGTCAGGATCTGCGCCTTGTCCCAGCCGCCGCCGAAACCGTCGACCATGTCGCTCCAGCCGTCTTCGTGAAATGCACCGGTCAGATAGAGTGAGCTGGCCATGGCCGCCAGCACTGCCAGCGTCGTCGGCAAGACGCAGGAAGCGAGGACGAAGACCAGCGCGGCGATGGCGCCGATCAGCAGTCCGACGGCGGGAAAGTAGCGCGTCGCCCGATCGAGCGACTCGCTGCTGTGACCCACCCAGGCCGGGACCGGCAGCCGCGTGAAGAAGCGCAGCGCGCCGAAGAAGTATTCGAGTTCGCGTTTAAGCATCGGCTGGCCGCTGGCAGGAAAAGCCCAGGCCCAACACGCTTGGCTGGCCTAGCGGTGGCCGGGGCAGGTGGTGCCGCCGAAAAGCGGACTGAGCTGTCGCAGCTGTCGCGAAAGTCGCTCCGGCTGGTGGCGGGCAGGAACTGAATGGCGACTGGCGGCGGCTTGCGCTGGTGGCGGGCATCTCTCGGCGTATCTCGGGAATTGAGTGCGATGGTATCCCGATATGCCGCCTGCGGGCCATAGCCGCTTGTCTGGCACTGCGCACCGGCCTGGTTGACGTTATCATCCGACGCTGCGGCGGGAGGGAAACGCTTCGGGAGGGAAACGGTCCGTCCGTCGTGCCGCGCAGCAGTCACTTTCTTTGCCCTGAAGATTGAAAACAATGACCCAGCATTTTCCCGAGGCCGGCGCCGCCCTGCTCCGACGCGTCGGTGGACAAAAGTTCCACACCGTCCTCGTGGATCCGCCGTGGCAGTTCCAGAACCGCACCGGCAAGATGGCGCCCGAGCACAAGCGCCTGAACCGCTATGCGACGATGACGCTGGACGACATCCTGGCGCTGCCGGTAGCCGAGGTTGTCGAAGATCCGGCACACCTCTACCTGTGGGTGCCGAACGCGCTGCTGCCGGAAGGGCTGCGGGTCCTCGCCGCCTGGGGTTTCCAATACAAGAGCAATATCGTCTGGCACAAGATCCGCAGGGATGGCGGGCCGGACGGGCGCGGGGTCGGCTTCTATTTCCGCAACACGACCGAACTGGTCCTTTTCGGTGTCCGGGGAAAGAACGCCCGCACGCTCGCTCCCGGCCGCCGCCAGGTCAATATCATCAAGAGCCGCAAACGCGAGCATTCTCGCAAGCCCGACGAGGCCTACGATCTGATCGAGTCGTGCTCGTCCGGCCCTTTTCTCGAGATGTTCGCCCGCGGCTCGCGTGCTGGCTGGGTGAGCTGGGGCCACCAGGCCGACGACTACTCGCCCGACTGGCCCACCTATGCCCACCACTCGCAGGCTGAAACCGACGATGCTCCGACCACGGGGTGAGGCGGCGGCCGCCGGCCCGGTAGCCTGGCCTGGCTCGATTGCCCTCACCATTCGGTACGGACATCCAGGCCTGGTCTCGCTCGGCAATCTGCGTGTGTGAGTGGCGCTTGCCGGGCGTCAAAAGCGAGATCTTGGCAAAACCATTCGACTCCGGCGCTTCCGGTTGCTATTCTGATCGACGCAACGCCTTTCACATCCTTACACTGGAGCACTCAAATTGGGCAAGAAGCTTTACATTGGCAACCTCGCTTACACCGTCGGCAAGAGCGAGCTCGAACAGATGTTCGCCGCGCACGGTACCGTCGTCTCCGCGCAAGTGATCACCGACCGCGAAACCGGACGCTCGAAGGGCTTCGGTTTTGTCGAAATGGGCTCCGATCAGGAGGCGCAAGCGGCCATTGGCGCACTTGCCGGCAAGAGCCTGGATGGCCGCAGCCTGACCGTGAACGAAGCCCGGCCGCAGGAAGGCCGCAGCGGTGGTGGCGGTGGCGGTGGCGGCTTTGGCGGTCCCCGTCGTAGCGGCCCTGGTGGTGGCGGTGGTGGCGGTCGCGGCCGCTATTGATGTGAGCGGTGGCCGGCATCCCGCGACGCTTGCCTGAATGATGCGACCCCTGCGAACCCCCAACCGGTTTGGCCGCTGCTGCGGCAATGAGAGGACATAACTTGGTAAAACCAAACTATCAGTTCGAAAAGCGTCAGCGAGAGCTTGAGAAAAAAAGGAAGCAGGAGGAGAAGCGCCTGCGCGACCTCGCGGCGAAGAATGCGCCGGACAGCGGTTCGGCAGACTCGGCTGGCGGCCCGGAGTCACCTGAAGCGGAAAACCCGGGCACCAACAGCTGAGTGAAACGACAGATCGAGTTGCGTGCCGGTGGGCACAAAACTCGAGGTTCAAGATCATCGACCTACGACAGCAAAAAGCCCCCTTGCGGGGGCTTTTCTTGTTCGTCAGGTGAACGGGGTGCCTACATGCGGGCGATCATTGCGTCGCCGAACTCGGAGCAGGACACCTCGGTCGCGCCTTCCATCAGACGCGCGAAGTCGTAGGTCACGACCTTGTCACCGATCGCCGCTTCCATGGACGAGACTATCAGGTCGGCGGCTTCGATCCAGCCCAGGTGACGCAGCATCATCTCGGCCGAGAGGATCAGCGAACCGGGATTGACCTTGTCGAGGCCGGCGTACTTCGGTGCGGTTCCGTGGGTCGCTTCGAAGCAGGCGTAGAGGTCGGAGATGTTGGCGCCGGGCGCGATCCCGATACCACCGACCTGTGCTGCCAGCGCGTCGGAGATGTAGTCGCCGTTGAGGTTGGTCGTGCAGATCACGTCGTATTCCGCGGGACGCAGCAGGATCTGCTGCAGGAAGGCGTCGGCGATCGAGTCCTTGATGATGATGCCGTTCGGCAGCTTGAGCCACGGCCCGCCGTCGATCTCGACGCCACCGAATTCGTTCTTGGCCAGAGCGTAGGACCAGTCACGGAAGGCCCCCTCGGTGAACTTCATGATGTTGCCCTTGTGCACGATGGTCACCGAGCGGCGCTTGTTGGCGATCGCGTACTTGATCGCGGCCCGCACCAGGCGCTCGGTGCCGTCCTTCGAAATCGGCTTGATGCCGATGCCGGAGGTGGCCGGGAAACGAATCTTCTTGACCCCCATTTCGTCCTGCAGGAACTTGATGACCTTGTTGCAACCGTCGGAACCGGCTTCCCATTCGATGCCGGCGTAGATGTCCTCGGTGTTCTCGCGGAAGATCACCATGTTGGTTTTTGACGGGTCCTTGAGCGGCGAGGGTACGCCACGGAAGTACTGGATCGGACGGACGCACTGGTAGAGATCGAGTTCCTGACGCAGGGCGACATTCAACGAACGGATGCCGCCACCGACCGGCGTCGTCATTGGCCCTTTGATCGAAACCGAGTATTCCTTCAGCGTGTCGAGCGTTTCGGCCGACAGCCACACGTCTGAACCGTACATCTGCGTGGATTTTTCGCCGGCATAGACTTCCATCCAGTGAATCTTCCTGGCGCCTCCGTAGGCCTTGGCAACCGCGGCGTCGACGACCTTGATCATCACCGGTGTAATGTCGATACCGATACCGTCACCTTCGATGAACGGGATGATCGGGTTATCCGGGATGGCTTGCCCCGGAACGATTTTCTGGCCGCCTTGCGGGACTTTGATCAGACTTGCGCTCATGCCAACTCCATATAGTGTGGTTTGGTGGTATCCGATTCGGGTACCAGCACCGGTGCCTTGCCGCTCACGGCGGTCGCTCGGAAGCTGCAGATCGGACGATGCTGCATTCGTGGGCACGAGGGATCTGTCTGAAGCAAATTCGCCTGCGGCACCACGCGTAATTATGTCGCAAATACAGGCGGGCTGCCAGCACATTCAGTACCGCGCAAGGGTCTCGAATGGCTGCCTGGAAAAGCACGCTGTGGCTTGCTGCGGTGCGCCAGGCCGAATGCTACAATCCTGCCACCCCAGACCATCAGGCTTGCTCCATGGATATTTCGACTGTTGCAAACGTGCTCGCCCAACGCATTGCCGAGGCGATGATCGATGGCTTCAATCGGCACTATCGACTGATTCGGTCCTATGGCCAGCAAGCGAAGCTGCTGTTCGAGGCGGCTGACTGGAGGGGTGTCCATGACGCCGTGCGCGAGCGCATCCGTTCCTACGACGAAAGGGTCAGCGAAACCGCCGAGCTGTTGTGCGCCAACTTCGCTGCCGCTTCGCTCGACGATGCGACCTGGCAGCAGCTCAAGCTGTTCTACATCGGGCAACTGATCAACCACAAGCAGCCTGAACTCGCCGAGACGTTTTTCAACTCGGTTTGCTCGAAGATCCTGCACCGAACGTATTTCAACAACGACTATATCTTTGCGCGTCCCGCCGTATCGACCGCGTACATCCAGTCTTACCCGCCGACCTACCGCAGCTACTACCCGGCGCAGCGCGGCCTGCGGAATACGATCCGGCAGATCATCGTCGATTTCGACTGGCAACGCCCCTTCGAGGATCTCGACCGGGACGTGGATTACGTCATGCGCACGGCGGAAAGGCGGGTTGGCAAGTGGCCAGCAGCCGAGGCCAACGCCCAGATCCAGGTCCTGCACTCGGCTTTCTACCGCAACAAGGGGGCCTACGTTTTTGGCAAGGCGATCAACGGTCACGACGAAGTTCCCTTTGCCATTGCCGTGCTGCACACGCCGGAAGGCAAGCTGGTGCTCGACACGATCCTGCTCGACCGCTGGCTGATCAGCGTGCTGTTCTCGCTGTCGCGTGCCTATTTCATGGTAGACATGGAAGTGCCTTCGGGCTACGTGGACTTCCTGCGCAGCATCATGCCGAACAAGCCGACATCAGAGCTCTACACCATGCTGGGTCTTGGCAAGCAGGGCAAGACGCTGTTCTTCCGTGACCTCAAGCAGCACCTTCGCCATTCCGAGGATCAGTTCATCATTGCGCCGGGGATCGCCGGTCTGGTCATGCTGGTATTCACGCTGCCATCCTATCCCTACGTTTTCAAGCTGATCAAGGATGTCTTCGGTGCTTCGAAGGAAATGGACCGGGCAACGGTCAAGCGGAAATACCTGCTGGTGAAGCAGGTCGACCGGGTCGGCCGCATGGCGGACACGCTTGAGTTCTCGCAGGTGGCGCTGCCCCGCAAGCGCTTCTCGGCTGAACTCCTTGAAGCGCTGCATACCCTGGCGCCATCGCTGCTCGAGGAAGAGGGGGACGATCTGGTGATCAAGCACCTCTACATCGAACGTCGCCTGACGCCACTCAACCTCTATCTCGACTCGGCGACGCCGGAGCAGATCGACCACGCCGTGCTCGAATACGGCAACGCCATCAAGGAACTGGCCTGCGCCAACATTTTTCCGGGCGACATGCTGTGGAAGAACTTCGGCGTCACCCGCTACAACCGGGTCGTGTTCTATGACTACGACGAAATCGAGTACATGACGGACACCCACTTTCGCGTCATCCCGGAAGCGCCGTACCCGGAAATGGAGATGTCGGGCGAGCCCTGGTATTCGGTGGGCCGGCACGATGTCTTTCCGGAGGAGTTTGCCAGCTTCCTGCTGGGCTCGCCGAAGGTGCGCTCGGCCTTCCTCAAGTACCATCGGGCGCTGCTCAACGTGAAGTTCTGGCAGACCGCGCAGGACAATATCCGCGCCGGACACGTCGAGGATTTCTTTCCCTACCCCGAAGATCTGCGTTTCTGCAGGGCGTTTGCCGGCAGCTGAGGTGGCGGCCTTGCCAGGGCTCTTTCTTCAGCTCACCAGAATGGTGTGGAAGTCATTGACGTTGGTCAGCGTCGGTCCGGTGACCAGCAGGCTGTCGATCGCCGAGAAGAAACCGTAGGCGTCGTTGTCGAGCAGTGCGGCGCGCGCATTCAGCCCCAGCGCGGCCGCCCGCGGCAGCGTGTGCGGACCCGATCACGGCGCCCGCGTTGCTTTCCGAGCCGTCGATGCCGCCGATGCCTTGCCAACGCCGACGACCAGCATCCGCCCGGTGCGCTCGCCGGGCAGGTGAGGCGGACGGCAACGGGCCCTGGGCAGCAGCGGCCATCGCGGCCGCGCACAGGCTCTTCAGGAAACGGACTTCCGCGGCGTCAGGCAAGGACCCTCTCCTTCGCGTTGCGAATTGTTGATCGATATCAAAACGTCACGCTGCCGTCTGCGTACGCTTGAGTGTCCAAGATAACCAGTTCCTGAGGACAGCTCATGAGTGCAGCAGATCTGATCCAGTGGTCCGATGAGTTCAGCGTCAACATCCAGGAAATCGACGAGCAGCACAAGGTGCTCGTCGGCCTGCTCAACGAGTTGCACCAGGCGATTCGCGAGCACCACGGCAAGGCGACCTCAAGGGAAATCCTCAACCGTCTGGCGGAATATACACGGACGCACTTTCTGCTCGAAGAGAGCCTGATGCGTCTGACGCACTACCCAGGTCTCGAGATCCACAAGCAACAGCATCAGGACTTGATGCACCAGGTCGAGGCGCTGCAGCACAAGCTCACCAAGGAAGACGTTGCGATCAGTTTCGAGTTGCTGCATTTCCTGCGCAACTGGCTCATCCAGCACATCAACGACAGCGACAAGCGTTTTGGCGCACACTTCGACAAGGTGGGCCTGGCCGCGTACGCGCACTGGAGCAAGGACGTTGAACGAACGATGAAGAAGAAAAAATGGTGGTGGAAGTTCTGGTAAGCCCGGGCTCAGCGGGCCGTTCCTGGCCGGCTGCCTAGCGCTTCAGCCAGTCCCTCGCCCAGCCCAGGCCGCTCTCGGTATCGGCCAGCGACGGTCGGTACTCACACCCCAGCCAGCCATGGTAACCCAGACGGGCGAGCAGGGCGAACAGGAAGGGGTAGTTGATCTCGCCTGTTCCCGGTTCGTGCCGTCCCGGATTGTCGGCCAGCTGGAAGTGCGCAATGCGGGCGATGTGGGTCTCGATAGTGCGCGCCAGATCCCCTTCCATGATTTGCGCATGGTAGATGTCGTACTGCAGCCAGAGGTTGGTCTCGGCCATCTCGGCCAGCAGGGACAGGGCCTTCGCCGGCGTATCCAGCCAGAAGCCGGGGACGTCGACCCGGCTGTTGATCGGCTCGATCAGCAGCCGGATGCCGTTGGCTGCCAGGCGCTGAGCCGCATGCCGGAGGTTGGCCTTGAAGGTCGCCCGGATTTCGGCCTCCGGGACGCCCGCAGGGCGTACGCCGGCAAGGCAGTTCAGTTGCCTGCAGCCGAGCGCGCGGGCGTAGTCGATGGCCTGTTCGACACCCTCGCGGAACTCGGCCTCGCGCCCCGGCAGGCAGGCGATCCCTCGCTCGCCACTGTCCCAGTCGCCCGCCGGCAGGTTATGCAAAACCAGTACCAGACGGTTTTCTCGCAGGAGTCGGACCAGATCGTCGCGGTCGCAGGCGTAGGGAAACATGCACTCGACGCCGCGGAAACCCGCGCCGGCCGCGCGCGCGAAGCGATCCGGAAAGGCGACGTCGGTGAACAGGAAGCTCAGGTTGGCGCTCAGATTCAGAGGCGGGGCGGGCATGCGCAGTCCTTCAGCTGGCCCGTCTTCGTGTTTTTCAGTCGCAACATGCAATCCTTTCAGCGGGCAACGGTCTGCTCGCTTTGCTATTTCAGGGGCAATCCACTACGTCCGCCAATCAGCCAGCCTGCATATTCCTTTGGCAAAGCTCCGAGTTTTTTCTCAAACAGTTCCAGGTCATCTTGCTTGAACAAGCCTCTCCACTCCCCGACTCGACCTTTGTAAAACAGCGTCTCCGCTTCCCCCTGGAACAGTCTGGCGGTCCGTGGAATCAATGCCATGCCCTCTTCGCGCATTTTCTCAAAGCTGGCGCTATCAGCCAGTTTCGCAAGAGTTGCACGGTCAACCGATACCTCTATGAAATCGGCTATTCTGGCCATTTCCTCAATGAGGTTCTGCTTCAGGTCAGCATAATGAATAAACAGCAAGTTATCCCGGTGCGAAGCTGACGCATAAGTTTTTTCGAAAGCAAAATATGAGAGAAAAGGGGAACCGTCTTCCTCGCCATCAATAGCACCACGCGTAAGCCAGTTATGGAAGAACTCGGCTGGATCCTTCGGAATCTCAGGATAAGGGCGTTGCAGCGTTAAGTCCTGAGCGCCGACTCTGTTCATCGCATCGAGTGACCGATCTGTGTGCGCCAAACAATGGTTATGGTAGGAGAGGCAGACATCCCTGCCATCCCTTGCGACATGGATGTACTTTACCTCGTCAAAAATCGGCAACCCATCCAGTGGCAGATGTGTCTTGATAGATCGCCGATGGGACTGGCGGGCGATCTCGATAGCCAAGGATTCCACTGAGGGACCTGTCCGGCACTCCCACCATGGGAAAACCCCGTCAAGCTCAATCGGCTTTGTCGACTGGAATATCAGCAGGCTAACTATGCGCTGAAGCCATGTGGTACCGCTTTTCGGGTAGGTGGCAACTATGACGTCCCCTTTCTTCGGGACATAGCCTGCCCAGCGTCGGCTATCGATAAGCCAGGTTCTATATTCTTTGTTGAGGAGGGAGGAATTTGACATCACGTTGCACACCATACACTTCGGCCAGGAGAATAAATCATCATATGCACATACATGGCGAATTTCTGGCCATGTGGGCGTCAATCAAAGCGGCAAAGCACTTTGCAATTGTTTTGGGTAACCAGATCGGGGGTTTTCAGGTGTTCGGCCAATTCGGAAAGACCGCTAATTACCTTGGTAACAATCTCGTCTATTGGCAAGCGACCATTTTCATATAGCGCGGCGAGTCGCTCATATATACCCCCCAAGTGCCCCCGAGAACCCATTATGGAAATGTTGCTTGAAATAATGTGGTCGACACTGTCGACAACCAATGCCCGCCCGCTACGCGCGAGCAAGCAGACCCTCCCGTTGTGCCGCAGGCGTGTAATCGAGGCTGAAACGAGATCAAGGTCGCCAGATGTATCGATTAGGACATCAAAGACACTATGATCGTTTTTGAACTGATCCGGTGTCAGGCTCTCATCCGCCCATTTCCGGGCAAGATTCTTGCGGTATTCAGACGGCTCAACCACACACACGAAGGACGCCCCAAAGGCCAGTCTGCACAGCATGACAGTGAGCAAACCAATGGGCCCGGCGCCAAGAATGGCGACACAATCAGACGCAGAAACTGCTGCGTTAACACAGGCCAGGAATGCAACGCCTGCGGGTTCCAGACAGGCAGCGGCCTGGAGCGAGCGATCAGAATTCCCAAACCGCGAAACATCGAATGCCAATATCGCAGGGATATCCACAACCGTACCAAAAATCCCGTTTACCTCCATCCCGATCAGTTTGGAATTTAGGCACTGATTAAATTGGCCCTGGCGACATGCTTCACAAGCGTGACAAGATTGGATCGACTCGAACGCGACGAATTGGCAAACTGTCAATCCGGTAACATCGCTGGCGACTTCCAATATCTTCCCCACCCCCTCGTGACCAATTAATCTCCCCTCATCGGGAAGATAAGCTGGTGCCGAAGACTGGACATAACCCGTTAGCAGGTCCGGGTTAACGAGATGTATGTCCGTCCCGCATATGCCCGCATAGATCATCTGGACGCGTATATGCCCCGGGAAGATTGGGCCAAGCTGCCGGGATCTGATGTCCAGTTGCGGGTTTCGGTAAAGTTGATGCGGCTGCGGATTTGCGATCCCGGGAAAGGGGCTGCGCTCAGCTTGCAAATACAGGGCAGACTGTTGGTATTCGTTCAGCATCTTTGTCAAAACATCTACCTCGCCATTGGTGCTGGCTTACTGCCCTGAGTCAGCAATGCCTTAAGCCTGGAACGTTGGTTTTTACCAGTCTCGGTATGGGGGATCGAGGCTACGTGGAGAATACGCACAGCGGCGACATCGGATCACCACGCGTTGTCGGCTCCACCAGGGCGTCGACATCGCTCAGCAAGCTGGCATCCTTGTCAATCAGTTTCTTTCGCCCACCTCCGACCGCTCGCGCTCGGAGTTGCACGCCTTGCTCCCCGGCGGACACCGGCGCATTCAGTTCACTCAAACCCGCATGAATCGTGGTGCGCGACAGCCCAGTCGCCTTGGCGACCAAGCTGACGCCACCACGCCCCAGGCTCCGTGCCTCTGTCGCCGCCCAAAGGCGAAGCGCGGCCTTATCCAGCCTCCCACACAGCGCTTGATACTTGGCTTCTATGGCTAACTCTTGCTCCATGCCGAAACCATAGGCCAGTCACCCTAAATGTTCAAGTCTCTTATGTCTCAGATCTTTACATTTTCTGAGATTCCGGAGGAGCTGTGGTCGCAAGCGACCGAGCTCGCCGAGCGCCTGCTCCGTCACCAGAAGGAAAGTGGCCCACGGCCGAACTCCACAAGATCGAGCCGTTTCACTACCTCGTTTCCCTGCTGCGCCACTCGGCCAAGGTGGCGCTGGATCCGGCGGCCTGGATGCCCTGGAACTACACCGCAGCCCTCGCGCAGCCAGTGCTCACTTACCGCCAGCACCCCTTGATCTGGCTGCCCCAGCGGCGAAAGCGCGGGCTTCCGGCAAACTGGTCCGATTCGGTACGGTCATGCGTCAGGGCTGCGAGCCCAGGTGCCAGATTGACGCCGTTTGGCCGGGGCTCATATACTCGGTGTGGCGGTGTTGGAATCTCTCTCCGTCCAATCCTTCAAAGAACCGCACTTACGCCATCATACTTTCGCAAGAACTTGCCAAGTTCTTGGCAAGTTCTTGCGCGCACTTGCGCCATCATACTTGCGCCAGTTTCTTGCCAAATTCTTGCCAAATTCTTGTTTTCACCTTTTCTAGGAGAACAACCGTGGCCGACCCGAAATCCCGACCGACGACCACCCTGCTGCTGGCGTTCATCTTGGCTGCCTCGACAAGCGCCGTCGCCCAGGAGCGGGTGTTGCGCGTCATCTCTGACCGCACCGACCAGGGCGTCGTACGCCCCGTTCTGGAAGCCTTCGAGGCCCGCAGCGGCGTCAAGGTGGAAGGCGTGTTCATGGACCAGGGTCTGGTTAACAGGCTCGAATCGCGACCCACCGAGGCAGATGTGGTGATCACCAAGGACGCCGAATTGCTTGACATTGCGGCACAGCGCGGCCTGCTTGATCCGCTCAAGTCGGCCAAAATTCGTGCCGCCGTGCCGTCGGAGTTCATGGACCCAGCCGACCGGTACTTCGTCGATGCCTACCGGGCGCGAATCATTTTCTACTCGAAGGCGCGGGTCAAACCCAGCGATCTGTCAACTTACGAAGATCTGGCAAGCCCCAAGTGGAAAGGCCGCATTTGCCTGCGCTCGGGTAGCCACGACTACAACCTGGCGCTGTTTGGGCAGTTCTTTGCCTCGTTCGGCGAGGCCAAGGCCAAGGCCGTGATCTCGGGCATTGGCAGCAATCTGGCCCGAGCACCGAAGGGCAATGACCGCGAGCAGGCCAGGGCGATCTACGAGGGCAAGTGTGACGTAGCCCTGATGAACACCTACTATCACCCAATGATGGCCGCCGAGCCCACCCAGAAGGCCTGGGCCGATGCCGTTGGCGTGTACTTCCCCAGTCAGGCCGGCAAGGGGACTTTCATCATGCGATCCGCGGCCGGCGTCACCAAGGCCACTGCCAACCGCGACCTGGCGCTCGCCTTGCTGGAGTTCATCGTTTCCAGGGAAGGTCAGCAGTTGATCGTCGACCGTACCAAGCAGTACTCGGTGCGGCCAGACGTGGCGGTGCATCCGCTCATGGTCAGGCTGGGTGCCGAGCAAGGGCTGGTGGATGGTCGGTTCAAGATCGACTTTGTGCCGCTCGACTTGATGGCCGGCAAGCGGGAAGAGGTCATCAGGTTCGTCAACGAGATCCGCTTTGACGCCGAGCGCTAACGCGACCTCCCTGCCGATGCCCGGGTGGGCGAGCAGGCGGGCCGACATCAGCGCTGCCGGCTTGGCACGGCTGGTCTTTACGCTGGCGTTGGGAGGCTGTGCGCTGCTGCCGGCGGGCTACCTGCTGTGGGCGGCGCTGCCTGTGCTTTTCGATGGTGGGTGGCTGGCCCACTTTGCCAGCACGACGCTGCCCCACCAGGCGCGGACCAGTCTGTGGGTGGCGCTGGAGGCGGCTGTGGTGGCGTTTGCCGTCGGCGCGCTGCCGGCGGTGGTGGTGTCGCGCTTCGACTTTCGCGGCCGCCGGTTGGTCACCGTGCTGGCCTTGCTGCCGCTGCTGTTTGCGCCCTACGTGACCGCTGGAACGTGGACCGTGATGTTCTCGTGGGCGTTTTTTGAAGGACGGCATGCGCTCGCCATTCAGCACGGGCTAGCCTGTTCGCCCTACCTGTTCATCATCTTTCGAGTCGCTGCAGCACGCATCCCAAGCGCTTTTTCCGAATTGGCGGCGGCGCTGGGTCTCGGCCCCTGGCAGCGGCTGCTGCGCGTGCACGTGCCGACCTATGCGGTGCCGGTTGCGGCCGGGCTGATGATCGTTCTTGCCCAGACCATCGGTGACTATGCGGCGGCCGAACGCCTGGGCATCGACACCTTGAGCGTCGGCGTGCATAACCTCTGGCTGGCCAGCCAGAGTTCCTCGGTGGCGGCGGTCGTCTCGGTAGTGATGATCGTGCCGGCGGTGTTCGCGGTGGCTGTGGCGGCCTGGGCAGCCACTTCGATCATCAGCCAGAATCCGATTCCGCCGGCTGCCGCCGCTGCATGTCGCAAGCCGCTCGCCCGGCCTTTGGCATGGGGGTTGGTGGGGTTCAGCCTGCTGTGCTCGCTGCCAGCCTTCTGGATCCCCGAGGTCCTCACCGTGCGCTGGGCCTGGATCAAGTGGGACCGTACCCGCTTTGCCGCCATTCCGGGCGACATGCTCAACGCGGCCGGCACGTCGCTGTGTACCGCGCTGGTAGTGGCGGCAGTCTGCGCCCTCACCGCCCTGCTGCTGCGCTCGGGTGGCCGCTCACGCCTCGCCGAACGCGCGCCCTGGCTATTCCTGAGCAACTACTTCCTGCCTTCACTGGTATTGGCGTTGGCTTTCGTGATGATGAGTGCGGACGGATCGCTGGGCGCGCAGTGGCTCGGTTCGTGGCGCGACAGCCGCCTTCTGGTCGTGGTCTCGGAGGCCTTGCGCTTCATGCCGTTCGCCATGCTGCCGGTGCTCGACGCTCTGCGACGCACCCCGCAGGCGACCATTGAGGTCGCCCGCACGTTCGGTGCCGGGCCGGTGCGTGCGCGAATGGTGGCCTTTGCCGGGCATCTCTGGCCGGCTCTCCTGCTGGGCTGCGCGCTGGTGTTCATGGAGTCGCTCAAGGAACTGGACATGAGCCTGATGCTGCAGCCTTTCGGCTATACGTCGCCAGCGCTGAAGATCTACGCCTTCTCACGGAACCAGAACATGGACCGCGCGGCGGTCTGGGTATTGATCACCCAGGTTCTCATGCTGCTGCCACTGCTTCTTCTGTGCTGGCGCATGAACCGACTCGGGGCTCCCGGGCGTGCCGGCAGCGGGCAGTCAGCCGGGGCGTGATGGCTTTGGCACGGTCGTATCGAACTTTTTGCGGAGCACTCGCGACATGCTTTCAGTCAGATCTCTATCGCGGGTGATCGCCGCTCGGGCGGTGGTGTCGGAGGTGTCCTTCAATATGGCGCCAGGGGAGGTTCTCGCCATCCTGGGTCCGTCAGGCAGCGGCAAGACGTCCCTGCTGCGCATGATCGCCGGCTTCGATGCGCCCACCCGTGGCAGCGTGCATCTGCATGGCCAGGAGGTTTCAACCGCCGGCAAAGTGCGCGTGGCGCCCGAGCACCGGGAGGTGGCACTCGCGTTCCAGGATGCCACCCTGTTTTCACACCTCGATGCCGTGGGCAATGCCGCTTTTGCCATCCGGGCGGTTGACAAGGCGACGCGGCAGGCACGGGCCCGCGAGGTGTTGCGCGACATGGGATTGACGGCGATGGACGGCCGCGATGTAGCCACCCTGTCCGGCGGCGAGGCGCAGCGTGTTTCGCTGGCCCGGGCGCTCGCCGCAGATGCCAGGCTGCTGCTGCTCGATGAGCCCTTCGGCAATGTCGATCGCGTCACCCGCGCTGATCTGCTGGTACGTCTGAAGGCCAGGCTGGCCACTGGCCTGGGGGCGATCATCATCACCCACGATCCGGCAGATGCCGTTGAACTGGGTGCCCGCGTGCTGCTGATGCGTGATGGAGCGGTGACGGCCGACGGCTCGCACGAGGCCATTGCCACCGGCCAGATGGGCGAATGGGAGCGCTCGTTCCTGCTGGCGGGCAACAACTGATCAGGCGGGCTTCGAGCAGACGGGGAGCCAGGAAAGAAATTGCCAACAGCCCGGCTGGTTGGCCAAAGAGGCTTTGTTTCTACCGGACCCTCTTCCCGGCGGCCAATGCTGTGCCGCAACAGTTCCCCGCGAGGGAGTTTTGCCGGACCCTCGGCTATAATCCTGTTTTTTGATCAGGAATTGCGGCATGGGCAATCGTCTCTCGAAAATCGTGACCCGCACTGGCGACGCCGGTACCACCGGCCTGGGTGACGGCACCAGGGTCGCCAAGGACAGCCTGCGGGTCGAGACGATGGGGCAGGTTGACGAGCTGAACTCGACTATCGGGCTGTTGTTGACCGAAGACATGCCGGATCAGATCCGGCAGGCACTGATCGGCGTTCAGCACGACCTCTTTGACCTCGGCGGTGAGTTGTGCATTCCGGGAATGACCATGATCAACGAGGCGCAGGTCAACCGGCTCGAAGACCTGGTCGAGCAGTTCAATGCCGATCTCTCGCCGCTCAAGGACTTCATCCTGCCGGGCGGTACCCGCGCCGCCGCCGTCGCGCACCTCGCCCGGACGGTCTGCCGCCGGGCCGAACGCTGCATGGTGCACCTGGCGAGTACCGAAACGGTCTCCGACTTTGCCCGCAAGTACCTGAATCGCCTGTCTGATCTGATGTTTGTTCTGGGCCGTGCGCTGAATCAGGCCGGCGGCTGCGGCGACGTGCTGTGGGTGCAAGGGAAGAATCGTGGCAGCGCGTGATCGCGCGTTTGCGTTTGCAGAGAGCAATCACCCTCTTTGATGGAGTGTCACCATGGCGACCAGCATTACAGTCATCACCACTGCCAACCGCGCGCGGCGTTTTGCGCAGACCGACGACGCCAGCATGGACCAGATACTCGACAGCCTCAAGCGCAGCGGCCAGCTGTTCGCGGGCAAGCCGCTGATCATTGGGTCGGCCGCTCAGACGGAGGTGTTCTCCGCGTCGGCGATTGCCTGCGTGGAAATCGAAACCGATCGCGATCTGAGCGACCACGTGCCCAGCCCACTGAACCTGACGCTTACCGCCCTGACCGCCGAGCAACGGGCCGAGCCGTTTGCAGGCGGGCTCGAAGGCGACAACTTCAAGGTGCGGATAGAGTTCTTCTTCCTCGGCGGCTATTCCCTGTACACCAGCGCCGAGGGGGTTCGCAAGGCCGCCCTGGCCGAGCGGCTGATGAACCTGACCGGTCTTTTTGAACGTCCGGTGATCAACTATCGACTGGCACAAGGCGGTGTCGGCCTGATGAATCCGCATGCCATGACCCGTTTTGTGATCAACCCCGGGGTGCCCGACCTGCCGCGAGATGCCTGGGTGGCAGAAGCAGTCTAAGCCTGGCGGCTGCACGCTTCCGGCTCGGCGCTCCTACAGATTGCGCGCTGCCCACGTTGCCATCCGCATCAGGATCAACAGCATTGCGGCCCACAAGGCGGTTGCCAGGATCGCCTTGACGCGGCCGCAACCGAAACTGTTGCGAAAGGCTCCCCAGGCGACGATGGTCCAGACGGCGGCAGAACCCCACACCAGACAGGCGAAGACGAAGAGTGCCGCCGCCGGGCCATGCAGGGCGTTCTCGAGCAGGGTCCGCGCCTCGGCCATTCTCTGTGCCAGGGGGGCGCTGGTACGAACAATCGCCAGGTAATCGGTGAACACCTCCGGCGCCACCAGTTGCACTCCTGTCGCTGCGAGCAAGGCGCCGGCGCAAAAGCCGATCCAGCTTCCCGAATAGATGTAGGCGAAAATCAGCGTCACCTGGCGGAACTCGATGCGCGTACCGACCAGCCGCCAGGCGAGCGTCAGCAGCGCGGTGAGCAGTGTCAGGGTGAGGACGCCGAGGATCACCCCGACAGCGATCCATTCAGCCAGCGACGTCACGCCGATGCCGAGCAGGAAAGCGAGGTTGCCCAGGACCAGTACCGACAGCAGAAACATGAAGGCGCGCACGTGGTCAAGCACGTGCCCGGTCTGTTGTCTGGCGATCAGGCGCGTCGGGTGTGCCGTCAGCTCGAGCAGATCGAGCGCCAGCCTGGCAAAGAAGTTGATCCGGCCATCGCTGGCGCCGCTGGAGCCGGGAATCGCCTGTTCGGATTCGATCGCAAAACGTGCCTGCAACGTGGCAATCAAACGGTCGACATCGTAGTTCCAGCGCGTTTCCGACAGTTCCGTTGCCTGACAGCGCGCAAACCGGGCGAGGGTTGGCGGCAACACGGCCGCGGTCGGCATCACGGCGCCCTCGACCAGCACCGGGATGACCGGCACGCCACCGAGCAAGGCCGATTCGATCTCCAGTCTGACGAAGTCTCCCTCGTCGTCGAGGCGGCGTTTGCCATTGACGTCGCAAGCGGTCAGCCAGTCCGGTCCGACGACGGCGAGCAGGACGACCGAGGTGCCGACAGCACGTCGGATCGCTTCAGCGAAATCGTCGCCGGCGGCAATCGACTCGTGGTCGAGAAAGACCCGGGCGGGTCCGAAGTGTGCCGCCAGGCGGTCGCTGAGCCGCCCCGTGGCACTCTGGCTATCGTGCCGGCGGTAGGAAAGGAAGATGTCGGCCATGCCTTGCCTCGCGTCAGATGTGCGGCAACCGGGTCGTTGCGCCGAGAAAGCGCGATATCGGTTCCCGGCCAAACGGTTGGCCAACTGGCCCGACCGTGGCCGGTTGACGAGAGCGAAGATTAACCGGAAAGTCTCGCGCAGGCGACAGAAGCCATGCCGGGGGCTATGCAGGCCTTGTCAACAGGGTCAGAGTAAGATATTTTTCCGATAGTTCACACGGATGAGGGGGCAAGGCCGTGTTTGCGCAAGGCCATGGCGAACGGCCAGCCTGGCGAGCTGGCGCGGCGAGACGTCTTGCGCTTGATCGACGAGGACGCTGTTTTCTGGCCGGTCCTCATCACAGAAGGGGGAAAGAAATGCTGATTCGGCGGAATGGCACCATGGCCAGACCAGTTACCCTGCTGTTCGCCTTGCTACTTGCGTCGGGGTTTGCCAGTGCTGTCCGGGCTGACGATGCGGCAGAGACGGCGGGCGTCGTCGCCGAGGCCCCGGCCTGGCCGGAATCCACGCTCAGCGGCGACTGGGGCGGCGCTCGCCAGCGCCTCTTCGACGCCGGTGTCCAGGTGGACCTGGCGTACACCGCCGACTACCTGCGCAACAACCGAGGCGGGTTGCAGCGCGGCGGGGCCTACATGGGCAACCTCAACCTCGCCCTGCAGCTTGATGGCGAGAAGCTGATCGGCTGGCAGGGCGGTTCGGCGTACCTCTCTCTGATCAGCAACAGCGGCGGCAGAGTCAACCTCAACAAGGTCGGTAGCTTCATGGGCGTCGACAACCTGGAGGCGCCGGTGAACCGGACCGGCATCTTCGAGGCCTGGCTGCAGCAATCGTTCCTGGATGACCGGGCGTCGCTGCGTGCCGGTCTCTATCCGATCGACAGCGAGTTCTACGTCACCGATTCGTCGGGCGTCTTCGTCCATCCGTCGTTCGGGATGGCGGCAGAAGCCGCCGACTTCGGCAGTCTCGCCGGCCCATCGATCTATGCGACCAGCAGTTATGGCGCACGTCTGCGCCTCGATCCCGATCCCGCCTGGTATGCGATGCTGGCGGTCACGCGCGGCATTGCCAGCGAGCGCATCGACACGGCCGACCCGAACATGAGTTGGCAGCGCGGCGTTGGCAGCATGCTGATCGGCGAAGTCGGATTCAGCCCGCTCAAGTCCGGACTGCTCGTCGAGCCGCCCGGCGTGCTCGACGACGCGGGCGACTATTCGCCGATCAGCAAGCTGGCCATCGGGCTCTGGCGTTTCTCGCCACGTTTCCCGCAACTGTCAGCCGTCGATGCTGCCGGCGAACCGCTCTCCTCGACCCATTGGGGTGCCTATCTGCTGGCGGAACAGACGGTCTATCGCGTGCCGGAAACGCCGCGCGACCTGACACTCTTCGCCCGCTACGGATTCACCGACGGCCGGACCAGCACGCTCGGCTATTCGGTCAGCGCCGGTCTCAGCTTCCGCGGGCCCTTCGCCGGCCGCGAGAACGACACCTTCGGCCTGGCCGCGACACGCGCCCATCCCGACCCGCAAGGGCGGCTGCAGCTGTCGAGCGAAGCCGGTGTTCCCCTGTCGTCGAACAACGAAACGGTCGTCGAGCTGACCTACCAGGCGCAGGTTCTGCCCGGACTGGTCGTGCAACCGCTCATCCAGCGCATCTTCAACCCTGGTTTCTACCTGCCGGACTCGACCGTCGCGGGGGTCCGCCTGCAATTTACCCTGTGAGTATCGGCGAGCGAAGTTCGCCGGGGCGTGCACGCTCGCCAGCTCGCGCGGGCGGCAAGAAACCGCTGCAGATGCATTCCGCTACGACCGTACGACCAATGTACCAAGGGAGGCTTGTCTCATGCATATGGCAGACGCACTGATTTCTCCGCTCGTTGGTGGCGCGATGTGGGCGGCCACTGCCGGTCTCACGGTCTACAGCGCCAGGAAACTCAAGGAGAAAGCGGACGACAGCATGGTGCCGCTGATGGGGGTCCTTGGGGCGTTCATCTTTGCCGCACAGATGATCAACTTCACGATTCCCGGCACCGGTTCGAGTGGTCACCTCGGGGGAGGCATGATCCTCAGCATCCTGCTGGGCCCTTACGCCGCCTTCCTCACCATGGCGTCCGTCCTCACGGTCCAGGCGCTGTTTTTTGCCGATGGCGGTCTGCTGGCGCTGGGCTGCAACATCTTCAATCTCGCGTTCTTTCCTTGTTTCATTGCTTACCCGTTCATCTACCGAAAGGTTGTCGGTGAGCGTCCGACCCGCCGGCGGCTCGTGGTGGGGGCGGTCGCATCGTCGATTCTGGCTTTGCAGATGGGAGCCTTTGGCGTCGTTCTCGAGACCCTGTTCTCGGGTATATCGGAACTCCCCTTCACCACCTTCCTGCTCTTGATGCTGTCGATCCATCTCGCCATCGGCGTCGTTGAGGGGCTGGTCACCGCCGCCGTGGTGACTTTCGTCTGCAAGGCGCGTCCCGAAATCCTGGAAATGGCTGCCGTAGCCCGGCCGCCGGCAACCCCTGCGTTGAAGAATGTTCTCGCCGGATTGCTCGTGGTGACTGTCGTGACCGGTGGCGCACTGTCCTGGTTTGCGTCAGCCAACCCGGATGGCCTCGAGTGGTCGATGTTCCACACCAGCGGCAAGGAAGCGCTGGAAGTTGCCGACCAGGGTCCCTACGCGCTGGCTGCCAGGCTGCAGGAAAAGACCGCCTTCCTGCCGGATTACGGTTTCAGGAAGGGCGAGGAAAAGGAAGTGCCCGCCACCTCAGGCGAGGGAGACGCGGCGGCCGAAGCCGGCAAGGGCAAGGCGGAGGAATGGCCTGACGTCAGCGCCGGGAAATCCCTTTCGGGTCTGGTTGGCGCAGCGATGACCCTGCTCCTCGCCGGGCTGATCGGCCTCGGGTTGAGAAGGTCCCAGCGCAAGCGATAAGCCGGCGAGTCATGGAGAAAACCGGGTCATCCCTGCTTGACCTCACTTACCTGGACACCCTTTCGGATCAGGATACGCCTGTCCATCGGCTCGACCCACGGGTCAAACTGCTCACCACGCTGCTCTTCATCGTCTGCGTCGTCTCGTTCAACAAATACGAGCTGTCGGCACTGCTTCCCTTTGTCATCTACCCCATTGTTCTGGTGGCTCTCGGCAACCTGCCGCTCGGCTACCTCCTGAAAAAGGTCCTGCTGGCCGCGCCTTTCGCCTTCCTTGTCGGCATCTTCAATCCGCTTCTGGATCGCGCCGTTCTGGTCCATCTGGGTCCGCTCGAGATCTCCGGCGGCTGGGTTTCCTTTGCTTCGATCATGCTCCGTTTCGTCCTGACGGTCAGCGCCGCCCTCATTCTTGTCGCCAGCACCGGCTTCAATGCAGTCTGCCTCGCCCTGGAAAAAATGGGAGCGCCAGCCGCCTTCACCGTTCAGCTGCTCTTTCTTTACCGCTACATTTTCGTTCTCGGCGATGAGGCCCTGCGCATGCTCAGGGCGCGGTCTCTGCGATCCTTTGGCGGGCGCGGAATGGCGCTGCAGGTCTCCTCGCTCATGATCGGACAGTTGCTGCTGCGTACCCTCGATCGCGCGCAGCGCATCCACCTCGCGATGCGCTGTCGAGGCTTTGACGGGGAAATCCGGATCGCGCGCCAGCTAAGGATCGGCGGCCGCGACCTCGTCTTCCTCGTCGGTTGCTCGGCGATCTTTCTCTTCATGCGGCTCCACGATGTGCCCCGATGGCTGGGCGACACGGCCATGGCGTTGATGCGGTGAGCCACCCCGTCGTCGAAGTCAGGGATCTGCAGTACACCTATCCCGACGGCAACCCGGCGCTGCGAGGCCTTTCGTTCAGTGTCGCCCAGGGGGAGACCGTGGCCATTGTCGGAGCCAACGGCGCCGGGAAATCGACGATTCTTCTTCATCTCAATGGTTGCCTGATGCCGCAGGCTGGCACGGTACGCATTGGCGATTTCCCCCTGAGCAAGAGAACCCTGCCGGACGTACGACGTACTGTCGGGATGGTCTTCCAGGACCCGGACGATCAGCTGTTCATGCCGAAGGTCCAGGACGATGTGGCCTTTGGCCCTTTGAACCTGGGGCTGCCGGCCGACGAAGTGGATCGCCGGGTCATGCATGCGCTGTCCATCGTCGGCGCGGCGCATCTGAAAGACCGCCCGCCGTACAGGCTATCCGGGGGAGAAAAGCGCGCGGTCGCCATTGCCTCGGTTCTCTCCATGTCGCCGACGATCCTGGTCATGGATGAACCGACGTCCAATCTGGATCCCCAGGCCCGGCGGCGACTGATCGAGCTGCTGAAGACCTTCGAACAGACGATCATCGTTGCCACCCACGACCTCGACATGGCCTTCGATCTCTGTGCCCGGACGATTGTCGTCAAGGAAGGGCGAATCCTCACTGACGGCCCCAGTCGGGAAATCCTGCAGGATGCGGTGCTGCTTGTTGCCGGCCATCTCGAAAGGCCGCTGCGCCTGCAGGGCTGTCCGGTGTGCAGCCCCCCGGGCTAGCCGGCGCCGGGCGCAGTGCCGTCGCGTCAGGTCTTCGGCCGGCTGTGGACGTGCGCCTGGCGCATGTCGCCGGTGGTCGCTGAATGCTGGTGGTGGCCGTGCTCGATGTCTGCCGGTATCAGATTGAGCATGCCGTGGCGCACGCCCCGCTCGGCCAGCAGCAAGTTGGCGAAGTCGCGTACGGCAGGCGTCGGGCCACACAGGAATACCGTTTCGATGCAATCGTCGTGGTCAAGATGCGCGTGCATGGTCGACAGCGTGAGGTCGTGATGCCGGTGCTGGAGCGTCGTCAGGCGCTCCGCGAGTTCGCGTTCATGATGGTTGTAGATATAGGAGAGGGCGGCAATGCAGTTTGGCGCCTCGTCGCGCTGCAGTTGATGCTCGCCGAGCTGCTGCCGCAGCAGGTCGCGTACCGCCTCCGAACGATTGCGATAGCCCTTGATGCGGATCAGCTCATCGAAGGCTGCGGCGAGTGGGGCATCGAGCGAGATGGTGAAACGTTCCATGCGTGGTGACCTCCAGGATGGCGGCAGGACGAACGGGCGGGAGAGCCCGCCGCATCATCGTGCCGGAAGTGCCATTGTCCTTCTTTTTGCCGCTCCGCAGCCAGACGCGGCGCTTGCTGCCCCTTGCTGCCGACAGGTCGCAGCAGTCCGCGGATGGCGACGCGCGGCGCGGAATGCACTACCATCGTCGCCATGAAAATTCTCATCGTGGACGACGAGCCAGCGATTTCCGATACCCTGGCTTATGCCCTGCAGACCGACGGCTTTGCCAGCGAGTGCTGCACCCTGGGGGCGGATGCTCTCGCACGTCTGGATGCCGGCGGTCACGACCTGGTCGTGCTCGACGTCGGCCTGCCGGACATGAGTGGCTTCGACGTTTGCCGTGCCCTGCGGCGGCGCTCGCAGGTGCCGGTGATCTTTCTCACCGCCAGGTCCGACGAGGTGGACCGAATCGTCGGCCTGGAACTCGGTGCCGACGATTACGTCGCCAAACCGTTCAGTCCGCGAGAAGTGGTTTCCCGCGTCCGCGCCATCCTGCGCCGCGCTCGCCCGGAGTTGCAGGCGGGAGGCGCGGCAGTCACCCCGTCGACGCATTTTACGGTCGATAGCGTAGGTCTGCGGATTGCCTACCACGGCGTCTGGCTCAGTCTCACGCGTTACGAGTACCTCCTGCTGGCGCTGCTGCTGACGCGGCCGGGCCGTATCCTGAGCCGCGGCCAGATCATGGAGAACGTCTGGCAGGATTGCGGTGAAAGCCTGGAGCGGACGGTGGACACTCACATCAAGACACTGCGCGGCAAGCTGCGGGCGGTCCGCGCCGACGAGGAGCCGATTCTGACCCACCGCGGTCTGGGCTACAGCATCGCGGTGCGCTGAGCGGCCGATGAACATCTCCGTCCGCCTCTTTCTCGGCTACTTCCTGATGGTCGGCCTGGCCGCGTGGTTCGTTCTCAACATCTTCACCCACGAGGTGGAACCCGGTATTCGTCAGGCCACAGAAGAAACCCTGGTCGACACGGCGCACGTTCTCGCCGAACTGGCGGCGGTGGAGCTGGCTGCCGGGTCGATGGCCGATGGCGCGTTTGCCAAGGCCCTGGCGGCCGCCCGTGAGCGCTCGCCGCAGGCCAGCATCTGGGGCGTTCGCAAGGATCGCATCGATTTTCGTGTCTATATCACCGACCGCCAGGGGCTGGTGGTCTTCGACTCGGAAGGCGCGGCCCTGGGCGCCGACTATTCGCAATGGCGCGACGTGGCGCGCGTCCTCAAGGGCGAATACGGTGCTCGCAGCACGCGCGAGCAGGCCGGCGACGGCAACTCGTCGGTGATGTACGTAGCGGCGCCGATCGTGCGCGCGGGTCAGTTGATCGGCGTGTTGTCGCTGGCCAAGCCCCTGTCCAGCGTCCGGCCTTACATCGACCACGCCGAGCAGCGCGTCAAGCGCGCCGGCTACCTCCTGCTGGCGGCTTCGGCCCTGATCGGGGTGGCGTTCTCGGCCTGGCTGAGCTGGTCGATCAACCGCCTGCGGACCTACGCCCGCGACGTCTCGGAGGGCCGCAAGGCCGATCCACCGACTTCCGGCGGCCGTCAGTTTTCCGAGCTGGCACGGGCCCTGGCGCTGATGCGCGAGCGCCTGGAAGGCAAGCAGTACGTCGAACGCTACGTGCAGAATCTGGCGCACGAAATGAAGAGCCCGCTGTCGGCGATCGTCGGTGCCGCCGAGATTCTCGAAGGCAGTCCCGCCGAGGCCGATCGCCGGCGTTTTGCGGCGAGCGTCAGCGAGCAGGCGCGGCGCCTGCGGGGAATCATCGAGCGCATGCTGATGCTGGCCCGGGTCGAGCAACTGCAGGCGCCGGAAGAGGCAGTGGTGGTAGACCTTGCAGAGCTGCTGCGGCGCTGCATCAGCGAGCGCAGCATGGTGCTGCAGGCACGCCAGCTGAGTTGCCAGCTGGCCATCGGCAGTCCGCTTGGCGTGCGTGGCGACCCTTTCCTGTTGCAGCAGGCGCTGCTCAATCTGCTCGACAACGCCATCGCTTTCTCCCCGACCGGAGGAAGCATCGAGGTCGCTCTGCAATGTCGTGAACAGCGCGCCGAGGTGTCGGTCCGCGATCACGGCACCGGCGCTCCCGACTACGCGCTGCCGCAGGTATTCGATCGCTTCTATTCCCTGGCGTGTACCGCCACCGGCAAGAAGAGTTCGGGTCTGGGGCTCGCGCTGGTGCGCGAAGTGGCCCGGCTGCATGACGGCGAAGCCGATTTCGCCAACCATCCCGAGGGCGGGGCGCTGGCCCGCCTGCTGTTTCCCCTGGCCTGAGCGCGGCCTGACTTCACCCTTGCTTCACAACGCTTCACCGCCGCTTCACCGCCGCTTCCTCGTCTGTTCATCGCCGGGGTCGAGACTTCCTGTGCCATCAACCAGGGAGAATCTCATGGACAAGAAGCTGTTACTGAAACTCGTCGCCATCGCTGTCATGTCGTTGCTGTTGCTGGTGCCGCTGGCCCTGATCGAAGATCAGATCCGCCAGCGAAGCTCGCGTCAGGACGAGGTCCAGCGCGGCATCGCCAGTAGTGCTGCCGGCCCGCAGACGCTCACCGGACCGGTGCTGTTGATCCACTATCGGGAAAGACTCGAGCCAGAGATGACGGAGGACCCCGCCACCGGTCGTCTCCGGAGCATCCCGCGTTTTGCCGAGCAGCGCTTCCATCTGCCGGCGCAGAGCCTGCGCCTGACGGGCGAGGCGCGCGTCGAAACCCGCCAGCGAGGCATCTATCAGGCGAGACTCTATCACCTTGATCTGGCGGTCGCCGGGCGCTTTGTGCTTCCGGCGCACCTCGGCCTGGACAGCAAACGCACCCTGGTGAGCGCCGAAGCGACGCTGCTGCTGGGCGTTTCCGATCCGCGCGGCGTGGACAACGATCCAGCCGTTAATCTGTCGGGCACACGGCACCGCTTTTCGACGCCCAAGAGTTCCGCCGTGCAGGGCGACGCCCTGGCTGGCGAACGCCTGGCCATCCCGCTCGGAGCGCTTGCGCTTGATGGGCCGACGACGCTCGATTTCGACTTCCCCCTGCAGTTGACCGGCACCGAGCGGCTGGCGATCGCACCAACCGGCGAGGCGAACACCATCGCCATCAAGTCGGACTGGCGCCACCCAAGCTTCGGCGGTCGCTTTCTGCCCCGCGAGCGGGTGGTCGGCGATGACGGCTTTACCGCCCGTTGGGAGATCTCGCATCTGGCGCGCAGCTTTCCCAACACCCTGGCCGCTGCCAAGGGCGGACCGTCGCCTGAAGTGCTCGACATCCAGTTCATCGACCCGGTCAACGTCTACCTGCAGTCCGAACGTGCCGTGAAGTACGGCATCCTGTTCATTGCCCTCACCTTCGCCGGCTTCTTCCTCAGCGAAGTCCTCCGTCGCTCGCCGATCCACCCCCTGCAGTACCTGCTGGTGGGCCTCGCTCTGGCGGTTTTCTTCCTGCTGTTGATCGCGCTCTCCGAGCATCTGCCCTTTGTTGCCGCCTACGCGATCGCCGCGTCGGCGTGTATTGCCCTGATCGGAAGCTACCTCACCGCCGCCCTCGGCGGTCGCCGTCAGGGCTTTGCTTTCGCCGCAGCGCTGGCGGGACTTTACGGGGTGCTGTATGGCGTCCTGCTTTCCGAGGACAACTCACTGCTGATGGGCAGCGTGCTGCTCTTCCTTGCCCTCGCCGCGATCATGCTGGCGACGCGGCGCATCGACTGGTACCAGGTCGGTTCGGTCGTCGCTGCGCGGCCAGCGCAATGACCGCCGGCAACTGGCTGACCGACCGGGCGTAACCGGTCATCAGCGTGCCACCCGCGAGCGCGCCGGCGATCGTCAGCCAGGGACCGATGATCTTGTGCCTCGCCGTCGCCATTGCGTACCGCCAGGGCGGGCGCCCGATGACCGCTGGGTCTGGCGAGCGCGTCGTCGGGTTCGGCAATGAGGTCGATCGTCACAGCGTCTGCTTACCGTCGCGCGCCGGCAGCACCCCGGCCGCCTGCGACAGCCTGACGAAGGTCAGCCCGCAACCGAGTGGATCGGGCAGGGCGGCGACCACTCCCTTGGCTGTCCGCGACGCGGGCCTGTTCATGTGCGCGATGACGATCTCGCCGGGATTCGCTTGGCGCAGACGTCTGGCCACTGCAGCCGCACCGTGGTCGGCGTTGAGGCTGAAGCCGGCGACCCGGTTGGGATGGCACTTGATCCAGGTCAGTGTGGCGGCGGCCAAGACATGCATGCAGTTGAGCTTGCCAACCACACGCATCCCGATTTCATCGCCGCGGGCAACGGGTGCCTTGCGACCTCAGGCCCCGTCTCCTTTTCCTTGCAGCGCCTGGGCCAGGCTTGTGGTCTGGCCCGCTTGCTCAAGCGAAGCTATCCGCGAAAAGTCCTTCTGCCCAGGTGAACATGTCCTGATAGTTGTCGCCGTTGGTCCTGGGTGCTTCGCCGAGATCGACGCGGTGCATCCCCTTGCCCTTTAACTTGCCAACGCCATCGTAGATGTCACCGTAGTTGAAGTTGGCCGAAAGCCAGGAGGCAGTCGTGGAGGTAATCGGGCTGAAGCAGGCCGAGTTGGTGGTGATGTTCTTATCGGGTGACTCCCCGTTCAAGGAGCGCAGGATGGCATCGGCGCAGATCTTGGCTTCTGCGTTGGCCATGTGGCCGGACTTGGGTACTGCCTTGCCCTCGCTGGCGGGTACCGCGCAGGCATCGCCGATCACGTGGACATTCGGGTAGCCGCTGATACCGTAGGTCAGCGGGTCGACCGGCACGAAGCCCTGCGCGTTCAAGACCGGCCATCCGCGATTGAGACTGCTGCTGGGGCCAACGGCGGCAGCCCTCTGGTTGGGGATGTAGTTCAGGGCTCGGACGTTAGACCAGTCGCCAGCGCTGGTTTGAATGCTGCGCGTTTGCGAATTGACCGCTAACACCGTGGCATTGGGAACGTACTCTATCATCCCCTTGTAAATGAAGTTGAAGGCTTCGGTAAAGGCCAGAGGCTCCGCCTGAATGCTGGGGTTCGCGTCAAGAACGACGACTTTGGCGAAAATGAGTTTTTTTCTTTTCAGATAATCGGCGACCACGCAGGCGCGCTCATAGGGGCCAGGTGGGCAGCGGTAGGGCGACTTGGGTACGGTCATGACAAAGGTGTCGCGATCTCGCATGCTTGCCAGTTGCTGCTTCAGCAAGAGGGTCTGTGGGCCGGCCTGCCAGGCATGCGGGGTGACGTTCGGATCCCAGGGGCCCTCCGGTGGAGGAATGAAGTCAATGCCGGGAGACAGGACCAGATGGTCATATGCCAAAGCCGTTCCGTCACTAAGGCTGACGGTACCGCTCCCGTAGTTGATCGCCATGACACGACCCTTCTGCACCTTGACACCACGCTTTTCCAGGGCGCTGTAACCTAGCGTGATACGGTCCATGGACAGGGCACCGGTGACCACGAGGTTGGAAAGAATGCAGGCGATGTGGCTGGGATTCGGGTCCACCAGGGTAACCGCGACCTTGTCGCCGCCCCACATGCGAAGGTACTTGGCGACCGTAGCGCCACCGAAGCCACCGCCAACGACGACCACGCGCGCAGGGGGCGCAGCGCCAAATGCTCGGGGCAAAACGGAAATCGCTGAGGCCATTCCGGCCAGCTGCAGGAACCGTCTTCTATTGAAGGTGTGCATCATGTTGACGTCTCCCGTTGATTAGTTGTCGTGGCCGCTACCGCTGTGTGCGGCGAGGTAGTCGGCGATGAGTTTGATCTGGGCATCGGTGTAGCCACGGGCCTGGCGGTCCATGATGCCCTCGACGGGTCGGCGCTTCATTTCCAGGAGGTCCTTTTGCAGTTCGCTGGCGCTTTTGCCCGCCACTTCGTCAAATCCCGGGCCGTTCCCGTTGGTGCCGTGACATTGGGCGCATTGGGAAGCCAGAACCTGACCTGCGGGTGGTGCTGCCTGCGCGCCCTGGGAGGCCGCCAGCGCCAGACCGACAGGTATCAGGAATCGTGGTGAAATCGTCTTCAATGACATCGTTTACTCCCCATAGAAGAAAAGCGCCTACCTCGTTTGTTCGATCGAGCATGGCGAGCAAGTTCCAACATCAATCAGGTCGTTGAGACTGACGGTCAGGGATATCCCAGACGCCCGCATGACTATGATGGTCAAAGCTTACAGCAGTCTTAAGGCGGCCAATGGCCTCGCACGCAGTTAAGCGCCAGCTCCGAGGAGGCCTCTCCGCCGCAGAAGTCGGCACGGACTGTGAAGCGCGCAGCAAGCGGAAATCGGCGTTGCTCCGGGGTAGAATCAGCAGCAGGGCGAGAGCAGGTGGGCATTTCTACCCATTGGAGTCTAGATAAATGCATATATATCAAGTAGTTAAACTGTATCTCGCCCGACGTATGAACGCTCCGGGCCAGTTGAAGGGTGGCATCAAGCGTTCCGCAACGTGCTGTTCTGACCGCTGACCTTCATACCGTGAGCACTGGCTTGACAACAAACAGGAATCGCTTTGCCATCACCCTGGTTTGCCTCGGCATGGCCTTGGGCGCCGAGGGTGTCCGTGCCCAGGCGGACAACCTCATCGAACCTCACTGGCGCATCACGCACACGGTCACCGCGCCTTGGGCGCCTGCGGCTCCAAGCTCGAACGTGGCACCGCCCTGGGTGGGCCATGCGCTGACGTTTCAGACCAACGCGGTGCGCGGCCCCGGCGTACTGACCTGCGGCCATGCGGTCATCGAACCGACGCACTATCCGGCCGAAGGTCTGTTTCAGGGCAGCTTGCCCGCCCCGGCGGCGACGGCGGCGCAGGCCTTGGGCATCATGCTGCTGCCCCTGGCCGGCGTGCGTCTGACCTGCGACACCGGGGTGTTCGAGTTCCACCGCGTGGATGCCGAAACCCTGTTGCTCGGCCTGGACAACCAGGTGCTCACCTTGAGCCGAGCTCCGGGCGCGCTGGCAGAGGCCAACTCGCCCGAAGGCCGAGTGCAGCGGCTGCTCGAGGCTCATTTCAAGGGCGACATGGGGTTTACTCCTGCCAGCACCAAGTCCAAGCAAGACTGGCTGTCGATGCGGCTCAAACAGCGCCTTGCGCTCTATTTCGCCAAGCCCGTATCGGCTGATGAAGTCCCCGTCATCAACGGCGATCCGTTCACCGACAGCCAGGAATATCCGACGCGTTTTGCCATCAACGAGGCCAGCGTATCGGGCAGCTCAGCCGACGTACCGGTGCGCTTCGCCGATGCCTACCGCAACCGCAATGTGACGTACCGTCTGGTGCGAGAGCGCGGCGCCTGGCGGCTGGATGACCTGCTCTACGAACAAGGTGAAACCCTGCAAGGCTTGTTGAAGTGAAACGTCAGTGCTTGTCGCTTTGCCTGGCAGTGCTGAACATGGCAGCAAACGCTGCCAATGCGGCGAGCTTTGACTGCGCACAGGCGGCCTCGAAGATTGAACAGCAGATCTGCGCCAGCCCAAGGCTCGACCCGCTCGACAGCCGCATGGGCGAAGCCTTTGCAAAAGCGAAACGCATGTGCCCGGCAGCCGCTGTTCTGAATGCACAGCGCCACTGGCTGCGCGAACAGCGCAATCGCTGCAGCGACGAACCCTGCCTGATCGCCGCCTACGAGGGTCGGCTCGAGCAACTCACGCAACCAGCGTGTGGCTTACCCCTCGGCGCGCAGACGGAGGCGTGTCCGGTTGGCAGGGAGGCACTGCTCGGCGCCTGGAAACTGATCTCGCGAGGTGGCCCTTTTGAAGAAATGGCCTTCACGGCAGGCCGCTTTGATTCCTGGTTGCACCAGCGCCCGGAACTCTCCGGTGCGCGCTGGCGAGTCACCGGCTGCGAACTGCATGTTGAGGAGGCAAACAGCGGCTTCGATGGTCGATACAGCCTGTTGAAGATGACCGGAAACCGCCTGTTCTTGCGCGAGTCCGGCGAGCGGGAAATTGCCGTTTACCAGCAGATCAAAACCGGGAAATAAGCACTTCAACGAAAGGACGGTGCCTTGCCACAGCTTGCAACCTTGCCGATAAGCCATCGCTGCCTGTTCATGGCCTTGCTGGCGATGGGGTGCCACGCGCCCATCAGCCATGCCGGCGCCGATTTTTCCGGCTTTCTGGCGGATTTCCGCCATGCCCTGGCCGTGAACGATGGCGCCCGGGTGGCCGCACTGACCCGGTTACCGTTCCTGTATGAAGGTCGGGGACGTGACCGTGCCGCCTTTCTGGCCATCTACCCCCAGCTTTTCAACGCCCCTGTCCGCCGCTGCCTGGCTCGGGCGCAACCCATTGCCGAAGACGGGGCCCAGGTGATCTTCTGCTCTCCCTACGCGTTCTACTTCCGACCGGTGCAGGGCAGCTGGCGGCTGGTGGAATTCGCTGCCGACGGCGAGGCAGTGCGATGAGCCGCAGCTTGGCCATCGTGCTGGGCCAGGCCTTGGCTGCCCCGATGGCCATGCTCCCACCGGCAACACCCTGCCGGCAGCCCGTGTCGCCGACTTTGCGCCCACCCCATGGGCACAAGCGGCATGATCCGCGATGACGACATCCGGGATGCGCTGCTGGCGACGCTGTAGTCTGCTGCTCCTTCTGGCCGGATGCCAGGGGGAGCCGCCGCCGGATACCGCGCAACATTTCCGCGCAGAACTGCATGGGGTATCGATGCATCTGGCGCTCGATGATTGCGAGGTGTTCCGGGTGCTACCGGATGGCCGGCGGGAGCGGGTGCTGACGACGGATTTCTACCCGATGCTGAGCGTTTGCCAGCGGCAGGAGGTCTCTGCCGATTCCGAATACGTCCTCGTCCAGCTTGGCCGTCAGGCGTTGGGTGCGGGTGGCTGCTGCGCCACCGACGGCACCTGGCGGAGTCGGGATGGACAACACTGGCAGCGACGCGTGCAGGGACGCTGGGTCGAAGCCGGCGCTACCCCCCGATGAAAGGAGAGTGCATGCCTGGAGTGCTCCGTTTCTGGCGCGTTTTCGGTATGGTGGTTGGCCTGCTTGTGCTGCCGTTCCAGGCAGGGGCTGATGACGATGCTGTACTGGGTCGGGCCGGCGCGCTGCTGTGGGAAATGAGCGAGTTGCACCACGAGTTCGGCGATCGTCACATCGCGCGTGGCGACAAGGCTGCTGCCAGCCATACGCCACCACCCGGCGCACCGGAACGTACCGCCCTGCTGGCTGCCGTGCGCAGCGCCCTGCGGCTCGACCGGCGCGTCAGCCGCTTCAACGTCTTCCACCTGCGTCGCGCCGGAAATTGGGCCTATTTCGAAGGCAACGAGGTCATCGCCCTGGAAGACCACAGCTGGCAGGAAACCGATTTGACGGTCAAAGCCTTGCTGGTCCGCAGGGGATCAGCCTGGCGAGTCGAAGTCCTGTGGACCCTGCCCGGAAGCGACCGCTTTGCACTGGCTGCCTTTGAACAGCGGCTAGCCACCCTGCGCCACACCCACCACCTGCCGGGAGACCTCTTTCCATGACCGTGCCTAGCCTCCGTTCTGCTGCTGCTGCCGCCATCCTGTGCCTTGCTGCATCTGCCTGGGCGGGTGAAAGCGCCGGACCGTTACGCGGCGAATACCGCTTTCATGGCAAGACGCTGATCGACCCGCCGCCGGGTGAGGCACGCGACAGCCACTTGGGGTTGGTACTTGAAGGCGGGGCCGCGCGTGACCTGTACCGTCGTTTGAAAGGCCGCGGCGAGCGCGACATCTGCCTGGACGACGGCTCGCGCAGCAAGACACAAGGCCCGCTGCGCTGCACCGAACTGGCCGGAAAACGCGGCTGGCGCTGCGAATTCGCGATTCAACTGGATTCACTCACTTTGGTGCCTGACGGCGCCTGTTGATCGCAGGGACGCGACACATCACGCAGTGGTCTGGCCGTCAGCGGCTTGGTCAAAATGCGCGATTGACGCCGTTTGACGAAGGCTCATACCCTGTCGTCGGCACCGTTGTAGCGTCCTATCCTTCGGTGACCCTTGCAACCGGGGCGACCTCACGGTGATGCACCCTAAAGACGCAAGTCATAACCTGAAGCGCGAAATCTCCTGAGTAAGGGCGCCGGACATGTTTTTCAGCCTGCTGGCTGAAGCAACAACGTTCTGCATGGCCCGGTCGTTTTGTTCGATCAGACTGCAGACGTGTTCAATATGCGACTGGATGGCGGTTTCAGTGTCGGTTTCGGAAGTGACGGCCTGAGCGATCTGCTGCACGACCTGACTGACTTCACCGGCATTGGCGTTCATCTGGTCAAACGCAGCGCGCGCTTGTTGCGCCAGGCTGACGTTTTCGCCGACCTGCAGCAAACCTGCCGCCATGCCTTCGACAGCGCGGGTCGTTCCTGACTGTATCGTTTCAACCATGCCCGAGATTTCGGCTGTGGAATGCGCGGTACGTTCAGCCAACTTGCGCACTTCGTCGGCCACCACGGCGAAGCCGCGACCTTGCTCACCGGCGCGCGCGGCCTCAATCGCCGCGTTCAGAGCCAGCAGATTAGTCTGGCTGGCAATGTCGGAGATGACGTTGAGTATCGAACTGATGCGGGTTGACTGGGTGCCCAGTTCCTGAACGTGAGAGGCGGTGGTCCGCACGGATTCGGACATCTGCTCTATCTCGCTGGCGGCACGACTGGCCAGTTGTGCCCCGTTAGTCGAACTGCGTCGGGATTCAGAAACGATGCCATTTGCCTTGTCTATCGCAGCAAGTACGTGTTGGAGGCTGTTGGCCAGGTTTTGGCCATCGGTTACCATCGCCTGGGCTTCTGCCAGCTGTTGATTGCTGCCGGCAGCAACCTTTTCGGCAGCATCGGCCACCTGAGTTGCACTCATTTCGACCTCGCGAGCATTTCTCGACATGGCGCTGACCAGGTGGCGCAACTGTTCCTGCATGGATGCAAGAGCCGCCAACAGGCTGCTTTCGTCCTGCAGACCAACGCTGATTGGTTGCGTCAGGTCGCCGGTCGCGACGGCACGGGCAACCTGGCGGGCGTAGGCCGGTTCGCCGCCCAGTTCGCGACGGACATACGCCAGGGTGGAAACGACAGTGAGGCCGCCGATCGTGATGGCAAGCAGCGAAAGGCCGAGAATCGTGTACTGCAACTGCTCAGCCTTGGCAAGCGCTTCTGCGCGCCGGCTTTCGGTCAGTTTGCGGATGTTGTCGAGATCATCGAGCAAAGCCTTCTTCAAGGCGCGCCAGGTTGGCGTCTCGCGGCTGTTGATAAGTGACCGGGCTTCGTCTGCCTGCCCGTTCTTCAGTGCTGCCATCACGGCCCTTTGGGCTTCGGCCTGCGCCGTGACAAGTGCCTCAAGCCGGCCCAGACTATCCTGGAAGGATTCGAGGTGGGTGCTCGCGCGGCTGGCAAGATTGCGGGCCTCGGCGAAATCCTTGCGAGCCTTTTCCAGATTCTCGTAAGCCTTGGGATTGGCCGGATCAAGCACGATATTCCGCAAGGCCTGGCCCATCTGCAGGCCTTGTGCATACATTTCGCTGTAGCCTTGCTGGAGCGTGGCGACACCGTCGAGGTAGGTGCCAAAGCGGGTTGCCGAAGCGCGGAGCCCGCCATAGGCAACGGCGGACGCGGAAATAAAGGCAATGATGATCAGTGCCATGCCCAGAAGCAGGCGAGTCCGGAAGCTCATGGCTTTCTCCCTGGGTATTGGATTTTCATTGTACGGCTGCGGGAAAGCCAAAGCCATCGCGATCAAACGACCAGAATGAGACTGCGTTGCCGTTCCGGCGGGTTCACCGCTATTGCGCTGGCCGGCGTGCCGGACGGTACGCCGGCGGCAGCCGCGACCGCCGGGCCAATTGAAGGCCGTGAGCCGGGGGAAGTTCCGATGGCTCTTCACGGGCTCCCGGGTTCAAGTGCGCGATTGACGCTGCTTGACGAAGGCGCCGATACCCTCGTCGCTCCCGCTGGATTTCCTATCCTTACGCCCGGGTGTGGTTTAACCAGGCAGCGGCGAATTCCTCCGCCGGCTGCGGGCGATCGTACAGAAAGCCCTGAGCGAGGTCGCAGCCTTGCTCCAGCAGGATGCAGCGCTGCTCATCGGTCTCCACCCCCTCGGCCACCACGACCAGGCCCAAGTGGTGGCCGAGGGCGACGATGGTCGCAGCGATGGCGCGATCGTCAGGGTCGGCAACCAGATCGCGCACGAAGCTGCGGTCAATCTTCAGTGCGGCCAGCGGCAGGCGCTTGAGGTAGCTCAGGCTGGAATAACCGGTGCCGAAGTCGTCCAGCGCCAGTTTCACCCCGAGCCGCTGCAACTGCGCCAGGTTCGTTGCCGTATCCGGGCCGGCTTCCAGCAGCGTCGATTCGGTCAGCTCCAGCTCGATCGCCCGGGCCGGCAGGTCGTGGCTTTCCAGCACCGCGGCGATCCGGTCGGCCAGCCCAGGCTGGCGGAAGTGGCGGGCTGCGAGGTTGATCGCCACCGTCAGCATGGGCAAGCCTTGGCGGCGCCACGTGGCGAGTTGCTGGCAGACCTCGTCGAGCATCCAGTCGCCAAGCGCCACGATCAGGTCGCTGGTCTCCGCCACCGGGACGAATTCCGCGGGCGGCACCAGGCCGCGCACCGGATGCTGCCAGCGCACGAGTGCCTCGGCGCCGGTCAGGGTGGCATCGGCCAGCCGGACCTTGGGCTGGTAGTGCGCGCGCAGATGCCCGGCGGCGATGGCCTGACGCAACTCTGCCTCCAGTACCAGCCGCGCCAGGGTCGCGGCATTCATCTCCCGGTCGTAGAACACCCGGGTGTTGCGGCCGTCCTGCTTGGCGCGGTACAGCGCGGTGTCGGCGTTCTTCAGCAGATCGGCGAAACTGGTGCCGTCGTGCGGGTAGAGCGCGATGCCAACCGAGACGCTGGCCCCAAGGCGATGGCTGACTACGGCGAACGGTTCGCGGAGCGCTGCCAGCACCTTGTCCGCGACCCGCAGCGCACCCTGCTGGTCAGCTTCCGGCAACAGCAGGACGAACTCGTCGCCGCCCAAACGGCACACCGTGTCCTCCAAACGGAGGAGCGCCTGCAGTCTGCCCGCCACCTGCACCAGCAGCGCGTCGCCCGCGGCGTGACCTAGCGAATCATTGACGTCCTTGAAGCGGTCCAGGTCGAGGAAGAGCACCGCCAGCGTCTCGCTCCGGCGGGCGGCCAGCGCCAGCGCCAGTTCGGCCCGCTGGGCGAGCAGCGCCCGGTTGGGCAGCGCAGTCAGCGCGTCATAGTGGGCCAGATGCTCTATACGCCGCTCGGCGGCCTTGAGTTCGGTGATGTCGGTCGCGATGCCGACGTAGTGGGTGACCTGACCGGCGCCGTCTCGAACTGTACTCAGGTTGGCCAGCGTCGCGCGGCGTTCGCCATCCTTGCGCCGGGCCCAGAACTCGCTCTGCCATACTCCCTCGTCCGCGACGGTCTGCCAGATCGCCTCGAAATACGCCTCGGGCTGGCGCTCGGACCATAGCAGGCGCGGGCTTCGCCCACGCACCTCGGCCTCGGGATAACCGGTCAGTGTGCTGAACGCCGGGTTCACTGCGATGATCCTTCCTTCGCCGTCGGTGACCAGGATCGCATCATGTGTCGCCTCGAAGACCGCCGCCGCCAGCCTCTGGCGCGCTTCTGCCTCCCGGCGCGCGGTGACGTCTTCGAGGACGCCGTCGAGCCATTTGACGTCGCCCTGGTCGTCGTAGGCGACGCGCGCGGTCACGGCGCCCCAGAAGGTCGTGCCGTCCTTGCGGCGCAGGTGGAGCGCCCTGTTGGTGACCTGGCCGTGGCTCAGAATCTCGGTCATGAAGCGAAGTCTTTCCCGGGGGTCGGCGTAGAGATCGGAGACCTGTGCCTGCAGGAAGTCGGCGTCGGTGGCATAACCGAACATCTGAACAACCGCCGGGTTGGCCTGCAGGAATCGGCCGTGGGCCCCACCGGTGTTCCGATAGACGCCTATGTTCAGGTTGTCCACCAGCGTTCGATGCTGTTCCTCGCTGACTCGCAGTGCCGCCTCGGCTCGTAGCCGGACGTAGGCGTGACCAATGGCGGCAGCGGCGGTACGCAGGATGTTTTCCTCGACCTGAGTCCAGACCCTGTCAGTATGGCAATCGTCGAAACCGATCAACCCCCAGAAGTCGCTGTCAACCTGGATCGGCAGCAGGAGGATCGAGCGGATCTCCTGCGCCGCCAGCAAGGCGCGTTGGGCCTCGGGCAGATCCCGCACCAAGCCCGCGATGGCTGCGCCGGTGCGCAGGACAGCGTACCAGCCGGGCAGGGTAGCGTCGTAGGAGAGATTCTGCATCTGGGGATTGTCGATCTGCGGGGTGGCGGCGTCGGCGCACCATTCGTAGCGCTGGCTGAGGAGCGGCGCGCCGCTGGCCGGGTCGATATGGTTCTCGAAGATGTACGACCGATCGGCGGACACCGTCTGGCCCAGGGTCGCGAGAGCCGCCCCGACGGTGTCGCGCAGGTCGCGCCCGGACAGCAGCAACGCCAGCGCGTCGGCGGTGGCCTGCTGCAAGCGATCGCGCTGGCGTAACGCCTCTTCGGCCTGCTGACGCTCGGTGATGTCCTGCATGAGGAACAGCAGGCAGGACTGGTGGTCGATGGCGAGGGGACGCGCGCAATATTGGCCGGCGCGCACGGCGCCGTCCTTGCGCCGGAAAGTGAAGTCGCGGTACAACACTTCGCCGTACCGACGCAGGTCGCTTACCAGCCGGTCCCGGTCGGCCGGATCAGCCCACAGCTTCAATTCCAGGGTGGACCGACCGACCGCATCGGCCCGAGAATAGCCGGTGATCTCCTCGAAGCCCGGGTTGACGTCCAGCAAGACGCCGTCGTGCACGCGCGAAATGACCACCACGTTCGGCGTCGTCTGAAAAATCCTGGCGAACTTTTCCTCGGATTGCCGTAACTGTTGCTCGGCGTACTGGCGGTCGCTGATGTCGCGGCCGACCACCAGCAGGCTCTGGCGCTGCCGTCGATCGTCGAACTGAGGGATCCTGATGACGTCGAAGATTTTCTCGGACCCGTCTGGCTGCGGGAGGCTCTCGTCGCTCCGGCTGGGCTCACCCCGCTGCCAGGCGAGTTCGTCGCTGTCTTCGAACCGCTGGAACGTCTGCCGGTCAAGCGGGCTGTAGGCAGCCAGTTCGGCGTCGGTCTTGTCCCGATAAGCGACGCGGTCCAGGCCGAACAACCGCAGTGCGAAAGTGTTGGCTTCCCGCCAGCGCCCGGTGCCGTCCTTGAAGCAGACGATATCCGGTATGGCGTCGATCAGCGTGCGCAACTGTGCCTCGCGTGCCTCGAGTGCCGCCGCCACCTGCTTGCGTTCGCTGACATCCTTCATTGTGCCGAGCATTCGCCGCGCGGCTCCCCGTTCGTCGAGCAGAAACGCGCCCCGGTCTTCGACCCAGCAGTACCCGCCGTCGCTGCGCGCGAAACGATAGTCGAACATGTACGGAGCGCCGGCGGCCATCGCGTGGCGCAGCCGGTCGAGAGCTTGCGGCCGGTCTTCCGGGTGAATCAGCGCCGCCCAGGCGTCGATGTCCACTCTGGCGAAGTCCGCGGGGTCGTGCCCGGTAAGGGTCAGGATTGCGCCTTCCCATTGGATCCGTCCGGTCAGGCAGTCGTAATCGTAGATCATCTGGCCGGTCAGCAGCGCGACGATCCGGTACCGTTCCTCGCCGGCCTGCAGTTCGGCGGTACGCGTCGCCGCCAACGTTTCTGCCCGCTGCCGTCGGGCGACCAGGACGAACAGGTACAGCGCCAGCAGCAGTGTGATCGTGGCGCCGATCGCCAGTGGGAGCCAGAAGTCCTGCGCAGTGGTCGCGCTGCGTCGATGCAGTTCCCAGCCCATGCCGACAGTCAGCGTCAGGCCGATGACAAAGGTCAGCGTGGCGATTCTCCAGGCCGCCGCCGTCGCTTCCGAGGTACTGCGCTGCGCCCGGTTCTCCCACACCGCCTGACCGAGCAGCAGCGCCAGAGCGGCCAGCGCTAGAACTCCCGCCAGCGTTCGACTGGTCTGCTGTGCCGTTGCTGAGATCGTCTGCCGGATCGGGGTGCGCAGCAGGACCGCCGGTTGCCCGGCCAGATCCACCAGTACTTGAGAGACGAACCCGGCACCGGCCGGGTCCGCTCGCAGTTCGGGCTCGTCGGCGCGCAGAGTCTTCAGATCTTCGCGCTCCGCCGCCGTCAGACTGGGATCGTTTGCGGCGAGCAGATGGAAAGCGACCTGCGTCTGCTCAACCAGCGCCCATCGCAACGGTTCGTCGAGAAACCGGCCGAAGACCAGAGCGCCGCGCGCTGGTCCCTTTCCCTGGGTGGTCAGGATGGGACGAGTCGCGAGCAGCAGTACGCCGTACTCGGTCAGCAGCAGGCCGGCGCGCGGCTGTTCCCGTTCCAGTGCGGCGTGGAGCAGGGCGCCGATCGCCGGCCGAGTGCCGGAGAACACCGCCGGGAGGAGGACTCCGCCAAGGTCCGAGTCGTAGCCGCCGGCGTACAGCCGTTCCCCGTGGCGGTCGAGAATCAGGCAGAGATTGACATGGGTGCTTTTCTCGAGCACGCGCCAGTCGCCGAGGTTGGAGTGAACGAAAGCCGGATTGCGGTCCTCGGCAAACGCGTAAGCGTCGTCCCACGCCGCCCAGTCACCCAACTTCTGGTCCAGCTGTCGCAACTCGCCCTGGATTGCCGCCCGCGCCCGCGTGCTATCCTCGAGCGCTTGTACACGCTCCAACTCAACGAAGGCAGGCTGGACGATCTGGTGGTTGACCCCCCAGATCATGAGCAGCACGACAGCAAACCCGGCAATGGCGCTGAGGACGGCGCGAATGCTGGTGCCAGGGTTGGTGCGAAAGTCGCCGCTCATGGGGAAAGACCTAATGCAACAAGAATAGCTCCAAAAACGGACAATTCAACCTCCGCTGCAGAGATATTCCTCGCCGCGGCGGCTGCAGTCAATGAGCGACCCGTTGTGGCACGGTTTGGCGCTTCCTGAGCAGCCGTCTGTCGTCGTTCGCTGCCGCATTCAGGCCAGAGAAGACAGTGCGTACCAGACGGATCTTGTCATGGTGGCGGCTCAGCGCAACTCCCAGTAGCTCGGCCGACCGTACGTTTCCTTGAGCAGATCGACCAACCGGTCGCCAAAAAGTTATCTTCAACTTGCGCGTGGCACGCAGCAGCAACCTGCCGTAAGGCGTGCAAGTTACCGGTCCGATCAAGCCGGGTGTGGTGCAGTTCCTGCCGGATGGTGTCGCGCACCATGTCGGCCAGGGTCAGCCCTTCCGCATACTGGCGCAGGGCCTCGTTCATCATGGTCTGGTAATTGCCGCCGGTCATCTCGGCGCGGGCCTTGAACACCGCCAGGGTGGTGTTGTCCACTCGTATGGTGATGCGCGACTTGCCGCCATGGGCGGCTTGCAGTTTGGCCAAGGCGGGCACCTCGGCGACTGGCTTGGCGTCGGTGAAATCCAGGTCGGCGTAGCGGTCAAAGATGGGGTCAGAACTGTTGTTCATAGCGCCTCCGTTGGGGGTAGCTTGGCCTTCCAGGCCGAAATTAGACGCACGGTCTCACCCCGCAACGTCCACACCACAATCCGATCCATGACGCCCATGCCCAAGGTGACGAACCGCTGCTCGCCCACGACATCGAGGTCTTCCCGTGTCAACGCGTAAGGGTCGAGCAGCACGGCCTTGGCCTCGTCAAAGGTCACGCCGTCATGGTTCAACGGATTGGCGGCGGCCTAGTCTGGATCGAACTCAATCGCCATGGCGCCATTGCATGCACAAATCGATGCACGATCAACGTGGATGCATGGGTCATGCGGGCGCTCACGAGGATGTGAGCGGACGTGGCGACCGCCGTCAGCCCTGTTGACGGATCACAGCGCAGGTCACGCCTCTGCAGCCAGTGCGTCGCGCACGCTCTGGCGCTCGCCGACGCGTTGCTGGAAGGCGAGCAGCGCCGGCCAGCGGGCTATGTCTATGCCGACCCAGCGGCCCCAGCCGAGGACCGTGAATAGGTAGCCGTCGGCGACGGTGAACTGGTCGCCCATCAGGTAATCCTTGCCGGCCAGATGGTCGGCGATATAGCCCAGGCGGCCGGCGAGATTCTCCCGCACCAGCTGCTTGTAGTCATCGGGCGTATCGGGCCGGAACAGCGGGCTGAAACCCTTGTGCAACTCGGAATTGATGAAGCCCAGCCACTCCTGTAGCTGATAACGTTCGATCGTGTCGGGACGCGGCGCGAGACCACTCGCCGGCTTGCGGTCGGCGATGTACTGGACGATCGCCGGGCCTTCGGTCAGGCGCAGGCCATTGTCGAGTTCGAGCACCGGCACGTAACCCTTGCGGTTGATCGCCGTGAAGTCACTGCCGTCGGCCAGTTTGCGCTGGCGGATATCAACGCGAACGAGTTCGAAGTCGAGCCCGGCCTCGCGCAGCGTGATGTGTGGCGACAGCGAGCAGGTTCCCGGGGAGAAGTAGAGTTTCATGTCGTTGCTCCTTTATGGTGGGATGGGGTGCCAGCCGTCGACCGGCTGTGCAGCGCAGACTATAGGGCCTTTTGGCACGACCGCAAGGGTCGCGGCACCATCGCGGCGAATGGCTTTGCACGAGCGGCATTTGCTGCCACGATAGTGGTCATGGACACTTCACCACCGCTTGCCGGTACCCGCGCTGCCTGGCTGCTGGCCGGCGTCGAACTCTTCTTCTCGCTGAGCTGGGTGGTCTACGTCATCTTCCTGCCCGACTTGCTGGCGCGCGGCGGGGTGGATAAGCGCTACCTGCCGTGGCTGCTGGCCGCCGACCAGTTGCTGTTCGCGCTCGCCGACTGGTCGGTGGGCGTCGCAGTGGACCGCGCGCGTGCGGCACTGCGCCGGATCGGGCCGCTGCTGGTACTGCTGTCGGCGGTATCGGCTGTGGCGATGCTGCTGCTGCCCTGGCTGGCTGGGACGCCGATCCTGTTCCTGCCGATGACGGCTTTGTGGGTGGTCACTTCGGCTACTCTGCGCGCGCCGCCTTACGTGCTGCTGTCGCGTTACGCTGCGCGGGCGGCGATGCCACGGCTGGCCGGCATCCAGTTGCTGGGCCTGGCGGTTGCGGCGGCACTGGCGCCGTATCTGGCGATCGTCCTCAAGGGCGTTGATCCGGCGTTGCCCTTTGCGCTGAGCGCGCTGGCGGTCGGAGTTTCGGCACTGGTGCTGGTCCGGGTCGAGCGCTCGGTACCCGCGGCGCAGCCGGTTGCCCCGGTGGCAACGGCAGTGCCCGTACACCGCGCGAGCGGGCCGACCTGGGGCTCCTTATTGCTGATCGCCCTGCTGCTCGCCTTCGGCCAGCAGTTGCACACGGCGATCAATTCGGCGCCGCAGTTCAGGCGTCTGGCGGATCCTGCGCTGTTGCCCTGGCTGCTGCCGGTCTTCTGGATCGGCTTCAGCTTCGGCCTGCTGCTGGTCGATCGCTTGGTGCGCGGGCGCGGCCCGCTGCCGGTACTGCAACTGGCGTCTGCGGCGGGTGCGCTGGTGCTGAGCATCACCGCCATCGCCGGCTCGCTGCCGCTGTTGGTGGCCAGCCAGTTCGCCGCCGGGGGTTTCTGGGGTTTCATTCTCTGCGCGTCGATCGGCGTCGCGGCCGAGCGCGGCTATCCGCTGCAGACCGGCCGCAATACGGGCGCGCTGATGGCGACGCTGGCAGTTGCGGCAATGTCGCGCCTGGGGCTGGCGGCTTCCGGCGCGGCTGACTTCGGATCGCTGCTCGAGTGGTTGCCGGTGGCGATGTGGGGCGCGGCGTTGGTCCTGCTGTTGCGCCTGCGATCCGTTTAGCGCTGACGGGTTAGGGGCACCTGCGCTGCGGCGGGCGACGTCCCGTCCGTCGCTAGCGGCCGGCGCAGTTCGCCTCGATTTCCTGCTGCCGCCGCTGGATCTCGGCGGCGCGTGCCTTGTCGTCGAGATAAACGCGCTCGCCCCGGTCGTCGAGGCGAGCGACGGTGTTCGCGTTCTGCATGTCCTCGAGCCGTTTCCTGGCGATGAGGCAGTCGCGCTGCAGGCGCTTTGCCGCTGCCTCGTCTTGCTCCTGTTTGCGGGCAGCCGCGTCACGGTCGATCTGGCGCTGGCGAAACTCCGCCTCCTTCTCCTGCCAGCTCTTGCCTGCCGGTCTGCCGGCATCGCTGCTGGCTGGCGAATCAGGCTGCGGTTGGCTTGGCACCTCGGGCGGCTTCCGTGGCTTCGGTGCCTGTTGCCCCGGCGGCGGCAACTCCGAGAAGTGGGTGACCCCCTTCTCGTCGACCCATCGGTAGACCCCCGCGCCCGATGCCGCCGTGGCAACGGCGAGCAGGGCGAAGAGCAGGGCTTGCGGACGCATTGTTCACCTCTCTGGCGAGTCTTAAAGCAAAAAGCGTTGGCGCCACCGCCACCGGCCACGCACCAAATTGCCGGCGTCGCTGGTGTTCTCCGGCGTCGGTCCCCGGCTGCAGCGCTCCCGTCGCAGCCGGGAGACACCGCGAATGGCGGTGCCAGTGCCGATGCCCGGAAAACCCGACAATGTCAGAAACAGCATAGAGCCACCACCCGGCGGCGTCAATCATGCCACCCGCCCTGATCCGCCGCCCTGCGGAAACGGAGTCGCGCCTCGGCGAAGAAGCAGGCGCCGCCGTCCGTCATCGCCAGCGGGTCACACCAGATCACGTCGAAGCGCGCTCCGCGGTGGAGAATGCCTTGCGCGAAGCTGACGAATCGCGCCGGCCCGCTGCTGCCACGCGGCGATCCGGACCGGCGCTCGAACCTGGGGCGGGTGGTGGGCGGCCCTCGGATCGCTGCTCGAGTCGTTCCCAGTGGCGCTGTGGGGTGCGGCGCTGGTCTTGCTGTTGCGGCTGCGGTCGGCGTAACGCGGATGGGTAGGGATCAGCGCTGCCGCCTTCTGAAGGCCAGCGTTCATAGGCGGGGCCGGTCGTTGCCATGGCACAATGCGCTTCACACCATGTCGCCAACCGGGGGATCGAAGGGTGCCTGCCACGGACGCATCAACACACGCTTCGCGCATCTTCATCAGCTACCGCCGCGACGATAGCGAACTTGCGGCGAGCAGGCTGGCCGACGACCTCTGCCGACAGTTCACCCGCGAGCAGGTGTTCCAGGATTTCGCCAGCATCGACCCCGGCGCGGATTTCGTCGACGCCGTTCAGCGCGGGCTCGACACCTGCGCGGCGGTGCTCGTGGTCATCGGGCCGCAGTGGCTCAACATCGTTGACCGGAAGGGGCGCCGTCGCCTCGACGTTCCCGGAGACTGGGTCAGGCACGAGGTCGCCGAAAGCCCCCGCCGTCCCGGCGTACGCGTCTTCCCGCTGCTGCTTGGCGATGCGCAGATGCCTGACGTCGAGGACCTGCCCGAGGATCTGCAGGCCTTGACCCGCCGGCAAGCGTTTCCGCTGACTGTCCGGCACTGGGCCAAGGACGTTGCGGAACTCATCGGGCACTTGCAGCGGGTTCCCGGTCTTGATCGCACGAGCAGCCCGGTCGATCCGGATCACCTGCCGGTTCCTTCGCCGTCCACAACGCCCGCCAAAGCGTCGCCTCATCCTGCCGCCGCGACCGACACCTGTGAGGTCCTGCGCGGCGACGCCTGGGTCAAATCGAAGGTCGTCGCGGCAGAACTGCCCGCGGGTACGAGCTTTCGCGACGCAGCCGATCTGCCCGAAATGGTGGTCATTCCGGCAGGCAGCTTCTTGATGGGCTCGCCGGAGAGCGAGCCAGGGCGAAGCAATGCCGAAGGGCCGCAGCATGAGGTCACGATCGCCCGTCCGTTCGCTGTCGGCAGATACGCCGTCACCTTCGACTAGTGGGATGCCTGTGTGGCTGCCGGCGGCTGCAAGCAGAAGCCCGGCGACGAAGGCTGGGGACGCGGCCGGCAGCCAGTGATCAACGTCAGCTGGGAGGACGCGCAGGCCTACGTCGCCTGGCTGACGACGAAGACCGGCAAGGGTTACCGGCCGCTCTCTGAGGCCGAGGCGGAGTATGCCGCCCGCGCCGGAAGCACGACGGCGTATCCCTGGGGCGAGGATCCGGGTACCAACCGGGCCAACTTCGGTTTTTCCGGTAGCCAGTGGAGTGACAAGCAGACGGCGCCGGTCGGCAGCTTTGCGCCCAACGCCTTCGGTCTGTACGACATGATCGGCAACGTCTGGGAATGGACGCAGGACTGCTGGAACGACAGGTATTCCGCTGCGCCAGTCGACGGATCGCCATGGCTCACGGGCGACTGTGGCCGGCGGGTGGTGCGCGGCGGCTCCTGGCTCGACGGGCCGGGGAGCGCGCGGGCGGCCTTCCGCTTCAGGAACGGGCCCGGGTTCCGGAACTACAATCTGGGTTTCCGTCTCGCCGAGACGCTCTGACCTCTTGCTTCTTTGACTCTTTACCTCTTGCGGCGATTGTGCGGAGAAACGGGGCGGGTACGCCGGCCCGCTGACCGCTGCCGTGGCATAATCCGCTGCACACCATGGTTTCGACCGGGGGGATCGCAGGGTGACGACAGACAGCGTGTCAATGCGGGTTGCCCGCATCTTCATCAGCTACCGCCGAGAGGACAGCGAACTCGCGGCGAGCCGGCTGGCAGAGGACTTGCGCCGGCATTTCGCTCCCGCGCAGGTGTTCCAGGACTTCGCCAGCATCGATCCCGGCGCCGATTTTGTCGATGCCGTGCAGCGCGGGCTAGATACCTGCGCGGCGGTCGTGGTGGTGATCGGGTCGAAGTGGCTCAACGTCGTCGACAGGAAGGGGCGACGACGCCTCGATGTTCCCGACGACTGGGTCCGGCACGAGGTGGCCGAGAGCCTGCGCCGCCCGGGCGTGCGCGTCTTCCCGGTGCTGTTGGACCATGCCGACATGCCCAGCCTGGACGATCTGCCCGAGGACCTGCAGGCCTTGACGCGGCGGCAGGCGTTTCCGCTGACCGTGCGCCATTGGGGCAAGGACTTCGCGGAACTAGTCGAACATCTCCGGCGGGTGCGGGGCCTCGACAGTCGCTCCGAGGTCAGACCGTCGCCAGACGAGACAATCCAGCGCGAGGCCGGCGTGCCATCGGCGGCCGTTTCCAACGAGGTGGAGCGAAAGACGCCGGCTGCACCCCGGGAGCCGGCACCCGAGGCTCAGCCGTCACCCGATCGAAGTCTCACCGAAAGTGTGCCGCGCACTGCACGCGGTAGCCAGGATGAGGGACCACTGGACCAGACAGGACAGCGTGCCACCAGTACAAGCGAGCTCTTTCCGGCCGGAGGACCCGCGGTGTCGTGGAAGCCCCTCGCCGCGATCGGCGCGGTGGTGGCCATTGTGCTCGTCTTTTTCGTTCGGTATGCAGGGCAGGAGAGTCAACCTGGGCCTGTGACGGCACCGGCCCAGTCATCGGTTCAAGGCAAGAGAGCGCTGGAGAGATCACCGACGACCTTGACTGCAGGCCAGATCTTTCGCGACTGCGACCAGTGCCCGGAGATGGTGGTTGTGCCTGCAGGCAATTTCATGATGGGCTCACCGAAGACCGAAGTCGGCCGGTTTGACCCGGAGGGGCCGCAGCACCCGGTGACGATTGCCACGAGCTTTGCTCTGGGCAAATACGAAGTCACGGTGGCTGAGTTCAAGGATTTCGTCCAGGTGACTGGCTATCGGACCGAGGCCGAACGGAATCCTGACCAGGGGCTGGCCGTATGGGACGAGAAAAAAGACAAATGGGTTTGGTCCAAAGGCCAGAGCTGGCGTAGCCCGGGCTTCGCTCAGGACGATCGTCACCCCGTGGTGGGTGTGAGCTGGAATGACGCGCAAGCTTACGTCGAGTGGCTGGCAAAACGGACCGGGCAAGCCTATCGCTTGCCGAGCGAAGCCGAGTGGGAGTACGCGGCGCGCGCAGGGACGACGACGGCACGGTTCTGGGGTAACGATCCGAATAGGGCGTGCGCTTATGCCAATGTGGGCGACAGGAGTGTCAAGTTGGCGCGTCCGGAGTGGCCGTATGCCATTCACGATTGCGAAGATGGCTTCATCGAAACGGCGCCGGTTGGACGCTTCGCCGCAAATCGCTTTGCTTTGCACGACATGATCGGCAACGTGTGGGAATGGACGCAGGATTGTTGGAACGACGGCTATGCCGGCGCGCCGAAGGACGGGTTACCGTGGCTCAAGGGTGACTGTGGTCGGCGGGTGGTGCGCGGCGGCTCCTGGGGCTACACTCCGGAGCTCACGCGGGCGGCCTTCCGCGGCAGGAGCGTGGCCGGGGACCGGAACAGCGACCAGGGTTTCCGCCTCGCCAGGACGCTCTGACCTCCTGAATCTTTGATTCCTTACCGCTTGCGGCGATCGTGCGGCGACATGGTGCGGGTCAGCCGTCGACTGCCTGTTCTGGTCAGTGCTCCTTGCCGTCCACCCGTGCCTGTAGCAGGTAGGGGATGTAGCGCCAGCCAAGGATCGCAAAACAGGCGAACCAGCACGCCGCAGCGAGGCTGATCCAGCGCAGGTAGCCGGCCGGATCGATCTGCGGCAGGACGATACGCAGCACGAAGCCGGCGATCATGATCCACAGCACGCTCTTGTCGAGGCGGTCGAAGACGACCTTGCGGCCGGTGTGGCCGTTGGCGATACGGATCAGCATCGCCGGGATGATCAGCCCCATGGCGCCGAAGGTGAACACGTGCATCGACAGCGAACCGAGCCAGGCCGGCTGCCCCGTCTGCTCGACGAACTGCAGCAGCAACTGCGCGACGATCGCCAGGTAGCCGAGGTACATGATGCCGATGTCGAGCCGGCGTAGCGCCAGGTGCGGCTGCCAGAAAGCGAAGCGGACGCTGAGCAGCAGCGCCAGCAGCAACGCGATCCACGACGAGATCTGCGGCGGCAGCAGGCTGGCGGCGACGAGCAGCACGGCGAGCAGCTTGATCGCCGTGTCGAGCACCCGGTTGCGCAGGATGTCGGCCTGCAGGGCGTTCTTCATGAACTGGGTGAGCGTTCTTTCGAGCATCACCAGGAAGGCGACGCGGAACAGCGCCAGGGTCATCGCTGCGCCGGTCTGGAAGTGCTCTGTGCTGAGCAGGAGGTTCTTGGCGACCAGGAACAGCGGCAGAATGATCAGGAAGAAGTAGTTGTCGCGGAAGGCGTCGTCGCGATGGTGGCGGATCAGCGTCCACAGCAGCATGGCGACAATGGTGGCGAGGAACAGGTTGCTGGCCAGGCGGAAGATCAATGGTGGCAATTCGCCGGCAAACCACATGCCGGCGCGTTCGAGCAGCCAGGCCGCGACGAGGACGATCAACGCCGTGCCGTGGTAGCCGCGAACCTTCACCCAGTTCTTGGTCGAGGTGAGCAGGAAACCGCCGAGGACGGCCCAGCCGAAGCCGAAGAACATCTCGTGCGCGTGCCACTGGCTGGGTGAGAACGGTGCCGGTGGCGGCGTCAAAGAGCCCGAGAAGATCAGCGCCCAGAGCACCGGCAGGCTGAGTCCCGACAGGCAGGCAAGGGCAAAGAAGGGTCGGAAGCCGACCAGCCACAGCGGGTGGGTTGCAAAGCGCATGCCGGCAGCGTCCTCGGTGGCAAGGAGCGATTGGTGATGGGAGGCGGACAGTATAGCGGCGCGGCCGTGGCCTGTCGTCAGGCAAGCCTAGAACGGCGCCGGCGAGCTGAAGCACATCGGTCGCCCGCTGGCCGGGTGGACGAGGGCCAGATGATCGGCGTGCAGCAGCAGGCGCTCAGCCTTGTCTGCCAGCGCAGCGCTGCCGTAGAGTAGGTCGCCGACGATCGGGTGGCCCAGCGCCTGCAGATGCACGCGCAACTGGTGCGTGCGACCGGTCTCGGGCCACAGCGCCAGGCGCGAGGTGTTGCCGGCGGGGTCATGGCTCAACACCCGGTAGCGGGTCAGCGAGGGTTTGCCGGCCTGCCGGTCGACCTTCTGGCGAGGCCGGTTGGGCCAGTCGGCAGCGAGCGGCAGATCGATCTCGCCGCTGGTCGATGGCGGTCGTCCGGCAACCACCGCCAGATAGCGCTTCTCGACCTGCCGCGTGGCGAAGGCGATGCTCAGCCGTCGCTGCATTTCCTTGCCCCTGGCCAGCAGCAGCAGGCCGGAGGTGTGCATGTCGAGGCGATGGACGATCAGTGCTTCCGGATAGCTGGACTGGATGCGCCGGACAAGGCAGTCCTGTTTCTCTTCGCCGCGACCGGGTACCGAGAGCAGGCCGGTCGGCTTGTTCACCAGCAGCAGGGCGGCGTCGAGGTAAACGATGTCCAACCCGCCGTCGGGAGGGGCGGCATAAGCGAGGGCGGGAAGGAGTGAAGCGCTGCTTGGGCTCATCTGGCAGGTAGTGGCGGTCCGTAGTCGAATTGTCGCGCCATTTGCCCGCCGGCGCAGCGCTCGGCAATTCAATTACACTTTGCAGGTATCCTGCGCCGCTGGCGCTGGCAGGAACCAATCCCTACAGGAGAAGCATCTGACTATGGCCATTCCACAGTTGACGACCCTCGCCATCGAGTTGAGCGAGGGGATCGCCGAGATTCGGCTGAATCGTCCCGAACGTTCGAACGCCATGAACGAAGCGATGTGGCAGGAACTACGCACAGCCTTCAGCTGGGCCGATGCGACGGCCGCGGTGCACGTCGCAATTCTGAGCGGTGCCGGGCGAAATTTCTGCGCCGGCATCGATCTGGCGATGCTGACCGGGGTCGGCCAGGCGGTCGCGCACGCCGACCCGGCGCGCAGCCGCGAGGCGCTGCGGCGGCTGATCCTCGACCTGCAGGATTGCCTGTCGAGTGTCGAACGTTGCCGCAAGCCGGTGCTGGCGGCGATTCAGGGCGCCTGCATTGGCGGTGCGATCGACCTGGTGACCTGTTGCGACATGCGTTACGCGGCCTCCGATGCGCAGTTTTCGGTACGCGAAATCGACGTCGGCATGACCGCCGATGTCGGCACCTTGCAGCGCCTGCCGCGGCTGGTACCCGATGGCACCGCGCGCGAGCTGGCCTATACCGGGCGCAGCGTTAATGCGGTGGAGGCAAAGCAGATCGGTCTTGCCAACCAGGTCTTCGAAACGCCTGCGGCGCTGCTCGCCGGTGTGCGCGCGATCGCGCAGAGCATTGCGGCCAAATCGCCGCTGGCGATTCGCGGCACCAAGGAAATGCTCAACTACGGGCGCGACCACTCGGTCGCCGATGGCCTCAACTACATCGCCACCTGGAACGCGGCGATGCTGATGTCGGCCGATCTCGAGGAGTCGATGGCCGCGATGCGCGAACGGCGTCCGCCCCGCTTCCTCGACTGAGCGGTGCGTCTGCTCGGGCAATGAACACCTTCGCCCATCACGTCGAGCTGGCGGCGCCACTGTTCGTCCTGGTCCTCGCTGGCTATCTGCTGATGCGCATTTGCGGCTGGCCGAAAGCGATGTCCGAGAACCTGTCGCGCTTCGTTTTCTCGGTCGCGCTGCCGGCGATGCTCTTTCGCCTGATGAGTGACCTTTCGCAGTTGCCGCCGGTGGACGCACGCCTGCTGCTGGCGTTCTTTGGTGGCTGCCTGATCGTTTTCGTCATCGGCCGTCTGGTTGCCTGGGGGCTGTTCGCGCTTGATGGCGTCGGCCAGTCGGTTTTTGCCCTGGGCGGCGTATTCTCGAACAACGTGCTGCTCGGCCTGCCGCTGGCCAAGGTCGCACTCGGCGACGCGGCGCTGCCTTCGGTGGCGCTGGTGCTGGTGTTCAACGCGCTGATCCTGTGGACGCTGCTGACGGTGTCGATCGAGTGGGCACGGCACGGCAGCTTTTCCCTGCGCGGCTTCGCCAGGACGGCGCGGGGGGTGCTGGCCAATCCGATCGTGGCCGGCATCCTTGCTGGCACACTGTTCGGCCTTACCGGGCTACCGCTGCCGGCTTTCGTGGCCTTGCCGCTGGCGATGGTCGGACAGGCAGCGGCGCCGATGGCGCTGCTTGCGCTGGGCATGGGACTCGCCGAATACGGCATTCGCGCCGGCTGGCGGATCAGCCTGGCGATCAGCGCTCTGAAGCTGGTCGTGCAGCCGCTGGTGGTCTGGCTGCTGGCGCGCGTGATCGGTCTGCCGGCGATGGAGACGCAGGTGGTGGTCCTGCTTGCCTCGCTGGCCGTCGGCGCCAATGTGTATCTGATGTCGCGTCAGTTCAGCACGCTCGAAGGGCCGGTGGCGAGCAGCCTGGTCCTGTCGACGGCGCTGGCGGCACTGACCACGCCTCTGGCCCTGGCGCTGACCGGCAGCTGATTTGCCGGCAGCGTCTCAGTCGCCGCGGCGGCCGCCGGCGATGGCCCGGAGGAACTCGTTGCGCAACTGCGCCGAGCGCTCGAATTCACCGCTGAAGGACTGGGTGATCACACGTTCGTCGCCGCGCCGGTCTTCTCCGAGCAGCAGACACAACTGCTCGGCCTCGATGACGCAAGCGGCACCGCGTGCCTTGCCGTGCACCATCAGGGCGTCGGCGATGTCGCGCGTCATCCATTCCTGATAGGTGAAGCGATGGCCGATCGCATCGACCAGGCGTGCGATGCGGCCAAAGCCGTGCAGGCGACCGCCGGGCAGATAGGCGACGTGTGCCAGGCCACGAAAGGGTACCAGGTGGTGCGGGCAGACGCCGTGCACGGCGATGCCGCGGACGACCACCAGGTCGCTGCGCTGATCGGCAAAGCCCTCGCCCAGCGCCGCCGCCGGGTCGAGGTCGTAGCCACCAAGCAGGCGGCGTTGCCAGAGTTCCCGCACGCGCTGTGGTGTGCGCGCCATGTGTGCGTCGTCCGGGGCAATCCCACAGGCGCTCAGCAGGTCGCCGACCGCGCGCTCGAAGGCGGCTCCGTCGAAAGCGTTGCGGCGCGGGATGCCGATGTTGAAGGCGGGGTCGGTCGGTGGGTCGTGGCTGCTGCAGTCGGACATGGCGGACTTCGATTTTCGGCGGTCGGGCTGGTCATCATACACGCGGTGGCGGGTCGCAGCAGTCGGCTGGTGGCTGCCGGTTGTGGATTCACCACGCTGTCGCGGCAGCTTGTGATTTCGCTTGACGCAGCCAGCCATGCAGGCTTGTGATGAGCGATAATGGCCCGCTTGAAAGATTTTCATGATCACCTGTCAGGCGGGCTGAGGACGCTGGCCTGGATTGGGAAGGACGTTGATGAAGAGCGTTGATGATTTCCGTCTGCGGTTTGGCAACAAGGAACTGGTGCCGATTGTGATCGGCGGCATGGGGGTCGATATTTCGACCGCCGAACTGGCACTCGAAGCGGCTCGACTGGGTGGCATCGGACACATCTCCGATGCCATGGTCAATACCGTGGCGGATCGCCGGTTCAACGCCAAGTTCGTCAAGGACAAGCTCAGACAGTACAAATTCAACGTTGCCAGTTCCGACAAGTCGATGGTTCGCTTTGATCTCGGGCAACTGACCGAGGCGACGCACATGCACGTCGGCCGGACCATGGAGGCGAAGCGTGGTGAGGGTCTGATCTTCGTCAACTGCATGGAGAAGCTGACCATGAATTCGCCGCGCGAAACGCTGCGCGTGCGCATGGCGGCTGCGCTCGACGCCGGGGTCGACGGCATCACGCTGGCTGCCGGCCTGCATCTTGGCTCCTTCGCCCTGATCGAGGATCATCCGCGCTTTCGTGATGCCAAGCTGGGGATCATCGTTTCCTCCTTGCGCGCCTTGCAGTTGTTTCTGCGCAAGACCGCCCGCTGTAACCGGCTGCCCGACTATGTCGTGGTCGAAGGGCCGCTGGCCGGTGGCCACCTGGGTTTCGGCATGGACTGGGCGCAATACGATCTGGCGACCATCTTTGCCGAGATTCGTCAGTACCTGCAGGCCGAGCAGCTGAACATCCCGCTGATTCCCGCTGGCGGCATCTTCACCGGCAGCGACGCCGTCTCCTTTCTCGATCAGGGCGCAGCCGCCGTGCAGGTGGCGACGCGCTTCACCGTGTCGAGGGAGTGCGGTCTGCCGGAGGATGTCAAACAGCGTTACTTCGAAGCCAGCGAAGAGCAGATCGAGGTCAACCAGATTTCCCCCACCGGTTACCCGATGCGCATGCTGAGCAACAGCCCGGCGATTGGCGACGGGATTCGGCCCAATTGCGAGGCGTATGGTTACCTGCTCGACAGCACTGGCAATTGCTCCTACATCAGCGCCTACAACCGCGAGGTGGAAGCGAATCCCGGCGTGAAGAGGATATCGGTCAAGGACAAGACCTGTCTTTGCACGCAGATGCGCAACTTTGACTGCTGGACCTGCGGTCACTACGCCTACCGCCTGAAGGATACGACGACCCGCTTGCCGGACGGCAGCTACCGTTTGCTGAGCGCGGAGCATATCTTCCACGACTACCAGTTCAGTACTGACGGGAAGGTCCAGGTGCCGGAATAGTGCGCCTGCCGCGGGCTTACCCGGTAACTGCTGCCGCGAGCGCGAGGGGGCATTGACCGATGCTCAGCTATCGCCACGCTTTCCACGCCGGTAACCACGCCGATGTCCTCAAACATCTGGTACTGGTGCAGCTCACCCGCTACCTCGGCCAGAAGGACAAGGCTTTCTGGTACGTCGATACCCACGCCGGGGCAGGGCTGTATGCCCTTGATTCGGCTCAGACGGCCAAGCTTTCGGAGTACAGGGAGGGTGTCGGCCGCCTGTGGGGACGCAAGGATCTGCCATCGGCAGTGAGCGATTACCTGAATGCGGTGCGCGCGCTCAATGCCGATGGCAGCCTGAAGAAATACCCCGGTTCGCCTTCCCTCGCGCTATCGACGATGCGTGAGCAGGATCGTTTGTGGCTGTTCGAACTGCACAGCCGGGAGGTGATTCGTCTGCGGGAGAATTTCCAGGCTTTCGGCAAACGGGTGATGGTTGAGGAGGCCGACGGATTTGCCGCGCTCAAGGCGCTCTTGCCACCACCGCCGAGGCGGGCTCTGGTGCTGGTCGACCCGCCGTACGAAGAGCGGCGGGACTACGAACGGGTTGTCCATGCGCTCAAGGAGTGCCTGCCGCGCTTTCCGGGCGGTACCTACATGCTGTGGTATCCCCAGTTGACCCGGCTTGAGGCACACGACCTGCCACCGCGCCTGAAGCGCCTGCCGGCCAGCAGCTGGCTGCACGTCACGCTGCGCGTCCGGACACCGGCCGCCGATGGCTTCGGGATGCACGGCAGCGGACTGTTCGTGGTCAATCCGCCATGGACGCTGCAGGCCACCTTGCAGGAAGTGATGCCCTACCTGGTCGAGGTGCTGGGACTGGATGCGGGCGCCGGGTTCACGCTCGACAGCCAGGAGGCGTAAGGCCCCGCGGGCGGCAAATCAGGGTTGTGGCGGGTCTTCGGCCACCGGTCCGTGTGAGTACTTCCGGCTTGATCCATAGCTCCGTTCGACCGGATACTTGGCAGCGTTCTTGCTCAGTTTGGCGCGTGCGGCCTGTTCAAGGTCAATGCCGGCGTGTTCGGCGATCAGAAGCAGGTAGATCAGGACGTCGGCACATTCGTCGCGCAGGGCTTCCTGCGCTGCGCTGCTGGCCGACATCGCTGCCATCTCGGCGTCGCTTTTCCACTGCGTCAGCTCGAGCAGCTCGCTCGCTTCGAGGTTCAGCGAAACGATCAGGTTGCGCAGGCTGTGGAATTGCGCCCAGTTCCGATCATCGCGAAATGCGAGCACTTCCGTGGTCAGCGCTGGCAGGCTCACGGCTTCAGGCGAAGAAGCGTTGCCGGGTGGCTTCCGGCAGCTGCATGCCAGTTGCGTGTGCCCGTGCGAGCAGTTCCCAGTAGTAGCGGTAGGACGCCCGGTCGTGCAGCTGGCCGTGGTGCTGGATTGGTCCCCAGCCGCAATCCTGGGCGGCGATGAGGATGGCGGAGGCGTTTTCCACTTCCGAGAAATCAGGGCGCATGGCCTCGAAGATCGGCATGATTTGATTCGGATGAATGCTCCACATGCGCAGATAGCCGAATTCATTCCGCGCCCGCTGGGCATTGTGGCGGATCAGTTCGACATCCTTCAGTTCGGTGGTGACGTTGTGCGAAGGTACGACGCCGTTGGCCAGCGCGGCGGCCGCGATTTCGCATTTGGCGCGGACAATCAGCGGGTGCTCGAACTGTCCCGGGCTTTTCATCGCCGAGCCCGGGATGGCGCCATGGTGGGCACTGACAAAATCCATCAGGCCGAAGTCGAGCGACTCGACTTCGGGGATTGCGGCAATCTGCCACACTTCACGCAAGGCGCCGTGCGTTTCGATCAGCACGTGCACCGGGACCGGCCGCTCGAGGCCGGCGGCTGCGGCGGCGTCTTTCACGGCTTGCAGCTGGCTTCGGACGTCGTCGCTGTTGCCCGCCTTGGGCAATGTCAGGAAGGCCAGGCGACGCCCGGCACGAGCGACGATGATCTCGATATCCTGTTGCCAGCCGGGGTGGGCGATGTCGTGGATGCGGGCGCCGACGCGGCCAAAGCGGTTGGCGCTGCTCATGATGATCTCGGCGACCATTTCGGCATGCTCGCGGTCGGCGCCGGCGCGTGCGCCATCCTCGCAATCACAGGTGACGTCGAAGATCGGGCCCAGTTCATTCTGCAACTGGAGCGCCTTGAGCAACAGCTTTTCCGACCCCGCGTAATGGTCGACGGCGGGCATCATGGGAAACGGCCTCCTGCCTGCGAAGAGAACCTGTGTGGGATGGCGCATGGGATTCTTGAAGGGGTGGTCTGCGTAGGCCGGTATTCTAGCGCGACTCGCCGACGGCTGGCCGGCGAAAAAAAGCCGCGGACCTGCCGCGGCTTCCGTGTTGCCGGTCTGGAGAGGCTTACAGCATGTGCTGGACGGCGTCACGTTCGTCGGTCAGTTCCTTGAGGGTCTTGTTCAGCTTGTCGCGCGAGTAGTCGTCGATCTCGAGTCCCTGGATGATCTTGAACGAGCCGCCCTTGCATTCGCACGGGAAGCCGAAGACGATGCCGGTCGGGATCCCATAGGACCCGTCGGAGGGTACGCCCATGGTCACCCATTCGTCAGAACCGAGGACCCAGTCACGCATGTGATCCATCGCGGCGTTGGCAGCCGACGCGGCGGACGAGAGGCCGCGGGCGTCGATGATCGCCGCGCCACGCTTGCCAACCATCGGCAGGAAGACGTCGTTGTTCCACACCGGATCATTGATCAGTGTTTTGACGTTGTCGCCACTGGAGGTGCAGTTGCGGTAATCGGCATACATCGTCGGCGAATGATTTCCCCAGACGACGAGTTGCTTGAAGCTGGCGACCGGCCGGTCGGTCTTCGCGGCGAGTTGCGAGAGCGCGCGGTTGTGGTCGAGGCGCAACATGCCATGGTAGTTGGCCGGATTGGTTCGGCCAACCTTGCGGGCGGCGGCGCCGGCGATCAGGGCGTTGGTGTTGCAGGGGTTGCCGACAACCAGCACACGAACATTCTCGCTGGCATTTTCGGCAATGGCCTTGCCCTGAACGGTGAAAATCGCGCCGTTGGCGGTCAGCAGGTCGGCCCTTTCCATGCCAGGGCCGCGCGGACGTGCGCCGACCAGCAGGCAGACGTCGGCGTCCTTGAAGGCAACATTCGGGTCGTCGGTGGCGAACATGCCGGCGAGCAGCGGGAAGGCGCAGTCTTCAAGCTCCATCATCACGCCTTGGCAAGCCTTTTGAGCTTGCGGCAGGTCGAGCAGTTGGAGGATGACCGGTTGATCCTTGCCGAGCATTTCGCCGGAGGCAATCCGGAAAAGCAGGCTGTAACCAATTTGACCGGCGGCGCCGGTGACCGCGACGCGCATGGGGGCTTTGGACATGATGCGGCTCCTGTCGTGAGTAATTAGCAAGAAGTGAGCAGAAATCGATCGGCGTCGCCCCCGGGAAACCCTCTTTGCGGGGGCAGCAAATCGGGCCAATCATAAGATCCAAGGCGGCCGATTGTCAAATATATCTTATGTCTTATATATGATATTAATAATAAGAACGGGATGGACGCGACGGTGAAATTATGCTGAAATTGCGCTCCATGAGCAGGTCTTCGTCATTGCATTCCCCTACCTTCAGTCCGTTGTATCGGCAGATCAAGGAATTGATCCTGCGTCACCTGGAGTCAGGCGAGTGGGGTCCTGGCGACCACATCCCGAGTGAGTCTGATCTCGCGGCGCGCTTCGGTGTCAGTCAGGGGACGGTGCGCAAGGCGATTGACGAAATGGCGGCCGAGAATCTCCTCGTGCGCCAGCAGGGGAAGGGCACTTTCGTTGCCACCCACAAGGATCCGGGATCCTATTTCCGCTTTCTCCGTCTGGTCCCCAACCAGGGCGATCTGCAGGTCTCCCAGAGCGTTCCGCTCGAATGCTGGCGGGCCAAGGCGGGTGCCGACGTCGCTCGTACCCTGGCGCTGGAAACCGGTGCGCCGATCACCATTCTTCGTCGCCTGTTGAAGCTGGGCGAGGAGCCGGTGGTCTTCGACGAAATCTACCTGCCGAGCGAGCTCTTCCCCGATCTGTCGCTGGAGGTCCTCAGGTCGGGAGAGTCGCTTTACAGCCTGTTCGAGACACGCTATGGCGTCCGCATGATTCGTGCCGACGAGCGGCTGCGCGCTGTATCGGCTGACCGGGTCAGCGCAGAACTGCTGCAGGTGGCCGAAGGGAGTCCGCTGCTGCTGGTCGAAAGGGTTACCTTCACCTATGGTCACAAGCCAGTCGAATGGCGGCGGGGTTTCTATTCCACACGCAACTATCATTACCACAATGAACTGGGGTGAGAGCTCCTGAGAGTCAGCGTGGGTAATTGGGGCACGCTCGGATGGTTTATAATCCAGCGTGGTATCGCAGGGGTCGGGTGGCGTCCATTCGGCCACATCACACATCAGGGATGACGTTCATGGCAGAGATGGCAATCAAAAAGAGGCGTCCAAAGAATCTGGACTTGCCTACCATCAGGCTACCCCTTCCGGGTATCCTTTCTATCATTCACCGGATCAGCGGGGCAGGGATGTTCCTGATGCTGCCGTTCCTGTTGTGGCTGTTCCAGAGCAGCCTTGCCTCTCCGGAAACCTTCGCCAGCGCCAGGGAGGTGGTTGGCCATCCCCTGGCCAGGATCATCCTGCTCGGTTTGATCTGGTTCTACATGCACCACTTCTGTGCCGGCATCCGCTATCTCCTGCTCGATCTGCACAAGGGCGTGGAACTCGAGGCCGCTCGCCTGTCGAGCAAGGTCGTTTTCGCGGTCAGTATTGCGCTGACCCTGATCATCGGAGCGAAAGTGCTATGGTAAATCGCATCCTCGTCGGGGCCCATTACGGCCTCAAGGACTGGGTCATCCAGCGTGCGACGGCCATCATCATGGCGGTTTACACGGTCATTTTCCTCGTCGTCGTCGGCGCCGTCGGACCCGACTCGTTCGAGGCCTGGCGCGGCATTTTTGCCAACGGCTTCATGAAGTTTGCCAGCTTCCTGTTCCTTGTCAGCGTCTTCTATCACGCCTGGATTGGTGTCCGGGATATCTGGATGGATTACGTCAAGCCCGATGGCTTGCGTCTGCTGATGATGATTGCAACAGCTGCGGTGCTCGTCGGCTACGCCGGCTGGGCGGTTCAGATTCTCTGGAGAATGTAAGTGAGCAAGCTAAGCATTCCGGTACGTAAATTCGATGCCGTGATCGTCGGCGCTGGTGGTTCGGGTCTGCGCGCGGCGATCCAGCTTTCCGAAGCCGGCCTGAAAACGGCCGTCCTGTCGAAGGTCTTTCCGACCCGTTCGCACACGGTCGCCGCACAGGGAGGGGTTTCCGCCTCACTCGGCAATTCCGAGGAAGATCACTGGCACTGGCACATGTACGACACGGTCAAGGGCTCCGACTGGCTCGGCGACCAGGACGCGATCGAGTACATGTGCCGCAAGGCGCCCGAGGTGGTCGTCGAACTCGAGCATTTCGGCATGCCTTTTGACCGCACCGACGAGGGAAAGATCTACCAGCGACCCTTTGGCGGGCACATGTCGAACTTCGGCGAGAAGCCGGTCCGGCGTGCCTGCGCGGCCGCCGACCGCACGGGCCATGCAATGCTGCACGCTCTCTATCAGCGCAACGTACGCGCCAATACACAGTTCTTCGTCGAATGGATGGCGCTCGATCTGATTCGTGACGAGTCGGGTCAGGTGCTCGGGGTGATCGCCCTGGAAATGGAAACCGGCGAGGTCGTCGCGTTCCATGCCAAGGCCACCGTTTTTGCGACCGGCGGTGCCGGCCGAATCTTCTATTCGTCGACCAACGCCTTCATCAATACCGGCGACGGTCTGGGCATGGCGGCGCGCGCCGGCATTGCCCTTGAGGACATGGAGTTCTGGCAGTTCCACCCAACCGGCGTTGCCGGTGCTGGTGTACTGATTACCGAGGGCGTGCGCGGTGAAGGTGGCATCCTGCGCAATTCGACCAACGAGCGCTTCATGGAGCGCTACGCGCCGAACGCCAAGGACCTGGCCTCGCGCGATGTCGTTTCCCGGGCGATGGTCACCGAAATCAACGAGGGCCGTGGTTGTGGGCCGAACAAGGATTTCGTCCTGCTCGACATCACCCACCTCGATCCGGCGACGATCATGAAACGCCTGCCGGGAATTCGCGAGATCTCGATCCAGTTCGCGGGGATCGACCCGATCAAGGCGCCGATCCCGGTGGTGCCGACCTGCCACTACCAGATGGGTGGGGTGCCGACCAATTACAAGGGCCAGGTCGTTTCGGACAACGGCACGCCGGTTCGGGGCTTCTACGCCGCTGGCGAAGTCGCCTGCGCTTCGGTGCACGGCGCCAACCGGCTGGGAACCAATTCGCTGCTTGACCTGCTGGTGTTCGGCAAGGCTTCGGGTGATACGGTCATCGAAGATGTCCGATCGGGTGAACTGGGCCTCAAGGACCTGCCGGCAAACTTCGCGGATTTCACGATGACGCGTCTCAACCGCCTGAATACGCAGACCGGCGGTGCCAACGTCAATGAAACGCGCCTCGAGCTGCAGCGCACGATGCAGAAGCATTGTGGCGTTTTCCGCTTCAAGGACATGCTGGTCGAAGGCGTCGCGAAGATTCTCGAGATCGAAAAAGCGGTGGCCAGGACCGAGATCAAGGACAAGTCGCAGGTCTGGAACACCGCGCGCGTCGAGGCGCTGGAACTGGACAACCTGATCGAAGTCGCCAAGGCGACGATGGTTTCGGCCGAGGCACGCAAGGAGTCGCGTGGTGCCCACGTCCGTGATGATGCGCCGGATACCGCGGCCAACCCGAACGGGCGCGACGACGTCGGTTGGCACAAGCATACCCTGTGGCACCGCGACGGCAACCAGCTCAAATACAAGCCGGTGATCATGAAGCCGCTGTCCGTCGAATCCATCGCGCTGAAGACGCGTTCCTACTGATCGAGCGCCAAGGAGTCAATGATTATGGCCACCAGTACCATGCAGTTCAAGATCTACCGCTACGATCCCGACAAGGATAATGCGCCCTACATGCAGGACATTTCAGTCGAGGTCGATTTTGCCCTCGATCGGAAGTTGCTGGACATTCTCACCCGGCTCAAGGCGAAGGACGACACCCTGTCGTATCGCCGATCGTGTCGCGAAGGCATTTGCGGTTCGGACGCGATGAACATCAACGGCAAGAACGGCCTCGCCTGCCTGACCGAGATCAAGGATCTCAAGCAGCCCGTCGTGCTGCGACCGCTGCCGGGTCTGCCGGTGATCCGCGATCTGATCGTCGATATGAGCCAGTTTTTCAAGCAGTACCATTCGATCAAGCCCTACCTGATCAATGAAGGACCGCGGCCTGAACGTGAGCGTCTGCAGACGCCAGAGGAGCGAGAAGAGCTTAACGGTCTTTATGAGTGCATCCTGTGTGCCTGCTGTTCAACCTCGTGTCCGTCGTTCTGGTGGAATCCGGACAAGTTTGTCGGACCCGCCGGTCTGCTCAACGCTTACCGCTTCATCGCCGATACCCGCGACCTGGCAACCAATGAGCGCCTGGATGATCTGGAGGATCCCTATCGTCTGTTCCGTTGCCACAGCATCATGAACTGTGTCGATGTCTGCCCGAAGGGTTTGAACCCGACGCGGGCGATTGGCAAGATCAAGGAGATGATGGTGCGTCGCGCGATCTGATGGAGGACAGACAAAGACTCAACCGCCTGCGCTGGCGTTGCACCCGGCGTGCGATGCTGGAGATGGACCTGTTGCTCGGGGAGTTTCTCGACCGGGTCTTCCCGACGCTGACTCCGGCGCAGGCGGATTCGTTCGTCGCCTTGGCCGACATGGAGGATCTGGAGCTGTGGCCGCTGGTCAATGGTAGCCGCGAGTGCGCAGATCCGGTGCAGGCCGAAGTCCTTGCCTTGTTGCGCACCGTAAGAGTTAAGTAAGGAAGCTGCCCTAGTCTGGCGGCTTCCTGTTCGTAGCTGTGACCTCAACACCTGAACGGGGATAAAACAATGACGACCGAACGTAAAGCAACTCTGATCATCGAAGGGCGAGCTCCCGTCGAGTTCCCAATCATGACGCCGACCCACGGCAATGATTGCATCGACATTCGTACGCTGGGCGCCAAGACCGGTTTATTCACTTACGACTCTGGCTACCTTTCGACAGCCAGCTGCCGGTCGACGGTCACGTTCATTGACGGTGACAAGGGCGAGTTGCTGTACCGCGGCTATCCGATCGAGCAACTGGCCGAGCAGTGCAACTTCCTTGAGGTGGCCTACCTGTTGTGGCATGGCGAACTCCCAAGTACCGCGCAGAAGGTCAAGTTCGAGAGGAACATCAAAGAACACACGATGGTTCACGAGCAACTGGTGAAGTTCTTCCAGGGCTTTCGGCGTGATGCGCATCCGATGGCCGTGCTGGTTGGTGTGGTCGGTGCCTTGTCGGCGTTCTACCACGAGGCCGAGGACTTTTCCGATCTCGAGCACCAGAACATCAGTTTCAACCGCATCGTTGCCAAGCTGCCGACGATCGTCGCCATGTCCTACAAGTACCACCGCGGCGAGCCGTTCATCTACCCTCGCAACGACCTCGATTACACCGCGAATTTCATGCACATGATGTTCGGCACGCCGTGCGAGGAGTACAAGCCGAATCCGGTGCTGGTGCATGCGCTCGACACGATTTTCACCCTGCATGCCGACCACGAACAGAACGCGTCGACCTCGACGGTCCGCCTGTCGGGTTCTTCCGGCGCCAATCCATACGCCTGTATCTCGGCTGGTATCGCGTGTTTGTGGGGGCCGGCGCACGGCGGCGCCAACGAGGCCTGTCTGCAGATGCTCGAAGAAATCCACGATGTGTCTCGTGTCGGCAAGTACATTGCCCGGGCCAAGGACAAGAGCGACGACTTCAAGCTGATGGGTTTCGGGCATCGCGTCTACAAGAACTTCGATCCGCGCGCGAAGCTGATGCGTACGGTTTGCAACGACGTTCTGAAGGAACTCGGTCTGGAGAACGATCGTTTGTTCAAGCTGGCGATGGAACTCGAAAAGATCGCCCTCGAAGATGATTACTTCATCGAGAAAAAGCTGTACCCGAACGTTGATTTCTACTCGGGTATCGTGCAGAAGGCGCTGGGCATTCCGACCACGATGTTCACCTGTATCTTTGCGCTGGCGCGCACCGTCGGCTGGATGACGCAATGGGAAGAGATGATCAACGATCCGGAATACAAGATCGGTCGCCCGCGTCAGCTCTATGTTGGTCCAGCCAGGCGCGATGTGATTCCGGTTGGCCAGCGTTAGGCCGACGGATTCGGAAGGGCGGCAGGCAGTAGCCGCCCTTTTTTCATGCTGTGGTCTTCCCGCCACAGGTTTTCTCAATTCGAACCAGAACGGTGACGACAGGTAACTGCCATGATGAATCAGCTTTTTGGTAACTCCCTCCTTTTTGGCGGCAACGCACCCTTTGTCGAGGAGTTGTACGAGAACTATCTCGATAATCCTGGCTCGGTGTCCGAGCAATGGCGCGAGTATTTCGACAAGCTGGCGCAACTCCCCGGTTACGTCGCCCGTGATGTGCCGCACCTGCCGGTGATCAATGCCTTTGCCGAGCAGGCAAGGAAGGGTGGGTATCGCGCTGCCGCCGTGGCACCAGTAGACGACAGGAAACAGGTTGGCATTCTGCAGATGATCACGTCGTATCGTTTCATTGGCGATCGCTGGGCCAACCTGGACCCTCTGAAGCGCACCCCCCGCCCCGAGGTGCCGCAGCTTGATCCGGCTTATTACGGTTTCTCCGATGCCGATTTGAACACGGTGTTCAACGCCGGCTCGTTCAAGGGAACGCCGGACCACGCCACTTTCGGTCAGATCTACGACGCCTTGAAGGCGACCTATTGCGGATCGATCGGCGTCGAGTACATGTACATCAGCACGACCGCCGAGAAGCGCTGGATTCAGGATCGCCTCGAGCGCATCCATTCCAAGCCGAACTACACGGCTGACGAGAAAAAGCGGATGCTTGAACGCCTGACCGCCGCCGAAACGCTCGAGCGCTACCTGCACACCCGTTATGTCGGCCAGAAGCGCTTCTCGCTTGAAGGGGGTGAGTGCACGATCGTCGCCATGGACGAACTGATTCGTGTCGCCGGCGCGGGAGGTGTCGACGAGATCGTCGTCGGTATGGCCCACCGCGGCCGACTCAACGTGCTGGTGAATACCCTGGGCAAGGCGCCAGCGATGCTCTTCGAAGAGTTCGAGGGCAAGAAGGCGCAGGACCTCACTGCAGGGGACGTCAAGTATCATATGGGCTACTCGTCCGATGTCTCCACGCCGGGCGGCCCCTGCCATTTGACTTTGTCTTTCAACCCGTCGCATCTCGAAATCGTCAACCCGGTGGTGGTCGGCTCGGTCTACTCGCGCCAGCGTCGTCGCGGCGCGGACGGCAAGGAAAAGGTTCTGGCGGTGTTGATTCACGGTGATGCCGCTGTGGCGGGCCAGGGCGTCAACCAGGAAATGCTCAACTTCGCGCAGACACGTGGCTACGGGGTTGGCGGCACGGTGCATATCGTGGTCAACAACCAGATCGGTTTCACGACCTCTGACCCGCGCGACTATCGTTCGTCGTTGTACTGTACCGACATCTTCAAGATGGCAGAGGCGCCGATCTTCCATGTCAATGGTGATGACCCGGAAGCGGTTGCACTGGTCACCGGCATTGCCGTTGAATACCGGAAGACCTTCAAGAAGGATGTGGTGGTGGACATCGTCTGCTATCGCAAGCTCGGCCACAACGAGCAGGATGAGCCGATGGTCACGCAGCCGTTGATGTACAAGAAGATCCAGGCGCATCCCGGCACGCGCAAACTCTACGCCGACAAGCTGGTTGCAGAAGGGGTTCTTCATCCCGATGGTCCGGACGAGATCATCGCCGATTACCGTGCTCATCTTGATCGTGGCGAGTTGCTGTACAACCCAGTACTGGCCGGCTACAAGCACCCGATGACCATTGACTGGACTCCCTTCCTGTCGCCGAGATACATCGAGAACTGCGATACCAAGGTCCCGCTCGGCGAGCTGCAACGCCTGGCCGAGCGACTGACGACAATCCCCCAGAATTTCACGCTGCACAGCCGGGTGAAGAAGATCATCGAGGACCGTCGCCTGATGGGCGAAGGCAAGCTCCCGGTCGACTGGGGGATGGCCGAGAACCTGGCTTACGCGTCGCTGCTGGTTTCCGGTTACGGTGTCCGTATTTCCGGCGAAGATGTCGGTCGCAGCACCTTCTTCCACCGGCACGCGGCCCTGCACGACCAGAATCGTGAGCATTGGGATCATGGCACGTACTACCCGCTGTCGAGCCTGCAGGACAGGCAGGGTCGCTTTCAGTGCTTCGACTCGGTTCTTTCGGAGGAAGCCGTGCTCGCCTTCGAATATGGTTACTCGACGGCCAATCCCCATGAGCTGGTGGTTTGGGAGGCCCAGTTCGGCGACTTCGCCAATGGCGCGCAGGTGGTCATCGACCAGTTCATTGCCTCTGGCGAGGCCAAGTGGGGTCGTGCCAGCGGTCTCGTTCTGCTCTTGCCCCATGGCTACGAGGGGCAAGGTCCGGAGCACTCATCGGCGCGGATCGAGCGTTACATGCAGCTTTGTGCCGAGATGAACATGGAGGTGTGCCAGCCGTCGACCCCTGCGCAGGTTTTCCACATGCTGCGCCGGCAGGCTCTGCGTAGCCAGCGCAAGCCCTTGGTGGTCTTCTCGCCGAAATCGCTGCTGCGTCACAAGGACGCGACTTCGAGTCTGGAAGAGTTGAGCGACGGTGAATTCCAGGGCGTGATCGGCGAAGTCGAGCCGATCAACGCCAAGAAAGTGACCCGCGTGGTCTTCTGCTCCGGCAAGATCTATTACGAACTGGTTGCTGCACGGCATGAGCGGAAGATCTCGCACGTCGCGATCGCCCGTCTCGAGCAGCTCTACCCCTTCCCGCAAGAGTCCTTCCAGGAAGAACTGGCGAAGTATCCGAAGGCCACTGAGGTCGTCTGGTGTCAGGATGAGCCGCGCAACCAGGGCGCTTGGTACTGGATCGCGTCACGTCAGCATTTATCGCGTTCGCTCAGCGACAAGCAGCATCTCTTGCTGGTTTCCCGTCCAGCTTCCGCTTCCCCGGCGGTTGGCTACTCCAGCAAGCACAACGCCCAACAAAAGGCTCTGATCGACTCCGTGTTTGGTGAGATCGAGTACTACAAACTGCCCTAGAACGGAGAGAACATGATCATCGACGTCAAAGTTCCACAGCTTTCCGAGTCGGTCGCGGAAGCGACGCTGGTTTCGTGGCACAAGAAAGCCGGCGAAGCCGTAGCGCGGGATGAAAACCTGATCGACATCGAGACCGACAAGGTCGTCCTTGAACTGCCCGCGCCGGATAGCGGCGTATTGGTTGAAATTGTCAAGGGTGATGGGGAGACGGTGGTCGCGGGTGAGGTGATTGCGCGCATCGACACCGCTGCGCAGGCAGGTGCCATCGCCGCACCCGCAGTCAAGGTCGCCGCCGGGAAGCCTGAAGCAGCGGCAGTATCCACATCGGCCACGGCCTCAGGCGTCGCACTGCCGGCGGCGCGCAAGATCCTTGAGGAGAAGGGGGTGGCTGCGGCTGAGGTGCCGGGTACGGGTCGTGGTGGTCGGGTTACCAAGTCCGATGCACTGGCGACGCAGGCGCCGGCGCCGAAAGCGCCCTCGATTCCAGTCGCTGCGCCAACCACCAGTGCCGCTCCGGCATTGGTGCCGGCCCCAAGCGTCATGGTTCCTCTGGGCGACCGGCCTGAGCAGCGTGTACCGATGTCGCGCCTGCGCGCCCGCGTCGCCGAGCGCCTGCTGCAGTCGCAGGCCAGCAATGCCATCCTGACCACGTTCAACGAAGTCAACATGGGTCCGGTCATGGCGCTGCGCAAGCAATATGGCGACCGATTCGAGAAGGCACATGGCGTTCGCCTGGGCTTCATGGGCTTCTTCGTCAAGGCCGCCGTTGCCGCGCTGCAGAAGTTCCCGGTGATCAACGCCTCGGTCGATGGCAACGACATCGTCTACCATGGCTATATCGACATCGGCATTGCCGTTGGCAGCCCGCGCGGTCTGGTTGTGCCGATTCTGCGCGATGCTGACCAGATGACCATCGCCGACATCGAGAAAAAGATTGGCGAGTTCGGTAACAAGGCCAAGGACGGCAAGTTGTCGATGGAAGATCTGACCGGCGGCACCTTCTCGATCTCCAACGGCGGTGTCTTTGGTTCGATGCTGTCCACGCCGATCATCAACCCGCCGCAATCGGCGATCCTCGGCATTCACGCCACCAAGGACCGTCCGGTCGTCGAGAATGGCCAAGTGGTGATTCGCCCGATCAACTATCTGGCGATGTCCTACGACCACCGGATCATCGACGGTCGCGAGGCGGTGCTCGGTCTGGTGACCATGAAGGAGGCGCTGGAAGATCCGGCTCGCCTGCTACTCGGCGTTTAACCACTCACCACCGCGGCACGGAGACCCAGAGGAGTCCCTCTGTGACGATTCTGTGCCTTGGTGTCTCTGCGGTTGGAAGGGGAATCTATCATGTCCAAGCAATTTGACGTTCTTGTTGTCGGTGGCGGTCCCGGTGGCTACGTGGCCGCCATCCGCGCCGCGCAGCTCGGCTTTAGTGTCGCCTGCTGTGAATCGAATGCCTATGCTGATCCAAAGGGCGAGCCGCGCCTGGGCGGCACCTGCCTGAACGTTGGTTGCATTCCTTCCAAGGCGCTGCTGCACACCTCACACCTTTTCGAGGAAGCGAGCCACAGTTTTGCCGATCAGGGCATCTGCGTCGGCGACCCGGCGATCGACGTGGCCAGGATGCTCGCGCGCAAGAACGGCATCGTCAAGCAACTGACCAGCGGCATCAAGGGGCTGTTCAAGAAGAACAAGGTCACCCTGCTCAATGGGCATGGCGCTTTCGTTGGCCGCAAGGGGTCGGCGGGCAGCGAGGTCTGGCAACTCAAGGTGGATGACGATCTGGTCGAGGCCAGGCAGGTGATTGTCGCCACGGGGTCCAAGGCGCGTCACCTGGCGGGAGTTCCGGTCGATAACGAGATCGTTTGCGACAACGTCGGTGCGCTGGACATCGATGCCGTCCCGAAGAAGCTCGCAGTCATCGGCGCCGGCGTGATTGGCCTGGAAATGGGCAGCGTCTGGCGTCGCCTGGGGTCCGAAGTGACCATCCTTGAGGCCCTGCCGGACTTTCTTTCGGTCACCGATGTCGATGTCGCCAAGGAAGCTGCCAAGATTTTCGAGAAGCAGGGTCTCAAGATCATCACCGGGATCGACATCGGCGACGTCAAGGTCTCCCAGAAAGGCGTCTCGATCGACTATACCGACAAGGAGGGCAACGAGCAAAAACTCGACGCCGATCGCCTCATCGTCTCCATTGGCCGCATTCCGAACACCGATGGCCTGGCTGCCGACAAGGTTGGCTTGAAACTCACCGATCGTGGCCAGATCGAAGTCGATTCGCATTGTCGGACCAATCTCCCCGGCGTCTGGGCGGTCGGCGACGTTGTTGCTGGTCCGATGCTGGCGCACAAGGCGATGGAAGAGGGCGTGATGGTGGCCGAGATCATGGCCGGTCAGGCCGGGCACTGCAATTTCGAGACGATCCCCTGGGTCATCTACACCAGTCCGGAGATCGCCTGGGTCGGCAAGACCGAGCAGCAGTTGAAGGCTGAAGGCGTTGCTTACAGGGCCGGTAAGATTCCCTTCGCCGCCAATGGTCGGGCGCTCGGCATGGGCGAGCCCAGCGGCTTTGTCAAGATGCTTGCCTGCGCCACCACCGACCGCATTCTTGGCGTCCATATCATCGGCGCGAATGCGTCCGAGCTGATCGCCGAGGGGGTTGTGGCGATGGAGTTCGGCGCTGCGTCGGAAGACCTGGCGCGTATCTGCCACGCGCATCCGACGCTGTCCGAAGTGGTCCACGAAGCGGCACTGGCCTGCGACAAGCGGCCGCTGCACTTCTAACCGAACTGAAGGAAGAGAAGCGAGGTGCCGCCGCACCTCGCTTTTTTTTTTGTGTGGCTATCAGTTGCCTGGCCACTTTGTGGCAACGGTCCGAACCTGCGTGACGCCAGCTAGTCGCCGCAAAAGGGGTTGCTGCGGCGTTCGGCACCGAAAGTCGACATGGGACCGTGGCCGGGAATGAATGCCACGTCGTTGCCGAGCGGCCACAGCCGGTTACGAATCGACGAAATCAAGGTATCGAAATCCCCTTTCGGGAAGTCGGTGCGGCCGATCGAGCCCTGGAAGAGCACATCGCCAACGATTGCCAGGCGGCCAGACCGGTCAAAGAAGACGATGTGCCCGGGCGTATGTCCGGGGCAATGGAAAACCTCCAGCTCGACATTGCCGAACCGCACCGTGTCCCCCTGCTCGAGCCAGCGGTCTGGGGTAAAGGCTTGCACATTGGCAAAACCGAACATCTTGCTCTGCGCCGGCATGCCGTCAATCCAGAACTGATCGTCGCGCTGCGGTCCTTCGATCGGCAGGGACAGGCGTGTCGCCAACTCGGCCACGGCACCGGCGTGATCGATATGCCCGTGCGTGACGAGAATTTTCTCCAGCGCGACTCCATTGGCGTCGACTGCGCGCAGGATGCGCGAGACATCGCCGCCCGGATCGACCACGGCGCCGCGCCGGGTTTGTTCGCACCACAGGAGGCTGCAGTTCTGCTGAAAAGGGGTTACCGGGATGATCTGGTACTTCATGGTTGACGGTCGTTCGGCTGACGGTGGCGGAGAGCGCGAAGTATAGCAGAGCGCTCCACGGCGTCGCGGCCGAGTAGCATCCACCGTCGTCCGCGGCGGCGCCGAGTGACCGATCGCCAACGCGACCGGGGGTGCGAGCGTGCGATTCCAGTACCGCGAGGCGTCGGCTGCGGGCGGCCGGAGCCGCCGCGCTGGCCGACCACCGAGACTCACTTCAAGGCGGATAGCGGCGCACCAAAGTTGATGTGAAACGGGTGCCCGTCGATCACGAGTGCCGGAACAGACTGCACGCCCAGGCTCTCCGCCTCGGCGATACGGCTGGAATCCTGGCCAAGGTGGACGACCTCGACCTGATAGCGGGCGGGATCCAGTGCCTGCGCAAACTGCTGTTCCGCGGCCACACAGACCGGGCAACCGGCGTGGAAGAAAATGGCATTGCTCATGGCGGACTCCTTGTCGGAAAGAAGGATGGCTAGATGCATCGAGTCGATGCATTGCGGAGTTTTACGCCAACAAATTCAGCTTGTCAAGAAATGCTTCGAGGCGATACATTAGTGGCATGACGCCAACCGTCTTTGTTTTCGAACGTCTGGCCGCGCTGGTCCACCAATTGGTGCGGGAAGATGCTGCCCGGCACGGGCTGTTGCCGGTGCACCTGCAGGTGCTGGGCTATCTCGCGCAGGCCAATCGCTACAGCGATATCCCCATCGCTGTGGCCGCCTATCTCGGCACGACCCGCGGCACGGTCTCGCAGACGCTGTCGGTACTGGAGCGCAAGGGACTGATCGACCGGGTTGCGGACGACCGGCATGGCAAACGAATTCACCTGACCCTGACGCCGGCCGGCGAGGCGGTGCTCGCCGGCAGTTGGCCGCGGCGCCTCGAGGAGGCCCTGGCGGTGACCGGTGTAGACGCCCTGAATGTCGGCGACGACCTGCGGCGCGTTCTGAGCACCTTGCAGCGACTCAATGACCGGCAGGCATTCGGGGAATGTCGTCAATGTGCGCACTTCCTTCGCGAGGAGGAAGGGTACCGGTGTGGCCTCACCGGTGAAGCGCTGAGCGTCGCACAGGTGGTCAAGATCTGCCGTGAGTGGCGTTCACCCCAGGGCGCGACCGAACCTCCGTCAGCCTCCGCTTGCGGCAGTTGAGGCCGCCGGCGATGCCGATCTGCGGCTGCGAGATGTTTCGTCATGGGCTTTGGCCGCGCGACGTGGACAGGCTCCTGCCGCGGGTTTCCTGCGGTATTCCGCGGCGCATGCCGGCGACCGCCGTCGCGCCGGGCTAGCCCGTGCCGTGGTTGCTGGCCCGTGCGCCGCAAGTCGCTGGCCGATGTTTGCCGCAAGTGATATACACTCCGGGTTTTTCGACACGCTTGCCAGCTCGTGCCTACGACCTCCCTGCAGGGTGGCTCGGAGGCGTGCCGGGGCGCGTCACCCTGCCTGAAGACGGAGCCCCCCTGGTTAACGAGACGATGCATGGTCGCGGCGGCGACCACAAGTTTATTTCAACCGCGCCCGTGCGGCCGCAAACCGAGAGCACCGGGGAAGCCGCCCTCGCTCGGGACGGCGTAATCGCCGGCCGCGAAGCGGATGCGTGGGTTTGCTTCTCGCCAACGGGTATGGGTATTGCCAGCGCCCGGCAGAGGCTGCAATCGGGGCGGCACGTAACGGCTTTCTCCGGACGAAACCATTTAGACGACCCGACGCTGGTCAGTCGCACCTTCGGGCAACTGCCGTGAGCGACGTTCAGGCCAGCTCCAGCAAAGGATCAGTCATTAAGCTCAGAGTTGCCACCTACAATATCCACAAGGGGGTCACCGGCATTCGTGGGCGGCCGCGCATCCATGATGTACGGATGGCGCTCGACGCGATTGATGCGGATATTGTCTTCCTGCAGGAAGTGCAGGACCGCAACGAACGCCTGGCCAGCCATCCCGGCTATCCAACCTCGGGCACACAGCTAGACTTTCTTGCCACAGGCGCCTATGAGCACCGCGCCTATGGCATGAACGCTGCCTATCCCCACGGGCATCACGGCAACGCGATCCTCTCGCGCCACCGGATTGTGACCCACACCAACCACGACATTTCTGATCATGTACTGGAAAAGCGTGGCCTGTTGCACGCGGTGACCCGATTTGGTCGGGGCAGGGGTAGGGAGGTGCATCTGATCTGTGTGCACTTCGGGCTTATCAAGCGCAGCCGTCTACGCCAGGCGACCTTTCTGGCCGACTTTGTGCAGCGCGAAGTGCCTGTCAGGGCGCCGCTGATCATCGCCGGGGACTTCAACGATTGGCAACAGCGTGTTGACAGAGTGCTGCGCGACCGTCTCGGTGTCGAGGAAGTGGCGGTGGCATCGACCTCGGAAACCCCCGACCGCGGTGTCCTCGACTGGCTGCTCCCCTGGCGTACCGCCAGCGATACGCAGGCCGGTGTGGCGCGCACCTTCCCTAGCTTTGCGCCGTGGCTGACCCTCGACCGGATCTACGTCCGCGGATTCCAGGTGCTCGACATGCATGTCCCCAAGGGCATGGCCTGGGCCCGCTGTTCGGACCATGCACCGCTGATCGCCGAACTCGAACTGCGGCCGGCGCGTGCCTGACGACGGTGATCAGCGAAGTCAATCCGATCCTTCGTGGCTGGCTGGACAGCGGGCCTGATCCCGCATACAGTCTGGCCATTGTTACGGATGGCGCAGCCTAAGATGATCAATGCCGACCACAGCGAACTCGAGAAATTCAGCCAGCTTGCGCATCGCTGGTGGGATCCGGGCAGCGATTTCAAGCCGCTGCACGACATCAATCCCTTGCGCCTGGACTGGATCGATGGCCAGTGCCAGTTGGCCGGCAAGAGCGTGCTTGATGTCGGCTGCGGCGGCGGCCTGCTTTCCGAAGGGATGTGCGAGCGAGGTGCGACGGTCACCGGTATCGATCTTTCCGACAAGGCGCTGAGTGTTGCCCGTCTGCACCTCCTGGAAAGCGGGCGAACGGTTGACTACCGCAAGGTCGCGGCTGAAGAACTGGCTGTTCAGCAGGGTTGCAGCTACGATGTGGTGACCTGTATGGAAATGCTCGAACACGTTCCCGATCCGGCCAGTACGGTGGCTGCCTGCGCTGCGCTGGTCAAGCCCGGCGGACATGTTTTCTTCTCGACCATCAACCGCAACCCGAAAGCCTACCTGTTGGCGGTCATCGGCGCCGAATACGTGTTGCAGATGTTGCCTCGAGGTACGCACGACTACGCCAGGTTCATCAAGCCTTCGGAACTCCTGCGTTGGGCCAGGGGCGTCGGGCTTGATCCGGCTGACCTGCGGGGGATGAGCTACAACCCCTTGAGCGGACGGTACGCGCTCGGACGTGACACCGACGTGAATTACCTCCTGCACACGGTGAAGAATGTTTGAAGCGGTTCTCTTCGATCTCGATGGGACCTTTGCCGATACCGCCCCGGATCTTGCCGCTGCGCTCAACCGCCTGCGTGCCGATCTCGACCTGGCGCCGGTTTCGGCTCGGCGGTTGCGTCCCTATACCTCGCAGGGTGTGCGTGGCATGCTCAAGGCTGGGCTCGACATGCTCCCGGCGGATTCGCGCTATCCGGAGTTCTACGACCGCTTCCTGCATTATTACAGCCAGGACATCTGTGTCGAGACGACGGTCTTTCCCGGCATTGACGAACTCCTTGGCCGTTGCGAGCGTCGCGGTTCGCCATGGGGGATCATCACCAACAAGGCGCAGCGCTTCACCCTGCCCCTGCTCAACCAGCTCGGGTATGCCAAGCGCGCCGCCTGCGTCGTCAGTGGCGACTCGGCGCGGCGCGCCAAGCCGGCGCCGCAGCCGATGCATCTGGCCTGCAAGCTGATTGCCCGGGACCCCGCGCGTTGCCTTTACGTTGGTGACGATCTGCGCGACATCCAGGCCGGGCGTGCGGTTGGCATGGTCACCGTGGCGGTACGCTACGGCTATCTTGGCGATGGCGATCCAATCGAGGCCTGGGGCGCCGACCACATCGTCGACCATGCCCGAGAAATCGCCGGTGTGGCCAGTTTTCACTGAACGCGTGCGAGTTGGTCCTTGACGGCGGGAGTCGCTGCTGTCACCGCCGCTTTCTCGGCAATCGCAGCCCATTCCGGGGGGCGGCAGGTTTTTGCATCCTCCGGGCCGTGTCGGCGGGCGCGTCATGCGGTAGAGTGAACAGATGTCAACAGAAGCCCTGATCCTTTTCGCCCATGGCGCGCGTGACCCGGAATGGGCCGAGCCGATGCGCCGCGTCTGCGCGGCGGTGCGCGAACAGGCGCCCCAGATGCGCGTCGAACTTGCCTTTCTCGAGTTCATCCAGCCGGATTTGCGCGCCTGTGCCGAATCACTCGTCGCCGATGGCGTCGAGCGCATCCTCGTGCTGCCGATGTTCATCGCTCGCGGCGGACATCTGAAGCGCGATGTGCCGCTTCTGCTCGAAGAACTGCAGCAACGCAACCCGCATGCCCGCTTTGAGCTGGCCGCTGCGATCGGTGAGGCGGAGTCGGTTGTGCAGGCGATGGCCAGGCATGCGCTGGCGCTCGCCGGCAGGTAGGTTTCCGGGTGCGGTACGCCGTCATCGCCAACCGGGCGTCCGCTGCTGCCGGTCCGGCGCGAACGTCAGGGCTTGCGGACGAGGCTTGTGCCTGACGTCACCTTCTCCCCGATCGGCTATCTGGCAACGCCTTTTCGGGACAGGTTCGGCATTCCTCGGCAGCCGCGGCTGGCTCCGCACGCACGCGGCCAGCTACGACTGCTGCGACCCTATGATCGGGCGGAGGCGGTGCGTGGGCTCGAAGCGTTTTCGCATGTCTGGCTCAGTTTTGTCTTTCATCGGACCACGGGCGAATGGAGCCCGACGGTTCGCCCGCCGCGTTTGGGAGGCAATCAAAGAGTCGGCGTATTCGCCAGCCGCAGCCCTTTTCGGCCGAACTCGCTGGGGCTCTCGCTGGTTAAATTGCTGGCCGTGGAGACCTGTGACGGCGTTCTGCTGACGTTTGGCGGCGTCGATCTGCTTGATGGCACGCCGGTTCTCGACATCAAGCCGTACATTCCGTTTGTCGAGAGCGAGCCTGCGGCGCGCGCCGGTTTCGTTGCCGGCCCGCCGCCGCAACTGTCGGTCGATTTCAGTTCCTCAGCCGGGCTGCAGCTGTCCCGGCATGAGTGCCGCTGGCCAGACCTGGAGGCGCTGATTCGCGAGGTGCTGGGACAGGACCCGCGTCCGGCCTATGCCAATGATCCGTTGCGGCGCTATGGTTTTCGTCTCCATGATCTGGAAATCAAGTGGCGCTGTGTTGGCACGAGAGCCATCGTCGACGAAATCGCGACCGCGGCTGCCGACTGACGACCGTCACGCCAGTGCCCGAGCTCAAGGCAGTTGACGGTATGCGGACAGCGCCGGGCCGCCCGGCAGCGGGACCGCAGCTTGCGTTGTCGAAAGGCATCTTGAATCACCGGCGTTGTCGGCGTAGCGGCCGGTGCTGCGTTAATTGAGGATTGACCGCGTGATTTGAGCAGGCGCGGTCGACCAGGGTGGGGTGGCGATCAGGCTGGCAGGCAAGCGAGCGCGACTGTTAGTCATCTCCCTTGCGAGTCATCAACCTGGAGAAAATTCCATGAAGTCGCTCCTCACGGTTCTGTTTCTGTTGGCCTTGGTCCACCCGAACATTGGTCTGGCTGACGGACGACGATCGGGTGCGAATGTCGCTTCCGGCACAGTGGTCGTCGGTGGCGCCTACGGCCACGGGCCACGAGGCGGCTACTATGGCCCCCGTTATGGCTACTACGGCCCCGGATGGCGGCCCTATGGGCCAAGGGTGGGCGTTTATTTCGGAGCCCCCCTGGGTTGGGGCTGGCCGTGGGGGCCGCCCGTCTACTACCCGCCGCCAGTGGTCTATCCGCCGGTGGTCGGTGTGCCGCCGCCCGTGGTCTATGTCGAGAAAGGGGAAGTCAGCGATTCGGCTATCTCTGGCAGCGGCGAGTCGCTTGAGGCGGGCTACTGGTACTACTGCCGTGAACAGGGGGCCTACTACCCGGCAGTGACGCAGTGTCCCGGTGCCTGGGAGAAGGTGGCGCCAGCCGGTAACCAATAGACCGGCTGGGCAACCATCGACGGTTCGCGTTGAGTTGCCCGTTACGGCGCCAGTCGCTCGCGAATCCAGCGTTGATCGCTGTCCAGCCGGTAGCGCAGGCGGTCGTGCAAGCGACTCTTCCTGCCCTGCCAGAACTCCCAGCTATCAGGCTGCAGGCGATAGCCGCCCCAGTGCAGGGGACGTGGCGGATGCAGCAGGAACCTGGCACCGTAGAGGGCGGCGTTGCTGACCAGCACGCTGCGGCTGGCAATGACCTGACTCTGCGGGCTGGCCCAGGCACCGATCCGCGAATCGAGCGGGCGGCTGGCAAAGTAGGCGTCGCTTTCGGCTGCGCTGACTTTTTCAACCCGGCCTTCGATGCGTACCACCCGTTCCAGTTCGACCCAGTGGAACTGCAGCGCTGCCCAGGGGTTGGTCGCCAGTTCCTGGCCCTTGCGACTGTTGTAGTTGCTGAACCAGGTGATCCCGTTTTCATCGTAGCCCTTGATCAGCACCACCCGGGTAGACGGGCGCAGGCTGCAGTCCACCGTGGCGAGCGTCATCGCATTCGGCTCGGGGATTTTCGCGCGGATCGCTTCGGTGAGCCATTGGGCAAACTGCCTGAGCGGGTCGGCGTGTGACGCGCCCTCGCTGAGTTCGGCGCGTTCATAGCTTTTTCGGAGGGCGGCGAGATCGGTCATCGTGAGCGTTTTTCTGAAGATGCTGCAGCTGGACTGCAAGGGCCGGGCTGAACGGTGGCTTGCGGCTGTCCGTGCAGCCATTGCCGTCGCAGGGGACTGGCTTTCCCTGTCAACAGCAGCTTGTGGCGGTCGCGGGCTGGTGCGCCGAGTTTGACCGAGAATTCCATCAGCTCGTCGCGGCGGAAGGCGTGGACCCTGACTGTATCGCCGGCCTGGCGGCGAGCCAGCAGACGTTCGAGGGTGGCTGGTGTGACGCGCAAGCCGTCGATCGCCAGCAGCAGGTCTCCGGCGGACAGACCGGCGGATTGGGCGGGGCCGCCGTCATATGCCGTGGTCAGCCGGACTTCGTTGCCCTCGTTGCCGGTTGTCGCACCGAGCGATGGGGTGCCCGAAGCTGCCACACACTTGAGGCGAATGCCGAAGGGCTTCAGCAGTCGAGCAAGGTCCAGGTCCGTCGTGCCATGTACTGCTTCGGCAAAGAAGCGATCCAGGTCGAGGCCAGACAGTTCCTCGGCGATCAGCCGGATGTCCTCGTCTTCGACACCGATGCCGCCGCGCGGGTCATGCTCTCCGTGCCGTTGCCACAGCGCACGCATCACCTCGTCGAGTGAAATCCGGCTTTCGCTCCTGGCGCGCAAGGTCAGGTCGAGCGCCAGTGCCACCAGCGCCCCCTTCGCGTAGTAGCTGACCACCGCGTTCGGGGTGTTTTCGTCCGGTCGGTAGTACTTCGTCCAGGCGTCGAAGCTTGATTCGGCAAGCGTCTGTCGCTGGCGGCCGGGGTCGCGCTGGACCTTGTCGATCGTCCTGGCGACCAGTTCCAGCCAGTCCTTTGTCTTGATCACCCCGCAGCGCAGGAGCGTCAGGTCGTCGTAGTACGAGGTGAAACCCTCGAAAGCCCAGAGCAGGGTGGTGTAGTTCTCGACATCCAGATCGTAGGCGGTGAACGCCGCCGGTTTGATGCGTTTGACGTTCCAGGTGTGGAAGTACTCGTGGCTGCACAGGCCGAGCAAGGTCCGATAGCGTGCCGGCATGCCGCGCATGCCGGCGTAGGGCAGGTCGTCACGCGCGCAAAGCAGCGCCGTTGACGCGCGGTGCTCAAGTCCGCCGTAAGCATCGCCGACGGCGGTGATCAGAAAAACATAGTGCGGCATTGGAGCCGGCTCGCCAAAGAAGCGAATCTGCCATTCGCAGATGCGCTTGAGGTCGGCGGTGAGGCGTGCCAGATCGCAATCGTGGCGCCCGCTGACCGCGACCTCGTGCGGCACGCCACAGGCAGTGAAACGGCCCAGCGCGAAGGTACCCATTTCGACCGGGTGGTCGATCAGTTCGTCGTAGTTGGCGGCGCGGTAGACGCCAAAGGCATGCCGCCTGGCGGCCCCTTTTTCGCCCCGTGCGGGCGCGAGCGCCGTTGCCACTCGCCACGCTTCGAAGGGTTTGCCGAGTGGCCGCTGGATATCGACCAGGCAGGGCGACTGCTCGTAACCGAGCGGACGCAGGAAGACGCTGCTGCCGTTGAAGAAGGCGTGCGTCTGATCGACGTGCGCGCCGCGTACCGACAGGTCCCAGGCATGGATCTCGCAATACACACTCAAGGACTCACCTTTGGTCAGCGGCGCTGCCTGCCAGGTGTGCTTGTCGAGCTTGCTCAGCCGTACCGGCCGGCCAGCGGCCTCGGCGCGGATTGCTACGATGTGACGCGAAAAGTCACGGATCAGGTAGCTGCCGGGGATCCAGGCCGGCAGCGCGAAGCGCTGCCCGGCCGGATCGGGCTCGGCCAGCGTGCAGCAAACTTCCAGCAGGTGCGCTTCCGGCCTGGTTGGGCGGATGCTGTAGCGGATGGTGGCTGGTTTCATCTGGCGCCTTGTTGCATGGTGTCCGGGAGTTGGCGGAATTGTACGGCCTGCACGCGGTCGGATAGAAAAACCCAGGCAAAATGAGCTGCGAAGCAGCCCTTGTCTGTGACCTTGTCTGATCACAACCGGGGCTGCAGGCCAGAAGGCCGGCTTCAGTGACGATTAATGCCCTGATCATTGCTTGGCTCGCGGCGCCAGTCGTGCAACAATCCGACAATCCATTGATCTGGGTAAGCTCGACAACACATTTTTTGACTCGAAAGGAAGGAGACGCCATGAAGAATATTGCCTCGCGCCTTGCGTTGGCAGTAACGCTCGCCACCACCCTGCTGTCTGCGCCCGTAATGGCACAGGAGCTGAACGGTACCCTGAAGAAGATCAAGGATACCGGGGTCATCGCGCTCGGCCATCGCGAGTCGTCGATCCCGTTTTCGTACTATGATGACAAACAGCAGGTGATCGGCTATTCGCACGAGTTGATGCTCAAGGTGGTCGATGCGGTCAAGGCTGATCTTAAACTGGCCAAGCTGGACATTAAGCTGATGCCGGTCACCTCGTCCAATCGCATCACGCTGGTCCAGAACGGGTCGGTCGACCTGGAGTGTGGTTCGACGACCAACAACACCGAACGCCAGAAGCAGGTCAGCTTCTCGAACAGCATCTTCGTCATCGGCACGCGTCTGATGACCAAGAAAGACTCCGGGATCAACGACTTCCCCGATCTGGCAGGCAAGAATGTCGTCACCACCGCCGGCACCACTTCTGAACGCCTGCTGCGCAAGATGAACGAAGACAAGCAGATGAAGATGAATATCATCAGCGCCAAGGACCATGGTGAAGCCTTCCTGACGCTGGAAACCGGCCGCGCGGTTGCCTTCATGATGGATGACGCCCTGCTTTACGGCGAAATGGCCAAGGCCAAACGCGCCAGCGACTGGGTGGTGGTCGGCACGCCACAGTCGTATGAAGCCTATGGCTGCATGTTGCGCAAGGACGATCCGGCGTTCAAGAAGGCGGTCGATGGTGCGCTGGCGAAGGTCATGACGTCAGGGGAAGCCGAGAAAATCTACGCCAAATGGTTCCTGCAGCCTATTCCGCCGAAGGGACTCAACCTCAACTTCCCACTTTCGGAGCCTGTCAAGAAACTCTACAAGGCGCCCAACGACAAAGCGTTCGAGTAAGTTCAGCAAGTTGCATGCCGGGGCCGGCTGGTCCCTGGCATGTTTCCGGGAGAAGCATGGATGGCCTACAACTGGAACTGGGGTGTATTTCTGCAGCCGACGGCAACCGGCGGCGACGAGACCTATCTCGGCTGGATGTTCTACGGCTTCAAGATGACCATCGCCCTGTCGCTGTCGGCCTGGCTGATCGCGCTGGCTGTCGGCGCTGTCGTCGGCGTCCTGCGGACGGTCCCGAACAAGTGGTTGTCGGGGTTTGCAACCGCCTACGTCGAGGTCTTTCGCAACATCCCACTGCTGGTGCAACTCTTCCTCTGGTACTTCGTGATTCCCGAGTTGCTTCCCGAGAAAGTGGGTAACGCCTTCAAACAGACCAACCCGATCCTGCAGCAGTTTCTCGCTTCGATGGTCTGTCTGGCGCTCTTTACCAGTGCGCGCGTCGCTGAACAGGTTCGCTCGGGGATCAACTCGCTGCCGCCGGGTCAGAAGAACGCCGGGCTGGCGATGGGCTTTACCCTGCCGCAAACCTACCGCTACGTCATGCTGCCGATGGCTGTGCGTCTGATCGTGCCGCCGCTGACCTCCGAGTTTCTCAACATCTTCAAGAACTCGGCTGTCTGTTCGACGATCGGTCTGCTCGAACTGGCTGCCCAGGGTCGGCAACTGGTCGATTACACGGCGCAGCCCTATGAGTCCTTCATCGCGGTCACCATCGCCTACCTCCTGATCAACGTCGTGGTGATGTTTGGCATGCGCTGGGTTGAAGGGCACGTACGCGTGCCAGGCTATATCGGAGGCAAGTGAGATGCACGAATTCGACTGGTCTTCGATCCCCAATGCGCTGCCATTTCTCTGGGATGGCATGAAGATTTCCCTCGAGATCACGGTCACCGCGGTGATTTTCGGGATCGTCTGGGGTACGCTTCTGGCGCTGATGCGCCTGTCGTCGATAAAGCCCCTGTCCTGGTTTGCGGCCGGTTATGTGAACCTTTTCCGGGCCATTCCGCTGGTCATGGTCCTGTTGTGGTTCTTCCTGATCGTGCCGCATTTGCTGGAAAGCCTGTTCGGCTTGCCGCGTGGTTCGGATATGCGCCTGTCGTCGGCAATCGCCGGTTTTGCCCTCTTCGAGGCGGCCTACTACTCGGAGATCATCCGTGCCGGCATCCAGTCGGTGCCGAAGGGGCAGATGGCCGCGGCCAGCGCGCTCGGCATGACCTACGGTCAGTCAATGCGCCTGGTGGTTCTGCCGCAGGCTTTCCGCAACATGGTCCCCCTGTTGCTGACGCAGGGCATCATCCTGTTTCAGGACACCTCGCTGGTCTATGTATCCGCACTGGCCGATTTCTTCGGTGCCGCCTACAAGGTGGGCGACCGCGACGGCCGGCTGGTCGAGTTGCTGCTGTTTGCCGGTGCCGTCTATTTCGTGATCTGCTTTACCGCGTCGCGCATCGTTCGCTACTACCAGAACAAGCTCAAGACGGCCTGAGTCCGCTTGAGGTCATCAATCGAGGAGATTTTCGATGATTTCGATGAACAAGGTGAGCAAGCAGTATGGTTCATTCCACGTTCTCACCGATTGCACGACGCAGGTCCAGAAGGGCGAAGTGATCGTCGTCTGTGGTCCGTCGGGTTCAGGCAAGTCGACGCTGATCAAGTGTGTCAATGGCCTCGAGCCTTTTCAGAGTGGCGAGATCATCGTCAATGGGGTGTCCGTTGGCGATCCGCGGACCAATCTGTCCAAGCTGCGCTCGACGGTGGGCATGGTCTTCCAGAACTTCGAACTCTTTCCGCACATGAGCATCATCGACAACCTTGGCATAGCCCAGACCAAGGTGCTGGGGCGTAGCCAGGAGCAGGCGCGGGAGAAGGGCTTCAAGCTGCTCGATCGGGTGGGTCTGCGCGAGCAGGCAGAAAAATATCCGGGACAGCTTTCCGGGGGCCAGCAGCAGCGTGTGGCGATCGCCAGGGCCCTCGCCATGGACCCGATCTGCATGCTGTTCGATGAACCCACGTCGGCGCTGGACCCGGAGATGGTCAACGAAGTCCTCGACGTGATGACCGAATTGGCGCAGGAGGGGATGACCATGATGTGCGTCACGCACGAGATGGGTTTCGCAAAGCGGGTTGCCAGCCGTGTGATCTTCATGGACCAGGGCCGGATCGTCGAAGACGACAGCAAGGAGGCCTTCTTCGAACATGCTCGCTCTGAACGGGCGCAGCAGTTCCTGGCCAAGATCCTGCACCATTGATTGCAGCTGGGTGATACGCTGGTGATCTGACCCATGCGTGGCCGTTGCCGGTCGCAGTCGCCAAGCGATCAGGCGCTGTCACTCGCAGCCAGCCCGGCGGTTCGGCTGCCCGCGGCCATGGTGGGCAGGGCGGTACTCGATCGATAGAGAGAGAGGAGAGCGGCATGGCAACGTTGGCAGAGTCCACCCACAACCTGCGCCGTAACCTGCACGAAATCGCCGACCAGCAGAATCTGTCTGCGCGGGTCGGCGAGTATCTCGACTGCTATTTCGTCGATGTCGAGCTGACTGGCGTCAGCGACGCCAGTCCCGAAGAGCTTCTGGGGGCGGCGCTCCAGCATTTTCGTCTGGGCCAGGTGCGAGCGGAAAAACAGGCCGCCACTGCCCTCTACACCCCAGATTTTGATCGTCACGGCTGGCATTCTCCCCATACCGTGATCGATATCGTCACCGACGACATGCCCTTCCTGGTCGATTCGATCACCATGGTGGTGTACCGTCATGGCCTGGTGATCCATCGTCTGCTGCATCCGCTCCTGGGAGTCGAGCGTGCAGTCGACGGGGCGCTGCAAAGCACACGGCCACGTGGCGCTGCCGGTAGCCGGCCGGAATCCTGGATTCACCTCGAGATCGATCGTATCGGCGATGCCGCGCTGGTCGATCAACTGCAAAGGGAGATTGTCGACGTCCTCGCCGATGTGCGGGCGGCCGTCGAAGATGGCGCGGCCATGCAGCAGCGCATGCGTGAAGCAGACGAGGAGATGGCTGGCGACACCGTTGCCGATGGCGGCGAAGCGGCCGCCTACCTGCGCTGGATCGCCGCCAACAACTTCGTTTTCCTTGGTTACGCCGACTACCGCGCTGCCGCCGGTGACGGCGTACTTGTCCGCGTCCCCGACAGTGGGCTGGGGATTCTTCGGCAGACCGACCATCCCCGTTTTGGCAGTTGCCTGGCCGGAATTCCAGGTGTCGTCACGGAACTGGCCAGAGACCCCTTGCCGGTGATTCTGGTCAAGGCGGACGCACGGTCGACAGTCCATCGCTCGGCCTACCTCGACTTCATCGGCGTCAAGTGTTACGACGCCAGGGGCGGGATTGTCGGTGTGCGAGTCTTTGTGGGCCTGTACACGGCACATGTGTATCACGTTTCAGCGACCGAGGTGCCCTTGTTACGGCGCAAGATTGCTGCGGTGCGCGAAGCGATTGGTTTCCTGCCGCGCAGCCATCGCGACAAAGTCCTGCTCAACGTGCTCGAAACCTATCCGCGGGACGAGTTGATCGAAATTGCTCACGAAGATCTGATGCGAATCGCTCGCGGCATCGTGTCCTTGCACGAACGCGAGCAGGTCCGCGTTTTCCTGCGCGACGATGCCTGGGGGCGCTACGTCTCTGCCATGGTCTATATGCCGCGCGACCGTTTCGACACCACCACCCGCAAGCGGATATCGGCCTTGCTCTACGAAACTCTCGCCGCCGAGCGCGTCGATTTCTTTGTCATGCTTGGCGAGTCGCGGCTGGCGCGCCTGCATTTCATCGCCCGCACACCGGTGGGCACCCGCTATCGCTACGATGCCGACGCGATCGAAGGTCAGGTCGCGCGCATCGTGCGTGGCTGGAGCGACGAACTCAAGCAGAACCTCGTTGGGCACTACGGTGAGGAACGGGGGAATGGCCTCCTGCGTCGCTATTCGCCGGAACTTCCCCAATCCTATCAGGAGCGCGTCACGCCGGCGTCCGCGGTATCTGATCTCGAGCGTCTGGAGGCGGCCGAGCTGAGCGGCCGCGTTGAAGTGAAGCTGAGTGCAGCACAAGGCGACGATGGCGCTCACCAGCACCTGAAGCTGTTCCGCCGGGGACGCCCGCGGCCCTTGTCGGCGATCCTGCCGGTGTTGGAGAACATGGGGCTGACGGTCCTTGCCGAGGAGCCATTCAGCCTGCCAAGAAGTGACCTTCACATCGCCGACTTCGCGGTGCAGTTGCCGCAGGCGGCCGCACTGGATAGTGACGCGACACGGCGCGCCTTTATCGATCTGCTCGAAGACCTGTTGCGCGACCAGGCCGAGAACGATGGCTTCAATCGCCTGGTCCTGCTGGCTGGCCTCAATGGGCGTCAGATCAGCATCCTGCGCGCCTACAGCCGCTATCTGCGTCAGGCCGGTCTGCCGTTCAGCCAGGCCTATATTCAGCGCTGTCTGGCGACCCATTTCCAGATTACGCGTGCGCTGGTCGAACTCTTCGAGGCGTTCTTCGCGCCGACAGCCGACGACGCTCGTGCGAAAGTCCTTGCCGATGAAGTGGCGACAGCCTTGTTGCAGGTCAGCAATCCCGATGATGACCGTATCCTTTCGGCGCTGCAGACGGTTATCGAAGCCACACTGCGGACGAACGCCTATCAGGCCGGCCGTGACGGCAGGGTCAAGGGCTACCTGTCGTTCAAGTTGTCGTCTAGGGACATCCCCTTTCTGCCCGCGCCGGTACCACTCTATGAAGTCTTTGTTTACAACGAGCGTATCGAGGGAGTGCACTTGCGCGGTGCCAAGGTCGCGCGTGGTGGCCTGCGCTGGTCAGACCGGATGGAAGACTTCCGCACCGAGGTGCTTGGTCTGGTCAAGGCTCAGATGGTCAAAAATGCCGTGATCGTTCCGCTGGGATCGAAAGGCGGCTTCGTTTGCAAGCAACTGCCCCCGGCCGCAGAGCGGGAAGCCTTTCAGGCCGAGGGGATCGCCTGTTACTCGACTTTCATTTGCGGCTTGCTCGATCTGACCGACAATCTGGTCGATGGCCAGATCGTACCCCCTGCTGGCGTGCGTCGTCGCGATGGCGACGACCCTTATCTGGTCGTTGCTGCCGACAAGGGAACCGCCACCTTCTCGGACATCGCCAATGGCATCGCGATCGAGTACGGCTTCTGGCTCGGTGACGCCTTTGCTTCGGGCGGTTCTGTTGGCTACGACCACAAGAAGATGGGCATTACTGCCAGAGGGGCCTGGGAGGCCGTCAAGCGGCATTTCCGGGAGTTGGGCCTCGACACGCAGAGGCAACCCCTCAGCGTCGTCGGGATTGGCGACATGTCCGGAGACGTCTTCGGCAACGGCATGTTGCTCTCGCCAACCATCCGCCTGTTGGCCGCCTTTGATCATCGGCATATCTTTGTCGACCCGGAGCCGGACCCGGTGCGCAGCTTTGCCGAGCGGCAACGGCTTTTTGCCCTGCCACGTTCTTCCTGGGCCGATTACGATCCGGCGCTGATCTCAGCCGGCGGCGGGGTGTGGTCGCGCAGTGCCAAGTCGATCCCCCTGTCGTCCGAACTGCGCGGCTGGTTGGGGACCGAGGCAAGCCATATGCCTCCGCCCGAGTTGATCAGGACGCTTCTGCTGGCGCCGGTGGATCTGCTCTACAACGGCGGCATCGGTACCTACGTGAAGGCCAGTGCTCAGAGTCACCAGGAGGCCAACGACCGCGGCAACGACATTCTGCGGGTCGACGCTAACCAGCTCAGGGCGAGGGTGGTCGGCGAAGGCGGCAACCTTGGCCTTACCCAGAAGGGTCGGATCGAATTTGCCCTCAATGGTGGTCGCATTTTCACCGACGCAATCGACAACTCGGCCGGTGTCGACTGCTCCGATCACGAAGTCAACATCAAGATCCTGCTCGCCGGGCTGGTTGGTCGCGGTGACATGACCGGCAAGCAGCGTGATGCGCTCCTTGCCTCTATGACCGACGAAGTCGGGCACCTGGTCCTTGCCGACAACTACCAGCAAACACAGGCGATTGCGCTTGAAGCGGCCGCGGCTGCGGAACTGATCGAGGCCCATGGACGCTTGATTCGCAGCCTCGAGGCCAGAGGCGCCCTGCATCGTGGCATCGAATTCCTGCCTGACGACAAGGGCCTCGGCGAGCGCCAGCAGCAGAAACGTGGCCTGACCGCACCCGAGATCGCGGTTCTTCTGGCTTACGCCAAGATCACGCTCAAGGAAGCCTTGCTGGCTTCAAACCTGCCCGATAGCGAAGACGTGCGCGAATTGCTGGAGACCTACTTTCCGGCGGCCTTGCTCAAACCTTGCCGCGACCTCTTGTCGGCGCATCCCCTGAAGCGGGACATCATCGCCACCCAACTCGTCAATCGCCTGGTCAACCGCATGGGAACCACCTTCGTCATGCAATTGGGTGACGAAACCGGGGCATCGCCGGCGCAGGTGGCTGGCGCGTGGTACGCCGCGAGCAGCGTCCTAGACGCCGAAGCACTGTGGCGTGAGATCGAGTCACTCGACCTGGTCCTTGACGCGGCCCGGCAGATGGCGTTGATGGCGGGCTTGCGCGCGATGACGTCGGCGGCGACCGCGCTGGTCCTGAGACAGTATCTGGGCGGCGCGACGATCGGCCAGTTGCTGGCCGACTACCACCCGGCGGTCGTCGAAGCCATGGGCCGCATCGGTGGTGGCAAGAGCGGTGCGCAGCAGGTCACGGCGCTGATCGGGGAGCGCACGGCGATCGTGGCGGCGTTCGAGCTGGTCAATCTCGCCCGTGCCTGTGAGTACCCTTTGAACCAGGTGGCACTTGCACTCGCCGACCTCGAAGCGCAGATCGACCTCGACTGGCTCGGTACGGCGGTCAACCACTTGCCGAGTGGCAACCGTTGGCAGGCGCGGGCACGTGCGCAGCTTGCCACGGAACTGGTCGCTTTGCGACAGAGCCTTGTGCGGCAGATTCTTCAGGGCAGCTTGCCGACGACTGCCGCGGCACGGGCTGTGCTCGATGAGCTGAAGAGCAATGAGCCACAGGATCTGGCCATGCTGTCGGCCGGTCTGGCCGAGATCAAGCGTCTCGTCGTCTCCTGAAGCTGGCTGGCAGCGGGCAGCGGGTCTTGCCGCCTGAACCGGCGATGGCCTGTGCCCGGCCTGATCTCCCGGCAGGCGCTCAGGCATGCCTGATGGCATCCATAATTATGAATTTCGCCAAGAAAGCCGGGGCGTCTTGGTGTAGAATTCCATGTCAGCCGCGAAGCTTTGACAAGCTCGCAAATCCCCTCAGGATCACCGATGCCGCTGCCCCCACCTACCGCCCGACGCACTCGCATGCACGTCCGCAGCGTTGAACTTGGCGGTTACAAGCGCGGCGATGGTTGCTGGGACATCGAGGCACGGCTGACCGACGTCAAGGACCACGATTATCCCTTGTCGTCCGGCCTGCGGCAGCGTGGTGAGCCGGTGCACGACATGTGGGTCAGGGTGACCATCGACCATCAGATGAATGTCCTCGACGCCGTCGCCTGCACCGATGCCATGCCCTATGTTGGCTATTGTGACCGGATCACCCCGGATTACTCCCGGCTGGTGGGGCTCAACCTTTTCCATGGTTTCCGGACGGCGGTCAAGAATCTTTTCCGCAGTACGCACGGCTGCTCGCATCTCAGCGAGTTGGTGATGTTCCTGCCGACGGCCGCGCTGCAAACTTTTGCCAGTGACGTACCCGACAACGACGATAGCGGGCACAAGCCCTATCAGCTCGACCGTTGTCACGCGCTGGAGTCGCATTCGGACGCGGTCCAGCGCTATTACCCGCGCTGGTATCGCGGCCAGAAGCCCGGGTAGGACGGTCTGCCCTGGTTCATTACGTTTTGCAACCCTAACTCAAGCAAGGAAAGCGCATGAAAATTCACGAATATCAGGGCAAGGAACTCCTGAAGAAATTCGGCGTTGTCGTTCCGCGCGGGGTGTTCTGTCAGTCCGTCGATGACGCGGTCAAGGCAGCCGAATCCCTGGGTGGCAAGGTCTGGGTGGTCAAGGCCCAGATTCACGCGGGCGGTCGTGGCAAGGGCGGCGGCGTCAAGGTGGCCAAGTCGCTTGACGAGGTTCGCCAGTATGCCGGTCAGATCCTCGGCATGCAGCTGGTCACTCACCAGACCGGCCCGGTGGGCCAGAAGGTGCGCCGTTTGCTGATCGAGGAGGGTGCAGACATCCGCAAGGAGTATTACGTCGCTGCGCTGACCGACCGGACGACGCAGAAGGTGGCCATGATGGCTTCCTCCGAAGGCGGCATGGACATCGAGGAGGTTGCCCACAAGACTCCCGAAAAAATCCTCAAGGTCTTCATTGACCCGGAGGACGGCCTGACCGACGAGCAGGCGGCCACCCTTGCCAAAGGCATTGGTGTTCCGGCCGAGTCGGTTGACCGTGCGGTCGCGGTACTGAAAGGCCTCTACAAGTGCTACATGGAAACCGACGCCTCGCTGGCGGAAATCAACCCGCTGATTCTTGAGGGCAACGGCAACATCAAGGCCATCGACGCCAAATTCAACTTCGATTCCAACTCGCTCTATCGGCAACCGGAGATCGTCGCCTACCGCGACCTCGACGAGGAGGATCCGGATGAACTGGAAGCCTCGAAGTTCGACCTCTCCTACATCTCGCTCGACGGTAACATCGGCTGCCTGGTGAACGGCGCCGGACTGGCCATGGCGACGATGGATACGATCAAGCTGTTTGGCGCCGAGCCGGCCAACTTCCTCGACGTCGGCGGTGGTGCAACAACCGAAAAAGTCACCGAAGCCTTCCAGATCATGCTCAGAAATCCCAAGGTCAAGGGCATTCTGGTCAATATCTTCGGCGGCATCATGCGCTGCGACACGATCGCCACCGGCGTCGTCGAAGCTGCCCGCACAACCCATCTCGCCGTGCCGCTGGTCGTCCGCATGAAGGGGACCAACGAGGATATCGGCAAGAAGATCCTCAGCGATTCGGGTTTGCCGATCATCACTGCCGATTCAATGGCTGAAGCCGCCACCAAGATCGTTGCCGCGGTCAGTTAAGGAGCCACCATGTCGATTCTGATTAACAAAGACACCAAGATCATCACCCAGGGCATCACCGGCAAGACCGGGCAGTTCCATACCGAGAAATGCCAGGAATACGCCAACGGCAAGAACTGCTTTGTCGCCGGCGTAAACCCCAAGAAGGCCGGCGAGAGCATTTTCGGCATTCCGATCTATGGTTCGGTCAAGGAAGCTGCCGCCCAGACCGGCGCCACCGTCTCGGTGATCTACGTGCCGCCGCCGGGTGCTGCCGCTGCGATCTGGGAAGCGGTCGAAGCCGACCTCGACTTGGTCGTCTGCATTACCGAAGGCATTCCGGTGCGCGACATGCTGATCGTGCGCAACAAGATGCTCAGGAAGGAAGCTGCAGGTGGCAAGAAGACCCTGCTGCTCGGCCCCAACTGTCCCGGCCTGATCACCCCGGAAGAAGTGAAGATCGGCATCATGCCTGGTCACATCCACCGCAAGGGTCGTATCGGCGTCGTTTCACGTTCAGGCACGCTGACCTACGAAGCGGTCGGTCAGTTGACCGAAATCGGTCTCGGCCAATCGTCGGCGGTCGGTACCGGCGGTGACCCGATCAACGGCTTGAAGCACATCGACATCATGCGCCTGTTCAACGACGATCCGGAGACCGATGCGGTCATCATGATCGGCGAGATCGGCGGTCCTGACGAGGCCGACGCTGCTGTCTGGTGCAAGGCCAACATGAAGAAGCCGATCGTTGGTTTCATCGCCGGCGTCACCGCCCCGGCAGGCAAGCGCATGGGTCACGCCGGTGCGCTGATCTCGGGGGGGGCCGACACGGCCGATGCCAAACTCGCGATCATGGAGGAGTGTGGCTTCACGGTGACGCGCGATCCTTCGGAAATGGGCAAGCTGATCAAGGCCCTGATCTAGCGCCAGTGTTGCTGGCTTGAACCCCGGAAAAAAGGCAGACTGCGGTCTGCCTTTTTTTGTCCTTGATGCGGCGTTCTTGCGCCTGGGATTGCCCGTGCTCGATGGTCAGCATGTGCCGGGTGAGGCAGCGACGGATTGCGAGGTCAGCTCTGCGTCCAGCGCCGCGATACCGGTTGGACCGGCGGCCAGCACCATCACCGACGCCACCTGTCAAGAGCCTGTCCGGGCCAGCGTGTCTCCTCGGAACGCCTGTTCCACCTCTTCCTATTCCCTGCCCACCGCCAGCACCGGATGCGTTTCGCTCTCCGAGACGAGTACGGTCATCAGGTTGGTGACCAGCTTGACGCGAGCTTCTGAGGACAGCTCGACGACTCCCTCGGCTTCCAGTTGCTCGATGGCCAGCTTGACCATGCCGACCGCTCCGTCGACGATTCTGGCGCGGGCGGCGACGACCGCTTCCGCCTGCTGCCGACGCAGCATGGCACTGGCGATTTCCGGCGCGTAGGCAAGGTGGGAAATGCGCGCTTCGATGACCTCGAGTCCGGCAAGCACGACGTGTTCCTGAATCCGTGTCGCAAGCAGTTCCGCCACGGCCTCCATGTCACCCCGCAGCGAGTTCCTGCCATTCGCATCGCCGTCGTACCAGCGTGCGCTGACCACCGAGCGGACCGCCGACTCGCTCTGGATGACGATATAGCTGCCGTAATCCTCGACATCGAAGGCAGCGCTGGCCGTGTCGTCGACGCGCCAGACGACGACGGCCGCCACTTCCACCGGGTTGCCGGCACGGTCATTGACCTTTAGCGTCGGGGTATTCAGGTTGTTGGCGCGCAGCGACATTTTCTGCCGCAGGAAGAAGGGATTGACCCAGTAAAAGCCATCCTTGCGCAGCGTGCCCGCATAGCGGCCGAAGAAGGTGAAGATGGCGGCGATGTTCGGCTGCAGGATGCCGAAGCCCTTGGCGAGAAAGATCAGCAGCGGAGCGGCGAGGAGGTGGAGCAGCGAAGGCTGCGTCGGGAACGGTAGCGCAATGCCGAGTAGGTTCCATGCCGCGAGGCCGATGAACGGCCAGGCTGTCCACGCCAGCAGGGCGAACCACAGGGGCAGGGCCAGCCAGCCGGAAACGCTGAGTGCCTGCTTTTCTTCGGCGATTTCACGCATTGGATACTCCTCGTTGGGGTTGCATGCCGAGTCATTGTAGCCGCTAGCAGATGCCCGTAGGCGCGTTCCCGACGACAAACCCGTCCGGGGCTTGGAATGCTCACCAGAAGACGGCGTGATAGCGTCTGGCCAACGGTGGTCGCGCCAGACGCTTATTCAGTCTGTGCGCCGGGCGGGGCGCCCTCACCCGGACTTGGCGGCCCGCCACGTTCCCGGCATGGGTCGTCACTGGATGGCGCCCACGAAGGCGTCGATGGTGGTCCGGGCCTCCTGCAGATGACACAGGCAGTCGTCCCAGTGCTCTGGACCCAGGTCGAGGGCGGCGAGCAGGGCGATCCGCTCGGCGTCATGTTCCACCGGCGTGTAGGGGCTGAGCGCTGTATACGCGGCCTGGTCGGCAAGACCGATCAGGGTGCAGAACAAGCGCTCGTCGCCCGCGTCAGCCGGGTTGTGATGGTGGGCGATGGCCGCCACGTGCCTTGCCGGCAGATCCCAGCGCTCGGCGACCATCTGGCCAACTTCGGGATGCGTGAACTCGAAAAGCGTGTGCTCGGCTTCGAGGCTGGTCATCGCCGATCCTCGTTTCAGTTCGAGGACCTGCTGGTAACTGGCTTCTGCCTGGACGGCAAATATGAGCTTGCCGATATCATGCAGGAGGCCAGCCATGAAGGCCTCGTCTGCCGAACAGTTGACCCGTGTGGACAAAAAGCGTGCCGCGGTCGCGACGGCGATCGAGTGCTGCCAGAACTCGACCAGGCTCAGCCGCTTGGTGCGGAAGGCGTCGAAGGCGCCAACCGAGATCAGCATCCCCTGCACGTTGGTGAAGCCGAGGACGCGAACGGCTTCGGCAATGGTGCCGACGCGGCGGGAGAAGCCGAAGAATGCCGAGTTGGCGACGCGCAGTATCTTGGCCGAGATGGCCGGATCGTGCACGATCACCCGCTCCACCGCCCTCGCGTCGCTGTTGGGATCCTGCATCACCTTGAGCGCCTGCATGACGATCGTCGGCAAGGTCGGCACTTCGTAGACGTCGATCGGTCTGAAGCGGGCCACCGGTTCTGCCGTCAGCTTGTTCCCGGCCGAGCTGTCGGTGACGTCGAGCAGGCTCAGCGAAAGCCCCGGATGGACTAGCTGGAAGACATGGACCGGCTGCGGCAGGTCGCGCAGGCGCAGCATGCCGGTATCGCGTAGACTGGTGCCGTCGGGCAGGGCCCCGCGCACCAGCGCTTCGGTCGTCGAAGTGAGCAGTGTCTGCCCGCCGTGCGTCACCGCCAGCAGACGGGCAACGCGGTTGACCGTTGTGCCGAAGTAGTCGCCGCCACTCAGGTACGCCGGGCCGGTGTGCAGCGCGACGCGCACCCGCAACTGGGTGCGCGTCGGCCATTTCTCGGTGCCAAGGCGGGCCTGAATCTGGCAGGCTGCCTCCAGTGCGCAGGCGGCGTCCTCGAAGGTGACGCAGAAGGCGTCGCCGACGGTCTTGAAGACGCAGCCGCCGTGGCGCTCGATCGCCGAGGAGAGCAGGACGTTGTGGCGCTGCAGTGCAACACGCATGGCCTGAGACTCGCTCTCCCACAGGCTGGTCGAGCCTTCGATGTCGGTAAACAGGAAGGTGGCGGTGATCAGCGATGCATCGCCCAAACTCAGTTCTGCCAGTCCCATTCTCAGTCTCGCGCGCTCGTCACCGGGGAATCATGATCATCTTCCGCCACTGCTCGATCCCGAGGCGGCGGGGAAGGGAGGGGGAGGGGAAGGGCAATGAGATTATACCCGTGGGAGTATCCAGGCTTCTGGCGGTTACGGTAAATCTCTGCGAAGCGAGCGGTGGTTCGGGAACGAGCGCCGCGGCCCGCTGTCTTTTGATTACCTGCGCGACCGATGCGCAACTGTCTGGAGGTCCGGCATGCTCGCTTCACCGTTCAACACCCTTTCACGCCTGACGCCGCCAGGTCAGCCGGAGGCACTCTTCTATTCTCTGCCGGCCCTGGCGGCGGCCGGCATAGGCAACGTCGCTCGCCTGCCGGTGTCCCTGCGCATCGTTCTCGAAGCCCTGCTGCGCCATTGTGATGGACAGCGCGTCAGCGAACGGCACATCCTCGAACTTGCCGCGTGGCGGCCGCGGGCTTCGCGTAGCGAGGAGATTCCATTGGTCGTCGCGCGCGTCGTGCTACAGGATTTCACCGGTGTGCCCCTGCTTTGCGATCTGGCGGCGATGCGTCATGTGGCGCAGGCACGCGGGTTCGATCCGCGGCGAATCGAGCCGCTGGTGCCCGTCGACCTGGTCGTCGACCACTCGGTCCAGGTCGACTTTTACGGTACACCACAGGCCTTGCAGCAGAACATGAGCCGCGAGTTCGAACGTAACCGCGAGCGCTACCAGTTCATGAAATGGGGCATGCAGGCGTTTGACACCTTCCGCGTCGTACCGCCAGGGGTCGGCATTGTCCATCAGGTCAATCTCGAGCATCTGTTCCATGGTGTGCGTCAGCAGGAGACTTTAGCCGGACGCTTGTGTTTCCCGGATACGCTGGTCGGTACCGACTCGCACACCACGATGATCAACGCCCTTGGCGTGGTCGGCTGGGGGGTGGGCGGCATCGAGGCGGAAGCGGCGATGCTCGGTCAGCCGGTCTATTTCCTGACGCCCGACGTGGTCGGCGTCGAACTCAGTGGCCGTTTGTGCGAGGGCGTCACCGCCACCGACCTGGTGCTGACGGTGACCGAGTTGTTGCGGCGCGAAAAGGTGGTGGGCACCTTTGTCGAGTATTTTGGCGACGGTGCGACCACGCTGTCGGTGACTGACCGCGCGACATTGGCCAACATGGCGCCGGAATACGGTGCGACGATGGGCTTTTTCCCGGTCGATGAGAAAACGGTCAGCTACATGCGAAGCACGGGCCGCAGTGAAGCGGACTGCGGGCTGTTCGAAGCCTATTTCAGCGCCCAGGGATTGTTCGGCATTCCACGGGCGGGCGAGATCGACTACTCGCGCATCGTACGCCTCGATCTGTCGACCATCGTTCCCTCGCTGGCCGGTCCCAAACGACCACAGGATCGCATTGCCTTGCCCGAGATGGCGAGTCGCTTCAATGGCCTGCTCAGCGCGCCAGAATCGGCCGATGGCTTCGGCCGTCCGCCGGAGACCCTGGGGCAACGTTATCCGACCGACCGGCCGGGGATCGACCTCGGCCACGGCGACGTGCTGATCGCGGCAATCACTTCATGCACCAATACCAGCAATCCGGCGGTGATGATCGCCGCCGGATTGCTGGCGAAGAAGGCGGTTGCCAGGGGACTGCACGTGCGGCCGCACATCAAGACCTCGCTCGCTCCCGGCTCGCGGGTGGTGACCGATTATCTGGACAAGGCGGGGCTGCTGGCGCCGCTCGCCGAACTCGGCTTCGCGCTGGCTGGCTATGGCTGCACGACCTGCATCGGTAATGCCGGCGACCTTGATCCGGCGTTCAACCAGGCGATCGCCGAGCAGCAGTTGATCGCCGCTGCCGTGCTCTCGGGTAACCGCAATTTCGAAGCGCGCATCCATCCCAGCCTGCGGGCGAATTACCTCGCTTCCCCGCCACTGGTGGTCGCCTTTGCGATTGCCGGCAGGGTCAACATCGACCTCGACAGCGAGCCGCTGGGTCGTGGTGGCGACGGTCAGCCGGTCTATCTGCGCGACGTCTGGCCAACCTCGGACGAAATCGACGCGGTCCTGCCGTTCGCGCTCGACCCGGAGACGTTCCGCCGGCGCTACGCGGACGTGACCGTCGACCAGGATCTCTGGAAAGCCATTCCTGCTCCCGCCGGAGAGGTCTACGACTGGCCACCCTCGACCTACATCGCCCGGCCGCCGTTCTTCGAACTGGCGGAACAGGCGGCCGGCGACATCCGCGGCGCCCGCGCCCTGCTGATCCTCGGCGACTCGGTGACGACCGACCACATCTCGCCGGCCGGATCCTTCGGCGAGTCGACGCCGGCCGGCTTTTGGCTCAGGGAGCAGGGCGTTGCCCGTGCCGATTTCAACTCCTACGGCGCGCGCCGCGGCCATCACGAGGTAATGATGCGCGGTACCTTTGCCAACGTGCGCATTCGCAACCTGATGCTGGCGGTCGATGCGGCAGGGCGTCGGCCGGAAGGCGGCTATACGCTCCTCGATGGCCAACCGACGACCGTCTTCGCGGCCGCGATGACCTACGTCGAGCGCGGCACGCCGACCATCGTCATTGCCGGCGAGGAATACGGCACCGGCTCCTCGCGTGACTGGGCGGCGAAGGGAACGCGCCTGCTTGGCGTGCGGGCGGTCGTCGCGCGCAGTTACGAAAGGATCCACCGTGCCAATCTGGTCGGCATGGGGGTGCTGCCGCTGCAGTTCATGGATGACGACTCTGCGACTTCGCTTGGCCTGCGTGGTGACGAGTGCTTCGACATCCTCGGCCTCGGCAGCGGCCTGTTGCCAATGCAGACGCTCACGCTGGTGATCGAGCGGACCGACGGGCAGCGACTCGAGCGTAAGGTGTTGTGCCGCATCGATACGCCGATCGAGGTTCAGTACTACCGGTCAGGGGGTATACTGCCCTACGTGCTGGGCGAACTGCTTGGCGAGCAGCGGCAGCAGTGACCGAAGGCAACTGCGACAAGGCGAAACGTGGGCGCACGGCCTCTGCAGCGAAGCAGGCGGTCGATCACGAGTGTGCGAACTCGCTTCGGGTCTGAGGGGCCGTTGCATCGTGGGCGGACCGTACCTTTGTCAGGCCATCGCGGGAGGGCATCGTCGCAGGTTCCGACACCTGGCCTTCGCGCGCATGGTGGACGCGCAAGCGGTCCTTGTATGTGGTCAGCAGCGCGAGACTTTTCTCGAGATATTCCTGCGACGAAAGCTGGTCGCCGGCATAGCGATGGAGGAGCGTCAGCCAACGCCTGTGGATGGCACAAGGTGTGTGCCGGTCGCCGCCTGACAGAGGGCAGTCCGGGCAGCGCGAACTCGCCAGGACGTCAATCGCCGCCTGTTTCTGCCACTGCCGGCGATACTGTCTGGCGTTGGCCTCGATCCACACCAGTGCCTGCGCTTCCCGCTCGGCCACCGGGAAGCGATCGATGTACGCTTCGATTGCCGCCAGTTGCTGGCGAAAGAACAGCTCATCCGACAGCTCCGAAGCTGCCGCGCCACCCACAAAACGGGCGATCAGCGCAAGAGTCGGGTCATTAACGATGTACATCTGGTTCCAGCGAGGGCGCGGGTAGGCACGTATTACCAGTGACCACTATAGCAGAATTTGCTGCGCTGCAACACAACTTGTTGGCGCGCGATGCGAACTCGGGCAGTCGTCCTGTCTCACCGGCGGGAAGCTGTCTGCGATCGCCCGGGATAGCCACCGGCAGGAGCGGCAACGAAGGGCTGTAATCTGCCCTGGCGGCTGCCCGGCACGGGTCCGGGCCGATGGCGACCGCTTGGCGACTGCCGCCGACCGTATTACTATCGCTGACGATGTCGCCGTCCCTTGTTGCCTGACCGAGTCCCTGTGCTTGCGCTTGCCAGCGGACAGGGGCGTTATGGCGGGATACCCCCAGTCGGGCGTCAGTATCTGCCCTGTCTGGCGGGCTGGCCGGCGAACAGGCTCGGGCGTGCTGGTGCTCGGAGCAGTCCTGCGCCAGTTTCTGGCGCAGAACGGTCGAGATTGATTATCTGGAGGAAGTTCTCATGTTGATGCGTGCTGATCGTTCGGTGTTGTTGCTGGTGGACCTGCAGGAGCGTCTTCAGCCAGCAATCCATGACGCGCCGCTGGTGCTTGAAGCCAGCATCTGGCTGACCAGGGTTGCGCAGCGGCTGGAGATTCCGGTGATCTGCACGGAGCAGTATCCGAAAGGCCTGGGGTTGACGATGTCTCCCTTGCGGGACTTGCTGCCGGATGAGTGCATCGTTGAGAAAATCTGTTTTTCGGCGGTTCCCGAGGAAGTGCTGTTTCAGGCGCCCGGAGGCGACCGCGCGCAGTTCATCGTCGCTGGTACCGAAGCCCATGTCTGCGTTCAGCAGACGGTACTGGACCTGCTTGCCGCAGGCCGCCGCGTTTTTGTCGTTGAGGAGGCTGTCGGCTCACGGCGAAGTGGCGACAAGGCGCTGGCTCTGGAGCGCATGCGGGGCCACGGTGCCGATATCGTTTCGCGCGAGATGGTGGTTTTCGAGTGGTTGCGACAGGCCGGCAGCGACCTGTTTCGCGAGATCAGTCGCGACTTCATCCGCTGAGGAGAGCCGCTGCAATGGGTCGAGGCGCGATGAGCCCGTTCAAGAAGCATCAGGACTGACTTCCGCCCCGCTGATCCCGAACACCTGTTGGCGGATGCGGAACAACTCGTCGCGCGCCGCGGCCGCCTTCTCGAATTCGAGGTTCCGGGCGTACTCGAGCATTTCTTTCTCCAGTCGTCGCAGTTCTCGCGCCAGCTGTTTTTCGCTCATTGCTTCGTAGTGGGCCTGCTGTTGCGCGGCCTTGAGTTCGCGCTGGGCAGTTTCCGAATCGTACACCCCGTCAATGATGTCGGTGATACGCTTGCTGACGCCCTTGGGGACGATGCCATTCGCCTCGTTGAAAGCGAGTTGCTTGAGCCGTCTTCGCTCGGTTTCGGCGATCGCGCGCTGCATCGAGCCGGTCACCCGGTCGGCGTAGAGAATCGCGGTGCCGTGGAGATGGCGGGCGGCGCGGCCGATGGTCTGAATCAGCGAACGCTCGGAACGGAGGAAGCCCTCCTTGTCGGCGTCGAGAATCGCCACCAGCGAGACTTCCGGAATGTCGAGGCCTTCACGCAGCAGGTTGATGCCGACCAGCACGTCGAACTTGCCAAGGCGCAGATCGCGAATGATCTCGACGCGCTCGACCGTGTCGATGTCGGAATGCAGGTAGCGCACCCGGATCTCGTGTTCGCCGAGGTAGTCGGTGAGATCCTCGGCCATTCGCTTGGTCAGCGTGGTCACCAGGATCCGCTCCGCAACCGCGGTGCGCAGCCGGATTTCCGACAGCAGGTCGTCGACCTGTGTCGCGGCGGGACGGACGATGAGGACCGGGTCTACCAGACCGGTAGGACGCACGAGCTGCTCGACCACCTGTCCCTGGTGCGCCGCTTCGTAGTCGGCCGGGGTGGCCGAAACGAAAATGGTTTGCCGCATCAGCGCCTCGAACTCCTCGAATTTCAGCGGTCGGTTATCGAGTGCCGAGGGTAGACGGAAGCCGTAGTCGACCAGGTTCTCCTTGCGTGAGCGATCGCCCTTGTACATGCCGCCGACCTGCGAAACCGAGACGTGCGACTCGTCGATGAACATCAGGGCATCCGCCGCCAGGTAGTCGATCAGGGTCGGCGGTGGTTCACCCACCTGGCGCCCGGAGAGGTGCCGGGAATAGTTCTCGATGCCCTTGCAGAAACCGAGTTGGTCGAGCATTTCGAGATCGAAGCGGGTGCGCTGCTCGATGCGCTGCGCCTCGACCAGACGGTTCTCGCGATGGAAGAAAGCTATACGCTCGGTGAGTTCGAGTTTGATCGCCTCGATCGCTCGCAGGACCGTCGCCCGCGGGGTGACGTAGTGCGATGACGGGAAAACGGTGAAACGCAGCAGGCGGCCCTGCAGGTGACCGGTCAGCGGGTCGAAAAGCTGCAGGCCTTCGATCTCGTCGTCGAACAGCGAGATCCGGATGGCCTGTTCGGCATGCTCGGCGGGAAAGACATCGATCACGTCGCCGCGAACGCGAAAGGTACCGCGCTGGAAGTCGGTCTCATTGCGTTCGTACTGCATGTCAGTCAGCCGCTTGATGACCTCGCGCTGACCCATGCGGTCGCCGACGCGCATGGTGAGGATCATCTTTTGATACTCGTCGCGGTCACCAAGCCCGTAGATGCACGAGACGGTGGCGACGATCACGCAATCCCGACGTTCGAGCAGGCTCTTGGTGGCCGAGAGCCGCATCTGCTCGATATGTTCGTTGATCGACGAGTCTTTTTCGATGAACAGGTCGCGCGCCGGTACATAGGCCTCCGGTTGGTAATAGTCATAATAGGAGACAAAATACTCGACGGCGTTGTCAGGGAAGAACTCCCGGAACTCGGCGTAGAGCTGCGCCGCCAGCGTCTTGTTGGGGGCCAGGACCAGCGCTGGACGGCCGGTGCGTGCGATGACGTTGGCCATGGTATAGGTCTTTCCCGAACCCGTGACACCGAGCAGCGTCTGGAACGAAAGTCCATCCTGCAGCCCCTCAACCAGCTGGGCAATCGCGGCTGGCTGATCACCGGCCGGCAGGAAGGGCTGGTAGAGGCGAAACGGGCTGCCTTCAAAGGTCACGAAGGGCGGCTTGTGGGGGGAATGCGGGCGATCGACCATGCTAGAATTCTACGTTGTTTTGCCACCGGCAGCCGTCGGCAGCGGCAGCGGACCGTTTTCCCGGGCAAGCTCGAGCCGATGCCGGGGGAGGCCGCTTCAGACCCGGGCTGCCTCGCCGGTCTGGCCAAACGCATCCTGTCCACTATCCACTTAGGAAACACCCATGACCGCTTCGATCTTTGCTGCCGTGGAAATGGCTCCACGCGATCCAATCCTTGGCCTGACGGAGTCATTCAACGCCGACGCACGTTCCAGCAAGGTCAACCTCGGGGTTGGCGTTTACTTTGATGACCACGGCAAGCTTCCCTTGCTGGCCGCAGTCAAGCTGGCCGAGAAGGCTCGCCTGGAAGCCATGCCGCCGCGGGGGTATCAGCCGATCGACGGCCTGCCCGCCTACAACCAGGCGGTACAGAAGCTGCTCTTTGGTGAGCAGTCGGAGTTGCTCGAAGAAGGTCGCGTGCTCACCGTCGAGGCGCTGGGGGGAACCGGCGCGCTCAAGGTTGGCGCCGATTACCTCAGGCGGCTGTTGCCCGGCGCGACGGTTTTCATCAGTGATCCGAGCTGGGAGAACCACCGCGCGCTGTTCGAGAACGCAGGCTTCTGCGTCGACACCTATCCCTACTACGATGCGACGACGCGCGGGGTCAATTTCGAAGGCATGAAGCGCGGTCTCAATGCCCTGCCGGCGGGTTCCATCGTCGTTCTCCATGCCTGCTGCCACAATCCGACCGGCGCCGATCTGGATGCGGCCCAGTGGCGCGAGGTGATTGACACGATCAGCGCGCGTGGGCTCGTGGCCTTCATCGACATCGCCTATCAGGGTTTTGCCGATGGCATCGGCGAGGATGCGCTGGCGGTCAAGCTGTTTGCCGCTTCCGGTCTGCAGTTCCTGGTGGCCAGCTCGTTTTCGAAGTCGTTCTCGCTTTACGGCGAGCGGGTTGGCGCGCTGTCGGTGGTCACCGCCAGTCGGGAGGAATCGGCACGCGTCCTGTCGCAGATCAAGCGCCTAGTCCGGACCAACTACTCGAATCCGCCGACGCACGGCGGAGCCGTGGTGGCGGCGGTCCTCTCCAGCCCGGAGCTGCGCCAGATGTGGGAAGACGAGCTGGGCGAAATGCGCCAGCGGATCCGCGCCGTGCGCGTCAGCCTGGTCGACAAGCTGAAGGGCAGGGGGGGCGTCCGCCAGGACTTTTCCTTTGTCACCAGGCAGCGGGGCATGTTCTCGTACACTGGACTGAACGTCGAGCAGGTCGACCGTCTGCGTGACGAGTTCGGCATCTACGCCGTTAACACCGGTCGCATCTGTCTGGCGGCACTGAATACGCGCAATATCGACTACGTGGCAGATGCCATCGTGGCGGTTCTCTAGCAGCAAATGGCGCCTGGGGAAGCCCTGCCCGGGGCGGCCCCAGGCTTGGGTGTGCCCCCTTGCTGGCCAGCGCGGCCCGTGGCAGCTGGCGTGCGCTGACATTCCTGGCTGCGGGCCGTGACGGCAGCTATGTCGCGGGCGCGCTGGGGCTGGCGCTGATCAGTGGCCTGCCGTTTGCGTCAGCGGAGACTTGAGCGGTCCGCTGATCAGGATCGGCATCGCCGTCTGGTCCGCCCGTCCGCGCATCTGGACGTCCATTCTGCCTCGCAACTGCAGGTCGCGGCTGACCTCGATCTGCCCGGATGAGTGCATCAAGCCGGCATTCAAGACCAGTCGGGAAAACCGCCAGGCGCCTGGTGTCAGGCTGATCACGCCAGACAACTCTTCGAAGCGGGTCCGGCCGCCGAGCGTCAAGGGTGCAGCCGAAACCCGCCGCACCGCCTCAGGAAGGTCGATACCGCCCAGGCTGCCACGCTGTATCGTGAAGTCCCCCGTGGCCTGGAGAGCAGGGAGCATGACTGACCAACTGTCGGCACTGGCGGAGAATTTCAGCTTGCCCCGGGCCTCGCCTTCGAACTGGCGACCAATTCCCAAGGCTTCCCCGAATCTGGTGACGTTGATCCGCTCGAAGGAAATCTCTCCCGCCATTGTCGGGCGTTCGCTGCCGCGCAAGACGGTCGTACCGCGCACCAACCCATCAAATATTCGTGACTCCACGGAGTTGATCACGAAATCAGGGCCGGATATCTCCCCCTTCAGATCCAGGGAGTCGAAGACATAGGGTGACTCGTGGGCCGGTCGCCAGCCGAGACCCTCCAGCTGGACCGCGACCCCGCTCGTCGTCGGTCTGAGCTGCACGCTCAGCTTCCCATCTGCCGAGCGCAGGGAGGCCGCCTCCAGCCGCCGTTCGCCAGAGAGTTCAAGGTCACCGCTCATACCAGCGATTCGCAGCCCAGAGAACGACAACTCCGCATTGACCACCGAGACGTGCAGGACGCCAGCAGTAGCGGACGGGCGGGCGGCGGACTGAAGCATGCGCGATAGACTCGCCATGGTTTCTGCCGACAGGCTGATTTCGCTCAACTCGGCCTCGCGGAAGATCACTTTCGGCGACAGCAGCGTCCCGATTACCGGCTGCAGGCGGAGCGCCGGGATCTCCATCGCATCGCTGTCAGCCTCATCCCCGAAGCGAACACTGTCGAGCAGCAAGCCTGGCCTGGGGTACACACTGACGCGCATTGCGCCCACTTTGGCGGTTCGCCCCGTGCTTTGCGCCAAGACCGCTTCCACTTCGGGCAGGTAGCGGGTATAGGGAAACAATAGCACCGCGAGCGCGAGGATCGCCGAGAAGAGCAACAGGCCCAGCAGCAGGCCCATCGGCCAAGTCAGGTCAAGGCGCTGTCCGCCACGTCTTCTGAACTTCGGTTTCGCCAGCTCTTCAGCAGGGCTGCGCTTGGCGAGTGCTTTCAGGCGCTCAAGAAGGGACGGCTTCCGATGTGGCGTGTCGGCCGGCAGTGCCGCCGATGATTCGGGGGCAGCCTTTGGCAGAAAGACCGTGCCGTAGTCCGAAGCGGTTGCGGTAGGCGCAGGTGTCAGCGTTGTCGGCGCGAGCGTGCTCGGCGTCAGGGTACTCGGCGTGAGCGATGGCCTGCTTTGGCGACTTTCCGGGAAGGGAATGATCCGCGTGACCTGGCTGCGAGAAAACGCCGATTCGGCTGGTAGCGATTCGGCCTTGTGGCCAAACGTGGAGAATTCGGAGGCCGGCTCCAGAGTGGCGGTCTTCGTGCCATTGGCGGCATTCCTCGCGTGACGCCAGACAGAGTCCTTTTCCACTCGTCGCTCGATGAAGCCATCACTTTCCAGCTCGAGCAACGCATTCTGGGTAATCTGTGCATTACCGGTCTTGTCGCACAATTCGGTTACGGTGGCGTTCCCGTCGACAAGAATGAGGACCATCCGGATGTTTCTCTGGACGACCCGCGTTCGCTGCAACATGGCTTCCTCGCCGGAAGCAGTCCTTGCGAAAACCAGATGCGGGTCTATCAGATCAGGGTCCATTTTTTTTCGCGGGGCCGTGGCGTCAAGGAATGGTGGTCTTCAGTGTTGGGCAAGATCGAATTGTGCTCCTTGTTGAGATCAGGGGAAAGTCAGTGAGGTCAACCGATCGCTGTGAGATCCCTATTATGCACTCCAAAATGCATTGCGCGCTGCGTGGGTGAAAGGCTGCCGTTGGTGCGGCAAACGCTGCCGGCAGCTCTGAGCAGGAAGGACGAGGCTGAGCGTAAAATAGGGTTGCCAGGCGAGTCACTGGTGCGACTCTCGAGGAGACCCTGCATGCGCATCAAGAAGGCATCACTATTGCTGTGGATTGCCCTCCTGAGCGGCTGTGCCGCGCTTACCCGCCATACGCTTGACGAGCAGTTCGGCCGTCCGGACCCCGCGCGCTTCGATACCCCGCGTGCTCCCGGTTCCGGGATCTCCTACCGCGCCGACGTGCAGCCAATTCTTGAGCGGCGATGCGTCGTTTGCCATGCCTGCTATGATGCCCCTTGCCAACTGAAGCTGGGTGCCTGGGAGGGAATCGCCCGTGGTGCCAGCAGGGAGCTGGTTTACGACGGAGAACGGATCGGCGAAGCGCCGCCCTCCCGTCTGTTCACGGATGCGCAGAAAGCGTCGGAATGGCGCAGCAAGGGTTTCTTCCCGGTCCTCAACGAACGCGAGCAGGCGCCGGCGGCGAATCTTGCCGCGAGCGTCATGTACCGTGCGCTGCAGCTCAAGCAGAGCCATCCTTTGCCCGAGACAGCCATTCTTCCCGGGACTTTCGATTTCTCGCTCGACCGCGAGCAACAGTGTCCGCGCATCGAGGAGTATGACAGGTTCGAACGTAAGAACCCCCTGTGGGGAATGCCCTTCGGTTTTCCCGGACTGAGCTCTGCCGAGTTCGCTACGCTGAGTCGCTGGCTCGAAAGTGGCGCGCCGTTCGCAGGACTGCCGCCCTTGCCGGTGCAGGTCGACAAGCAGGTGGGAGAGTGGGAAGCTTTTCTGAACGACAACTCGCTGAAGCAACGCCTGGTCAGCCGCTACGTCTTCGAGCACCTGTTCCTTGCTCACCTGTATTTCGATAGCGACCCGCAGCATCATTTCTTTCGTCTGGTCAGGTCGAGTACGCCGCCGGGTCAGCCGATCGACTTGGTTGTCAGCAGGCGACCCTATGACGACCCAGGTTTCGAGCGCATCTACTATCGCTTGCAGCGTGAACAGGAGACGGTCGTTGACAAGACGCACATGCCTTATGCGCTTGGCCAGAAACGCATGGTGCGCTGGCGCGACCTGTTTCTGAAGCCGGATTACACGGTCGACGAGCTGCCATCGTACGCACTGGAAGTTGCCTCGAATCCCTTCCTTGCCTTTCGTGCCTTGCCGGTCAAGGCGCGCTACCAGTTCATGCTCGACGAAGCCGGGTTTACCATCATGGGTTTCATCAAGGGACCGGTCTGTCGCGGTCAGGTGGCGCTGAACGTGATCGAGGATCAGTTCTGGGTTTTTTTCCAGGCCAACACCGACCATGAGGACGAGCAGATCGGCAGGTTTCTTGAACGCGAAGCCAGCCTTCTGCAACTCCCGGCAGAACTCGGAAGTGACCCCGGCATCATCGGGCCATGGCGCGAGTACGCGAAACGCGAAGCGAGGTATCTGCAGGACAAGTCCGATTTTCTGACGCGCCTGGCTCTCACCAGGAACCCACCCGAGCTGGCGTCGATCTGGAACGGCGAGGGTCATAACCCGAACGCAGCGCTGACGGTATTTCGGCACTTCGACAGCGCGTCGGTGGTGAAGGGACTGGTCGGTGATCCGCCGAAGACCGCCTGGGTGATCGGCTATGCGTTGCTTGAGCGGATCCACTACCTGCTGGTTGCCGGCTTCGATGTCTATGGAAATGTCGGTCATCAGTTGCTGACGCGCCTTTACATGGACTTCATGCGCATGGAGAGCGAGTTCAATTTCCTCGCGTATCTGCCCCTCGACCGGCGCCTGGCGCTGCGTGACCACTGGTATCGGGGTGCAAGCCAGGAGGTCAAGGATCATGTCTACGGAAAGCTGGCGAGATTCGATGTGGAAACGGGAATCCACTTTCGCACCGAGGAGCCACAGCAGGAGCTTTATGCCCTGCTCAGGCAACACCTGGCGCCCGTTCTGAACCGCCGTTACGAACTTGCTACCGTGGCCGATGCTGCTTTGCAGGCTGATCTGGCGCTGCTCGCCAGGCTGCGGGGCGAGGCGCTGTCCTGGCTGCCGGAACTGGTTTATCTGCGAGTCGATAGCCCGCCACACCTGCCACGCTACTTCACCCTGTTACGCAACACCGGTCACAGCAATGTCTCCAGCCTGCTGCAGGAAGGGCGAGAACTGTTACCGGCAGAGAATACCCTGACCGTTGCGCCCGGTTTCATCGGCGCTTATCCAAACGCACTTTACCGGTTGCAGCGCGAGGAGATCCGGTCGCTGGCCAAAGCCATTGGCGAATTGTCCTCGGCAGGCGACTACCGTGCTCTGGCAGACCGCTTCAGCGTTCGCCGCACCGATCCACGGTTCTGGCAGTACAGCGACGAGCTTCAGGATGCTCACCTCAAGCTGGCGCCCATCACTGCCGGGCTGCTCGACTACAACCGCCTCGAGAACCGCTGATCGCCGATTGCGCCGCGCCGTGGTGAAGCCATCGGCGCCGCGCTGTTTTTGGCCGGTGAGGACGCGGTTGCCGGCCCGCAAGGAGTTTTCCGGCGAGGTTTGACCCCCTTTCTCATTTTCTCGCGTTTACCCGTCCTGAACTCCACCTTGAAGGACTGCCATGCACCGTACTCTCGTCACCAGCCTCGCCACTGCCGCGCTGCTCACCTTGTCGTCGGCATTCGCCGATCCTCCGGCGGATCGTACAGCAGCACAGCGGACGCTCCGCGCATTCGCCAGCGAGCAGGAACTCGACGTTCTCTTCAAGCGCTGGGCTATCGAGGCGCAGCGTCGTCGCGACGAGCAAGGGGCGCGTCGCGCCCAGGTTTCGGAACTGGCGTCGGGCCAGGTCCCGCCTCCACCCGTACCGGCAGCGGCTGCGCCCGCGGCGGCAGCCAAGACAGCCGCGGAGGCAAAAACCGAGTCGGTCACCAACGTTCAGCACGCCGGCGTTGACGAGGGCGGGATTGTCAAGGTGCACGGCGAGCATCTCGTGATCTTGCGGCGGGGGCGCCTGTTTACCGTCCGGGTTGGCGGTAACGAACTGCGACCGGTCTCGGCAATCGATGCTTACGGCAAGGACATCGACCCGCGTGGTGCGTGGTACGACGAGATGCTGATCTCGGGTAACACCATCGTCGTCATCGGTTACAGCTACGCTCGCGGCGGCACCGAGGTCGGTGTGTTCGATGTATCGAGTGCCGGCCAGCTCGCCTACCGGGCGACCTACCATCTACGTTCCAACGACTACTACTCGTCGCGCAACTACGCGAGCCGGCTGATCGGCAGCAAGCTGATCGTCTATTCGCCGCACGTTCTCAATCCCTGGGGCGACCCCTACGTGGCTTTTCCGGCCATGCGCCACTGGCGGTCTGGGGCGCTACCAGGCGATTTCAAACGCATTGCGCCGGCGACGCGGATTTACCGCAGCGACGATCCCATCGACCCGTTTGCCGGCGTCGCCTTGCACAGCGTGACGGTCTGCGAGCTGGCCACGCCCGAGATGGACTGCCAGAGTACCGCCGTGATGGGTCCGCCAGGGCGTGTCTTCTACGTCTCGCCGAACTCGGTGTTCGTCTGGACCACGCCGATGCGCGGCGGATCACAGGGCACTGCACCGGCGTCGGCCGTTTTTCGCATTCCACTAGACGGCCGGGCGCCGAGCATGCTGAAGACGGTCGGCAGTCCGATCGACCAGTTCTCGTTTCACCAGGACGACAAGGGAATGCTGAACGTGCTGCTGCGCGCCAATGGCCGCGGTGAGGGCATGTGGGCAGCGGAAGCCAACGTCGGCGACCTTGCGTTGCTGCGGGTGCCGGTAGCCAGTTTCTCCGATGGCAGTGACAGTGCGCCCATCGACGCCTACCGTCGCCTGCCGATAGCAGCCGGCCATGCGATCCAGAGTCGCTACGTTGGCCCGTTTCTGCTCTATGGGGGCGGAACCGGCTGGCGCTCGCCGCAAACCACGACCCAATCGCAGGTGTACGCGGTGCGTTATGCGCAGGGCGAGGTCTACGAATTGCCGCTGCGACACTCGGTCGACCGCGTTGAAGCGCTTGGCAGCAACGCGCTGGTCGTTGGCAGCGATGGCAAGGACCTGCAGCTCACCAGCGTCCGGCTCGGGCGTCTGCCGGTAACGGTCGGCCGTTACACGCGGCAGGACGCTGCGCAGGGCGAAACGCGCAGTCATGGCTTCTTCTACAAGGCCGAGAGCGAGTTCGACGGCCTGCTCGGCCTGCCGATCATCGGCGGCGATCAGCCGGGGTCGCACCAGTTGCGCACCGCATCGGCGGCCTTGCTCTATCTGCGCAATCGCAGCCTGTTGCTGAGCGAACTGGGTACCCTCAAGGCGCGCCCTTCAGCGGCTGAGCGTAGCGACGGCTGTCGTGCTTCCTGCGTCGATTGGTATGGCAACTCGCGGCCGCTGTTCGTTCGCAACCGCGTTTTCGCACTGATGGGCTACGAGATCGTCGAGGGCAAGGTCGACCGGACGAGGATCGTCGAGACGCGGCGGGTGAACTTCGCGCCGGCGGTTCTGCAGGTGGCGCCCCAATAGTCCGGGCTGGCACGCAGTACCGGCCTCCCAAGCGCATCTGCCGGGATCAGGCAGGCTTGTGCTCGTCCCGAGCTTCTGAAGGGATTGGGGAGCCTGGCGCCGGCACGGCAGAGAGGTCAGCGCGATTCCTTGATCATCCGGCCGAAGTTTGCCTGCACGGGTCGGGCGTTGTGCCGGTAGATCCGCGCGAAAATGGCCAGTTGCTCAGGCGAGATCTGCTGCGGCTGCTTGAGCACCAGCCAGAGCACGCCTTCGGAGCACGGCGGTGTGGTCAATGAACCCATGTAGGTGTAGTAAGCACGGTCTGCCGGCAGCAACTGCGCGAGGTCGATGCTCAGCTCCGGTGGTGCGACGTACTCGTTCTTCTCCAGTGGCAGATTGTTCCAGACGGTCTGGATCAGCGGATGTTCCATCCCTTTCTCGAGCAGCACGGCGACGACAGCAATGTGCTCATCCTCCGACCTGTGCACCAGGTGTGCCACCATGTCGAAGGACTTGCCGTTCACCCGTTCTTCGGCCGGGCGATGAAAATGGAACTGCCTGAGATCGTAGCGCTTGCCGAGCAGGCTGATGCTGCTGCCACCCACTTCGACCTGTATGGTGTGGCCATTGTCGACGACGCGAAACTCTGAAAGCCGATAGTTGAATTGAATCGGTTCGAGATCAACGCGAAATCCGTCACGAATATCAATTGGCGATTGTCGTTTCCCGGTCGCGCATGTGGCATATTCCGGCTTCAGCTTTCCCCAGCTGTCAGGACCGGCCTCACCTTCGTAGGACCATTGGAACTGCCGCTGGACGTTGCCCGCGACTATCGGGTAGTCGCGGCTCGCGGGATGCAGTGTGGTTGTCCGGCGGGCGGCTGGCTCGGTCGCTGCCAATGCCCGCGCTGGCGTGACCTGCTCTCTTGCCGCTCGCCTGGCGGGCGCTGCGGGCTTGGCTTCCGGCCCCGCGTCGGCCTTCTCGATCGCCGGGGTTTGCAGGTTCGCCCGCCTGACGTCCTTCTGGACCAGCGCCTCGTTCGCCTTGCGCAACTCACCGCTCGCCTCGTTGACCTTGTCGGCGGTTCGGGTGGCCGCCATTGCTGCTTCGCTGCCGGCTTTCGGTCGGCAGACTTCGCGCAGCAGCTTGTCATCGAGCATCCCCGACCGCACCGGCATTGCCACCTGCACCTTGACATCTTCTTCGCGGAGCATTTCGCCCTCATCCCTGAAATAACTGCGCTTCAGGGTGCTGTAGCTGCGCGACAGGCAGTCGTAGCGGCTAAGGGCCTGGACGATGCGGTAAGACGAAGAGGTTTTTGGGTCGATGATCGGCTTTTCGAGGACGATGCGCCCCAGGGCCACCGTCTTCCCGCTTTCATCTTTTCTGATGCTGCTGCGGTCGACCTCGACCCGCTTGCCCGGTTCAGCGGAAATCACCTGCCAGCCTGCCGATGCCACGGCCGGGCCGAGGACCACAAGGCAGATCGCGAGTAGCCGGAGGTGTGGGTGCATGCAGGGACTCCCGTCGTTCGTTGGACTCATCACCTCGTTCACGGAGAATTGTCGCTGAACTTTAGCCGCAAACCCGATTTCCCGCGTATGGTCGAGATGGGGTCAGCGGCCCCACTCTGCCACGTGCGCAAAAAAAAGCCCTGGCGGGCTACTGCTCCGCCAGGGCGCTTGGGTTAAACCGAAGGCTCAGTGGCTGGCGCCGGAAGCACCGAAACCGGTCTGGGCGCGCACATACTGGTCTTCGAACGCTTCTTTCTCGAGCTTGGACCGGGGTCCGGTGTCGCTCTTGGAGAAGATGTAGGCGAAGATGAAGGCGATCGGCATGGCGAACAGCGCCGGCTGCGTGTAGGGGAACAAGGCAGCCTTGTTGCCCAGTACGTCAACCCACACCGACTTCGAGAAGAGCACGAAGAGCACCGCCGAGATGACGCCGCCGTAGCCACCCCACAACGCACCGCGAGTAGTCAGACCCTTCCAGTACATCGAGAGGATCAGCACCGGGAAGTTGGCGGCCGCAGCCACACCGAAGGCCAGACCGACCATGAAGGCGATGTTCATCTTCTCGAACAGGATGCCGAGGACGATCGCCAGCATGCCCAGACCGATGGTCGCGAAGCGCGAAACGCGAATCTCTTCCTTCTCGGTCGCCTGCCCCTTGCGGATCACGCGGGCATAGATGTCGTGCGAGATCGCCGAAGCGCCGGCCAGCGCCAGACCCGAGACAACCGCCAGGATGGTGGCGAAGGCAACTGCCGCCAGGAAGCCCAGCAACATGTTGCCACCGACCGCCTTGGCCAGGTGCATGGCGACCATGTTGCCACCGCCGATGATCTTGCCTCCGACCACGCCACCTTCGAAGAACTCGGGGTTCTGGCCGACGATGATGATTGCGCAGAGGCCCATCAGGAAGATCACGTTGAAGAAGAAGCCGACGAAACCGGAGGCATAGAGCACCGATTTACGTGCTTCCTTGGCGTTGCCGACGGTGAAGAAGCGCATCAGGATGTGCGGCAGCCCCGCGGTACCGAACATCAGGCCGAGGCCGAGCGATATTGCCGTGATCGGGTCGGCCAGCAGGCTGCCAGGCGCCATCAGCTTCGGGCCAAGCTTGTGCAGAGCTTCGGCCTGGGTCAGCAGTTCGGTCAGCGAAAATCCGAACTGGACGTAGGCCAGGAGCAGAGTCAGCGTGCCGCCGAAGAGCAGCATGCAGGCCTTGATGATCTGCACCCAGGTCGTCGCGACCATGCCGCCGAGGGTGACATAGACCATCATCAGGATGCCGACGACGAAAATCGCGATGTTGTAGTCGAGGCCGAAGAGCAGCTTGATCAACTGCCCGGCACCGACCATCTGGGCGATCAGGTAGAAGACCACCACGACCAGCGATGAGATCGCCGCCATCGTCCGTACCTTGCCCTGGTCGAGTCGGTATGAGGTGATGTCGGCAAAGGTGAACCGGCCCAGGTTGCGCAGCCGCTCGGCCATCAGGAAGAGAATGATCGGCCAGCCAGCAAAGAACGCCAGCATGTAGATGTAGGCGTCGTAGCCGGCGGTGTAGGCCATCGCTGTCAGGCCGAGGAGGGTTGCCGCCGACATGTAGTCGCCGGCGATCGCCAGCCCGTTCTGGAAACCGGTGATGCCGCCGCCGGCGGTATAGAAGTCGGCAGTGGACTTGGTGCGGCCGGCCGCCCAGTAGGTGATGCCCATGGTCATCGCGACGAAGATCAGGAACATGATGATCGCGTGCCAGTTGGTGGCTTGCTTGGCTCCGCCTGCATCCATGGCGGGCCCGGCAAAAGCCAGGCCGGAGAGGAAGAGCAGGGCGATTGCCGATGTCAGTCGATGCATCATAGCTTCTCCTTTTGGGCGTCCTTGATCAGGTCCGCGGTGAGATCGTCGAATTCACCGTTGGCCTTGCGAACGTAGACCACCGTCAGCAGCCAGAAGAAGACGAACAAGCACAACTCGATGGTGTAGCCAATCGGCCACATCGATCCCTCGGAAATCTTCTGCGCCAGCAGCCCCGGGTTGAAGGCAACCAGCATGAAGAACCCGTAGAACAGGATCAGCACAATTGCCGAGAGTGTCCAGGCAAAGCGCCCCCGCTCCTGGACCAGTTTCTGGAATTTGGGATTGACCCGCATTCGCTCGTACATAACACTACTCATGTTTTTGCATCCTCCACTTTGGTTTTGTTGACGCGGTTTCACAGCGGATTAACCAATTTAGACAAGACCTTCTCGACAAGACCATCCCCTTGCCGCGGCGAATACTAACCCAGATCAATGCCGTGTTCAATTCTGCGTTTCTGGAAGCTTTGCCGCGAGGTGCGGCTTGCTGCCCGACTTATTCGCCGAAGCAGCGTAGCCGGTCAAGATCGAGGATGGTCAGGGTGCCGTAGTCGACGCGCACTAGTCCCGCCTGTTCAAGCACGTGCAGCGCCTGATTGACGCGTTGACGCGAGATGCCGGCGAGCAGGCCGATTTCTTCCTGGGAGATGCGCAGTTCGAGGCTGCTGCCGGGGTAGAGCAGCGGATTGAACATCGAGGCCAGGCAGCGAGCGAGCCGGGCGTCGGTATTCAGCAGCCGTTCGTGCTCCATCATGCCGATGAACTGACCCAGGCGCTCGTTGAGCTGGATCAGCAGGAAGCGGTTGAACGGGATGCTGTGATCGAGGAGGTGCTGAAATCGGCTGCGCTTCATGTAGGCAATCCGCGATTCGCGCAGCGCGATGACGTCGTAGCGGCGAGGCTCGTCCTTCATCAGCGAGCCTTCGCCGAACCAGCCGCCGCTCGACAGGCCGACGAAACTGGTTGTCTTGCCGCTGCTCCAGTTACTGGCCATCTTGACCAGTCCGTCGACGACGCCCAGCCAGTGTTCGACCGCGTCTCCCTTCATGCACACGTATTGCCCGGCGGGGACCGTCCGCACCATGGTGTCCGTCCTGACGTGTTCGAGTTCGTCTGCGGACAGTTGCCGTGCCCAGCAGGAAGCTTGCAGCATATCGTCGAGCGACTGCATCCCAGGTTCGATCGTCAAAGAACAGCCGAATTGTCTTCCGAGCGACAATTATAGTCGTCCCGGGCGCTTACACTGTGCAGAAGGTCCGCCCTGATGTCATCCTGCCGGAAGTCGCTTCTTCTTTATGCGGCGCCGCACAATGACTGTCAGCCAAAAGGGACTAGAATCATCGGCTACAAATAAACGATAAGGGCTTGCCGTCGGGTTTTTGACGGTCAAGGCACCGGAGGGGACGAGATGCCGGAGATGGCTTCTGCGCAGGCGCTGGACACCTTTCCGCGCCTGCTGATGGATCACGCGCAGGTGCGCGGCGACAAGCCAGCCATGCGCGAGAAGGATCTGGGGATCTGGCAATGCTGGACCTGGCACGAGGTCGCCGAGGAGGTGCGGGCTCTCGCCTGTGGTCTTGCCGAAATGGGTTTCAAGCGTGGCGACAATCTGGCCATCGTCGGCGAGAACCGCCCACGCATGTACATGATGATGACTGCCGCACAGTGCCTTGGCGGCGTGCCCTTGCCGCTCTACCAGGACGCTGTCGCCAACGAAATGCTCTTCGTCCTGCTCGACGCGGAAGTCCGTTTCATCTTCGTCGAGGATCAGGAGCAGGTCGACAAGGTGCTCGAGATCCAGACGCAGCTGCCGCAGCTCGAACACCTGCTCTACGACGATCCGCGCGGCATGCGGCACTACACGCTTCCCTTCATCCACGACATCCGCGAGTTGATGGCGATGGGGCGGATTCACAACCGCAATCACCCTGACCTGCTGACCAGGGAGGTGGCCGTCGGCGCGTCCGATGATGTGAGCGTCATGCTGTACACTTCAGGAACGACCGGCAAGCCGAAGGGCGTTCGCCTGACACACCATGCTTTCATCAGCGCCGCTCGCGGCGGAGCCGATTTCGATCAACTGACCGCTGATGAAGACATCCTCTCCTATCTGCCGATGGCCTGGGTCGGTGACCACCTATTCTCGTTTGCGCAGGCGATGGTGACCGGTTTCACGATCAACTGCCCGGAGTCCGCAGAAACGGTGATGACCGATCTGCGCGAGATCGGCCCGACCTATTATTTCGCACCACCACGCGTCTTCGAGAACCTCTTGACACAGGTGATGATCCGCATGGAGGACGCGAGTCTCGTCAAGCAGAAGATGTTTCACCTCTTCATGGCCGTCGCCCGGCGCAGCGGGGCCGAGATCCTCGACGGTCAGCCGGTCTCGGCAGTCGATCGCCTGCTCTACGCGCTGGGCAACGTTTTCGTCTTCGGGCCGCTGAAGAACGTTCTCGGCATGAGCCGCATCCGCGTGGCCTATACCGCCGGGGCGGCGATCGGCCCGGATCTTTTCCGCTTCTATCGATCAATCGGCATCAACCTGAAGCAGCTCTACGGACAGACGGAAACCTGCGCCTATGTCTGCCTGCAGCCCGATGGACAGATCAAGTTCGACAGTGTCGGCAAGCCGGCCCCGGGGGTTGAGGTGAAGATCGCCGACAACGGTGAAATCCTGGTCCGGGGCCCAATGTTGCTCAAGGAGTATTACAAGCGACCTGATGCGACGGCCGAAGCGATCAACGCCGATGGCTATTTCATGACCGGTGACGCCGGGATCTTCGACGACGACGGTCATCTGAAGATCATCGACCGCGCCAAGGACGTTGGCAAGCTGGCCAATGGGGCGATGTATGCGCCGAACTACATCGAGAACAAGCTCAAATTCTTCCCGCACATCAAGGAAGCGGTGGTCTTTGGCGACCAGCGCAAAATGGTCTGCGCGTTCATCAACATCGACATCGGCGCCGTCGGCAACTGGGCCGAGCGGCGAGGCATCGCCTATTCGGGCTATACCGATCTGGCGGCGAAGCCGGAGGTCTATGGGCTGATTCAGGAGTGCATTGAACAGGTCAATGGCGAACTGCTGGGCGAGGGCGCTCTCGCCGATTCACAGATTCACCGCTTTCTGATCCTGCACAAGGAACTCGATCCGGACGATGACGAACTGACGCGCACGCGCAAGGTGCGCCGCGGTTTCGTCGCCGAGAAGTATGCCGTACTGATCGATGCGCTGTACAGCGGTCGCAACAGCCAGTTCATCGAAACGGTGGTCAAGTTCGAGGACGGCCGGCAAGGCAAGGTCGCTGCCGATCTCGTCATCCGCGACCTGAAGACCTTCGCGATTGCCGGGAGGGCCGCCTGATGAGTCGACAGATCGGCGAGGTCATTCTCGACCTGAAGAACGTCTCTCTTGCCTTCGGTGGTGTCAAGGCGCTGACCGACATTTCCTTCGATGTTCGCGAGCACGAGATTCGCGCGATCATCGGCCCGAATGGTGCGGGCAAGAGTTCGATGCTCAATGTGATCAACGGCGTCTATCGGCCACAGCAGGGAGAGATCATCCTGCGTGGCCAGCACTTCAGCAAGATGAACCCCTTCAAGGCGGCCAAGGCCGGGATCTCTCGCACCTTTCAGAACATTGCGCTGTTCAAGGGCATGAACGTGATCGACAATCTGATGACCGGCCGCAACCTGAAGATCCGGAGCAACCTGATCCAGCAGGCGTTCTGGTGGGGGCCGGCCCGGCGCGAGGAACTGGCCCATCGCGCCAAGGTCGAGCAGGTGATCGACTTCCTCGAGATCCAGCACATTCGCAAGACGCCGGTTGGCCGCCTGCCCTACGGCCTGCAAAAGCGGGTCGACCTGGGTCGTGCGCTGGCCATGGAGCCGAGCATTCTCCTGCTCGATGAGCCGATGGCCGGAATGAACGTCGAAGAGAAGCAGGACATGTGTCGTTTCATCCTCGACGTCAACGACCAGTTCGGTACGACGATCGTCCTCATCGAGCACGACATGGCGGTGGTGATGGATATCTCCGACCGGGTGGTGGTGCTCGATTACGGCAGGAAGATTGGTGACGGTGACCCCGACGAGGTTCGCGCCAGCCCGGAAGTCATCAGTGCCTACCTTGGCGCCAGCCACTGAGGAGAGAACAAGATGGGTTTCTTTCTCGAAACATTGATCGGTGGCCTGATGGCCGGCATGCTTTATTCCCTGGTCGCGCTGGGTTTTGTCCTGATCTTCAAGGCCTCCGGCGTGTTCAACTTTGCACAGGGAGCGATGGTGCTGTTCGCGGCCCTGGCGATGGCACGCTTTTCGGCGTGGATACCCCAGTGGCTGGGAATTGACAGTCGTTTCCTGGCAAACACGGTGGCCTTCCTGCTGGCCGGGGCACTGATGTTTGTCGTCGCCTGGCTGATCGAGCGCCTGGTCCTGCGTCACCTGGTGAATCAGGAGGGTGCGACCTTGCTGATGGCCACCCTGGGCATTGCCTACGTTCTCGAAGGCGTTGGGACGAGCGTCTTCGGCAGCGATATCTACAAGATCGACGTCGGCATGCCCAAGGAACCGGTGATGATCCTCGAGGGAGCCTTCGAAGGCGGGTTGCTGATCAACAAGGAGGACTTCGTCGCCGCATTGATCGCGGGGGTTCTGGTCGGGCTGCTGGCGCTGTTCTTCCAGAAGACCTCTACCGGGCGCGCCCTGCGGGCAGTGGCGGATGACCATCAGGCGGCACAGTCAATCGGCATTCCGCTCAATCGCATCTGGGTGATCGTCTGGTGCGTCGCAGGGGTGGTCGCCCTGGTCGCCGGGGTGATCTGGGGTTCCAAGCTGGGGGTCCAGTTCTCGCTGGCGACGGTGGCGCTGCGCGGCCTGCCGGTGGTCATTCTCGGCGGTCTGACTTCGATTCCCGGTGCGATCATCGGCGGACTGATCATCGGCGTCGGCGAAAAGCTTTCAGAGGTCTATCTCGGCCCGATGATTGGTGGTGGCATCGAAATCTGGTTTGCCTACCAGTTGGCCCTGGTCTTTCTGCTCTTCAGGCCGCAGGGGCTGTTCGGCGAAAAGATCATCGACCGCGTCTAACCCGGGAGAAGGCACGTGCTCTATAGAGAAAACGGTCAGTTCAAGACGTCCTACGCTGCCGATCAGCAGATTTTTCCGATTGCGCAGGACCGCTGGGCGATCGTCGGCATCCTGGTGTTTGCCTTCATCGGCGTTCCTCTCCTGGTCGATGAATACCTGTTCCGCGCCATCCTGATTCCCTTCCTGATCCTTTCGCTGGCCGCGCTTGGTGTCAATATCCTGGTCGGTTTCTGCGGCCAGATCACCCTGGGCGCCGGGGCCTTCATGGCCGTCGGGGCGTACGCCGCCTATAACTTTCATATTCGCGTCGACGGCATCCCGCTCCTCGTTTCCTTCCTGCTTGGTGGCCTCACCTCGGCGGCAGTCGGCATCTTCTTCGGTATTCCGAGTCTGCGCGTTCGTGGTCTGTATCTTGCGGTCGCGACCCTGGCGGCACAGTTCTTCACCGACTGGGTGTTCCTGCGCGTCCCCTGGTTTACGGACAATGCCTCGTCCGGCTCGGTTTCGGTCTCGAACCTGCAGGTCCTCGCGTGGCAGATCGACGCGCCGGTCGACAAATACCTGTTCTGTCTGGCGTTCCTGGTGGTTTTCGCTCTACTGGCGAAGAACATGACGCGCAGTGCCATCGGTCGGCAGTGGATGGCCATACGCGATATGGACGTGGCCGCCGAGGTGATCGGCATCCGGCCGCTGTTTGCCAAGCTCTCGGCCTTTGCCGTCAGTTCCTTTTTCGTTGGCACCGCCGGCGCGCTGTGGGGTTTTATTCATCTGGCGTCGTGGGAGCCGGCGGCCTTCTCGGTTGATCGTTCGTTCCAGTTGCTGTTCATGGTCATCATCGGCGGCTTGGGGTCGATCATGGGCAGCTTCTTCGGCGCGGCGTTCATCGTCATCCTGCCGATTGCCCTGAACCAGTTCCTGCCGGCGCTTGGCGGTTTGTTCGGGGTTACCATCTCCACTGCCGGCATATCGCATGCCGAACTGATCATCTTTGGCGCACTGATCATTTTCTTCCTGATCAAGGAACCACACGGCATCGCTCGCCTGTGGTCTACCGGCAAGGAAAAACTCCGGCTCTGGCCATTTCCGCATTGAGCAGCGGCCGGGGGCTCGTTCCACTGCAATGGGGATCTTTTCTCGCAGATGCATTACTTCCAATACAACAAGAGGAGACACTGATGAAACTAGGCAAGCTTGCATTGAGTACTGCGGCGACCGCCGTCGTTCTGTCGTCGCTACTGACCTCGCCGCATGCCCTGGCGCAGGCCAAGGAGCAGTTCTTTCCTGTCCTGGTGTACCGCACCGGGGCCTATGCTCCCAATGGCACGCCCTGGGCCAATGGTTATGTGGATTACCTGAAGCTGGTGAACGCCAGAGGCGGAATCAACGGCGTCAAGATCAGCTTCGAGGAGTGCGAAACGGCTTATGCCACTGACCGCGGCGTCGAATGCTACGAGCGCCTCAAGGGCAAGCATGGCGGCGCTACCGTGTTCCAGCCCTTGTCGACTGGCGTCACCTTTGCGCTGACCGAAAAGGCCCCGGTGGACAAGATCCCGCTGATCACGGCGGGCTACGGGAGAAGCGAATCGCAGAACGGAGCCGTCTTCACCTGGAACTTCCCTTTGCTCGGCACTTACTGGGTCGGCGCCGATGTCGCCATTCAGCATATCGCCAAGAAGCTGGGCGGTGTCGCCAACCTGAAGGGAAAGAAGATCGCTCTTGTTTATCACGATAGCCCCTACGGCAAGGAGCCGATCGCGGTGCTGCAGGAACTTGGCAAGACATATGGTTTCGAGGTTCAGCTGCTGCCGGTGGCGCATCCCGGCGTCGAGCAGAAAGCGACCTGGCTGCAGATTCGCCAACAGAAACCCGACTACGTGCTGCTCTGGGGGTGGGGGGTGATGAACTCGACCTCGCTGCGCGAAGCACAGGCGACAGGTTATCCGCGTGAGAAGATGATCGGAATCTGGTGGGCTGGTGCCGAGCCGGATGTCAAGGATGTTGCCGAGGGCGCCAAGGGCTACAGCGCGCTGACCTTGCAGCATGGTGCCGAGCCGAACTCGAAGGTCGTCAAGGACGTACTTGAACTCGTGCATGCCAAGGGACAGGGTACCGGGCCAAAGGACGAGGTCGGGCAAGTGCTCTACATGCGTGGCCTGCTGTCGGCGATGCTCGGCGTTGAAGGGGTACGCAAGGCGCAGGAGCGCTACGGCAAGGGCAAGGTAATGACGGGAGAGCAGGTGCGTTGGGGTCTGGAGAACCTCAATCTGGACCAGAAGACTCTCGACGCCATGGGTTTCGCCGGGGTAATGCGTCCGGTGCAGACCTCCTGTCTCGACCATATGGGCTCGTCGTGGGTTCGTGTTCACACCTGGAACGGCAGCAAGTGGGAGTTCTCCTCCGACTGGTACCAGGCCGACGAGAAGGTCCTGCGGCCGATGGTGATGCTGGCCTCGAGCAAGTATGCCGACGAGAAGAAGCTGAAGCCGCGTACGCCCGAGGAATGCAAGAAGTAGGGTCCGGCGGACTCGCAACGGCGAGTCGATCAGGTGCCCTCCTGTGTGCGGGAGGGCACCGCACTAATGAAGAGACGCCATGAGCAACGCCACCAGCATCCTTCTCAGAGTCAATAGCATCGAGGTGATCTACAACCACGTGATCCTCGTTCTCAAGGGCGTTTCATTCAGCGTCCCGGAGGGAGGTATCGTCGCCCTGCTGGGAGGCAATGGCGCCGGTAAGACGACTACCCTGCGCGCGGTCAGCAATCTGCTGCACGGCGAGCGGGGAGAAGTCACCAAGGGCACGATCGACCTGCGCGACGAGCGAATCGAAGCGCTGACCCCGGCAGAACTGGTGAAACGCGGCGTGATTCAGGTGATGGAAGGGCGGCACTGCTTTGGTCACCTGAGTATCGAGGAAAACCTGCTCACTGGCGCCTATACCCGCAAGGATGGCAAGGCGGCGGTCGCCGAGACGCTCGACAAGGTCTACGCGTATTTCCCGCGCCTTAAGACACGCCGCAGCAGCCAGGCAGCCTATACCTCTGGCGGCGAGCAGCAGATGTGCGCCATCGGGCGCGCGCTAATGGCCAATCCGAGCATGGTGCTGCTCGACGAGCCGTCAATGGGCTTGGCGCCGCAGGTTGTCGACGAGGTGTTCGGCATCGTCAAGGATCTGAACCAGAAGGAAGGCGTGACCTTCCTGCTCGCCGAGCAGAACACCAACATGGCGCTGCGCTACGCGGATTTTGGCTACATCCTGGAAAATGGCCGTGTGGTCATGGAGGGCGCTGCCGGCGATCTGGTGGCGAACGAAGACGTCAAGGAGTTCTATCTGGGACTCTCCTCGGCGGGTCGCAAGAGCTTCCGCGATGTCAAGCACTATCGCCGCCGCAAGCGCTGGCTGTCATGATCTGGCAAGCATCCACGCAGCCCCGGCCGCCTGCTCTTCAACCCCGACTCTGCCGACCGCACGCCACCTCGTTTGTTCGCTGGCGGCGTTCCCCCTGTTCTCCGGCGCGAACCTCTTTGTGGTGCCAATGACAAGCTCATGAACACCTACGACTCCCTGGAAACCCGCTCGCCGGATGAGCGGGAAGCCGCGCTGATGGCACGCCTGCCGCAGCAGGTTGCCCACGCCAAGGGAAGCTCGGCGTACTTTGGCCGGTTGTTTGCCGGATTCGACGCCGCGGCGATCAATTCGCGGCAGGCACTGGCGCGGCCGCCGCTGACGCGCAAGAGTGACCTGCATGAATTGCAGCGGGCAGCGCCACCCTTTGGTGGCCTGACGGCAACGCCGTTGTCGGCGCTCGCACGGGTGTTTGCTTCGCCCGGCCCGATCTACGACCCCGAGGGGCGCGGACAGGACTGGTGGCGTTTTGCGCGGGTGCTGTTTGCCGCCGGTATCCGCTCTGGCGAACTGGTCCATAATGCCTTCTCGTATCACTTCACGCCGGCCGGCTTCATGCTTGAAGGCGCGGCACACAGGCTGGGCTGTCCGGTTTTTCCTGCTGGTGTGGGGCAGACCGAAATGCAGGTGCAGGCGATTGCTGATCTGAAGCCGGTGGCCTACGTTGGCACCCCTTCCTTCCTGCGCATCATCCTTGACAAGGCCGACGAACTGGGCGCTGATGTGAGCTCACTCAGGAAGGCCGTGGTGTCGGGAGAAGCCTTGCCGGCGGCGCTGCGTCAGTTGCTCAACGAAAGCGGCGTGGTCGTTCGCCAGGCCTATGCGACCGCCGACCTTGGCGTGATTGCTTATGAAACACCGGCCGAGGAGGGCCTGGTGGTCGAGGAGGAGATTCTGCTCGAAATCGTTCGTCCCGGTACGGGTGATCCGGTTGCCGACGGCGAGGTCGGCGAGGTGGTGGTGACCGGCTTCAACGCGGACTACCCACTGGTCCGCTTTGCCACGGGTGACTTGTCGGCGGTACTGCCCGGCATCAGCCCCTGCGGCCGGACCAACGTCCGCATCAAGGGCTGGCTGGGGCGAGCCGATCAGACGATCAAGATCAAGGGCATGTTCGTACATCCCTCGCAGGTTGCCGCAATTCTCGCGCGACACCCGGGCATTGGCCGCGCGCGTCTGGTGGTCGATAACGCGAGTGGTCAGGATCGGATGAGCCTGCACTGTGAGGTCCCCAACCCCTCTGACGAACTGGCTGCTGCGCTGGTGAACCGCCTTCGTGACCTGACCAAGCTGCGTGGGGAGGTCGTCTTCTGTGCCGTCAACGCCTTGCCCAACGATGGCAAGGTGATCGATGATCGCCGAAAGTATGAGTAAGGCTGACTGGGAGCCTGGCGGGGCGGGCGGATGAGTGGCGGACCGCTAAGGGGCGTTCGTGTTCTTGACTTGACGCGACTGCTGCCGGGTCCGGTCGCCACGCTGCATTTGGCCGATATGGGCGCCGACGTGATCAAGATCGAAGACCACGCTGCTGGTGACTACGCGCGCATCCTGGGGGAGGGTCCGAACGGCGTTAGCGTCTTCTATCGCAGCGTCAATCGCAACAAGCGTGGGCTGCGCCTCGATCTGAAGCGCCCGCAGGGGCTGGAAGTGTTCCTGCGCCTGGCGCGTACGGCCGACGTCGTGGTCGAGAGCTTCCGACCGGGGGTCAGCGACAAACTGGGTATCGGCTATGAAGTGCTGCGGGCACTCAATCCGAAAATCGTCTATTGCGCGATCACTGGCTATGGCCAGAGCGGGCCGCTGGCGATGGCCGCCGGCCACGACCTCAACTACATTGGCCTGGCCGGTGTTCTCGATCAGATCGGGGTAAACGGCGGCCAGCCGGCCATTCCGAATCTGCAGATGGGTGACTTGCTGGGCGGTGCGATGACGGCGGTAATGGGCATTCTCGCCGCCTTGTTCGACGTGCAGCGCAGCGGGCGGGGGCGGATGGTGGATGTGGCGATGAGCGAGGCAGTTCTGGCTCACAATCTCTTCCCGTTTTTCGCGTTGCAGACTGAAGGAGTGGTGCCTCAGCGCGGTGCCGATCTGTTGAGCGGTGGCGACGCCGGCTATGGCGTCTATGCGACGGCCGATGGACGCTACATGGCGGTCGCGCCGCTGGAGAAGAAATTCTGGGATATTTTCTGCGCTGCCTTGGGGCGCCCTGAGTGGAAAGCGAGGCATGCCGCTCGCGGCGCTGCTGCAACCGCATTGCGAGGTGAGCTGGAGAAAGTCTTCGCGAGCCGCAATCAGGCAGACTGGCGGGCCCTGTTCGACGGGGTCGACTGCTGCGTGACGCCGGTTCTCACCGTTGCAGAGGCTCTCGAACATCCGCAATTTATTGCCCGCGGGATGACTGTAGAGGCCGACGAGGTGACGCAATATGCGCCGCCAGTGAAGCTTTCCGGCTGGGTCTTCGCCGTCGAACGGGGCGCACCCTCGGCTGGCGAGCATGGCGAGGAAATCTTGCGCGAGGCTGGTTTCAGCACCGGCGAGATCATTGGCCTGCAGCGGGCGTCCATCATCTGACGCAAGGTTACCCGTCAGGCGACGAAGATGCGCCCCAAGGCAATGCACGCCACTACCTCTCGCTGTCTTGCCGCCTGTTGTCCGACGCCTCATGCGCTCATGACAGCCCTGCTGTTGGCGGGCGTCCGGGCCACGCTGCGGTGGCGTCTACGGTTTGGCCGCGTCGTCGCGCGCTTCGCTGGCCTGTGCCGCCGCCGCTGCGGCTTTCTGCATTTGCTCCTGCATCTGTTGCAGCAGGGTCAATGGCCAGAGCGCAGCCTGCTTGAGCGCTTCATTGCCGGTGCCGGTAATGAGAGCAGTACCCTGACTGTCGCCGGTGGAGGCAGCGGCGGCGCCAGTGCTGTAGCTGGTTGCCATCTGACCCATCGCGCGGACCGCGTTGAGTGTCACGCATTGCATCTCGAGGCCCTGAATCGTCATCTGCAACATCGACAGATTCATTTTCAGCCAGCTCTCGACCGCCTTCAGGTCTTTTACCTTTTTCTCGATCTCTTCTACATCGAGGGTCGGGGTGACCATGTTGGGCAGTGAAAAGCCCATGCCACCCCACATCTTCTTGGCAAAGCTCAGGGGATCGGGTACTGCGTCGTGATTGGACATCGGGGGACTCCGGTGGTGGTGAGTCGGGGCATCTTAGCAAAGTTTGGCTCGTTCGGGCGAAGCGGCTGCGCGGGTGGGCAGGGCGGACGAGAGCGGTCAGGTTTCACAGCCGGTAACAGAACAGGCGGGTTCTCCGGGTGTCATCAACGTCGGTCACGTTGCTGGCTTCGACATCGGGGATGGCAAAACTGTTGCTGATGAAGAGGCTGCCCGGCCGCATCTCCTGGCGAACCTTCTGCCAGAGAGCCGTCATCGGAGCTGGCGACAGGAAGGCATAGACGACGTTGTAGGCGGCAAGGTCGGTTCGCCAGATATCTCCCCAGCGCCAGTCACAATTGGCCAACCCGGCGGTGCGCAGGCGGCCTATCAGCCAAGTGGCGGGCGCATTCTCGACGCCGGTGAAACGTCCGTCAGGCCGTTCTCTGGCCAGAGGGTGAAGGACACTGCCGATACCCGCGCCCAGGTCAAGGAAGCGCAGGCCGTGCACTTCGGCGGTGAGCGTGGCGAGGGCTGCGGCAGTTGGTCGGTTCGAGAGATAGAGAGGTATCTGGCCAGTCAGTGCGCCGCGGTAGACGAGCAACAGCCCGATGGACAGCAGGAGGAACCAGCCAGGATCGATCGCCAGTCGCGAAACACTCCAGGCCAGCGGCGCGAAGAGGGCGTGCATGATTCGCCACCACCACGGCTGGCTGGTCAGACTGGCGAATAATGCAGCGATTGCGCCAATGGCGAAAGCGGTCTGCGGCCAGGGGAGGTCTTCGCTGCCGATGCCATAGTAGGGCCAGGCCAGCGAGAGAACGACAAGCATTGCGGCAAGTTGCAGGGCGAGCTGGCGCAGTGGAGACACGAACGTCGGTGGCGACGTTTCTGCCGGCTCGGTTTGGGGCGAGGAAAAGGGCAATGGCTTTCTCCTGGATAGCGAGTGGCGAATTCTATCCCCTGCGGTCAGGATGCGCGCGTTGGGCTGTCTGCCGGGGCCAGCAGTTGCGCGCGCAGGGCCGACTGTCTGGCGCGTGCCTGCAGCACCGACGCGGCCTTGACTTGACCAAAGCCGCGAATCTGTTCGGGCACACTGGCCAGCTCGATGGCGCTGGCCAGTGTTTCGGGCATCAGCCGCAAGAGCATGAGTTCAACGTCGGCTTCGTAGTCGGTCAGCAGTTGCCTTTCCATCTGCCGTTCCTCGGTCTTGCCGAAGGGATCGAAGATCGTGCCGCGCAAGGCCTTCAGCCGGCTCAGCCAGCGGAAGCTGTGCATCATCCAGGGGCCGTAACTGCGTTTGCTGGTGCTGCCGGTTGCGGGATCAGGTTTGGCGAGCAGCGGCGGTGCCAGATGAAAGTGCAGTCTGAAGTCGCCCTCGAACTCTTCGGACAACTGCTGGATGAACGATGGGTCGGCATAAAGCCTTGCCACCTCGTACTCGTCCTTGACCGCCAGCAACCTGAAATAGCTGCGGGCAACTGCCTCGGTCAGGGCCGTCGATGGCCATCTGGATTCGGCGGCGCGTACGCGCTCGACGAGGGCACGGTAGCGTTGGGCGTAGCGTGCGTCCTGATAGGCGGTCAGGTACTCGAGGCGGTGGTCGATCGTCTCGTCGAGGTTCTGTGAGATTCTTCGCCTCGCCGCCGGGCTGGCCGGCAGGGTGAGCTGCTGCACGGATTGCGGGTCATGTGCCGCGCGCCGACCCCAGAGGAAGGCCTGCCGGTTCTGCTCTATCGCCGCCCCATTGAGCTCGATGGCCTTTTCGATGGCCGTCAGCGATAGCGGCACGAGCCCCATTTGCCAGGCAACACCGAGCAGCAAGACATTGCCGTAGAGAGCGTCACCCATCAGGCGGCGGGACATTTCCGTCGTATCAAGAAAAACCGCCTTCCCCTCGCCCAGTGCTTCATTGATCTGGGCCTGCATGACTTCCCTGGGGAAATGCCAGTCACGGTTGCGGGTGAACTCGGCGGTTGGCGTTTCGGCGACATTGACCACTGCCCGTGTCTTGCTGGCCAGAACCTTCGATAGCGCTTCGCTGCCGGCGGTGACTACCAGGTCGCCGCCGATGACCGCATGCGCTTCGCCGGTGGCGATACGTGCCGCATGAATATCCTCGGGCCGATCGGCGATCCGCAGGTGGGAAAAAACAGCTCCGTATTTTTGCGCGAGGCCCGTCATGTCGAGCACCGAGACACCTTTGCCGTCGAGGTGCGCGGCCATGCCCAGCAGGGCGCCGAGGGTTACGACACCAGTGCCGCCAACACCGGTGACAAGTATGTTGAAAGGGCTTCGGGTATCGGCCAGCAGCGGTTCAGGCAAGGGGGAAAAAGTGCTGGTGTCGGCGGCAATGGCTTGGCCACGGCGCCGACGGCCGCCTTCGACGGTGACAAAGCTCGGGCATAAGCCCTTGAGGCAGGAAAAGTCCTTGTTGCACGATGACTGGTCAATGGCTCGCTTGCGGCCATACTCGGTTTCGACAGGAATCACAGCGAGGCAGTTGGACTGCACGCCGCAGTCCCCACATCCTTCACAGACCGCTTCGTTGATGAACACGCGCCGAGCGGGATCGGCCAGCTTGCCACGCTTTCGACGGCGGCGTTTCTCGGTGGCGCAGGTCTGGTCATAGATCAGGATCGACACCCCGGGATGCTGCCGCAGTTGACGCTGAACCGCATCCAGCTGGTCACGGTGGTGGACCGGTGTCTGCGGCGCGAGATCGTGCACCTGATGATACTTGGCTGGCTCGTCAGTAACGATGACCATCTTGCTGATTCCTTCTGCTGCCAGCTGTCGAGTCAGCTGGGCGACGCTTAACTGGCCGTCGACCGCTTGTCCTCCGGTCATCGCCACGGCATCGTTGTAGAGAATCTTGTAGGTGATCGCGACGCCGGCGGCGACCGACTGGCGAATTGCCAATAGTCCGGAGTGGAAGTAGGTGCCATCGCCGAGATTGGCGAACACGTGCTTTTCGCTGGTGAACGGCGCCTGCCCAACCCAGGTCACGCCCTCGCCGCCCATGTGGGTGAAGGTCGCGGTGTTGCGATCCATCCAGGTCACCATGTAGTGACAGCCGATACCGGCGACGGCGCGTGAGCCTTCAGGTACGCGCGTTGAGGTATTGTGGGGGCAGCCAGAACAGAAATAGGGCGTACGCTGGATGGTGGCCATGCCGGTGGCCGGAAGGAGGGGCGTGGAGAGACTCTTCTGCTTGGCTTCGAGCAGCGCCAGTCGCGACTCGATGGCCGGCGAGGTGAAGAAGCGACCGATGCGTGCCGCCAGTGCCCTTGCGACCTGTGCCACCGACAACTCGCCGGCGGCCGGCAGCAGCCAGTCACCGTGCGCCAGGTGCCCGCTGCCCGTCGGTAGCAGGGACCACTCACCTTTCTCGTCGAACTTCCCGACAACCCGCGGGCGCACGTCTTCGCGCCAGTTGTAGAGCTCCTCCTTGAGCTGGTATTCGAGTAGTTGCCGCTTTTCCTCGACCACCAGGATCTCGTCGAGACCCTCGGCGAAGCGCCGCACCCCGTCCGCTTCGAGCGGCCAGACCATGCCGACCTTGTACAGGCGAATACCGATTTGCGCCGCCAGTTCGTTGTCGATACCGAGCTCGCCGAGTGCCTGGCGGACATCGAGGTAGGCCTTGCCAGCGGTGATGATTCCCAGACGCGCCGGCGAGGCGGGGTCTGTGCTGTCGATCACCACGCGGTTGAGCTGGTTGGCCCGACAATAGGCCAGCGCGGCGTAAAGCTTGTGGTTGATCAGGCGCGCTTCCTGTTGCAGTGGCGGGTCGGGCCAGCGGATGTTGAGCCCGTGCGGGTCGTTCGCCGGCAGTTCGAAATCGACCGGCAGTTTGATGCGGGTGGAGAGTGGATCAATCGATACTGAAGCCGATGTTTCAACCGTATCGGCCAGTGCCTTCATCACCACCCAGCAGCCGGAGTAGCGACTCATTGCCCATGCGTGCAGGCCATAGTCGAGATACTCCTGGACGTTGGCGGGATAGAGGACGGGCATCATCACCGCTTTGAAAATGTGTTCGGTCTGGTGTGGCAGGGTGGACGACTTGGCGGCGTGGTCGTCGCCGGCAATCACCAGAACGCCACCAAGCCTGGCCGAACCAGCAGCGTTGGCGTGCCTGAACACGTCGCCGCAGCGGTCCACACCGGGCCCCTTGCCGTACCACATGGCGAAGACGCCATCGTGTTTGGCACCAGGAAAAAGATTGAGTTGCTGGGTACCCCAGACGGCCGTCGCCGCAAGGTCCTCGTTGACCGCCGGCTGGAAGACGATGCGCTTGGCTTCGAGGTGTGCTTTTGCCTTCCACAGCGCCTGATCGAGTCCTCCCAGGGGGCTGCCACGGTAACCAGAGACAAAACCCGCGGTATTCAGTCCGGCCGCTTCGTCGCGCATGCGCTGCAGCATCGGCAGGCGAACGAGGGCCTGGGTGCCGCTGAGAAGGACTCGCCCGGACGTCGCCGTATAGCGGCTATCGAGCGTGATCGAGAGATCGCCCATTCCTTCGCCTCCCTTGTCGTGACTGCCTGTCATCCGGTCCAGCCAGCCGATGTCACTATTCGACCGCGGGCTTGGGCGCAGGTTGCACCGTGGGTGCCGCTTCGTCCTCCCCGGACGGAGGCAGGATCTTTCCAAGGCTGGAAAGGTTGTCGCGATCCGGTGTCGTCGAACCTGCCTTGTACTATAGAATACTGCGCGCCTCGAGAAAATATTTGACAGTCGGTTCGTTGGGCGTCAGAATTGTGGGTTCTTGGCTGGAGGGATACCCAAGTGGCCAACGGGATCAGACTGTAAATCTGACGGCTCTGCCTTCGAAGGTTCGAATCCTTCTCCCTCCACCACAAGCGCCGCTGTTGGTGAGGTTGTTCAATCGTTCTTCGGGTAATGGTTTCGCGGGTGTAGCTCAATGGTAGAGCTGAAGCCTTCCAAGCTTATGACGAGGGTTCGATTCCCTTCACCCGCTCCAGGTTGCGACCGCAGAATTGCTTAAGGCTTCTCGAGCGATGCCCATGTAGCTCAGCGGTAGAGCACTCCCTTGGTAAGGGAGAGGTCGACAGTTCAATTCTGTCCATGGGCACCACCGATTGGTGCTGTAGATTCATTATTAACTTCTAACGTCTTGAGGTACCGGTAAATGGCCAAGGGAAAATTTGAACGCACGAAGCCGCACGTCAATGTGGGCACGATTGGGCACGTTGATCATGGGAAGACCACGCTGACGGCGGCGATCACGACCATTCTGGCGAAGAAATATGGCGGTGTGGCGAAGGCCTACGACCAGATTGATGCGGCGCCGGAAGAGAAGGCGCGTGGCATCACGATCAATACCGCGCACGTCGAGTACGAGACGGCCAAGCGTCACTACGCGCACGTGGATTGCCCGGGTCACGCGGACTACATCAAGAACATGATTACCGGGGCGGCGCAGATGGACGGTGCGATCCTGGTGGTTTCGGCGGCTGACGGACCGATGCCACAGACGCGAGAGCACATTCTGCTGGCGCGTCAGGTGGGTGTGCCCTACATCATCGTTTATCTCAACAAGTGCGACATGGTTGACGATGCCGAGTTGTTGGAGCTGGTCGACATGGAAGTGCGTGAGCTGCTGTCGAAGTATGACTTTCCTGGAGACGACGTGCCGATCGTCCAGGGTTCGGCGTTGAAGGCTCTGGAAGGCGATCAGGGTCCGCTGGGCGAAGGCTCGGTGATGGCCTTGGCGGACGCGCTGGATGCCTACATTCCGACGCCGCAGCGAGCGGTAGACAAGCCTTTCCTGCTGCCGATCGAGGACGTGTTCTCGATCTCTGGACGTGGCACGGTGGTCACGGGTCGTGTTGAGCGCGGGGTGGTGAAAGTCGGTGAAGAAGTCGAGATCGTTGGCATCAAGCCGACGGTGAAGACGATCTGCACGGGTGTTGAAATGTTCCGCAAGCTGCTGGACCAGGGCCAGGCGGGCGACAACGTGGGCGTTCTGTTGCGGGGCACCAAGCGAGACGACGTTGAGCGCGGTCAGGTGCTGGCCAAGCCGGGTTCGATCAAGCCGCACACGCACTTCACGGGCGAAGTTTACTGTCTGTCGAAGGAAGAAGGAGGGCGTCACACGCCGTTCTTCAACAACTATCGTCCGCAGTTTTATTTCCGCACCACTGACGTGACCGGCGCGATTGCGATGCCGGAAGGCGTCGAGATGGTGATGCCCGGCGACAACGTCCAGATGACGGTCAAACTGATTTCCCCGATTGCCATGGAAGAGGGCCTGCGCTTCGCGATTCGTGAAGGTGGCCGTACCGTCGGCGCCGGCGTTGTCGCGAAAATTATCGAGTAAGTCCATAAAGGTACAGCGGCGGCCTCGTTCGCGGAGCCGCCGCAGTTCTGCCGCAGGGGCATAGCTCAACTGGCAGAGCGTCGGTCTCCAAAACCGAAGGTTGGGGGTTCGATTCCCTCTGCCCCTGCCAAACATGTAACCAAAGCGGACGAGATGGCCGATAAATTCAAGTTTGCGTTAGCGGTATTGCTGCTTGTGGCCGGCGTCGCTGGCTTCTACCTCCTCGCCGAGCAGGCGATGATTCTGCGGGTGCTGGCCGTCATGGCCGGGACCGGCTTGGCTGTCGCAGTTGCATGGCAGACCGAGCCCGGGCGTCGTTTCTTCGACTTTGCAAGAGACTCTTCAGCCGAAGCTCGAAAAGTCGTCTGGCCTTCTCGCAAGGAGACCATGCAGACAACGGGCCTGGTCTTTGCGTTCGTCGTGGTGATGGCCCTGTTTCTCTGGTTGACCGACAAGAGCCTCGAGTGGCTGCTATACGACCTGGTTCTTGGGTGGAGATGACTATGAGCATGCGCTGGTACGTGGTACACGCCTATTCCGGGTTCGAGAAGAGCGTGCAACGCGCATTGCTCGAGCGCATCCAGCGTCAGGGAATGCAGGGGGCGTTTGGCCGAATCCTCGTTCCGGTGGAAGAGGTTGTCGAGCTGAAAATGGGCCAGAAAAGCATTTCCGAACGAAAGTTCTTCCCTGGCTATGTGCTGGTGGAGATGGAAATGAATGACGACTCCTGGCATCTGGTCAAGAGCACGCCAAAAGTGACCGGTTTTGTCGGCGGAACTGCCAACAAGCCGACGCCGATTTCCGAAAAGGAAGTCGCGAAGATCATGCAGCAAATGCAGGAAGGCGTCGACAAGCCGCGTCCGAAGGTTCTCTTCGAGCCCGGCGAAGTGGTTCGCGTCAAGGACGGGCCGTTCACCGATTTTCATGGTGCAGTTGAGCAGGTGAATTATGAGAAGAACCGCCTGCGTGTGTCAGTGACGATTTTTGGCCGCCCGACGCCGGTCGAGCTGGAGTTTGGACAGGTCGAGAAAGCTTGATCGTGCAAGGGAGTGGCGGTGCGTGGGTTTCCCTCGACGCGCCGCAGTAGTGCGGCTTCCGGGCCGCGTTTGTCGTTTGGGGAGTGCTCCACCGAGCGCGTTTGAACCCGTCTAGAGGAGTCGCACCGTGGCAAAGAAAATCATCGGTTACATCAAGCTGCAAGTACCGGCAGGCAAGGCAAATCCTTCGCCGCCGATCGGGCCGGCGCTGGGTCAGCGTGGCCTAAATATCATGGAGTTCTGCAAGACGTTCAACGCGCAGACGCAGGGCCTCGAGCCGGGCTTGCCGATCCCCGTCGTCATCACCGCCTTCGCCGACAAGAGCTTCACCTTCATCATGAAGACGCCGCCGGCGACGGTTCTCATCAAGAAGGCGATTGGCATTCAGAAGGGCAGCGCCAAGCCCCATACCGCCAAGGTTGGTACCCTGACCCGGGCGCAGTGCGAGGCCATCGCGACTCAGAAAATGCCCGACCTGACCGCCGCCGACATGGACGCCGCTGTGCGTACGATCGCTGGCAGTGCCCGCACCATGGGCGTTTCCGTGGAGGGCATCTGAAATGGCCGCTCTGAGCAAACGCCAAAAAGCCTTCAAGGGCAAGATCGACGCCAACAAGACCTATCCGGTTGGCGAAGCGCTGAAGCTGGCGCGTGAGTACGCAACCGCCAAGTTCGACGAATCGATTGACGTCGCCGTCTGCCTCGGCGTCGATCCCCGTAAGTCCGATCAGATCGTCCGCGGTTCGGTGGTCCTGCCTGCCGGCACCGGCAAGACGATCCGCGTTGCCGTCTTTGCCCAGGGGGAAAAGGCTGCCGCGGCCAAGGCCGCTGGTGCGGATATTGTCGGTTTTGAGGACCTTGCTGCGGAAATCAAAGCCGGGGTGATCAATTTCGATCGGGTCATTGCCACGCCGGATGCGATGCGCGTCGTCGGTCAACTGGGTCAGATACTGGGTCCGCGTGGCTTGATGCCGAACCCGAAGGTGGGTACGGTCACCATGGACGTGGCGACGGCGGTCCAGAATGCCAAGGCCGGGCAGGTACAGTATCGTACGGACAAGGGCGGCATCATTCACAGCACGATTGGTCGTGCATCCTTTGATGCCGACAAGCTGGCGGTCAATCTGAAGGCTTTGCTCGATGCCCTGATCAAGGCCAAACCAGCGACTTCAAAGGGGCAGTATGTGCGGCGGGTGGCTCTGTCCAGCACGATGGGGCCGGGCGTCCGAGTGGACGCTTCCACGTTGTAATGATTTAGCGGGCCACATTGAGTGTGCGTGGCCGGTGAGGAGCTTTGCTGGGAGGTCGACAACGCGTTCGCGCCATGTCGATGGACCGTCAAAGACCGCAGGTGCCGAGGCTTAGTAGCAGAGGCTTAAGTGTGCAAGCAGCCTGCGTAGACGGTGTGCCCCGAAAAGGATTTCGCAGCTTGGGTTTCCGGCCTTCGCTGCAACCCCTGATCAAGGTCGCCGTGGGTGCGGCACATCCTGCCGGATGTGTCGTCTGTTGACTTGAAGGGAGGAAAGGCCAGTGGGTCTTAATCTTGATGAAAAGAAGGTTGTTGTTGCCGAGGTGTCGGCAAGGATGGCCACTGCCCAGACGATCGTTCTGGCTGAGTACAGCGGCTTGCCAGTCACTCACCTGACTCGTTTGCGTGCGCAGGCGCGCGCTTCGGGTGTTTACCTGCGCGTCCTGAAAAACACCTTGGTGCGGCGGGCGGTCGAGGGCGGTGTGTTTGCCAGTCTGGCCGAACAGATGACGGGGCCGCTGATTTACAGTATCTCGGATGATCCGGTGTCTGCGGCGAAGGTGCTCAACGATTTTGCCAAGACCAATGACAAGTTGGTTCTGAAGGCCGGCAGCTTTGCTGGCGAGCTGCTCGACAAGGCCGGGGTGCAGGCGCTGGCGGCCATCCCGAGTCGCGACGAGCTGCTTTCCCAGTTGCTGGGCATCATGCAGGCGCCGGTGTCCGGTTTTGCCTGTGCGCTTGCCGCCTTGGCCAAGCAGCGTGAAGAGGCGGTTTCCTGAGCATCCGGTCAGCTTTTTTGAGTATTCAGATTTAGGAGTTTATTGATTATGGCTATTACCAAAGAAGACATCCTCGAAGCCGTCGGCGCGATGACTGTCATGGAACTGAACACCCTGGTCAAGGCGTTCGAAGAGAAGTTTGGCGTTTCTGCAGCCTCGATGGCGGTTGCTGCGCCTGGAGCGGCTGCGGCGGTGGTTGAAGAGCAGACAGAATTTACCGTGGTGCTCGCCGGTATTGGCGAGAAGAAGGTCGAGGTCATCAAGGTTGTCCGCGCGGCTACCGGCCTTGGCCTGAAAGAAGCAAAGGATCTCGTCGACAGCGCACCGAAGGCGGTCAAGGAGTCCATTTCCAAGGCGGACGCCGAAGCCCTCAAGAAGCTCCTCGAGGATGCCGGCGCGAAGGTCGAGGTCAAGTAGTCTTGGTCAAGCATGCCGGGCTGACAGCCTTTCGGCTGTCAGCCCGGTTGTGCTTTTTCGGAAACGGCTTGGCGTCTGCCCGTTGGGTGGGCGTAATGCCATGCAGTGCGCAAACGCAAGTACGACTGGTTAAGCCCGGGCAGGCCCGTTCACTGCCGTTTTGTCATCCAGTCATATTGCGTTTGTCCGTTGCGCCCCGGCGGATAGTTCGATTGTCGCCGGTGCGCTAGAGGATTTGCCTTCTGAGTTCGGAGCGACCATGACCTACTCCTACACCGAGAAAAAGCGTATCCGCAAGAGCTTCGCCAAGCGAGTCAGCGTGCTTGACGTTCCCTACTTGCTGGCAACCCAGCTAGAGTCCTTCTCCGCTTTTCTGCAGGCGACAGTGCCCGTGGGGCAGCGAAAAAACCAGGGACTGCAGGCTGCCTTCTCCTCGATTTTCCCGATTGTCAGCCACAGTGGTAATGCGCGGCTGGAGTTTGTCAGCTTTACGCTTTCTGAACCGGCTTTCGACGTCACCGAGTGCCAGCAGCGTGGCCTGACCTTCGCCTCTGCCCTGCGAGCAAAGGTCCGCCTTGTAATTCTCGACCGCGAGGCCCCGGACACGATCAAGGAAGTCAAGGAGCAGGAAGTCTATATGGGCGAGATTCCGCTCATGACTTCGACCGGTTCCTTTGTCATCAATGGCACCGAGCGGGTCATCGTCTCCCAGCTTCACCGCTCGCCAGGCGTCTTCTTCGAGCACGACCGCGGCAAGACGCATAGTTCAGGCAAGTTGCTTTTTTCGGCGCGGGTGATCCCCTACCGTGGATCTTGGCTGGATTTCGAGTTCGACCCCAAGGACTTGCTCTTTTTCCGTGTCGACCGTCGTCGCAAGATGCCGGTGACCACGCTGCTGAAGGCGATTGGTTTGACGTCGCAACGGATTCTGCGCGAATTTTTCGAGTTTGACACCTTCTACCTGGGCAGGCAGGTGACTGAATTTGCCCTGGTTCCTGAGCGCCTGCGTGGAGAGGTTGCCCGCTTCGACTTCAACGACCCGTCGGGGCAGCTGATTATCGCCAAAGACAAGCGCATTACCGCCAAGCATATCCGCGAACTCGATGCTGCGGGAATCAAGCAGGTCGTCGTGCCGGAAGACTTTCTGATTGGTCGGGTGATCGGCGAGGACATCATAGATCCGAGCAGCGGGGAGATCCTGGCCAATGCCAACGACGAGATTACCGAGAACCTGCTGGCAAAGCTGGTCGAGTCCGGGGTGACGTCGTTGCACACGCTTTACATTAACGACCTTGACCGTGGTGGCTTCATTTCGCAGACCCTGCGCGCTGACGAAACGGTCTCTCGACAGGCCGCACGCATTGCCATTTACCGGATGATGCGACCCGGCGAGCCACCAACCGAAGAAGCGGTAGAAATCCTCTTCAACGGGCTGTTTTATTCTGACGATCGCTACGATCTGTCGGCGGTTGGCCGCATGAAGTTCAACCGCCGGGTGGGCCGGAAGGACGTTGTTGAATACAAGGTCATGGTCAAGCATGTGCCGTCCAAGCGTGAGGGGATCGTCAAGCTGATCAACGAGGCGGTTGGCGATTCCATCCCGGTGGTAGAGCAGATCCTTGCCGAATTGAGCCATGGACCACGGGCAGTAGCCGAGAACCTGAGCCGAGAAGCCGCAGAGGCCTTGCTTGATCAACTCAAGGCGCTGGGGGTCGCGGGCGAGGTGCGGGAACAGTTGACCTTGTCGCCGCGTGATATCGTTGAAGTCATCAAGCTGCTGGTTGAACTGCGCAATGGTCGTGGCGAAATCGATGACATCGACCATCTGGGCAACCGCCGTGTGCGCTCGGTGGGTGAACTGGCGGAAAATCAGTTCCGGGCCGGTCTGGTACGCGTCGAACGTGCCGTAAAGGAGCGCCTGTCACAGGCAGAGTCGGACAACCTGATGCCGCACGATCTGATCAACGCCAAGCCGATCAGCGCTGCAGTCAGGGAGTTTTTCGGCTCGAGCCAGCTGTCGCAGTTCATGGACCAGACCAACCCTCTGTCCGAGATCACCCACAAGCGCCGCGTTTCGGCGCTTGGTCCAGGCGGCTTGACACGTGAGCGGGCGGGTTTTGAAGTACGAGACGTGCATCCCACACACTATGGACGCGTCTGCCCGATCGAAACGCCGGAGGGTCCGAACATCGGCCTGATCAATTCACTGGCCTTGTTCGCCCGCACCAATGAGTACGGCTTTCTTGAAACCCCCTACCGAAAGGTGGTTGATGGCCGGGTGACCGATCAGATCGAGTATCTCTCCGCGATCGAGGAGGGCGCTTATATCATCGCTCAGGCTAATTCAGATCTTGGTAATGCGGGGGTATTGACCGATCAACTGGTGACCTGCCGCGAGAAGGGCGAGACCATCCTTGCCGAGCCGGCGCGTGTGCAGTACATGGACGTGGCACCGAGCCAGATCGTGTCGGTGGCTGCGTCCCTGATTCCCTTTCTCGAGCATGACGATGCCAACCGTGCGCTGATGGGAGCCAACATGCAGCGTCAGGCTGTTCCCTGCCTGCGTCCGGAAAAGCCCTTGGTGGGCACAGGCATTGAGCGCACCGTCGCCGTGGATTCTGGTACGGCGGTGCAGGCGCTGCGCGGTGGGTTGGTAGACTACGTTGACGCCTCGCGCGTTGTCGTGCGCGTGAATGACGATGAAACGGGACCAGGCGAAGTCGGAGTCGACATTTACAATCTCGTCAAGTATACCCGCTCCAACCAGAACACGAATATCAACCAGCGGCCGCTGGTGCGCGTCGGTGATCGCATTGCCAGGGGCGACGTGGTGGCAGACGGAGCATCGACCGACAAGGGCGAACTGGCTCTCGGCCAGAACATGCTGGTCGCGTTCATGCCCTGGAACGGCTACAACTTCGAGGATTCCATCCTCATATCCGAGCGCGTTGTTGCGGAAGATCGCTTCACTTCGATCCACATCGAGGAACTGACCGTCGTCGCGCGTGACACCAAACTCGGTCCGGAGGAAATCACTCGCGACATCGCTTCTCTTGGCGAGTCGCAACTCTCACGACTCGACGAGTCGGGGATTGTCTATATTGGTGCCGAAGTTGAAGCCGGTGACGTGCTGGTGGGTAAGGTCACGCCCAAGGGCGAAACGCAATTGACGCCGGAAGAGAAACTCTTGCGCGCGATCTTTGGCGAGAAAGCTTCGGATGTGAAGGACACCTCGCTGCGGGTTCAGTCCGGGATCTCGGGGACAGTCATCGATGTTCAGGTCTTCACCCGCGAAGGTATTGAGCGTGACAAGCGGGCTCAGTCGATCATTGATGACCACCTACGTAGTTACAAGCTTGACCTTGCTGACCAACTGCGTATCGTCGAACGCGACGCCTTTGCGCGTGCGGAGCGCATGATCGTCGGCAAGGCCGCAAATGGCGGGCCGAAGCGGTTGGCCAAGGGGACGCTGGTCACTCAGGAATACCTTGATGGGATCGACCCGCATCACTGGTTCGACATCCGGATGGCAGATGAAGACGTTGCGCAGCAACTGGAGTCGCTACGTGAGGGCCTGGAGCAGACGCGCAAGGGCTTCGACGTCGCCTTCGAGGAAAAGCGCAAGAAACTGACGCAGGGCGACGAATTGCCGCCCGGTGTGCAGAAGATGGTCAAGGTCTACGTTGCGGTCAAGCGGCGCCTGCAAGCGGGCGACAAGATGGCCGGGCGGCATGGCAACAAGGGGGTGGTTTCGCGTATCGTACCGGTTGAGGACATGCCTTACATGGCCGACGGCCGTCCGGTGGACATAGTGCTCAACCCGCTGGGTGTTCCTTCGCGGATGAACGTTGGTCAGATTCTTGAAGTGCACCTGGGGCTTGCCGCCAAGGGTCTCGGTGTCAAGATCGGCGAGATGCTCCGCCGGCAGGCGACCGCCAAGGAAGTCCGGGGCTTTCTCGACCAGATCTATAACGGGACGGGTAAACCCGAAGACCTTGAGCAGCTTAGCGATGCCGAAATACTCGAAATGGCGGGCAATCTCGAGGCGGGCGTTCCGTTTGCGACGCCGGTTTTCGACGGCGCCAAGGAATCGGAGATCAAGTCGGTTCTCGCCCTGGCCGACATGCCGGCATCAGCGCAGATGACGCTGTACGATGGCCGTACCGGCGAGCAGTTCGAGCGTCAGGTGACGGTTGGTTACATGCACGTGTTGAAGCTGCACCACCTGGTCGATGACAAGATGCACGCACGTTCGACCGGCCCTTACTCGCTCGTTACCCAGCAGCCGCTGGGCGGCAAGGCGCAGTTCGGTGGTCAGCGTTTCGGCGAGATGGAGGTATGGGCGCTCGAGGCCTACGGCGCTTCCTACGTGCTGCAGGAAATGTTGACCGTCAAGTCGGACGACGTCAATGGCCGCACCAAGGTCTACGAGAACATTGTCAAGGGTGATCACAAGATTGACGCCGGCATGCCTGAGTCGTTCAATGTGTTGGTCAAGGAAATCCGTTCGCTGGCGATCGATATTGATCTCGAACGTTTCTGATTGTTTTGCCGAGGGGTGAGTGAGGGATGTAACTCCTCCAGCCTCATGGCTCTTCACCCCTGACACCTCACTCCTCACTGGAGCAAAAGATGAAAGCATTGCTTGATTTGTTTAGACAGGTGACGCAGGAAGAGCAGTTTGACGCGATCACCATTGGCCTTGCCTCGCCGGACAAGATTCGTTCATGGTCATACGGCGAAGTCAAGAAGCCGGAGACCATCAATTACCGCACCTTCAAGCCGGAGCGTGATGGCTTGTTCTGCGCAAAAATTTTTGGCCCGATCAAGGACTACGAGTGCCTCTGCGGCAAGTACAAGCGGCTGAAACATCGTGGCGTCATCTGTGAGAAGTGCGGCGTGGAAGTGACGCTGGCCAAGGTTCGTCGTGAGCGTATGGCACACATCGAGCTGGCCAGTCCGGTCGCTCATATCTGGTTCCTGAAGAGCCTCCCGAGTCGTCTCGGCATGGTTCTTGACATGACGCTGCGCGACATCGAGCGGGTGCTTTACTTTGAAGCCTTCGTGGTCTTCGATCCGGGCATGACACCACTGGCTCGCGGTCAGTTGCTGACTGAGGATGACTATCTGGCGAAGGTCGAGGAGTACGGTGACGACTTCCTGGCAGCGATGGGCGCTGAAGGCATCCGCGAATTGCTGCGTTCAATCGATCTGGCGCGCGAGGTCGACAGTCTGCGCGGCGAACTCGAGACGACCACCTCCGAAACCAAGAGCAAGAAGTTCTCCAAGCGTCTGAAGATCCTTGAGGGCTTCCAGAAGTCGGGCATCAAGCCCGAGTGGATGGTGCTTGAAGTTCTGCCCGTTTTGCCGCCAGATCTCCGCCCGTTGGTGCCGCTTGATGGTGGGCGTTTTGCGACGTCTGATCTGAACGATCTCTATCGTCGGGTGATCAACCGCAACAACCGCCTCAAGCGTCTACTTGAGCTCAAGGCCCCGGAGATCATCGTGCGCAACGAGAAGCGCATGCTGCAAGAGGCGGTTGATTCGCTGCTTGACAATGGCCGTCGAGGCAAGGCAATGACTGGCGCCAACAAGCGGCCGCTGAAGTCGCTGGCCGACATGATCAAGGGCAAGGGCGGTCGCTTTCGCCAGAACCTGCTCGGCAAGCGCGTTGACTATTCCGGCCGCTCGGTCATCGTCGTTGGGCCACAACTCAAGCTCCATCAGTGCGGTCTGCCGAAGCTGATGGCGCTCGAACTGTTCAAACCTTTCATCTTCAACCGCCTGGAGGTGATGGGTCTGGCCACCACCATCAAGCAGGCCAAGAAGATGGTCGAGACCCAGGAAGCCGTCGTTTGGGATATCCTGGAAGAGGTGATTCGCGAGCATCCGATTATGCTCAATCGCGCCCCGACCCTGCACCGCCTCGGGATTCAGGCGTTCGAACCGACCCTGATCGAAGGCAAGGCGATCCAGTTGCATCCGCTGGTTTGTGCTGCTTTCAACGCCGACTTCGACGGCGACCAGATGGCGGTTCATGTGCCCTTGTCGCTCGAGGCCCAGATGGAAGCGCGGACGCTCATGCTGGCGTCAAACAATGTTCTGTCGCCTGCAAACGGCGAGCCGATCATCGTCCCGTCGCAGGACATCGTCCTTGGTCTCTACTATGCTACCCGCGAGCGGATCAATGCCAGGGGTGAGGGCATGATGTTTCCCGATCTCGCCGAAGTGACGCGCGCCATGCAGGCTGGTGAACTCGATATTCACGCAAGGATTTCGGTCCGCATTGCCGAGTATGAGAGGGACGGGGAGAACGGCTGGCAGGAAAAGACCACTCGTTACCGGACGACGGCTGGTCGCGCGCTGCTCTCGGAGATCCTGCCCAAGGGGCTGCCGTTCAGCCTGATCGACAAGACCCTGAAGAAAAAGGAAATATCGAAACTGATCAATGCGGCTTTCCGCCGCTGTGGTCTCAAGGAAACCGTCGTTTTTGCCGATAAGCTGATGCAGAATGGCTATCGTCTGGCGACTCGCGCCGGGATTTCGATCTGTTCCGATGACATGTTGGTGCCGGCCCAAAAACGCAACATCATCGCCGACGCCGAAGCGGAGGTAAAGGAAATCGAGAACCAATACACCAATGGTCTGGTGACCAACGGTGAGCGCTACAACAAGGTGGTCGACATCTGGGGTCGTACGGGCGACAAGGTTGCCAAGGTAATGATGGATCAGCTGGGTCACGTGGAGGTGACGAATCGCCACGGTGAGAAGGAGATGCAGGAGTCTTTCAATTCCATCTTCATGATGGCTGACTCAGGCGCGCGGGGTTCTGCGGCCCAGATCCGTCAGTTGGCAGGTATGCGCGGCCTGATGGCCAAGCCGGACGGGTCGATCATTGAAACCCCGATCACGACCAACTTCCGCGAAGGGCTGAACGTTCTGCAGTACTTCATTTCGACCCACGGCGCGCGCAAAGGCCTTGCAGATACCGCCTTGAAGACAGCCAACTCAGGTTACCTGACCCGGCGACTGGTCGACGTGACGCAGGATCTCGTCGTCATTGAGGACGATTGCGGCACAAGCAACGGCGTGACCATGAAGGCCCTGATTGAAGGCGGCGAGGTGATAGAGGCTCTGCGTGAGCGGATCCTCGGTCGCGTGACGGCTTCTGACGTCGTTCATCCCGACACCCAGGAGACGGTCATCGAGCAAGGGACGCTGATCAGCGAGGATCATTGCGACCTGATCGATCAGTTGGGGATTGACGAAGTCAAGGCGCGCACGCCCCTGACTTGCGAAACGCGTTACGGTCTTTGCGCCAAGTGTTATGGCCGCGATCTGGGGCGTGGTTCGCCGGTGAACGTCGGTGAAGCGGTTGGCGTGATCGCTGCACAATCCATCGGCGAGCCGGGAACCCAGTTGACCATGCGCACCTTCCATGTCGGTGGTGCAGCGTCGCGCGCGGCAGTTGCCAGCCAGGTCGAGACGCACAGCGCGGGCATCGTGCGCTTCACTTCGACCATGCGCTACGTGACCAGTGCAAAGGGCGAGAAGATAGTCATCACCCGTTCCGGCGAGATCCTGATCACTGACGACAATGGTCGCGAGCGGGAGAAACACAAAGTTCCCTACGGTGCAACGTTGCAGGTTGCCGATGCTCAGGCGGTCAAAGCCGGTGCCAGGCTGGCCAGTTGGGATCCGCACACGCGTCCGATCATTGCCGAATACTCGGGTCTGGTAAAGTTCGAGAACGTCGAAGAAGGGGTTACGGTCGCCAAGCAAATTGATGAGGTCACGGGGCTATCAACTCTGGTGGTGATCGATCCGAAGCGTGGCGGGAAGGCGCCGAGCAAGGGCTTGCGTCCGCAAGTGAGGTTGTTCGAACCCGACGGTGAAGAAGTCAAGATGCACGGCAGCGATCACCCGGTCACCATTACCTTTCAGGTTGGCGCGATCATCAACGTGCTCGATGGCCAACAGATTTCCGTTGGTGACGTGCTTGCTCGCCTGCCGCAGGAATCGGCCAAGACGCGTGACATTACCGGCGGCCTGCCGCGCGTTGCGGAACTATTCGAGGCGCGTACGCCCAAGGATGCCGGAATGTTGGCGGAGTTTACTGGCACCATGTCCTTCGGCAAGGACACCAAAGGCAAGCAGCGGCTGGTAATTACTGACCTTGAAGGCGTGAACCACGAATACCTTATCCTGAAGGACAAGCATGTCCTGGTGCATGACGGGCAGGTGGTGAATAAGGGGGAATCGATCGTCGATGGCGCGCCAGACCCGCACGACATTCTGCGCCTGCTGGGCGTCGAAGCTCTGGCCATCTACATTACGGACGAGGTTCAGGATGTGTATCGTCTTCAGGGCGTCAAGATCAACGATAAACACATCGAGGTGATCGTTCGCCAGATGCTGCGCCGCGTCAATGTGTTGGATCCTGGCGATACCAAGTTTATCAAGGGAGAGCAGGTCGAACGTGCGCATTTGCTAGACGAAAACGACCGCATGTTCGCCGATGGTAAGCTGCCAGCGACGTACGAACATGTGCTGCTTGGCATCACGAAGGCCTCGCTGTCCACCGATTCGTTCATTTCGGCTGCGTCATTCCAGGAAACGACGCGGGTGCTGACAGAAGCAGCGATCATGGGTAAACGTGACGAGCTGCGCGGACTCAAGGAAAACGTCATTGTCGGTCGCCTGATACCGGCGGGAACGGGTCTTGCCTACCACAACACGCGCAAGAAGAATGCGGCTGGTGAGGATATTGCTGCGGCGAGCGGACTGTTGTCTGAAGACGATCTGTTTGCCAGTGAAGAGAGTGCGCAGAATGCCCCTGTTGCTTGACTTGGACCCCAATAGACCATAGAATCGCCGGTCTTTGTCGCCGATAGCTAGGTGTCGCGTCGGCTTGTTATGGATGTCGCCAAGGCGGCCTTTGGTCCGCCTTGGTTTTTTGCAGACGCCAAGTGCTCGTCACGTCGCGTTCTGAACTGAACATAGGGGTGGAAGCAATGCCAACCATTAACCAGCTGGTGCGCAAGCCGCGCGAGGCCGTACGCACCAAGAGCAAAGTCCCTGCACTGAGCAATTGCCCCCAGAAGCGGGGCGTTTGCACTCGTGTGTACACTACCACGCCGAAGAAGCCCAACTCTGCGCTGCGCAAGGTTTGCAAAGTTCGGCTGACGAATGGTTTTGAGGTTATTTCATACATTGGTGGTGAAGGCCACAACCTGCAGGAGCACTCTGTTGTTCTGATCCGCGGCGGTCGTGTCAAGGATCTGCCAGGTGTCCGTTACCACACTGTTCGCGGTTCGCTGGATACCCAGGGTGTGAAGAAGCGCAAGCAGGGTCGTTCCAAGTACGGTACCAAGCGCCCGAAGGCGGCTTGAGTTTCGTCCCGAGTAAGGGTCGCTCGTGATGGGCGGCTGGGAGGGGTGGGTCTGTTGCCCAACCCTTCAACTGAATTGTGACTATGAGAGGTTGCTATGCCCCGTCGTCGTGAAGTACCGAAGCGCGATATACTGCCGGACCCGAAATTTGGCAATGTCGAGGTCTCGAAGTTCGTCAATACCATCATGAAAAGCGGCAAGAAGTCCGTCGCCGAGCGTATCGTCTATGGAGCCTTTGACCAGATCGTGACCAAGACTGGAAAGGATCCCCTCGAGGTTTTCAGTTTGGCTCTTGGTAACATCAAGCCTCTGGTCGAAGTCAAGAGTCGTCGGGTGGGTGGGGCCAATTATCAGGTGCCGGTTGAGGTTCGTCCTAGCCGCCGGATGGCCCTTGCCATGCGCTGGCTGCGGGAGTCAGCGCGTAAGCGTTCGGAAAAGTCGATGGGTCAGCGCCTGGCAGCAGAAATGCTGGAAGCATCGGAAAGCCGCGGCGGTGCAGTCAAGAAGCGCGACGAAGTGCACCGTATGGCCGAGGCCAACAAGGCGTTCGCGCACTTCCGGTTCTAAGGCACCAGCGTCCAAGGCGCCGCTTCGGCTGCCTTGTGCTGGCGATCGTTCTTTATTAGCGAAGGTTCATACTGTGGCTCGCAAAACCCCCATTGAGCGTTACCGGAACATCGGTATCAGCGCTCACATTGATGCTGGCAAGACGACGGCGACGGAGCGTATCCTGTTCTATACGGGTATCAACCACAAGATCGGTGAAGTGCATGACGGCGCCGCGACGATGGACTGGATGGCGCAGGAGCAGGAGCGGGGAATTACCATTACCTCGGCGGCCACGACGTGCTTCTGGAAGGGGATGCAGCTGGATCGTCCCGAGCACCGGATCAACATCATCGATACGCCTGGTCACGTGGATTTCACGATCGAGGTCGAGCGCTCGATGCGTGTCCTCGATGGCGCGTGCATGATTTATTGTGCTGTGGGTGGTGTGCAGCCGCAGTCCGAAACCGTGTGGCGTCAGGCGACCAAGTACAAAGTACCCCGGTTGGCCTTCGTCAACAAGATGGACCGCCAGGGCGCGGATTTCTTTAAGGTCGTTGACCAGATGCGGACCCGTCTGAAGGCCAATCCGGTCCCAATCGTAATACCGATCGGAAAGGAGGACTACTTCGAGGGGGTGGTCGATCTGATCAAGATGAAGGCGATTTACTGGGATGAAGCCTCGCTGGGGATGAAATTCGATTACCGCGACATTCCGGCCGAGCTACAGTCCGAGGCCGACGAATGGCGCAGCAAGATGGTCGAAGCTGCCGCAGAGTCGTCTGAAGAGCTGATGGACAGGTACCTCGATGAGGGTGATCTGACTGAAGCGGACCTGATCAAGGGCTTGCGTGATCGCACCATCGCGTGCGAAATTCAGCCGGCCCTTTGCGGAACGGCCTTCAAGAACAAGGGTGTGCAACGCATGCTCGACGCGGTGATTGATCTTCTGCCGTCGCCGGTGGACATTCCTCCAGTTACCGGGGAGAAGGAAAACGGTGAGCCGGATACGCGGGAAGCGTCCGACACTGCGAAGTTTTCTGCTCTTGCCTTCAAGCTGATGACCGACCCCTACGTCGGCCAGTTGACCTTTATCCGAGTGTATTCTGGCGTCCTGAAATCTGGGGACACGATTTTCAATCCGATCAAGGGCCGTCGCGAGCGCATCGGCCGAGTCCTGCAGATGCACGCCAACAATCGTGAAGAACTCAAGGAAGTGCTCGCGGGCGACATCGCAGCGTGCGTTGGCCTCAAGGAAGTAACTACCGGCGAAACCCTCTGCGATCCTTCGGCAGTCATCACCCTGGAGCGGATGGTATTCCCTGAACCCGTGATCCACGTGGCCGTCGAGCCGAAGACCAAGCCGGACCAGGAGAAGATGGGCATAGCCCTCGGTCGCCTGGCTCAGGAGGATCCCTCGTTCCGCGTGCGTACCGATGAAGAGTCTGGGCAGACGATTATCTCGGGAATGGGCGAGCTCCACCTGGAGATAATCGTTGATCGACTGAAGCGGGAATTCGGTGTGGACGCCAACGTCGGCGCGCCACAGGTGGCGTATCGGGAATGCATCAAGAAATCAGTCGAACAGGAAGGGAAGTTTGTCAAACAGTCGGGTGGCCGCGGTCAGTATGGCCATGTATGGTTGAAAATCGAGCCGAATGAGCCTGGCAAAGGCTACGAGTTCGTTGACGCGATCAAGGGTGGTACCGTACCTCGAGAGTACATCCCCGCGGTGGACAAGGGGTTGCAGGATTCGGTCACCAGTGGCGTGCTGGCGGGGTTTCCGGTGGTCGATATCAAGTTCACGCTGTTTGAAGGCTCGTACCACGACGTGGATTCGAATGAAAATGCCTTTCGGCAAGCGGCAGCCATTGCCTTCAAGGAGGGAATGCGCAAAGCTTCGCCGACCCTCCTTGAGCCAATGATGGCAGTCGACGTGGAGACGCCTGAGGACTATATGGGGAACGTGATGGGCGACCTGTCGAGCCGTCGCGGCATGATTCAGGGAATGGAAGACCTGCCCGGAAACATCAAAGCCATCAAGGCGGAGGTGCCGCTGGCTGAGATGTTTGGTTATTCGACGACCCTGCGATCCCTCAGTCAGGGGCGCGCGACTTACTCAATGGAATTCAAGCACTACGCTGAGGCGCCAAAGAACGTCGCCGAGGCGGTCATCAACAAGAAATGACTCTGATATTGTAAGGATACTAAATGGCCAAGGGAAAATTTGAACGCACGAAGCCGCACGTCAATGTGGGCACGATTGGGCACGTTGATCATGGGAAGACCACGCTGACGGCGGCGATCACGACCATTCTGGCGAAGAAATATGGCGGTGTGGCGAAGGCCTACGACCAGATTGATGCGGCGCCGGAAGAGAAGGCGCGTGGCATCACGATCAATACCGCGCACGTCGAGTACGAGACGGCCAAGCGTCACTACGCGCACGTGGATTGCCCGGGTCACGCGGACTACATCAAGAACATGATTACCGGGGCGGCGCAGATGGACGGTGCGATCCTGGTGGTTTCGGCGGCTGACGGACCGATGCCACAGACGCGAGAGCACATTCTGCTGGCGCGTCAGGTGGGTGTGCCCTACATCATCGTTTATCTCAACAAGTGCGACATGGTTGACGATGCCGAGTTGTTGGAGCTGGTCGACATGGAAGTGCGTGAGCTGCTGTCGAAGTATGACTTTCCTGGAGACGACGTGCCGATCGTCCAGGGTTCGGCGTTGAAGGCTCTGGAAGGCGATCAGGGTCCGCTGGGCGAAGGCTCGGTGATGGCCTTGGCGGACGCGCTGGATGCCTACATTCCGACGCCGCAGCGAGCGGTAGACAAGCCTTTCCTGCTGCCGATCGAGGACGTGTTCTCGATCTCTGGACGTGGCACGGTGGTCACGGGTCGTGTTGAGCGCGGGGTGGTGAAAGTCGGTGAAGAAGTCGAGATCGTTGGCATCAAGCCGACGGTGAAGACGATCTGCACGGGTGTTGAAATGTTCCGCAAGCTGCTGGACCAGGGCCAGGCGGGCGACAACGTGGGCGTTCTGTTGCGGGGCACCAAGCGAGACGACGTTGAGCGCGGTCAGGTGCTGGCCAAGCCGGGTTCGATCAAGCCGCACACGCACTTCACGGGCGAAGTTTACTGTCTGTCGAAGGAAGAAGGAGGGCGTCACACGCCGTTCTTCAACAACTATCGTCCGCAGTTTTATTTCCGCACCACTGACGTGACCGGCGCGATTGCGATGCCGGAAGGCGTCGAGATGGTGATGCCCGGCGACAACGTCCAGATGACGGTCAAACTGATTTCCCCGATTGCCATGGAAGAAGGCCTGCGCTTCGCGATTCGTGAAGGTGGCCGTACCGTCGGCGCCGGCGTCGTCGCGAAAATTATCGAGTAGTTCAGCAAACTCCCGGTGGGTTTCCTTTCCACCGGCCGCTCTTTGGAAGAAGACATGCAAAGCCAGAAGATCCGCATCCGCCTGAAAGCCTTTGACTATCGTCTGATTGATCAGTCAGCTCAGGAAATTGTCGACACCGCAAAGCGTACCGGGGCCGTTGTTCGCGGCCCGGTTCCGCTTCCGACCCGCATCCAGCGTTTTGATATTCTGCGCTCACCGCACGTCGACAAGACTTCGCGTGACCAGTTCGAGATACGCACCCATCTTCGCCTGATGGATATCATTGATCCAACTGACAAGACCGTCGATGCCCTGATGAAGCTTGATCTACCCGCGGGTGTTGACGTTGAAATTAAGTTGCAGTAAGGCTTCCTTGCGGCTATAATCGCCGCCTTTCGCCGGGCAGCCAATATTGAGACTGCCCGTTCCTTAGCAGCGCTCGCCGGCCAATCGCAGCCGGTCAGAGGAGAATAAACATGAGTCTTGGCCTTGTTGGGCGCAAGGTCGGCATGACGCGCATTTTTACCGACGACGGCGTAAGTGTCCCGGTAACCGTGCTCGATGTGTCGAACAATCGGGTCGCCCAGATCAAAACGCCGCAGAATGATGGTTACTCCGTCGTCCAGGTGGCTTTCGGCAAACGTCGCCCCTCTCGTGTCAACAAGCCATTGGCCGGTCACCTCGCCAAGGCCGGTGTTGAGGCGGGCCATGTCCTGAAGGAGTTTCCGGTTTCCGATGACGAGCTCGCGGCTCTCCAGGCGGGTGACCATATCAGCGTCACCATTTTTTCCGTCGGACAAAAGGTTGACGTGACGGGGCAAACCATCGGCAAGGGCTTTGCGGGCGGCATCAAGCGGCATCACTTCAGGTCCCAGGGCGCTGCGCATGGCAACTCGGTCTCCCACCAGGCTCTCGGGTCCACCGGTATGGCGCAGGATCCGGGTCGCGTTTTTCCGGGCAAGAAGATGGCCGGCCATCTCGGCGCCGTCAAGCGCACACAGCAGAACCTCGAGGTCGTGCGTGTCGATGTTGAGCGCCAGTTGTTGTTGCTTAAAGGCGCCGTTCCCGGCTCCAAGGGCGCCGACGTCATAGTGCGTCCGGCAGTCAAGGTGGGGGCATAAATGGAACTCAAGCTTATCAATGACGAAGGACAGGAAGCGAGCCGCCTCGAGGCCTCCGACGTCCTGTTTGGTCGCGAATACAACGAAGCATTGGTGCACCAGGTCCTGGTTGCCTACCAGGCGAACGCGCGTAGTGGCAATCGGGCCCAGAAGGATCGCCAGGATGTGCGGCACACGACCAAGAAGCCGTGGCGCCAAAAGGGCACCGGACGAGCTCGTGCCGGTATGTCGTCATCGCCGATCTGGCGCGGTGGCGGCCGGGTTTTCCCGAATTCGTCGGACGAGAATTTCAGCCACAAGCTGAACAGGAAAATGTACCGCGCGGGCATGGCATCGATCCTTTCGCAGCTCGCTCGTGAAGATCGCCTGGCCGTGGTGGACAGCCTGTCGATTGAGGCGCCCAAGACCAGGTTGTTTGCAGCGAAGATCAAAGGGATGGGTTACGAGTCGGTGCTTGTGATTACAGACGATCTCGACGAGAACGTTTTTCTGGCGTCGCGTAATTTGCCGAATGTCCTCGTGGTTGAAGTCCAGCAGGCGGACCCGGTGTCCCTGGTCCGCTTCCCGAAGGTCCTGCTGACAAAAGCTGCGCTCGCCAAGTTTGAGGAGATCCTGGGATGAATCAAGAACGTTTGATGCAAGTGCTCCTCGCACCGCAGATCTCCGAAAAGGCCACCTTCGTTGCCGACAAGTACCAGCAGGTGATCTTTCGTGTTGCCTCCAACGCAACAAAGCCTGAAGTCAAGGGAGCAGTCGAGTTGCTGTTCAAGGTGGCTGTCGAGTCGGTCCAGATCGCCAACGTCAAAGGAAAGCAGAAAAAGTTTGGCCGCGTGATGGGCCGTCGCAGCAACTGGAAGAAGGCCTATGTGTGCCTGCAGCCCGGCCAGGAGATTAATTTCGTCGATGGGGGAGCGGTCTAGATGGCACTCGCTAAAGTCAAACCGACCTCGCCCGGCCGCCGCGCGGTTATCCGGGTGGTCAATCTTAATCTACACAAGGGCGCTCCGGTTGCCGGGCTTGTCGAGTCGCAGTCGAAAAAGGCTGGCCGCAACAACAACGGGCATATCACGACTCGTCATCAGGGCGGTGGTCACAAGCAACACTATCGCTTGGTTGACTTCAAGCGCAACAAGGACGGGATTCCGGCGACAGTAGAGCGTCTCGAGTACGATCCAAACCGGACCGCCAACATTGCTCTGCTCTGTTATGCGGATGGCGAGCGTCGCTACATCATTGCGCCCAAAGGCCTTGTTGTTGGTCAGCAGATAAACAGTGGTTCAGAGGCCCCGATCAAGGTGGGCAACGCCCTGCCCATTCGCAACATCCCGGTTGGCACGACCATCCACTGCGTCGAGATGGTGCCCGGCAAGGGCGCTCAGCTGGCACGTTCGGCTGGCACCTCGGTGCAGTTGTTGGCCCGGGAAGGCGTCCATGCCCAGTTGCGCTTGCGCTCCGGTGAAATTCGGCGAGTGCACGTCGAGTGCCGCGCGACGGTCGGCGAGGTGGGTAACGAAGAGCACAGTCTGCGTTCGATAGGCAAGGCTGGCGGGAATCGTTGGCGCGGCATTCGCCCAACCGTACGCGGTGTGGCGATGAATCCGATCGATCACCCGCACGGTGGGGGCGAAGGCAAGACGGCATCGGGTATGCACCCGGTCAGTCCTTGGGGTACCAAGACCAAAGGTTATCGCACTCGTCGCAACAAGCGCACGACTTCGATGATCGTGCAGCGCCGTCAAAAACGCTAAGGGATAGAGAACCATGGGACGTTCCATTAAAAAGGGCCCGTTTGCTGATGCCCATCTGATCAAAAAAGTGGGCACGGTGCGTGCGACTGGCGATAAGCGCCCGATCAAGACCTGGTCGCGCCGGTCCACCGTGCTGCCAGATTTTGTGGGCTTGACCATCGCGGTTCATAACGGCAAGCAACATGTTCCTGTGTATATCACCGAGAACATGGTTGGGCACAAGCTGGGCGAGTTTTCTCTGACCCGCACGTTTAAAGGCCACACCTCTGGCAAGAAGGCCAAGAAGTAAAGGAATGAATATGGAAACTCGTGCTGTTTTGCGCGGTGTTCGGCTGTCGAGCCAGAAGGGTCGCCTGGTGGCCGACCAGATCCGCGGCCTGGCCGTTGATCGGGCACTCAATCTGCTGACATTCAGCCCCAAGAAGGGTGCAGCGATCATCAAGAAGGTGCTCGAATCGGCGATCGCCAATGCCGAGCACAATGCGGGTGCCGATATTGACGAACTGAAGGTTAAGACCATCTCTGTCGAAAAGGGCATGGTGCTCAAGCGCTTCACGGCGCGGGCCAAGGGACGCGGCAACCGGATCGTCAAGCCGACCTGTCACGTTTTTCTGACTGTCGGCAACTGAGGAACAAGAATGGGACAAAAGATTCATCCTGCTGGCTTTCGTCTGGCTGTCACGCGTGATTGGTCTTCGCGCTGGTACGCCAACAGCAAGAACTTTGCCGGCATGCTCAACGAAGACGTTCGCGTTCGCGAATACCTCAAGAAGAAGCTAAAGCACGCGTCGGTTGGACGTATCCTGATCGAGCGCCCCGCCAAGAACGCCCGCGTCACGATCTTCTCGGCACGCCCGGGTGTGGTGATTGGGAAAAAGGGTGAGGAGATCGATCACCTGCGGATCGCTTTACAGAAGATCATGGGCGTCCCTGTGCACGTCAGTATCGAGGAAATTCGCAAGCCCGAGCTGGATGCGCAATTGGTGGCCGACTCGATTACGCAGCAGCTCGAGAAGCGTATCATGTTCCGCCGGGCCATGAAGCGTGCGATGCAGAACGCCATGCGTCTTGGCGCGCAGGGTATAAAGATCATGAGTTCAGGCCGTCTCAATGGCGCGGAAATTGCTCGGCGCGAATGGTACCGCGAGGGGCGAGTCCCGCTCCATACGCTGCGGGCTGATATTGACTACGCGACCTCCGAAGCCTTGACTACCTATGGTCTTATTGGCGTCAAGGTCTGGATCTTCAAAGGGGAGATTCTAAATCGCCAGGAGCAGGCGGCGACGGCTGCCGATGCGACCCTTGATGAGCAGCGCCGGCCCCGTCGTGCTCCGCGCGCCGGTGACGTTGCCGACAGGCCGCCGCGCATGGTGAAGGGGCCGGAGGAAATGGCGAGGGTTGAGGGCGCTGTTGGGGAAGCGAAGGCACCCGTGAAACGAGTAAGAAAGGCAGGTACAACAGATGCTGCAGCCAGCTAGAAGGAAATACCGCAAAGAGCAGAAAGGCCGCAATACGGGCCTGGCGCTGCGCGGGGCCAAGGTCAGTTTCGGTGAGTATGGATTGAAGTCAATTGGCCGTGGCCGACTGACTGCCCGTCAGATTGAAGCTGCTCGGCGTGCAATGACGCGTCATATCAAGCGTGGCGGGCGGATCTGGATCCGCATCTTTCCCGACAAGCCGATTTCCAAGAAGCCTGCCGAGGTTCGTATGGGAAGCGGCAAAGGGAATCCAGAGTACTACGTGGCCGAGATCAAGCCGGGTAAGGTCCTTTACGAGATGGATGGGGTCAGCGAAACTCTCGCTCGCGAAGCCTTTGCCCTTGCGGCCGCCAAGCTTCCGATCCCGACGGTTTTTGTTACGCGCATGGTAGGTTGATCATGAAAGTCAGTGAACTCAGAGAAAAAACCGTCGACGAGCTGAACCAGGAACTGCTGGCCCTGCTGAAAGCCCAGTTCGGCCTGCGAATGCAGCTTGCTACACAGCAGTTGTCGAACAACAGTCAGATTGGCAAGGTGCGTCGGCAGATCGCACGCGTACGCACGCTTCTTCGTGAAAAGGCAGTTCAATGAGCGAAACCACTACCAGCAAGCGTACCTTGGTTGGGCGCGTCCTCAGCGACAAAATGGACAATACAGTGACGGTAATTGTCGAGCGCAGAGTGAAACACCCGATATATAACAAGATCATCGTGCGCTCGAGCAAGTACCACGCGCACAACGACAAGAACGAAGCCAAACTGGGTGATGTTGTCGAGATCCAGGAGTCGCGTCCAATGTCGAAGACGAAATCGTGGGTTGTCAGCAAGCTGCTCGAACGTGCAGTGGCGATTTAGCCCTTGATTTTGTCTCAATAGCGGTTATAATCGCCGGCTTTCCCCAGCTCGATGGTGTTTCGAGGTCGAGCCTTTCTCCCCTTGTGGGTTCCAAGACTGACCGCCGCCGCGGGCCAAGTTGGAGTGACAAATGATTCAAGTACAGACTACCCTCGACGTCGCCGACAACACCGGCGCACGCTCGGTGATGTGCATCAAGGTGTTGGGCGGCTCAAAGCGTCGCTATGCAGGCGTGGGCGATATTATCAAGGTGAGCATCAAGGATGCTGCGCCCCGCGGGCGCGTCAAGAAGGGTGATGTCTACAGCGCAGTGGTAGTGCGTACTGCCAAAGGCGTGCGCCGCGTAGACGGGTCGCTGGTGAAGTTCGACCACAACGCGGCCGTACTCCTCAACAACAAGATGGAGCCGATAGGTACCCGTATCTTCGGGCCGGTTACACGCGAATTGCGCGGTGATCGATTCATGAAGATCGTGTCGTTGGCACCTGAAGTACTTTAGGGGGGGGGCATGGAAAGGATTCGCAAGGGCGACGATGTTATTGTGACCGCCGGTAGAGACAAGGGAAAACGGGGAAGTGTCCTTCGCCGTTCGGACGCCGAGCATGTCCTGGTGGAGGGCGTGAATCGAGTGAAGAAGCATGTCAAACCAAATCCGGTCAAAGGTGTTGTCGGCGGTATTGTTGAGAAAGAGATGCCGCTACACATTTCTAACGTTTCGCTCTATAACCCGGCGACCAGAAAAGCAGACCGAGTTGGCTTCAAGACCCTTGAAGATGGCACAAAGGTTCGTTTTTTCAAGTCGAACGGCGAAGTGTTGGGGGCATAAGGGACAATCATGGCGCGTTTGCTGGAGTACTACAACACCACAGTGGTGCCCGAACTGACCCAGAAGTTTGGGTACAAGTCGAGAATGCAGGTTCCCCGAATCACCAAGATTACCCTGAACATGGGGGTAGGTGAGGCCATCGCGGACAAGAAAGTGCTTGAGAATGCGATGGGCGACCTGGTCAAGATCGCTGGACAAAAGCCGGTCACCACCAAAGCGAGGAAGTCCATCGCCGGTTTCAAGATTCGTACCGGATACCCCATTGGGTGCATGGTGACCCTTCGCGGTCCGCGCATGTTCGAGTTTATAGACAGACTGGTCACCGTAGCGCTGCCCCGGGTCCGCGACTTTCGCGGCATCTCCGGCAAGGGTTTCGACGGTCGTGGTAACTACAACATGGGCCTCAAGGAGCAGATCATCTTCCCCGAAATCGAGTATGACCGGATTGATGCGCTGCGGGGCATGAACATCAGTGTCACTACTACTGCCAAGACCGATGAAGAGGCGCGTGCCTTGCTTGGCGCGTTTAAATTTCCCTTCAGGAACTGAGACGAAATGGCAAAACTCGCTGTGATCAACCGCGGTGAAAAGCGGCGCAAGATTGTGGAAAAATATGCCAAGAAGCGTGCTGAGCTGATGGCTGCCGTTGCTGACCAGGGTCGGTCTGTCGAAGAGCGCTTTGAGGCGCGCCTGAAAGTGCAGGCGCTACCGCGCAATGCGAGCCCGGTAAGGCTTCGCAATCGCTGTCAGTTGACCGGACGTCCTCGGGGTGTCTATCGCAAGTTCGGTTTGGGTCGCGGCAAGCTGCGCGAGTTCGTGATGCAGGGCGAAGTGCCAGGAATGGTCAAGGCTAGCTGGTAGGCAGGAGAGAACGAAATGAGTATGAGCGATCCGATCAGCGACATGCTGACACGCATCCGAAATGCCCAGATGGCAAGCAAGGCCTCCGTCGCCATGCCGTCTTCAAAGGTGAAAATTGCCATCGCCCAGGTGTTGAGGGACGAAGGTTACGTCGAGGATTTTGCAGTTAGTCCGAATGAAGGCAAGCCGATTCTCGAAATTGGCCTTAAGTATTATGCGGGTCGACCGGTCATCGAGCGGATAGACCGCGTGTCACGGCCGGGCCTCCGGATCTACAGAGGAGCTGATGACATCCCGCTGGTCATGAATGGTCTTGGGGTAGCAATAGTCTCGACACCCAGGGGCGTTATGACTGATCGTAAGGCTCGCGCCAGCCATATTGGCGGCGAAGTGCTGTGCTTCGTCGCGTAAGGGGTAGCTATGTCCCGCGTTGCAAAGAAAACAATTGTTCTCCCGCCGGGTGTTTCGGTAGATATCTCGCTGGAACAAGTTTCCGTCAAGGGTCCACTCGGTACGCTCGTTTTCCCCGCCAATCCAGCGGTGACGGTCGAACAGGAGGGCGATAGCCTGTCTTGCAAGCCGGTTTTGGGGATGGCCAATGGCGATGCGATGTCCGGCACCATTCGTGCCGTGGTTGCCAACATGGTTACGGGTGTTAGCAAGGGATTCGAGCGTAAGCTAAGCCTCGTTGGCGTTGGCTATCGTGCTCAAGCCCAGGGCGACACGCTCAACCTGACCCTTGGATTCTCGCATCCAGTTGCTTACAAGCTCCCGAGCGGCATTACTGCTATGACGCCGACCCAGACCGAGATTGTGATCAAGGGCGTTGATCGACAGCTCGTTGGCCAAGTCGCGGCCGAGGTTCGTTCGTATCGCAAGCCCGAGCCCTACAAGGGCAAGGGCGTGCGGTATGTCGACGAGGTGGTCGTGATCAAGGAAACCAAGAAGAAAAAGTAGGGGTGTAGAGATGATTGACAAAAAACAGGCGCGTTTGCGCAGGGCTCGCAAAACCCGGGCCAAGATTGCCGAACTGAAGACGGTGCGCTTGTCGGTTCACCGCAGCAACTGCCATATTTACGCCCAGGTAATTTCGGCTTGTGGTTCGCAGGTGCTCGCGGCAGCTTCCTCGCTGGAGCCGGAGGTGCGGAAGATGCTCCCGAACGGGGGCGACATCGGCGCGGCGAAGACGATTGGCCTGTTGATCGCCGAGCGCGCCAGAAAGGCCGGAATCGAACAGGTTTCGTTTGATCGTGCGGGCTTTCGCTATCACGGGCGGATCAAGGCGCTGGCAGACGCAGCCCGTGAAGCCGGCCTCAAGTTCTGATCGCGCCACAGAGAATTGGAGTAATTGATGGCTAAGCCGCAAAGCAGAAAACCTCAGCAAGCCGAGAAGCCCGATGACGGCATGCGTGAGAAGATGATCTCGATCAACCGAGTGACCAAGGTGGTGAAGGGTGGTCGTATTCTCGGGTTCGCAGCACTGACTGTGGTTGGTGACGGGGATGGTCGTGTAGGGATGGGCAAGGGGAAGTCGCGCGAAGTGCCGGTCGCCGTGCAGAAAGCGATGGAGGAGGCGCGCCGTAACCTGATCAAGGTCAGCCTCAAGGGTGGCACCCTGCAGCACACGGTCGTGGGGCATCACGGGGCTTCAAGAGTGATGATGCAGCCGGCACCTGAGGGAACCGGGATAATCGCTGGCGGGGCCATGCGCTCGGTCTTCGATGTCATCGGTATGACCAATGTGGTTGCCAAGGCGCACGGTTCAACTAATCCTTACAATATCGTCCGCGCAACCATCAATGGCCTGAAGGCGATGACCACGCCAGCCGAGGTCGCCGCCAAGCGGGGCAAGACGGTCGCTGAAATCCTGGGGTAAGAAATGGCTGAGAAAAAAGTAAAGGTGACGCTCGTCCGGAGTCTCATCGGCACCAAGGAGTCGCACCGCGCCACGGTACGAGGTTTGGGCTTGCGGCGGCTGAATAGTAGCTCGGTCCTTGAAGACACGCCGGCGGTTCGGGGAATGATCAACAAGGTGTCCTACCTGTTGAAGTGTGAGGGCTGAGATGGAACTTAATACTGTTCGGGCCGCTGACGGCGCGCGTACGGGTAGGAAGCGTGTCGGGCGCGGCATCGGCTCCGGGTTGGGCAAGACCTGCGGGCGCGGTCACAAGGGACAAAAGTCGCGTGCGGGTGGGTTCCACAAGGTGGGCTTCGAAGGCGGCCAGATGCCGTTACAGCGCCGTTTGCCAAAGCGTGGCTTCAAGTCGATGACCAGGGCTCGTAACTTCGAGGTTCGCCTGTCGGAAATCGCGCGCTTACCGGTCGACGAGATAGACCTTTCGACGCTGATGCAGGCCAATCTCGTCTCGCAGCACGCGTTGTCGGCGAAGGTTGTGCTCTCTGGCGAGATCAACCGTAAGGTCATCCTCAAGGGTGTCGGGGCGACCGCAGGCGCTCGAGCGGCAATCGAAGCCGCCGGTGGCAGCATTGCGGATTAATGAGCAGGCAGGGGTGATCTTTTTTGGCAACTAGTTCGAGCACGGTTAGCAAGGGTGGAAAGTTTGGCGACCTCAAGCGCCGGCTGTGGTTCCTGCTGGGGGCACTGGTCGTTTACCGGATTGGGGCGCATATTCCCGTGCCAGGCATTGATGCGCAGGCTTTGAGCGAGCTGTTCAAGCAACAGCAGGGCGGCATCCTTGGCATGTTCAACATGTTTTCCGGAGGCGCCTTGTCGCGCTTCACGATTTTCGCGCTCGGAATCATGCCGTACATTTCGGCGTCGATCATCATGCAACTGATGACTCACGCCAGCCCTCAACTCGAGGCACTGAAAAAGGAGGGCGAAGCCGGGCGCAGGAAAATAACGCAGTACACGCGTTATGGCACCGTCTTTCTAGCGTTGTTTCAGGGGATTGGTATAGCGGTTGCGGTTGAGTCCCAACCCGGCCTGGTGCTGGACCCGGGAATGATGTTCCGTTTCGTGACCGTGACGACGCTGGTTACCGGGACAATGTTCCTGATGTGGCTCGGCGAGCAGGTGACCGAGCGGGGCTTGGGCAACGGGATTTCGATCATCATTTTCGCCGGGATCGCAGCCGGCCTGCCGAACGCGATCGGTGGTTTGCTGGAGTTGGTGCGTACGGGTGCCATGCATCCGCTGACGGCAATCGTGATCAGCTTGCTGGTTGTTCTGGTCACCGCCTTCGTGGTGTTTGTCGAACGGGGTCAGCGAAAGATCCTGGTCAACTACGCAAAGCGCCAGGTTGGTAACAAGATTTATGGCGGTCAGAGTTCGCACTTGCCGCTCAAGTTGAACATGGCGGGCGTTATCCCGCCGATCTTTGCCTCGTCGATCATACTTTTTCCAGCGACCGTTGCCGGTTGGTTTGGTTCAGGTGAGTCGGTTCGCTGGCTTAAGGACATTGCTGGTGCCTTGTCTCCGGGGCAGCCGGTCTATGTCATGCTGTACGCGGCGGCGATTATCTTCTTCTGTTTCTTCTACACCGCCTTGGTTTTCAACTCCAAGGAAACGGCAGACAACCTCAAGAAGAGCGGCGCGTTCGTGCCAGGGATAAGGCCAGGGGATCAGACGGCGCGTTACATTGACAAGATACTGATGCGACTTACCCTTGTTGGGGCGGCGTACATCACGATCGTATGCTTGCTGCCCGAGTTCCTGATCCTGAAGTGGAATGTGCCCTTTTATTTTGGCGGTACCTCGCTGCTGATCATCGTGGTGGTTACGATGGATTTCATGACTCAGGTCCAGGCATATGCCATGTCACACCAGTACGAGAGTTTGCTGAAGAAAGCTAACTTCAAAGGCTCCGGGATGTCGGCGAAATAGGATGGCAAAGGAAGATTTGATCGAAATGCAGGGAGAGGTTATCGAGAACCTTCCCAATGCCACCTTCAGGGTGAAGCTCGAAAACGGGCATATCGTCCTGGGTTTTATATCAGGCAAAATGCGGATGCACTACATACGCATTCTGCCGGGCGACAAGGTGACGGTTCAACTTACGCCATACGATCTGAGTCGCGCGCGAATCGTCTTCCGCGCGAAGTGAGAAGTTTCTACGCAGTAATCTACGCAACAATTCGGCGAAGGGCTGGCTGCGCCTCGTGCCGGGGAATCAGGAGTGAGTCATGAAAGTGCTGGCATCTGTGAAACGCATCTGCCGGAAGTGCAAGATCATTCGGCGTCATGGCGTCGTCCGTGTGATTTGTTCGGATCAGCGTCACAAACAGCGTCAAGGTTGATCGCTGCGGCTCACTCGGGTGGGTCGCCAGTCGGTTGAAGGTATAACTGTAAGTTTCGATTATTTTGGGGTGAATCGATGGCCCGCATCGCAGGCGTAAACCTCCCGAACCACCAGCATGCCGAGATTGCTCTTACTGCAATCTACGGTATCGGACGTCCGCGCGCACAGAAGATTTGTGATGCTGCTGGGGTTCCACGTTCAACAAAAATGAAAGATCTGACCGAAGCTGAACTGGAGCGCCTGCGCGACCAGATCGGCAGGTTCAGTGTCGAGGGCGATCTGCGTCGCGAAGTGACGATGAGCATCAAGCGGTTGATGGATCTCGGCTGCTATCGTGGCCTTCGTCACCGCAAGGGCCTGCCGTCTCGCGGCCAGCGGACGCGGACCAACGCGCGCACCCGCAAGGGCCCGCGGAAGCCGATCGCCGGCAAGAAGTAATCAGGAGCTAGGACCTTACTATGGCCAAGACCGCCGCAAAAGTTCGCAAGAAAGTCAAGATCAGAAAAAACGTGGCCGAGGGCGTTGCCCATATCCACGCCTCGTTCAACAACACGATCATCACGATCACCGACCGCCAGGGTAATGCCTTGTCGTGGGCGACGTCTGGTGGCGCCGGTTTCAAGGGATCACGCAAGAGCACGCCTTTTGCCGCTCAGGTCGCCGCTGAGGCTGCCGGTAGAGTGGCCGTAGAGTGCGGCGTCAAGAACCTTGAGGTTCGCATCAAGGGTCCTGGACCTGGGCGTGAGTCTTCAGTGCGTGCGCTCAATGCGCTCGGCATGAAGATAACAGCAATTACCGATGTAACACCGATCCCGCACAACGGCTGTCGGCCGCCCAAGAGGCGTCGGATTTAAGGAGAAGGAAAAGTGGCTCGCAATCTCGATCCGAAGTGCCGTCAGTGCCGCCGCGAAGGCGAAAAATTGTTCCTGAAGGGGGAGAAGTGCTTTACTGACAAGTGTGCTATCGAACGTCGTTCGTATGCCCCCGGTCAGCATGGCCAAAAATCCGGACAGCGATTGTCGGACTATGGCGTCCACCTCCGGGAAAAGCAAAAGATCCGCCGCATCTACGGCGTTCTTGAAGGCCAGTTTCGCAAGGTCTATAGAGAAGCGGACCGTCGCAAAGGTGTGACCGGCGAAGTTCTCCTGCAGTTGCTGGAGGCTCGTTTGGACAGCGTTTGCTATCGCATGGGCTTCGCCGCGTCACGTTCGGAGTCTCGCCAGGTGGTTCGGCATAATGGCGTACTGGTGAATGGTCGCCGTGTAAACATCCCTTCCTATCAGGTGCGTCCAGGCGACGTCGTCGAAGTCTGTGATAAGGCAAAAGCGCATCTTCGCGTCAAGGCCGCTCTGGCCGCTGCCGAGGCTCGCGGGTTTCCGGAATGGGTCGAAGTTGACGCAAAGGCTGCGAAGGGTACCTATAAAGCGCACCCGGAACGTAGTGAGCTGCCGCCGACGATCAACGAGAGTCTCGTCATCGAACTCTATTCGAAGTAATCGCGGCGAGTCTTGACGGACTGAGGCAAAGGACATACATGCAAAGCAGTGGACTATTTAAACCGCGCATCATCGATGTGCAGAGCTTGTCGCCGGTGCATGCACGAGTTGTCATGGAGCCGTTTGAACGCGGTTACGGACATACCCTGGGTAATGCTTTGCGCCGAATCCTGCTATCGTCGATGCCTGGTTATGCACCGACCGAAGTCAGCATCGAAGGCGTACTTCACGAGTACTCGACGATTGACGGTGTTCAGGAGGACGTGGTGGATATCCTCCTCAACCTGAAGGGCGTGGTTTTCAAACTCTACAACCGTGAAGAAGTCGTCCTGCATCTCCGAAAGGAAGGGAAGGGCGTCGTAAGGGCTGCCGACATCGAAGTTTCTCACGATGTCGAGATCATCAATCCGGAGCACGTGATTGCGCACCTGTCGGCTGGTGGCAAGTTGGCCATGGAAATGAAGGTTGAGCGGTCGCGCGGCTACGTTGCAGGCAACCTTCGTGAGTTGAGCGACGGTAGCAAGAACATCGGCAAGCTGGTCCTGGATGCCTCTTTCAGCCCGGTGCGGCGAGTTAGCTATGCGGTCGAGAGTGCCCGTGTCGAACAGCGGACTGACCTTGACAAGCTGATCATGGACATTGAGACCAACGGCGCCATTGAGCCGGAAGAAGCGATCCGGACGGCCGCCCGGATCCTGATGGAGCAGCTGTCCGTCTTCGCCGACCTCGCTGGGACAGCGATGCCTATCGAGTATCAGAAGACGGTGCAGGTTGACCCGCTGCTGCTGCGTCCGGTGGATGACCTTGAGCTGACGGTTCGTTCGGCTAATTGTCTGAAGGCAGAGAATATTTACTACATCGGTGATCTCATTCAGCGCACCGAAAACGAATTGCTCAAAACGCCCAATCTCGGACGAAAGTCGCTTAATGAGATCAAGGAAGTGTTGGCCGCCCGCGGTCTGACACTGGGCATGAAGTTAGAGAACTGGCCTCCGGCCGGACTCGAGAAGTGAGCAGCTGGAAAAGAACAGGAAGGAATTGATATGCGTCACCGTTTGGGTCTTCGCAAACTGAATCGTACCAGCGCCCACCGTCTGGCGATGTTGCGCAATATTACGGTCTCGTTGCTTCGTGAAGAGGTCATCAAGACGACCCTCCCGAAGGCCAAGGAGCTTCGCCGCGTCATCGAGCCGATCATCACGCTTGGCAAGAAGCCGAGTCTCGCCAACCGCCGGCTCGCTTTTGATCGTTTGCGCGATCGGGACATGGTAGTCAAGGTGTTTGACGAACTTGGACCGCGTTACGCAAGCCGCAATGGCGGTTATCTTCGGATCCTGAAGTGTGGCTTCCGCGATGGTGACAATGCGCCGATGGCGTTCGTCGAATTGCTCGACAGGCCTGATTCGCTGGGCGATGCGGCGACGGTAGCAAGCTAGGCCGTCTGGCACTTCAGCCCGACTTGAGAAAAGGCCAGGTCACGCCTGGCTTTTTTTGTCGGCGAACGTGCCGCAGTGAAAGTTCTAGCCCCGCGGGGGTTTCCCCGCCAGCGGCTGATATTGGTGGTTCGCGATGTCCTCTGGCGGGCCATGAGTCGGTCAGGCCTTGTGCCGTTCGTGGGCGAGGCTCCACAGGGTCAGCACTGCGAGACGAGCAACGCAGGTGCGTCGCTGGACTCTTCAAGCTGCTGCAATGCCCACATTTGCGCATACAGACCTGCGGCATCCAGCAGTTTCATGTGGGAGCCGCGTTCAACTATTCGACCAGCATCCATTACCAGGATCTCGTCGGCATTCATGATGGTCGATAGCCGGTGGGCAATGATCAGTGTCGTGCGACCACGTGCCGCGTTATCAAGACTCGCCTGAATGGCCTTCTCGGTTTTCGAGTCGAGTGCCGACGTCGCTTCGTCGAAGATCAGCACCGGTGGGTTCTTCAGCAGCGCCCGGGCAATCGCCACCCGTTGCTTCTCCCCGCCGGAGAGCTTCAGGCCACGCTCGCCGACCCTCGTTTCATAGCCATCGGGGAGCAAGTCGATAAAACCCGAGAGTTGCGCTGCTGCGGCCGCGGCAATCACCTGTTCTCGACTCGCTTGGGGCTGGCCGTACTGGATGTTGTAGTAGATGGTGTCGTTGAACAGGACCGTGTCCTGCGGAACGATGCCAATTGCGCTCCGCAGGCTCGTTTGCGTCAGATGGCGAAGATCGACACCATTGAGCAGAATGTGGCCGGCGCTGACGTCGTAGAAGCGGTACAGAAGGCGCGCCAGGGTCGATTTTCCCGAGCCGGATTCGCCAACAACAGCGACCGTCCGTCCGGCAGGAATCGCAAAATTAATGTGCTGCAGGATTTGCCGGTTTGGTTCATAGGAAAAGTCGACCTCCGAAAACCGGATCTGAACTGCTCCGGCGGCGAGACAAGCAGCGTCGGGGGCGTCGGCAATTTCCCGGTTGACCGCCAGGAGGTCGAACATCCGCTCGATGTCCGCTAGTGCCTGGCGAATCTCGCGGTACACCACCCCGAGAAAGTTGAGCGGCATGTAAAGCTGAATCAGGAAGGCGTTGACCAGGACCAGGTCGCCGATGGTCATGCTGCCGTCAACCACACCACTTGCCGCTCGCCACATCATGGCCGTGACCCCCAGGGCGATGATGATCTGCTGACCAAGATTGAGCCATGACAGGGAAACCTGGCTGCGAGTGGCAGCATCTTCCCACTCCTGCATCTGCCGGTCGTAACGCCGTGCCTCGTACTCCTCGTTATTGAAGTACTTGACCGTTTCGTAGTTCAGCAGGCTATCGATCGCGCGGGTATTTGCCGCGGAATCCATCTCGTTCAGTTTCCGGCGAATGGCGATCCGCCAGTTGCTGACCTTGATCGTGAACACGACGTAGGTCGCCAGCGAAGCGAGGGTGATAAGGACAAAGGCACTGTCGTAGCGCATCAGCAGAATGACCAGGACGAGGGTGATTTCGACCAGGGTCGGGAGGATCGAGTAGAGCGTGTAGCTGATCAGACTTGAAATCGATCGGCTGCCACGCTCGATGTCGCGCGAAACTCCGCCGGTCTGTCGTTCGAGATGAAAGCGAAGCGAGAGCTCGTGGAGGTGGCGAAAGACCTCGAGAGCGATCCGGCGCACCGCCCGTTGCGTGACGCGTGCGAAAAGGATCTCGCGCAGCTCGGTAAAGAGAGAGGTGGAAAAGCGCAGTGCGCCGTAGAGCAGGAGCAACAGGGCTGGCAAGGCGAGTGCCTGCTGAGTGCTGCTCAGGCCGTCGATCATCTCCTTGAAGACCAGCGGCACGGTGACGTTGGCTACCTTGGCGCTGAACAGACAGGACAAGGCCAGCAAGACACGCCATTTGTATTGCCACAGATAGGGCAGTAACTTGTGCAAGGTGGCCCCGAGGTGGCTGTCGCCAGCGGCGGGGCTGAGCGGGGCAGGGTAGGGCGAAGCGGTGCGGCGCATGGGTCGGGCTGCTCAATCGGGTTTCGGATCAGCGGAGTATGCCCTGTTGTCGAGCCCTGTCTCAAGGCAGATGCAGAAAGTTGCAAAAAACCCTTGCATTCACTGTCCTGTGGCCCTAACATTAAAACGAACGTTTGAACGAAATGGTTCGGCAGAGTCATCAGAGTTCTCCCGCATCCGCTTTAACTGGATCATCTGTCCAATGTCTGATCAAAAAAATGGCAGCGATACCCGCGAACGCATCCTTGACGTGGCCGAACGTCTGTTCATGGAGAACGGCTACGAGGCGACGTCGATGCGTACCATCACGAGCGCGGCCGAGGCCAATCTGGCGGCGGTGAACTACCACTTCGGGTCGAAAGAGGCTTTGCTGCGCGAGGTCTTCCGGCGTCGCCTTGCCTGGCTCAACCACGAGCGCTTGCAGGCACTTGACAAGCTTGAGGAGCAGGCTGCCGGGGCGCCGCTCAAGCCGTCACAGATCCTCGAAGCCTTTTTCGGCACGCTGTTGCGCATGGGTGAGAATCCGGCCCTGGGTGGGATGGTTTTTCTGCGCCTGCTTGGCCGTACGCTGACCGAGCCCGCCGAGTTCATTCGGACCTTTTTCGCCGGCGAGTATGCCGAGGTAATCGATCGCTACAAGCTCGCCCTCTTCAGTGCCTTGCCCGACGTGCCGAAAGCGGAGATTGTCTGGCGCCTGCATTTCATGCTCGGCGCCATGTCCTACGCCATTGCTGGCACCGATGTGTTGCAGGTCGTCACCGGTTGCGAGGTGGGCGATCTGGCTGGCGAAAAGGCGACTGATGAGACCGACGACACGGTGTTGGCGAGACGGCTGGCGCAGCGGCTGATGCCTTTCCTGCTCGGCGGTCTGCGGGCACCGTTGCCGCAGTTTGACGACCTCCAGAGAATACAAAAAGAGCCGCTGCCCAAGACGGCCCGAGATACGCGGGGCAACGGCCCCAACCAAGACCCAAGACCCAAGACCCAAGACCAGCAATAAGGAGAAGCAGCAATGATCACAACGATCGTCTCGATAGTCACCGGTGTCACACTGGTGAGTCTTGCCGTGCTGTTCAGTGTTCGTCCCTTGCGACGAGCGCTGGTCAGCCGGCCGGTTTTCCGTACCTACAAGCGGATTCTGCCGCAGATGTCCGAAACAGAGCGCGTCGCGCTTGAAGCAGGCACCGTCTGGTGGGATGGCGAACTGTTCCGCGGTAACCCCGACTGGAACAAACTGCTCGCCTATCCGGTGCCGAAACTGACCGCCGAAGAGCAGTCCTTCATGGACAACGAGGTCGAGCAGGCCTGTGCCTTGGTGGATGATTGGCAGGTAACGAGCGAGTTGAACGACCTGCCGTCAGAGGCATGGCAGTACATCAAGGACAAAGGCTTCCTCGGCATGATCATCCCGAAGAAGTATGGTGGCCTGCAGTTCTCGGCCTATGCTCACTCGCAGATTGTCACCAAACTGTCGACGCGTTGCTCGGCACTGTCGGTGTCGGTGATGGTGCCCAACTCACTGGGCCCGGCCGAACTGCTGTTGCACTACGGCACCGAAGCACAGAAAAACCATTACCTGCCCCGGCTGGCGAAGGGTATCGAGATTCCAGCTTTCGCGCTGACCAGCCCGTGGGCGGGTTCCGACGCCGGGTCGATCCCGGACGTCGGCATCGTCTGCAAGGGCATCTGGCAAGGCAAGGAAGTGCTGGGGATGCGGGTGACCTGGGACAAGCGTTACATCACGCTCGGCCCGGTCTGCACCATCCTGGGCCTGGCTTTCCACCTGTACGACCCGGATGGCCTGCTCGGCGGCAAAAAGCATGTCGGCATCACCTGTGCGCTGGTACCGCGTGATACCCCCGGTGCCGAGATCGGCCGTCGCCACTTTCCGCTGAACGCCATGTTCATGAATGGCCCGACGCGTGGCAAGGATGTCTTCATGCCGCTCGACTACGTGATAGGCGGGCCGGCGATGGTTGGGCAGGGGTGGCGCATGCTGATGGAGTGTCTGGCGGCGGGCCGCTCGATCTCGCTACCGTCGTCGAACACCGGTATGGCTCAGCTGACGGCGCGCAGCGTCGGTGCCTATGCGCGCGTGCGCAGCCAGTTCAAGATGGCGATCGGGCGTTTCGAGGGTGTCGAGGAACCGCTGACCCGGATCGGCGCCTACACTTACATGATGGACGCCGTGCGCAAGATGACGGCGGGTGCCATCGACCTCGGCGAAAAGCCGTCGGTGGTCTCGGCGATCGCCAAATACCATGTGACCGAGCGTGCCCGCCAGGTGGTCAATGACGGCATGGACATCGTCGGCGGCAAGGGCATCTGTCTTGGTCCCTCGAACTTTATCGGCCGAGCCTATCAGCAGATCCCGATCGGCATCACCGTGGAAGGGGCCAACATCCTGACGCGCAGCATGATCCTCTTTGGCCAGGGTGCCATCCGCTGTCACCCGTATGTGCTGAAGGAGATGAAAGCGGCTTTCAACCCGGATGGCGAGCAGGGGCTGCGCGACTTCGACCAGGCCTTGTTCGGGCATCTGGTATTCACCATCAGGCACGCCTTCGGAGCGCTGGGCAAGGGCCTGACCGGATCGCATTTCGTCTCCGTGCCAGCCAATGTCGCCCCGGAAACCCGACGTTACTATCAACAGCTTACCCGCTTCTCCTCAGCCTTTGCCTTCCTCGCCGATATCTCGATGCTGGTCCTCGGTGGTGAGCTGAAGCGTCGCGAGAAACTCTCGGCGCGACTTGGCGACATTCTGTCGATGCTTTACCTTTGCTCGGCCACGCTCAAGCGCTACGAGTCGGAAGGTCGCCAGCAGGCCGATGCGCCGTTGATGCACTGGGCGATGTGGGACGCAATGTACAAGGCGCAGATGGCTTTCGACGGGGCCATTGCCAATTTCCCGGTACGCTGGATTGGGCGCATGCTCTACCGGCTCGTTTTTCCGCTCGGTCATCCCTACGACGTGCCTTCGGACCGGATTGGTCACCAGGTGGCAAAACTGCTGATCGAGCCGTCGGCTGCACGCGACCGCCTGACTGCCGAAGCCTATCTGCCCAAGGTCGAGGGCGAAGCCGTCGGCGCCCTGGAACTGGCGCTTGCGGCAACCATTGAAGCCGAACCGATCGAGGCCAAGATTCGCGCCGCCGAAAAGAGCGGTGTACTGGTGGACAATCCAGACGCCAATGTCCGCGACCTGGCACATGCGGCCTTTGCCGCAGGTATCGTGACCCCGGCAGAGTATGCCGTGCTCAAGCGGCGCAACGAACTGCGCGACATCGTGATCCGGGTCGACGACTTCCCGCATGACCTTGGCCGCACGCGGCAGCAGCCCCTGCTGCACAAAGCCGCAGCGTAGCTGGCCATCGCGGCAAACCCGGAGGCACGGAGCATCTGTTCCGTGCCTCTTCTTGCACCGGGCGCCAGCATCAGAAAAGGAGATAAAGTGGGATTTCAGCCGGTTTACGTCGTGGATGGCGCCCGCACGCCATTCCTCAAGGGACGCAACGCGCCAGGGCCATTCGCGGCGAGTGATCTGGCGGTGCAGGCCGGGCGCGCACTACTCATTCGCCAACCCTTCGCGCCGACCCAACTCGACGAGGTGATCCTCGGCTGCGCCAGTCCCTCGGCCGACGAGGTGAATATCGCTCGGGTCGTGGCCCTGCGTCTGGGCTGCGGCAACCAGATGCCGGCATGGACGGTGATGCGCAACTGTGCCAGCGGCATGCAGGCGATCGATTCGGCAATCGCCAACATCCAGAACGGACGCTCGCAACTGGTACTCGCCGGCGGTGTTGATGCCCTGTCGCATGCGCCGCTGCTCTACAACGAGGCGATGGTGCGCTGGTTTGGACAGATGATGCAGGCCAGGACAATGGCTAAGAAGGTCGCCATGTTTGCCCGTCTGCGCCCGTCACAGCTGCTGTCGCCGGTGATCGGGATCCTCAAGGGTCTGACTGACCCGGTGATTGGCCTGCTGATGGGGCAGACCGCGGAGAACCTTGCCTGGCGCTTCGCCATCTCGCGTCAGCAGATGGACGAATACAGCGTGCGCAGCCACCAGCGCGCGGTGGCAGCCCGCACCGCCGGGCGTCTCGGCGAGATCGTTCCTGTGGTCGATGCCAGGGGCAAGGTCCATGCGGAGGACGACGGCGTCCGTGCCGATTCGAGCCTGGCCGGTCTTGGGAAGCTCAAGCCCTTCTTCGACCGCAAGTACGGCCGGGTGACCCCGGGCAACAGCTCGCAGATCACCGACGGCGCGGCGTGGCTGATCCTGGCCTCCGAGGCTGCGGTCGACCAGTGGCAACTGGCGCCGCTCGGCCGGATCACCGACAGCCAGTGGGCCGGCCTTGACCCAGCGCAGATGGGACTTGGCCCGGTGCATGCCGCGACGCCGATCCTGCAGCGGCATCGGCTCAGCCTCGACGACATCGACCTGTGGGAAATCAACGAAGCCTTCGCCGCGCAGGTGCTTGGCTGTCTCGCCGCCTGGGAATCGGACGAGTACTGCCGAGAGCAGCTCGGCTTGCCGGGGGCTCTGGGTGCACTGTCCCACGATCGTCTCAACGTGGACGGCAGCGCGATTGCGGTCGGCCACCCGGTCGGAGCGTCCGGAGCACGCATCGTCCTGCACCTGCTGCAGGCGCTGCGTGCGGCCAAGGCAACGCGCGGCATCGCCGCGATCTGCATTGGCGGTGGTCAGGGTGGCGCCATGCTGATTGAAACGATCAGCCGAGAACAGGCCAAACGGGAAAATCAATGACCATCAATCGCAACAACGGTAGCCAACAGCACTGGCAGCTCGAGGTCGATGCCCAGGGGCTGGCGTGGGCGACGCTGAACAAGGCTGGCGAGTCGACCAACTCCCTTTCCAGTGCGGTAATGGAGGAACTCTCGCAGCTGCTGGATCATCTCGACCGTAGCCCGCCGAAGGGGCTGATCTTCCGCTCCGGGAAGGCGGCCGGCTTCATCGCGGGTGCCGACATCCAGGAGTTCACCCAGCTCGATACGCCGGAGAAAGGAATTGAACTCGTGTCGCGCGGCTGGCAGTTGTTCAATCGTTTGGCCGGGGTATCGTATCCGACGCTGGCGCTGGTGCGTGGTCACTGCCTTGGCGGTGGGCTGGAACTGGCGCTTGCCTGCCGTTATCTGCTGGCCGTGGACGAACCGTCAACCCGGATGGGTCTACCGGAGGTCATGCTCGGTATCGTCCCGGGCTGGGGTGGCATGTTGCGTCTGCCTGAGCGCATCGGTCCGCAGGCAGCGCTGGACATGATGCTGACCGGCAAGACGATCGACGCCAGCAAGGCCAGACGCCTCGGCCTCGCCGACGACTGCGTGCCGCCGCGGGTCATGGACAGCGCCGCGGCATTGCTGGTGCTTGCCAATCAGCCGCGCCGTCGTCCCCCCTTGCTGCAGCGCCTGCTCAACGGTCCCCTCAAGGCTCTGGTGGCCAGCGGCGCCAGGAAGCAGGTCGCCCGGCGCGCGCGTCGCGAGCACTATCCGGCGCCCTACGCGATCATCGACATCTGGGCTCGCCACCAGGGCAATGCGCTGGCCGCTCCCGAGCTGATCGACAGCATCGTCCGGTCGCCAACGGCGCGCAATCTGGTCCGCGTGTTTTTCCTGCAGGAGCGCCTCAAGAGTTTCGGCAAAGCGAGTACCTTCGAGGCCAAACGCGTGCATGTCGTTGGCGCCGGCGTCATGGGCGGCGACATCGCCGCCTGGTGTGCACAGCGCGGGCTGACCGTCACCCTGCAAGATCAGGGGATGGAGCGAATCGCGCCCGCCCTCCAGCGAGCGTACGCCGCCTGGAGTCGGCGGGTCAGGGATGCGCGCGAGTTGCGCAAGATCATGGATCGCCTGATTCCCGATCCCGAAGGGCACGGTGCACGCCAGGCCGACGTGGTGATCGAGGCGATTTTCGAGGACACCGCGGCCAAGCAGGCCCTGCTCCAGCAGCTCGAAGCGCGCATCAGGCCGGACGCAGTGCTGGCGACCAATACCTCGAGCCTGCGCATCGAGGACCTGCGGACGGTGCTGGCAAGGCCGGAACGGCTGATTGGAATCCACTTCTTCAACCCGGTAGCCAGGATGCCGCTGGTTGAAGTCGTTGCCGCCGACGGTGCAGACCCCGAAATGCTTCAGCGCGGCACCGCTTTCGTCAGGCAGATCGACCGCCTGCCGCTGCCGGTGAAGAGCGCGCCCGGCTTCCTGGTCAACGCCGTCCTCGGGCCCTACATGCTTGAGGCAATGCGCGCCGTCGACGAGGGCCTGGCGCCGGCGACCGTGGACGAAGCGATGCTTGCCTTCGGCATGCCGATGGGCCCGATCGAACTGGTCGACATGGTCGGGCTTGACGTCGCGATGGCCGCCGGGCGGAGCCTCGCCGGGGCCGAGCCACCCAAGTGCCTGCTTGAGCGTTTCAACGCGGGTGATCTCGGCAAGAAAACCGGTCGGGGCTTTTACGAGTACGGCAGTGGCCGTACGGTCAAGGGCGCGGCGGGGTCAGTGCCGGCGGGTCTGGCCGAACGCCTGGTCAAGCCGCTGCTCGAACGCACGCAGCAGCTGGTCAGTGACGGGATCGTTGTCGACGCCGACCTGGCCGACGCCGGAGTCATTTTCGGTACCGGCTTTGCGCCGTTCACCGGCGGACCGCTCAATTACCTGAGGCGTCAGCATGGCTGACATCGTCACCGTCTTGCCGAGCAGGCAACCGACCCTGCGGGTCATGCCGATGCCCTCCGAAGTCAACCCGCAGGGTGACGTCTTTGGCGGCTGGATCATGGCGCAGGCAGACGTGGCCGGCGCGATTCCCGCGATGCACCGGGCACTTGGCCGTGTGACCACGGTGGCGGTGAATTCCTTCCTCTTCAAGCAGCCGGTGTCGGTCGGCGACGTCGTCAGTTTCTTTGCCGAAGTGGTCAGCATCGGCCGCACTTCGATCACCGTCAGGGTCGAGGTCTACGCAGAACGCCACCCGGCGCAGCCGATCGTCGTCAAGGTCACCGAAGCGGTACTCACTTATGTGGCAATCAACCAACACGGTGAGAAGCGGGAACTGCCAGACGCTCGTTAAGCCGGCATCACCTGCGGTGCGAACCGTGCCCCGCCTGCCAGGGCAAGGGCTGGGCGCAAATGGGTCTCAGATTGGGTCGTTGCACTCAAGAACGATTTTCCCTCACAAGTCCCTTGATGCATTAACATATTGGTGTCAAAGCACCAATGTGAGGCTGGCATGAGCCGTCTGACCATCACCCTGTCCGAAGCCCGCTACCGCGCGCTCAAAGAAGCATCCGCGCAGCGGGACAAGACCATCGGGCAACTGATCGACGAGAGCCTAGACTTCTACGGTATCAAGTCGCGTGCGGACGCGCGCGACCTTGTGCGGCGCGCGCGAGAACACAGCAAGCTCACCGAAGACCAGGCGGTGGCGGTGGCCGAGGAGCAAGTTCGGGCCGTTCGCCGCAAGTCGTGAGCCGCCAGGCAGTCATCGTCGACACGAACGTCGTCGTGGCCGGCCTGCTGACGGCGCACGCAGCGTCGCCCGTCGCCCGCATCCTCGACGGCATGCTCGCCGCTGTGTTTCCCTTTGTCGTGTCCGAGGCACTGCTGGCCGAGTACCGCATGGTGCTTCTGCGGCCGAACCTGCGCCAGCTGCATGGGCTGGCGGTTGCCGAAGTGGAAACCATCTTGACCGACATGGCTCAGCACGCGATCGAGCTGGCCCCCGTCGCCGCCCCGCCTGCTCCCGATCCGGGTGATCAATTGCTGTGGGATCTGCTCACAGCGAGGGCAGACTTAGCTCTTGTCACGGGCGACAAGCTGCTGCTCAAGGATCCGGGCATGCACGGGCGGGTGATTTCGCCGCGCGAGTTTGTGGCTGCGGTGTGGCCAACCCTGAGGCAGAACGTACCATGATCGTCGACGCTCAGTGCTCGCCGGCAGCGCGCAATCTCGTGCGGGTCTTCTTCATGCGCTTCAAGCAGCCGGTGTCGGTCGGCGACGTCGTCCGTTCTTTGCCGAAGTCGTCGAAACCGGCCGCACTTCGATCATCGTCAGGGTCGAGGTCTACGCCGAACGCCACCCGGCGCAGCCGATCACCGTCAAGGTGACCGAGGCAGTGCTCACCGATGTTGCAGTAAACCAACATGGGTAGAAGAGAGAGCTGCCAAGTGCCGAATAAGTGAGGATTTTTCTGGACAATCGTCTTAGCATAAGGCTTCAGATTGCTATTGACGCGTGGCGAAAAAGCCACGCCCCGATCACATTCACAGGGGAGTTCAACATGTCGCACAAGATATCGATGAAGATGATCCCGGCGCTTTTGCTGGCGGCCTTGTCAGGTACAGCGGGCGCGTCAGGTTTTCAGCTGCTGGAGCAGGGCAGCGGCCTGGGCAATGCCTACGCCGGTTCCGCAGCGAAGGCAAACGATGCCAGTACGATTTTCTGGAACCCGGCGGGAATGACGCAATTGCAGGCGCGAGAAGTCTCCGGTGGTCTGACGGCGGTGAGGCCCAGTTTCAAGTTCGATAACGACGGTTCACAGGTTGGCGGTTTCAATACGGCCGGTGATGGCGATGATGCCGGCAGCTGGGCATTTATTCCGAATGCCTATATCTCGTGGGCTCTCAGCAAGGATCTCTACATTGGCTTGGGAATCGGCGGACCTTTCGGCAACGCAACCAAGTACGACAAGCCGTGGATTGGCAGTGCGCAGTCGGACGAGTTTGACATCAAGACGATGAATATCAACCCCTCGATCGCCTATCGGGTCAACGATATGGTTTCGCTCGGCGCCGGCGTGAGCTGGCAGAAGATCGAGGCGGATTATTATCGCCAAGTGGGAATATTGGGTAACCTGCCGCGCGTGGAATCGCACATGAGCATCAGTGACGACGCCTGGGGCTGGAACCTCGGCGCGTTGTTCACCCTCTCTCCGACGACCAAGGTGGGGGTATCCTATCGTTCGACCATCCAGTATCACACTGACGGCAAGGTCAAGCTGAGCGGTGATGGCACCGCGGCGGGCAATGCAACCGCGAATGCCCTGCGCGCTGCCGGTGGCCAGAGCGACGTGAAAGCGGATCTCGAGGTGCCGGATACCTTCATCGTCAGCGTGACGCAGAAGCTGAGCGATCGCTGGGAGATGCTGGGAGACATTTCATGGACCGGTTGGAGTTCGATCAAGAACGTCGACATCATCCGCACTTCTGGGCCGCTCACTGGCGGGACGGCACAGGTCCTGGAGGCAGATTTTCAGGATACCTACCGCGTGGCCCTCGGGGCGAACTACACTTATTCGGACGCACTCAAGTTCATGTTCGGCCTGGCCTACGATCAGACGCCAGTCAAGAAGGCGTCCACCCGTCTGACTTCCTTGCCTGATAACGATCGGACCTGGTTTACCCTCGGTGCCCAATGGAAGCCGGCCAGGGAACAGACGCTTGAACTCGGTGCCGCGTACCTGTATATCCCCAAGACCAAGATCAACCAGGACGAGACCAGCTTGAATCCGCTCACGAATCGTGGGTGGGTAATTGGCGACTACAGCTCAAGCGTGTGGATTCTCGGCGCCCAGTACTCGCTGGCTTTCTAGTCGCGCCAGGCAGTTTGCCCAAAAAAGCCCCGGATTCCGGGGCTTTTTTTTGGCCAGCACCGGTGAAGTCTCCCTGTCCTTCCCGCCCTGTCGGAGTTGACGTCGTGGGCAGATCGCGTATAATTCAAACGTTCGTTTGAGCGGCTTTGTGCAGAGCCGCTGTGGGGTGTTCCCGGCGAGCGTAGACGACCCAGACAAGGAGGACAGCTTGAGCAACTTCATCGTACGCAAGGCCGCAGTACTCGGAGCGGGCGTGATGGGCGCGCAGATTGCCGCGCACCTCGCGAATGCCGAAGTGCCGGTGGTGCTTTTCGACCTGCCGGCCAAGGAAGGCGATCCCACCGGGATCGTCAGGAAAGCCATTGACGCGCTCAAGAAGCTCGAGCCGTCGCCGCTGGCCACGAAAGACCGCGTCGCCTACATCGACGCCGCCAATTACTCGCAGCACCTGGATCAACTCAAGGACTGCGACCTGATCATCGAAGCCATCGCCGAGAAGACCGAGTGGAAAGACGATCTCTATCGCAAGATCTCTCCCTTCATCTCGCCCGATGCGATCGTCGCTTCGAACACCTCCGGCCTGTCGATCAACCGCCTGTCGGAGGGTCTGCCGGAAGCACTGCGTTCACGCTTCTGCGGCATCCATTTCTTCAACCCGCCGCGCTACATGCACCTGGTTGAACTGATCGCGACCCGGACCACCGACCCGGCGCTGCTCGACAACCTCGAGTCGTGGTTGGTCTCGCGTCTCGGCAAAGGCGTCGTTCGGGCGCTGGATACGCCCAACTTCGTTGCCAATCGCGTCGGTGTTTTCTCGATTCTCGCCGTGATGCATCACACCCAGCGTCTCGGTCTTGGCTTCGACGTCGTCGATTCGCTGACCGGTCCGATTATCGGTCGCCCGAAGAGCGCCACCTACCGCACCGCCGATGTCGTCGGGCTCGATACGCTGGCGCACGTCATCAAGACCATGCAGGACACCCTGCCCGACGACCCCTGGCACGGCTACTACGGCGTGCCGGCATGGCTGGCGGCGCTGATCGGCAAGGGCGCGCTGGGGCAGAAGACGCGCGGCGGTATCTTCCGCAAGGACGGCCGGGCAATCAAGGTCCTCGACCTCGCGCTTCAGGACTATCGTGACAGCGCTGGCGACATCGACCCGACGGTGCTGGCGATCCTCAAGAACCGCAATCCGGCCGAGAAGTTTGCCCAGTTGCGGGCCAGCGAGCATCCGCAGGCGCAATTCCTGTGGGCGATCTTCCGCGACATTTTCCACTACGCTGCCTTCCATCTCGCCGACATCGCTGACAACGCGCGCGACCTCGACTTCGCGATGCGCTGGGGTTTCGGCTGGGCACAGGGTCCGTTCGAAAGCTGGCAGGCCGCCGGCTGGCAGGCGATCGCCGAAGCGGTCAAGGCTGACATCGACGCCGGCCTGACAATGAGCCCGGTAGCGCTGCCGGCGTGGGTCTTTGGCCAGGTTGCCCAGCAAGGTGTGCATACCGCACAAGGCTCGTATTCGGCGAGCGCCGACGCCTACCGGCCGCACTCGACGCTGCCCGTCTATCAGCGGCAGATCTTCCCCGAACGGGTGCTGGGCGAGAAGACGGTTGCCGGTGAAACGGTCTGGGAAAACGAGGGCGTTCGCCTGTGGACGCTGCCCCAGGTCGACGCTGGCATCGCTATCGTCAGCATCAAGTCGCGCAATCATACGCTTGGCCGTGACGTCATCATTGGCTTGCAGGAAGCTGTGGCGCGAGCCGAGGCCGATTATCAGGGACTGGTGCTGTGGCATGAGGCGCCGTTTGCCTTTGGCGCCAACCTCAAGGAGGTCGCCGAAGCAATCGCCGCCGGCGAGTTCGAACTGCTCGCGACGTACGTCGCCGAGTTCCAGAACGCGTCGATGTGCCTCAAGTATGCCAAGGTCCCGGTGATCGCTGCCGTGCAGGGCATGGCGCTGGGTGGCGGTTGCGAGTTTGTCATGCACGCCGCCAAGCGGGTGATCGCCCTCGAAAGCTACATCGGCCTGGTCGAAGCCGGCGTCGGCCTGATCCCGGCTGGCGGCGGCTGCAAGGAGTTTGCCATCCGTGCCGCGCAGCACGCGGCCAGGACCGGCGGCAACGATCCCTTCGAGTTCCTCCAGCCGGTATTCATGACCATCGCCATGGCGACGGTGTCGAAAAGCGGCGCGCAGGCCAAGGAACTCGGTTTTGCCGTCGAGTCGGACAAGATCGTCTTCAATGCCAATGAACTGCTCTACGTCGCGCTGCGAGAGGCGCGCGGCCTCGCCGAGGCGGGCTACCATCCGCGGCTGTCGCCGCGTGGCATCAAGGTTGCCGGGCGCACCGGCATCGCCAACTGCGTGATGATGCTGGCCAACATGAAGGAAGGCGGCATGATTTCGGCGCACGACTACGCGGTGGCCAAGGCGGCAGCGACGGCGCTCTGTGGTGGCGATATCGAGACCGGATCACTGGTCGATGAGCAGTGGCTGCTGACTGTCGAGCGCAAGCTCTTCGTCGAGCTGCTGCAGAACCCGAAAACCCAGCAGCGTATCCAGCACATGCTGGAAACCGGCAAGCCGCTGCGTAATTGAGCGAGCAAGGAGAACAGAACATGAGCAAACAGATTCAGGAAGCCTACATCGTTGCCGCGACGCGCCTGCCGGTGGGTCGGCGCAAGGGCCTGCTGGGCCACGTCCGGCCGGACGACATGCTGGCGCATGCCATCCGATCGGTCATGGCGCAGGCGCCGGGGCTTGACCCGGCACTGGTCGAGGACGTGATAGTCGGTTGTGCGATGCCGGAAGCCGAGCAGGGGATGAACGTCGCCCGTATCGGCCTGCTGCTCGCCGGCATGCCGGACACGGTCCCCGGCGTCACCATCAATCGCTTCTGCGCTTCCGGGGTGCAGACCGTGGCCATGGCAGCCGATCGCATCCGTCTGGGTGAAGCCGACGTGATGATCGCCGGCGGCACCGAAACGATGTCCTTGATGAACCAGATGATGGGCAACAAAATTGCGATGAACCCGGCAATTTTCGAGCTGGAAGAGAACTACGCGATTGGCTTCGGAATGGGCATCACGGCCGAAAAGGTTGCCGCGCAGTGGAAGGTTTCGCGCGAAGAACAGGATGCTTTTGCCGTTGCCTCGCACCAGAAGGCCTGTGCGGCGATCGCCGCCGGCCACTTCAAGGCCGAGATTTCGCCTTACGCAGTCACCGCGCGGTTGCCGAATCTGCGTACCGGCGAAGTGACCGTCAAGGAGTACCTGGCCGAGACCGACGAGGGACCGCGCCCCGACAGCAGTCTCGAGGGGCTCGCCAGACTGCGGCCGGTGTTTGCCGCGCGCGGCACGGTAACGGCCGGCAACAGCTCGCAGATGTCGGATGGCGCAGCCGCCGTGCTGGTCGTTTCGGAAAAGATCCTCAAGCAGTTCAATCTCAAGCCGCTGGCGCGCTTTGCCGGTTACTCGGTTGCCGGTGTGCCGCCAGAGATCATGGGCATCGGCCCGATCAAGGCAATTCCCCAGGTGCTCAAGCAGGCCGGCATCGGTTTGGCCGAGGTGGACTGGATCGAGCTCAACGAGGCTTTTGCCGCGCAGGCACTGGCGGTGATCCGTGAGCTGGATCTCGATCCGGCCAGGGTGAATCCGCTCGGTGGCGCCATCGCCCTCGGCCATCCGCTGGGCGCGACCGGAACCATTCGAACGGCGACGGTGGTGCATGGCCTGCAGCGCACCCGGCAGCGTTACGGCCTGGTCACCATGTGCATCGGTACCGGCATGGGCGCAGCGGGGTTGTTCGAATCGATCCAGTAGATCGCTGGTGAGGCGTTGTCGAGGCCTCGCCGGGTTTCCCGGCGAGGCCTCTTCCGTTTTGTCGAACGGAGTTCAGAGCAACTGCGCGACATGGTCCTTGAGGCAGGCGAAGTGTCTGGCATAATGTCTGCCGAACACCGTCACGAAGGCGCGCAATGGATCTCGAGCTACTGGGCAGTCTGGGTTGGCGCGAAGGCTTGATGGCGGTCATCGCGCTGTTGTTGCTTTATATCATCGTCCTCTTTTTCCGCCTGCGCCGCCTGCAGCACGGCGTCCCAGCCCTGTCACCGATGGTTGCGCAATCAGCCGTGGCGGCCTATGCGGCGATCCAGGAACCCGACTCCGCCAAGGTGGCAGCGATAGAGCCCATCGGCCCGGTCGATGCCGCCGGGGCGAGTGGACCACAAGCGTTGGTCGCCGCGTCGGAGCTGCCAGAGGCCGATCCGGCCAAGCCGGAATTCCCCTGGAACGAGCCTCCAGCCGAGATTCCCGGGCAGGCGATGATCGATGCCCTGCAGCGCGAGGTTTACCAGTTGCGCTGCGAGGTGGACGAGTTGCGCGCCGAGGTGCTGGCTGCTCGCGAGGATTTCCGGCGCCAGTCTGCACAATCCACGGTGTCGGCGCAGAGCGCCTCGCCGCTCTACAACGATGCCATGCAGATGGCGATTCAGGGCCATGACGCGACGACCATCGCGCATCGCTGCGGCATAGCGCGGGCCGAGGCTGACCTGGTGGTGGCGCTGGCGCGCAACCGCCAAGAGGGCTTCTAGAGGCGGAGCAAAGACCCGAGATGGCAATTCGACCGCGAAGCAGTACCCCCGAAGCCGCCCCCGCGCCAGCTGCCACCGTGGTTGGCATGGCCGCGGCAGCGGCGGACCAGCAAGCGGCTCTCAGGCGCCAGTTGCACTGGCGGATGGGTGCTGCCGGCCTGCTGATCCTGCTGCTGCTGGCGGCGTTGCCGCTAGTTGATTACCTGAGTCCGCTTGATGATCCAATGGCCGGCGGTCCGCAGTTTACCGAACCGGTACCGGTCAAGAAAGCACTGCCAGCCCTGAAAGTAGCTGAACCGCTGGTCGAAACGCCGGTCGTTGTGCAGGTAGTGGCCGGACCTCAGGCCAGTGGTGCAGCGATCGAGCAACTGCTGCCGCCGGCTGAGTCATCGTCGTCGGCCACCAACCCCGGCCAGGCATCGGCCGGCACCGAGGCGGCTGCGGCGGCCGCGCCGCTGGCTGTTGTCCCGCCGCGTCCGCTATCCGGGCACGCCCTGCAGTCCAGTCCGCTGCCCGATCAGCAGCAGGCCGCAGAACTCCAGGCCAGGCTGGCACAGGAAGGCCTCCCCTCAAACATCGAGACGCGCCTGCAGGTCGGCCCGTTCAGGAGTCGCGCGGAAGCTGAGGCGGCTCGTCGCAAACTGCAGACCCTCGGGATCGCGGCGGATCCCGTGTTGCTCAAGGGCGGCCGGCCGTAGGCGCTCAGCGTTCTGCCGCCGGCAGTTGGCGGCGTAGCCGCCGGGCAAAAACCGTCATTTCCCGGGCTGCCTGAAGGTCGCCCCGGGCTTCGGCGACGACAATTCCCTGTTCATACGCGGCGAGCGCCTCGCCCGGCTGTCCCGCCTCGCTCAGCGCCTTTCCGAGCAGCTTCCACGCGGCGGAGTAGGCGGGGTCCTGTACCAGAGCTGCACGCAGGTGGATCGCTGCTTGTTCAGGGTGGCCGGCCTTGAGATACTCGTTGCCGAGTGAATAACGCAGCAAGGCGCCATCACGAGGCCCGCCGAGCAGTTTTTCGAGATTGGCGATGAGCGTCGTCGTCATATGGGTTTCCCGGTTCAGTATCCCCGGTTTAAACTCCCCGGTTTCAACCGCACACATTGTAGAGGACAGCACCATGGCCAGAACGATCATTTCAACGCCGCACGCGCCGGCCGCAATCGGTACCTACTCGCAGGCGGTCAAGGTTGGCGATACGGTCTATCTGTCGGGCCAGATCGGCCTCGACCCGGTCAGCATGAAGCTGGTTGAAGGGATCGACGCACAGATCGTGCGGGTCTTCGACAACCTGAAGGCGGTGGCGGAGGCGGCCGGCGGTTCGCTGGCCGATGTCGTCAAACTCAACGTCTACCTCACGGATCTGGTCAACTTCACGACCGTGAACGAAGTGATGGCCTGTTATTTCGCCGAGCCCTTTCCGGCCCGCGCTGCCGTCGGGGTGGCTTCGTTGCCGCGCGGGGCACTGGTTGAAGCCGACGCGGTGATGGTGCTTGGCGGCTGATGCCGGCAGACGCGACGATTGATGCCCCGCCAGCCATCAGGAACCGGCTGCGAAAGCTCGGTCTGGAGCGGCAACAGGATCTGGTCCTGCATCTTCCCTTGCGCTACGAGGACGAGACGCGGATCACCGGCATTGCGGAGGCACCCTTTGACGTTCCGGTACAGGTCGAAGGTGATCTCCTCGACATCTCGGTCAGGCGGGCGCCGCGTCGCCAACTGGTAGCCCGGGTCAGCGATGCGAGCGGTGAGCGCAGCATCCTTGACCTGCGCTTCCTGAGCTTCTACGGCAGCCAGCAGCGGGCGCTGGAAGTGGCGCGCGACCAGGGGCGCCGGCTGCGCATTTTTGGCGAGATCCGCCACGGTCTGCACGGCCGCGAAATGGTGCATCCCCGCTACCGTATCCTGGCCGAAGCCGAAGCGCTGCCGCAATCGCTGACGCCGGTTTATCCGACCACCGCCGGGCTGACACAGAGCGCTTTGCGCAAGCTGATCGGCGGCGCGCTGCGTGATGCCGATCTCGCGGAGGTGCTCGATGCCGCCTGGTGTGAACGCCATTTGCTGCCACCGTTGGCGACCGCGGTCACGCTGCTGCATGCACCCCCGCCCGAATTGCCAGCGGCCGCGCTGCAGACCCGCAGCCATCCCGCCTGGCGGCGAATCAAGTTCGACGAGTTGCTGGCGCAGCAGCTTTCTCTGCGCCGCGCCTACCTGGATCGCCGGACCAGGGGCGCGCCGGTGTTGCTGGCCACCGGCGAACTCGCCAGCCGTCTCAAGGCATCGCTTCCTTTCGCCCTGACCGGCGCACAGCAGCGCGTCGCCGCCGAGATCGCCGCCGACCTCGAGCATCCCTACCCGATGCAGCGTCTGCTGCAGGGCGACGTCGGCTGCGGCAAGACGATCGTCGCTGCGCTGGCGGCTTGTCAGACGATCGAGGCCGGCCATCAGACGGCGTTCATGGCACCGACCGAAATCCTGGCCGAGCAGCACTTCCTGAAGCTGAGCGCCTGGCTTGAACCGCTCGGCATCGAGGTGGTGTGCGTGGCCGGGAGTCTGGGCAGGAAGCTCAAGCGGGCGAAACAGTTGCAGGCCGCGACGACGGCGCAACTGGTGGTCGGCACGCATGCGCTGATCCAGGAAGGCATCGACTTCGCCCGTCTCGGACTGGCCATCGTCGACGAACAGCATCGCTTCGGCGTCGTGCAGCGGCTGGAACTGCGGCGCAAGGGTGCCAATCCGCACCAGCTGATGATGTCGGCGACGCCGATTCCACGCACGCTGGCGATGAGCTACTACGCCGACCTTGATGTTTCGGTGATCGACGAAATGCCGGCGGGCCGATCGCCGGTGAGGACCCGGCTGTTTTCCGACAGCCGGCGGGAGGAAGTGGTGGCAGCGGTGCGTACCGTGGTCGCCGAGGGGCGACAGGCCTACTGGGTCTGTCCCCTGATCGAGGAGTCGGCCAGGCTCGACCTGCAGGCGGCACTCGATACCCACGCCGCGCTCAGCGCCGAACTCCCGGAGCTGCGTATCGGTCTGGTCCATGGCCGCCTGCGGGGCAATGAAAAGGCCACGGTGATGGCTGCCTTCGCTGCCGGCGAGATTGACGTGCTGGTGGCGACAACCGTCATCGAAGTCGGTGTCGACGTCCCGAATGCCAGTCTGATGGTGATCGAACACGCCGAGCGCTTCGGCCTGTCGCAGATTCACCAGCTGCGCGGACGCGTCGGACGTGGCAGCCACCACTCGGTTTGCGTGCTGCTCTACCAGCCGCCACTGTCGGCGATGGCGCGTGCGCGACTGAAGATCATCTTCGAGCAGACGGACGGTTTCGAGATCGCCCGCCAGGACCTGCACCTGCGTGGTCCCGGCGAGTTCGTCGGCAGCCGCCAGTCGGGGGTCCCCCTGCTGCGCTACGCTGACCTGGAAGCCGATGCCGATCTGGTCGAACTGGCGCAGGCCTTGGCGGTGCAATTGCTGCGTGACGATCCCGGGCGCGCCGAGCGCCACCTGTTGCGCTGGCTCGGGAATCGCGAGGAACTGCTGAAAGCCTGATCGGCGAGATTTCGCTTGACTTCAATGTCGATATGCCTAAACTCGTCGATATGTTTTCTTGGTGTTCACTGGTTCATCGTTGGCGAGGGAGACCATGAGGGGCGATTACGGTCGGACGATGCCGCAGGAGTGGCGGTCGATGTCCCGGGTTTTTTCAGCGCTTGGCGACGAGCATCGGCAACGCATCCTTTTGCTCTTTGAGCCGCACGAGCGTCTGAATGTCAGCCAGATTGCCGATGTCTCGACCCTGGCGCGCTCGACGGTGTCGCATCATCTCAAGACCCTGCGCGATGCCGAGGTGCTGCTGTCGGAAAAGCTCGGCAAGGAGGTCTATTTCTGGGTCAACAAGCCGTTTCTCGAGGAGTCCTTGCGCAATGTCCTGTCCTATCTCAAGGAATCCGCCTGATGGCACCCCTGGCGTTGCGCATTTGCCCATGAGCCCGCGTCGGCGCTGCTTCCTGCATGCGGGTCTGCCTGTTGGTGGTGTCGCGCTGACGGGTCTGGTCGCGCGCCGATTGCGTCGAGTCATTCAGGCGCACTGCTGTGCCCCGGCGATCTTCGAGACCGGCGCCTTCTTTGAAAGGAAGACTGCATGAGTTCCCAGTTTGGTCTGCTCAAGGCCCGTCGCTTTGCCCCGTTCTTCGCGACCCAGTTCCTGGGTGCGTTCAACGACAACCTGTTCAAGAATGCCCTGATCGTGCTGCTCACGTTTCAGGCGGCGAGCTGGACCGCGTTGGCGCCCGAGGTGTTGACCAATCTGGCAGCGGGAATCTTCATCCTGCCGTTCTTTCTTTTCTCCGCTACCGCCGGGCAACTGGCCGACAAGTACGACAAGGCGAAGCTGGCGCGGCTGGTCAAGCTGCTCGAAATCGTCATCATGGGTGTCGCCTTGCTCGGCTTCTCGATGCACAGCCTGGCGGTTCTGCTCACGGCGCTGTTTCTGCTGGGCCTGCATTCGACGCTGTTCGGGCCGGTCAAGTACGCCATCCTGCCGCAACATCTGCGTGAGAACGAACTGGTTGGAGGCAACGCGCTGGTCGAGGCCGGCACCTTCGTCGCCATCCTGATCGGTACGCTGGCCGGTGGCCTGCTCGCCGGCACGGCCGGACACCCGACCTGGGTTGCTTATGCCGGCCTGGTGATCGCGGTGTTCGGCTATCTCTTCAGTCGTGGCATCCCGGCGGCGCCGGCGCCGGCGCCGGAACTGGTCGTCAGCCTCAACCCGCTGTCCGAAACCTGGCGCAACATCGGTTTTGCACGCCAGAACCGGACGGTCTTTCTGTCGATCCTCGGCATTTCCTGGTTCTGGCTCTACGGTGCCCTGTTCCTGGCGCAGTTCCCGGCCTACGCAAAAAACGTTCTCGGGGGCAGTGAGGGCTCGGTGACGCTGTTGTTGGCCGTGTTCACGATCGGCATCGGTCTGGGATCACTCCTCTGCGAACGCCTGTCGGCCGGGCACGTCGAAATCGGCCTGGTGCCTTTTGGTTCGATCGGCCTGACGCTGTTCGGCATCGATCTCGCCTTTGCCTCTCCGGCGCTGCTCCCCACGGGGGCGCCGCTGCCGCTGACCAGCCTGCTCGCCCTGCACGAGACCTGGCGCGTACTCTTCGATCTGTTCGCGCTCGGCCTGTTTGGCGGGTTTTTCATCGTGCCGCTGTATGCCCTGATCCAGTTGCGCAGCGCACCCGAACAGCGGGCGCGAATCATTGCCGCCAACAACATCCTCAACTCGCTGTTCATGGTCGTCGGCTCGCTGGCGGCGGCCGGACTGCTTGCGGATGGTCTTTCGATTCCGGCGCTGTTTGGTGTCGCCGCGGTGTGCAATGCGGCGGTGGCGGTCTACATCTACAGTCTGGTGCCGGAGTTCCTGCTCCGCTTCATTGCCTGGCTGTTGATCCACTCGGTCTATCGTTTGCGGCAGAACGGCCTGGAGAACATCCCGGAAGAGGGGGCAGCGGTGCTGGTCTGCAATCACGTCAGCTTTGTCGATCCGCTGGTGATTGCCGCCGCCAGCCGGCGGCCGATCCGTTTCGTCATGGATTACCGCATCTATCGCACGCCACTGATCAGCTTCGTCTTTCGCCACATGCACGCCATCCCGATCGCGCCGGCCAGGGATGACGCGGCGATGATGGAGGCCGCCTTCGAGGAGGTAGCCAAGGCGCTCGAGGCGGGCGAACTGGTGGCGATCTTTCCGGAAGGGCGGATCACCGACACCGGCGAGATCTACCCCTTCCGGCCGGGCGTGCAGCGGATTGTCAAGCGCACGCCGGTGCCGGTGATTCCGATGGCGTTGCAGGGCCTGTGGGGCAGTTTCTTCAGCCGCAAGGACGGGCCGGCGATGAGCAAGCCGCTGCGGCGCGGCCTGTTCTCGGCAATCGCGCTGACGGTCGGCTTACCGGTGGTGCCGGCAGCAGCGACCCCCGAGCATTTGCAGGCGATCGTCGCCGGCATGCGCGGCGACTGGAAGTGAGCGGCGCCGAGGCGGGCAGCG
>JAFLDL010000020.1 GCA_017302435.1 Candidatus Accumulibacter necessarius
CGCTGCAGAGCTTGGGTTGGTTCGGGGCCAGGTGCGCCAGTGCGCGGCGCAGGCTTTCGTCGCTGATGATCTTCTTCATGCCGAGAATCTGTGGCGCGACTTCGTCGCCGCGTAGCCCAGTCACATGTGCGTAGCGCCGCTGCCCATCCAGGATCGACAGCAACCAGGTGCCGAGAACGTCGACCACCTCGGGCGCGTTGGGGCTGGTATACGCCATCGGGCACCCGTCCCGCCAGCGGGCGAACAGACCTGACACTTCGAGAAATTCGGCAAAGAACGCCAACTGCCCCAGGGCCGTGGCACTTCCCCCTTCGTCCCAGCGAACGTGCAATCGCCCCCCAGGCGTCGCAACCCGCATCTCCGCCGCCCCTTGCCCGATCTCCTGCAAAGCACCATCCACCGCCTTGACCAGATCTTTTCGCTCAAAATCCAACTCACCCATTGGGTGACCCTCCCCTTTCGCCCGAAACCCTCACCAGCACTCAGTTTGCAACAGATTTCCATCGTTCAACTGAGGAAAATAGGATCATCCTCACCCACACCCGGACATGCCGTTTCGGATCCATCGGTTCATTGACCCCGCTGTCGTTGTCGCACCGTATCAAGCAGCGACAGCAGACGCGGGATCACGCCCATGCTTGGGCGCACCAAACAAAAAAGCCCTGCCTAGGCAGGGCTTTCGGTATCGCTATACGATTACTTGGTGCCGATGAGTTCGATATCGACACGACGGTCGGGCTGCAGGCACTCGATGACCTTCTTGCTCTTCGGACCCGGGCACTGACCAGGCTTGGTCACCGGATTCTTTTCGCCCTTGCCTTCGGTGTAGACACGGTTGGCATCGATACCCTTGCTGACCAGATAGGTCTTGACCGCCGCGGCGCGCCGCTCGGACAGCTTCTGGTTGTAGGCATCGGAACCAAAGTGGTCGGTATGACCAACGGCAATGATCACTTCAAGCTTAATCGCCTTGGCCTTGGCAACCACTTCGTCCAGCGTGGCTTTGCCGGCCGGGCGCAGCGTCGCCTTGTCGAAGTCGAACAGCGCGTCGGCGGCGACGGTGATCTTGTCACCAGCAGGCTTGGCAGCCGGTAAGGCAGCGCCCTTTGGCGCTGGCGGCTCGCAAACTTCCTTCGGCAGCAGATCCTTGTCGCATTTGCAGCCAGCCGGGTCGTTGGCGGCAGCGGCCGGGGTCCAGAAACCGGTACGCCAGCAAAGACCGGCGCCGCTCATGACGACTTCTCCGCGTTGGTCGATCACGTACACACGATCCAGAGGAATCGAAGTCTGTGCCTGAGCGAGCGAGGCGCCGACGCCGCAAGTGGCGGCAGCGAGCAAGGCCATCATGGAGTTTTTTGCAGTTCTGTTCATCTAGGTTTCCCTCGTTAGTTGAAGCCTGCGGGAGTGATCCGCATGGCCTGTTATGCCTCGTTGTTGACTGAACTCATCACGGACGAATTTTATTTTGCCACAAGAGGGCCAGTTTTATCAATCCGGTTTCGTTGTTTTCAATCAGTTGCCCGTTCTCGACTCGCATCCGGCCCGCCACCCACACGGCAGAAACATGCTCACGGCCTACCGCGTAGGCAAGATGGGAAACGGGATCGTAGCAAGGTGCAAGCGCAAGATCGTTGAGTCTGACGGCACAGAGGTCGGCCGCCTTGCCCGGGGTCAAGGAGCCGATGCTCGCCTCGAGACCGAGCGCGCGAGCGCCGCCAAGAGTCGCCATGTGCAATACGCGATGCGCGTTGATGGCGTCGGCGCGGCCGGCTTCCTCCTTGGCCAGCAGCGCGGCCAGGCGCATTTCCTGAAAGAGGTCGAGCCGGTTGTTGCTGGCCGCCCCGTCGGTGCCCAGGCCGATATTGACTCCGCTCGCCGACAACTGCGTGATGGGGGCTATGCCGCTGGCCAGCTTGAGATTGGAACTGGGACAATGGGCAACCGAACAGCCGTGCTGCGCCAGCATTTCGATTTCGGCCGCGCTGAGGTGAACTGCATGCACAGCGATCAGCGCCGGACTGAGCAGACCGAGGCGGCGAAGGCGCTCAATCGGGCGCACCGCGAAACGCTGCAGGCTGTCGTCGATTTCCTGGGCAGTTTCATGCAAATGGAGATGAATCGGCAGTTCGATCTGCTCGGCGAGCGTCAGCACGCGGGCAAAGCTCCGCTCACTGACGGTGTAGGGCGCATGCGGGGCGAGGCAGAAAGACAAGAGCGGTTCATCCAGCAGTTGGTCGCGAACCGCCAGGCCCTTGGCAAGATAGTCGTCGGCGTCGGCTGCATAGTTGCTCGGAAAATCCACCGTGATCAGGCCGATTGCGGCCCGGATTCCCGAAGCCAGCACGGCGTCCGCTGCGGCCTTGGGAAAGAAATACATGTCGTTGAAACAGGTGATGCCGCCCCGCAGCATCTCGGCGCAGGCAAGCAGGGTTCCGTCATGGACAAACTGCGAGGAAACGTGCTGCGCCTCAGCCGGCCAAACGTGATGGTGAAGCCACTGCATCAGCGGCAGATCATCGGCAAGACCACGCAGCAAGGTCATCGCCGCGTGGGTGTGCAGATTCACCAGCCCTGGAATCAGCACGTGCTGGTCCAGACACTTGCGGCTGAGCGGTGAAAAACGGCCAGCCAACTCGCTCTGTGGCAGGAGGTCGATGATCCGGCCGTGATTGACCACCAGCGCATGGTTCTCGAGAACGACGCCAGGCGGGTCCACAGGAACCATCCAGCGCGCCTCGATGACCAGATCGACTGCCGGAATCGCGGTGTTCATTCCAAAGACATATCTAGGAGCCTAAAAAAAACCCCGCCAAAGCGGGGTTTTCTGACGCATTGCGCCTGGATTACTTGGTGCCGATGAGTTCGATATCGACACGACGGTCGGGCTGCAGGCACTGGATAACCGCCTTGGTCGCCTTCTTGCCCGGGCACTGATCCGGCTTGGTCACCGGATTCTTCGGACCCTTGCCTTCCGTGTAAATACGGTTGGCATCGACTCCCTTGCTCACCAGGTAGCTCTTCACCGCGGCAGCGCGCCGATCGGAGAGCTTCATGTTGTACGCCACGGAACCGAAACGGTCGGTGTGACCGACGGCGAGGATCACTTCCAGCTTGATCTCCTTGGACTTGGCGGCCACTTCGTCGAGCTTCTTCTTGCCTTCCGGACGCAGTACCGCCTTGTCGAAGTCGAACAGCGCATCGGCAGCGATGGTGATCTTGTCACCCGTGGGCTTGGCGCCCGGTACGGCAGCAGCCCTGGGTGCTGGCGGTTCGCAAACTTCCTTCGGCAGCAGATCCTTGTCGCACTTGCAGCCCGCCGGGTCCTTGGCAGCAGCGGCCGGGGTCCAGAAACCGGTACGCCAGCAAAGGCCGGTGCCGCTCAGCACGACTTCACCACGTTGGTCGATCACGTAGACGCGATCAGCAGCGGTCTGGGCTTGCGCAGCGCCAGCGGCTGCAAACAGGCCGATAGAGGCCAGCAGGGTAGTAATGATTTTCGATTTCAAGATGTTCCTCCTCGATTAATCTCTGTTAGGTCCGAATGCGTGTAACGCGATGCGATTTTTGCGCAGTCAGGAGATTTAAGCATACAAACTTGATTTCCTTCAAGCATCGACCTCGCATTGTGTCGCTTTTATACAACGAACAGCGCTCGCCAGCGGTGAGATTGCTGCAACCGGTGCTCCACCTGTACTGGGGTGGCACCAGGAAGCCCAGCGCCGGAGCGCTGCGCCTGCCTGTGCGTGCGACAATCATCGCTGCGGCAGCGCAGACTGCTGAGTGGAAAAGGAGAGGACCATGCACGCAATGAGCCTGGAGTCGATCGCTGCCATCGTGCGCGAGGCGGAGGAGATTGTCGTTTTCTCGGGAGCTGGGCTTTCGGCCGACAGCGGCATTCCCACTTTCCGCGATGGGGCGACCGGCCTCTGAAACAACGTCGACCCTGATGAGGTCGCCAGCATTGAAGGATTCCTGCGCAATCCGCAACGCGCGTGGAACTGGTTGCTACAGTTGAAGACCCTGGTTGATGAGCGGCGCCCGAATGCCGGGCATCAGGCGATCGCGCGGCTGGAGGAAATCTGCCCGGCACAGCGGATGACCGTCATTACCCAGAACATCGACGGATACCACGAGCGTGCCGGCAATGAACACGTCCTCGAGGTACACGGCACCATCCACCGGGTACGCTGCCACCGACACTGTGGCTTTGTTGCCGCCTGGGATCAAAGCGCCATCAAACCTTATGCCTGTCCCGCTTGCGGGGCGCCGGTGCGGCCCGACCTGGTGATGTTCGGTGAGATGCTTGATGAAGAGGTCTTTGCCGCTGCCGAAATACGCAGCCTCGGTGCCGACGTGTTCTTCTGTGTCGGCACCTCTTTTACCGTCCAGCCCGCCGCCCGCCTGCCGGTATGGGCAAAGCGTGCCGGCGCGGTGGTTGTGGAAGTCAATCCGCACCCGACGCCGTTCTCGGACGCTGCCGATTTTTCGATCCGCAACGGTGCCTCGCAGTTCTTCGCTGCGCTGTGCACGAAGCTCGACATGAAAAACCCGACATGAAAGACGCCTGAACCAATCGCCAGGCTTATCCGATGAGACGATCAATGGCGCCGGGGCGAAGGACTGATCGGCTATAATGCCGCCCTTTCGCTGCCTCGCGCCGCCCGGCCTGTGCAGCCCAGACCACTTCAGCAGTCGAGTCGCGAGTCGCATTCCTTGTCATTGCCGCTTCCCCATCTGCCAGTAGCCAAAGGCGGTGAAAAGCTTCCGTTTCCCTCGTTCGCGGGTTCCGCCGACGCGCTCGCGATCGCCCACGCGGCGTCACTAGGCAGTGCTGACGCCAAGCGGATGCTCACTGTACTGACCGCCAGCGCCAGCGATGCCCACCGTCTGCTGCAGGAAATCCCCTGGTTTGCCGAGAACTTGCGCGTACGTCTGCTCCCGGACTGGGAAACCCTGCCCTATGACAGTTTTTCACCACACCACGACCTCGTTTCCGAGCGACTGGCAACGCTCTACGCTGTCATGCGGGGAGAGTGCGATGTACTGCTGGTACCCGCCAGCACTGCGGTTTACCGTCTGGCGCCGCCCGCCTATCTGGCCGCCTACACGTTCTTCCTCACGCAGGGCGAGAAGCTCGATGCGGGCCAGTTCCGCGCCCAGGTGACGCTGGCAGGCTATGCGCATGTGACGCAAGTTGTCGCCCCTGGAGAGTACTCCATCCGCGGGGGCCTGGTTGATCTCTTCCCAATGGGCTCGCACCTGCCCTACCGCCTCGATCTCTTTGACAACGAAATCGAGAGCATCAAGACCTTCGACGTCGACAACCAGCGCACGCTCTATCCAGTGCCTGAGGTTCGGCTGCTGCCAGCGCGCGAGTTTCCGCTCGACGACCAGGGAAGGACGCGCTTCCGTCAGCGCTTCCGCGAAATGTTCGAGGGTGACCCGGGGCGCTCGGGAATCTACAAGGACGTTTCGAACGGCATTCCCGCCGCCGGGATCGAGTACTGGCTACCGCTTTTTTTCGAGGAAACGGCCACCCTATTTGACTATCTGCCCAGCGCCACACTGCTTTGCCTCCACGGCAACGTGCCGGAAGCGATTCGTACCTTCTGGCGCGAGGCGCAGTCACGCTACACGATGCTGTCGGGCGAGCGCTCGCGGCCGCTACTGCCACCGGCCGATCTCTTTCTGGCCGAAGAACCTTTCTTCATCGCTGCCAAGGCCTATGCCAGAGTGAGCCTGACGGCGAGCAATGAAGGCCCGGTGCGCAGCCTGCCGTCTCTGGCCGTTGACCGCCGCGCCGAAAACCCGCTTTGCCGCCTGCAAGCCTTTCTCGATGGATTTCCAGGCCGTGTCCTGCTGCTCGCAGAAAGCGCCGGGCGCCGCGAAACACTGTCCGCACTGCTCTCGGAATACGGACTGAAACCACTGGCGAGCGCGAGTTTTTCCGATTTCATGGCCAGCGACAGCCGGCTCTCGCTGGCGGTTGGCCCCCTTTACGACGGCTTCCTGCTCGATCAACTGGCGATCATCACGGAAGCTGAACTCTACGCCGATAGCCCGTCGCGGCGCACGCGCCACGTGGCCCAGCGGCGAACGTCGGCTGACAACTGGCTGCGCGACCTCAGCGAACTGAAGGTGGCTTCGCCGGTGGTGCATGAGCAGCATGGCATCGGACGTTACCAGGGCCTGATCCATCTTGATCTTGGCGAAGGCGAGATGGAGTTCCTCGAACTGCACTACGCCGGCGACGCCAGGCTGTACGTGCCCGTGTCACAGTTACATGTCATCTCGCGCTACTCTGGAGCCGATCCGGACAGTGCGCCCCTGCACACGCTTGGCTCGCAACAATGGGAAAAGGCCAAGCGTCGTGCCGCCCTGCAGGCGCGCGACACAGCAGCTGAACTGCTCGCCCTGTACGCGCTGCGCGCCGCTCGGCAAGGCCACGCCTGCGAGTTTAAGGCGCATGACTATGACGCGTTTGCTGATGGTTTCGGTTTTGAGGAAACGCAGGATCAGGCAACAGCCATCGCCGCGGTGATCGAAGACATGAGATCGGGTCGACCGATGGACCGCCTGGTGTGCGGCGACGTCGGCTTCGGCAAGACGGAAGTCGCCTTGCGCGCCGCTTTCTGCGCCGTTGCCGGTGGCCGACAGGTCGCCGTCCTGTGCCCGACCACGCTGCTCTGCGAACAGCATTTCCAGACCTTCAGCGACCGCTTCGCCGAATTGCCGGTCAGGATTGCCGAACTCTCACGCTTCAAGACCGCCGGCGAGGCGACGCAGGCGCTCAAGGAACTGGCCGACGGCAGACTCGACATCGTCATCGGGACGCACAAGCTGTTGCAGAAGGATGTCCATTTCAGCCGTCTCGGTCTGGTGGTGATCGACGAGGAACACCGCTTTGGCGTCCGCCAGAAGGAAGCACTGAAGGCGCTGCGCGCCGAGGTCGACGTGCTGACGCTGACGGCGACGCCTATCCCTCGCACGCTCGCCATGTCGCTCGAAGGGCTGCGTGACTTTTCGGTCATCGCCACCGCGCCACGGAAGCGCCTGGCGATCAAGACCTTCGTCAGCAGGTTCTCGGACGGCATCATCCGTGAAGCGCTGCTGCGCGAATTCAAGCGCGGCGGCCAGGTCTACTTCCTCCACAACGAGGTCGACACCATCGAGAACATGCGTGACAGGCTCGGCAAACTACTGCCCGAAGCACGTATCCTCGTTGGCCACGGGCAGATGAAGGAGCGCGATCTGGAGCGCGTGATGCGCGATTTCACGCAACAACGAGCCAATCTGCTGCTGTGCACGACGATCATCGAAACCGGCATCGATAACCCGCACGCCAATACGATCGTCATCAACCGCGCCGAGAAATTTGGTCTCGCCCAGTTGCATCAGCTCCGCGGTCGGGTTGGCCGCTCGCACCACCAGGCCTATGCCTACCTGCTCACGCACGACGAGACGGCACTCAACAAGCAGGCCCGGCAGCGACTTGATGCCATCCAGATGATGGACGAGCTCGGTGCCGGTTTCTACCTTGCCATGCACGATCTCGAAATTCGCGGTGCCGGCGAAGTGCTGGGAGCCAGCCAATCAGGCGAGATGCAGGAGGTCGGCTTCAACCTGTTTACCGAGATGCTGAAGCGCGCCGTTGCAGCGCTCAAGCAGGGCAAGGAACCAGACCTGACGCAACCGCTGGCCGTCACCACCGAAATCAAGCTGCACACCCCCGCCCTGCTGCCCGACGACTACGCGCCGGACGTCCACGAAAGGCTGACGCTTTACAAACGCCTGGCCGACTGCGGGCAGGCGAACGAGCTTGCCGATCTGCAGGAAGAACTGGTCGATCGCTTTGGCGACCTGCCGCCACAAGCGCGGGCTCTGCTCGACAGCCACCGGCTGCGGCTGCTCTGCAAACCTCTCGGAATCAGCAAACTCGACGCCAACACCGAACAGATCGCGCTGCAGTTCGACACCAATCCGCCGATCGACCCGATGCGGATCATCGATCTGATCCAGAAGGACCGCAACTACCGCCTGGCGGGAGCAGACAGACTGGTCCTCAAACGCCACTGCGCGACGCTTGCCGACCGGGTCGCTGCGGTTAAAGACATCATTCATCAACTGACTCGCCAGGCCAAACCATGACCACCCTCGACATCGACAATATCAACGTCAGCGCCTTCGACCCCATGCCTTCGCCCGAGGAAATCCTCGCCCGGGTGCCGCTGTCGCCGAGCGCCGCCGACCTCGTCATGCGCGGCCGCGAGGTCCTGCGCCACATCCTCGACCGCAGCGATGATCGACTGTTCATAGTGGTTGGCCCGTGCTCGATCCACGACCCGGTGGCCGCGCTCGACTATGCCAAACGTCTGAAGGCTCTGGCTGACGAGGTCAGCCAGACGCTTTACCTGGTGATGCGGGTCTATTTCGAAAAGCCGAGGACGACGACCGGCTGGAAGGGGTACATCAATGATCCGGACATGGACGATTCCTTCCGGGTTGATCAGGGCATGTACAAGGCGCGCGCATTCCTGCTGCAGCTCGCCGAACTCGGCCTGGCTGCCGGTACCGAGGCGCTCGACCCGATCTCGCCGCAGTATCTCGGCGATCTGATCTCCTGGACGGCAATCGGCGCGCGCACGACCGAATCGCAGACACATCGGGAGATATCGTCCGGCTTGTCTACCCCGGTCGGCTTCAAGAACGGCACCAACGGCGACGTCGGCATCGCCGTCAACGCCATCCTCTCTGCCTCACGGCCGCATAGTTTCCTCGGCATCAATGGCCAGGGGCGCACCTCGATCGTGCGTACCCGTGGCAACCGCTACGGGCACCTCGTTCTGCGCGGCGGCGATGGCCGGCCGAACTACGACACGGTCAGCGTACAGATGGCCGAACAGGCACTGCGCAAGGCCGGCCTGCCGACCAATATCGTGGTCGACTGCTCGCACGCCAACAGCTACAAGAAACACGAGTGGCAGCCGCTGGTCATGGCCGACGTGGTCAATCAGGTCCGCCTCGGAAACCAGTCTCTGGTCGGCATGATGATCGAGTCCAATATCGTTGCCGGCAACCAGTCAATCCCGGAAGATCTCTCGCAGCTCAGGTACGGTTGCTCGGTGACCGACGCCTGCGTTGACTGGGAGACCACCGAGACGATGATACGAGACGCTGCCCGGCTACTGCGCGAGGTCCTGCCCGGTCGCGGCCGCTGACCAGCACGGGGCCCTGCCCAGGCGGTGGAACGGCTGCCAGGGGACTTGGCAAGCAGGCTGTGTGCCCGCGCCTCCGACGCTCGCGCAATGGGCCGTGGTTAGGGTCATGGATGCCGCCCAGCACAGTATTGCTCGAAGGCGTCGACCGCCTTCTTGACCGAAACGAAGAAATCCCGCCGGCCGATCTCCTCGGAAAGTCCAACCCTGGCCAGTTCTTCAAAGAAGGGCCGCGGGGCGTCGGCAATCTTGACGTCCACGCCCTCCTCGGCGAGTTCGCGATGCAGTTCCGCAAAGCGCTGCGCGGCGGTCACGTCCATGTCATGGATAGCCTGGGCGTCGATGATCAGCCACCTGACCGGCGGATCGGCTTCGTCCACCAGCGTCCGGATGCGGGTCATGACATGCCGTGCATTGGCAAAGTTCAGCGGTGCGTAGAGCCGATAGACGAGCAGACCCGGCACACTCTCCGCCTCGTCCTCATCACGACAATCATGGAACCGTCCGTCGCTGACAAGCCGCCGGAGAATCGCATCGCCCGGACGCGAGATCTCGACCAGCACCGAAATCAGCGACAGCAGCAAGCCAAGAATGATCCCTGGCACCACACCGGCAATCAGGATCGCAAGGGTCACGCCCAGGGCAATGCCAAACTCGACCCGATCGATCCGGTAAAGACCCGCCAACGACGCCACTTCCAGCATCCCGATAGCGGTGACGATCAGGATTGCACCCAGGGCAACCTTCGGCAGCAAAGCGATCAGGCCAGTGAGAAAGAACAGGAACAACAGCAGCCCTAGGGCCAGAACCAGTTGGGCCACCTGCGACATGCCGCCGGCCGAATCGACGATTGAGGTCCGCGATTGGCTGGCCGAAACCGGAAAGCCCTGCCAGACCCCGGCCAGTATGTTCGCCGAGCCCAGCGCGACCAGTTCACGGTTCGGGCGCACTTCGTAGCCATTCTTTTCGGCAAAGGTCTGCGCGAGCAGAATACCATCCGAAAAAGCCAGGAAGGCGATCGCCACGGCGGCCGGCGCAAGAGCCGCGATATCGGCCCAGTGGAACGACGGAATCGTCAGGAACGGTATCCCGGAGGGAACTGTGCCGACCAGCGCTATCCCATAGCTGCCGAGGTCAAGAGTGAAGGTCGCGACGATCGCCACGGCGCAGACCGCCAGCGCACCCGGTATGCTCGGCAACCAGCGCGCCAGTCCGACCAGCAGCCCAACCAGCAGCACGCCGAGCACGAAGGTCGGCACCTGCGTCTGCGGCAGCTTCTCGATCACCGTGAACACCACTTCGAAGAACTCTTCGCCCTCGGTCTTGATGCCGAACATCTTGCCCAGCTGCGTCGCGATCAGAACCAGAGACGCGCCGTTCAGGTAACCGATCAGCACTGGGCGCGACAGCAGGTCGGCAATGACGCCCAGCTTCAGGCGCGCCGCGAGCAGCAGTACGACTCCCGACAGGATGCTGAGGACCGCTGCCAGTACGACGATCCGCGCCGGGTCACCGCCCGACAGCGGCAGGATCGCCGAACCGGCCAGCAGACCAATGGCGGCATCGGGGCCGGCGATGACGTGCCGTGAACTGGAAAACAGAGCGTAGCCAATGGCTGCCGCCAGCGCTGCGTAGAGACCGGCAATCGGCGGCAGATGCACCAGTTCGGCGTAGGCTATGACCGACGGAATCGACACGATACAGGCGGAAAGGCCAGCGATCGAATCCTTGCTCAGCCATGCCAGGCGGTATTCTTTGAGAGTGGTGACCAGCGGCACGCCAGAAAGCAGGTACTTGAAAAACAGCGCAGATTTCATGTGTGTAGCTCCAGACAAATGGGCGCAGACCGGCAATATAATGTTTTGGCCCCATCGTTCAATAGATGGTCACTTGGCGATTGTGCGACAGTTATCATGCCAAACGCAAGGCCGTAAGGGGCAATGATGCTGTCGTCAAACATGTAACGCGAGGCGAAAGATCTCGCTTTTCAGGAAAAAGGTCAGAAAAACGAGACGCGGCAACCTGCCAAAGACCCCCTTGAGCGAAAGCCAAGGCAATAATTGCCTGATCGGCGTCGAAACGGATGGACCGACGGAGCCCCTACCGGTAAACTATGCTGCTGGACGATCGCAGGGGTCGCAACTCGGGGGATAACTGTTATGCAAATCAACGTCGAAACCAAGCCGGTTGCCTCTGCCGCCTACAACACCAGAAAAAAGCGACTGGTCGAAACGATTGAGCGGCTCTATCACCGAGACGCCAAAGCGTCGCTGCAGAAGGTGATCTCCCGGTTACACCCCGCCGATATGGCCTCGATCCTCGACGAACTGCCGCCGGCGCATGTGGTGGACGTCTTTTACGCTATCGCCGACACGGAGATGGCGGCCGAAGTATTCAGCCAACTGTCGCCCAGCTTGCGGACGGAGGTGATGACCGAATCGCCGGTCGAGAAACTGGCCGCCGTCCTGAAACACCTGGCGCCTGACGACCTTGCCGATCTCGTCGGGGATCTGCCGGAGGGCCAGCGCGAGCAACTGATGGCCTTGCTCGACCGGAAGAGCAAGGACGAACTCGAAAGCCTGCTGCAATACGACCCCAGCAGTGCCGGCGGCATCATGACCACCGACTTTTTCTCGTTGTCACATACCCTCACCGTTGAAGAGGCGATCGAGAACATCCGCAGTCGTGAAGACGTCGAGATGGTCTTCTATCTTTACTTGACGGACGAGGCCGGGCGCCTGGTGGGCGTCGTATCCCTGCGGCAGCTGCTGCTGGCCCGGCCCGGCACCCCGCTGCACAAGGTCATGAACCGGCGCGTGATGAAGGTTACGACGGACGCCGATCAGACCACAGTCGCCATGCTGGTCGAAAAGTATCACCTGCTCGCCGTCCCCGTGGTTGATGAGGAGAATGTGCTGGTCGGCATGGTCACTGTGGATGACGTGATCGATGTCCTTGAAGAAGAGACGACGCGGGACATGCTGAAAATGGCAGGTACCAGCGAGTCGGAAACTCTCACCCACTCGGCCTTCAAGATTGCCGGGATACGCCTGCCCTGGCTGCTCGCCGCATTCATCGGAGGACTAGCGGCGACGGCTGTGATCGGACGTTACGAAGCGATCCTTGGCGAGGTTCTGGTCCTGAGCGCCTTCCTGCCGGTGGTGATGGGCATGGCTGGTAACGTCGGAGTCCAGTCTGCCACCGTCGCCGTGCGGGGTCTGGCCACCGGTGCAATCGATGTCAGAGACACCGTGCCACTGGTGCTCAAGGAGTTGCGTGTCGGCCTGGTGCTCGGTGGCTTCTACGGTGTGATCCTGGCACTTTACGGGTACCTGGTCCACAACAGCATCCAGCTTGGCGAGGTCGTCGGTCTGACCATTCTCGGCAACATGACCGGCGCCGCCTTGCTGGCGGTTCTCCTGCCAATGATCTTTCAGCGCCTCAAGGTAGACCCGGCGGTGGCCACGGGCCCCTTCGTCACCACTGCGATCGACATTCTGGGCGTCCTGAACTACTTCGTGATCGCCAGCTGGATTTACCAGCTGTGAGCCATCCGAAGCTCCACCGAGTAGTGGTGACCTGGAGCCCGAGCCTCACCGCCAGGGTCGACTGCACGCGATCTGTTCATGCGCGCTACCACGGTGCCTGCTGCTGCTGGAAGTGGTTGAGGAAGTTTCTGAATTCGGGCAGCAGGGACTCGGACTTTGCCGCCAGCCAGGTCTCGATAACCGCTCCCTTGCCACCGGGCAGCGCCTCGGCAGTCAGCTCCGCAGCAACGGCCAGATCGTTCAGACGACCGAGCAGTTCCTGCAAACACGTGGCTGACTGGTGGTAGTCGGCCAGCTGCGGGCCGGACAGGAGCGGAGTAAAGAATTCGACCGCATAGCGTAGCTGCTTGAACGCCACGCGCAGGCGGTGACGGGCCTCGACATCCGACTCCAGCGCATCCGCTGCGCGCTCATTGACCCGCCTGGCCCGCTTCTTGAGACAGCGCGGAACGAAACCTGCGAGCCGCCCGGCGCCGGCTTCCGGCAGCGCCAGAAGGGCGGCAGTGAAGTCGACCAGCAGGCGTGAGTACTCCACCGATTTGAGCGCACGAATACTCGCCCTGCGGCTGCCAGCGCAGCGTGTCTTGGCATGACGGGAAAGCCGGTCGATCTCGCCCCTGCCGGGAAAGGCCTCAGCGAGTCCAGGCAACGTTTCCGCCAGAAAGACATCCCAGTTGCGGGTATCACCAAGCCGTGTCGCCAGCTCCTGCCAAAGCGGATCGAAGCGGGCAACAAAGGCCTCTGGCAGTAGCGGCTCCCAGAGGCGGATCGCCGACCGCAGGCGACGGATGGCAACCCGCGCCTGATGAACGAACTCCGGCTCCTCACTCTGACAAACGCCTTGTTCGTTACTTTGCAGGTGGTGGAGACAGGACAGGGCAATCAGGCGAAAGGCCTCGATGGTCGGCATGCTGGCCGAGGTGACGACCGGCAACGCCTTGGCCGCGGCGAGCGGCACATCGGCCAGCAATCGGTAGGCACGTTCCGACTTGCTGCTTGTCTCCGGGTGCAGCGGCAGGTTGAACTGCAACTCGACCGCCACGTCGAACAGATCGCTGACCTCGCCGGCGAGCAGCTCCAGTTCGATCTCCCGGATGGTCTGGCGCTGACCCCGCGTATCGATCCAGCCGCGGTCGAGCGCCAGTTCGATGCGTACACCCTGGCGCGGCTCCAGCAGCCAGACATTGCGCCTGAAGTGCGTGGTGAATATGGGCTGCAGATGGTCACGCAGCGATTCGAGCAGTTCGCGGACGATCGCGTCATCCACATGCGAAAAGTCGAACTCTCCAGGCCGGCCGGGGACCTCCCACTCGCTGCGCTGCGCTAGTCCTGCGGTGAGCATCGGGGCTGTCTTGACGGTGAGCAAACACTGCCGCCCTTTCTGGCGGTGACGCACGACGATCCTTTCGCGCCGCAGTCGCTTGTCCGCCGTGTCGTAGTAGGTATTGATCAGCAATTGCCGTTGCGGCTCGACGCCGCCCAGGATGGCTTGCTTGGCCAGTTGGCTCGCGGCACGCGCTGGGAGGGACAGCTTGATTTCGGTCTCTGTGGCCATGACAAACCCTCCTGCTGGGGAGGGCTGGTGCTCCCCGGGTTATTCCGCTTTCCCGTGACGCCGCCCGGCGACCAAACCTCTTCAAGCGGGTGATTCCCCGGGCAGCACAGGATCCTAGATTAACACAGGAAGATTTCAATGCCGGCCGGGATGGCGTCATCCATCTCTGGCGAACAATGGTTTACCATTGCCTGAAGGCGATCCTCCCGACCACAGCCCATGCCGCCACGTTCACACGATCTCGAACAAATCTCTGGCCGAACGCTGGCTCATTACCACCAGCGCGCCGAGGAGTTTCGCATGGGGACGCGCGACCATGACGTAAGTCAGAATATCGCCGCGCTGCTGCGCCACCTCCGAGGCCAGATGCCATTCACGATCCTCGACTTCGGCTGCGGCCCAGGCCGCGATCTGAAGACCTTTACCGGCCTCGGTCATCTGGTCATCGGGCTGGACGGTACACGGAGCTTTGTCGACATGGCGCGCGCCGACAGCGGCTGCATGGTCTGGCAGCAGGATTTCCTGCAGCTCGATCTCCCGGCAGGGTATTTTGATGGAATATTCGCCAACGCCTCGCTGTTTCATGTGCCAACCCGGGAACTGCCGCGCGTTCTGCGACAGCTGCACGCCACCCTCAAGCCGCAGGGCGTACTGTTCTGCTCGAACCCCCACGGCGACAATCAGGAAGGCTGGCAGGATGGACGCTATGCCGCCTTCCATGACCTTGCAGCCTGGCGCCGCCAGCTCTCCGCTGCCGGCTTCAGCGAACTCGAGCATTATTATCGTCCCACCGGCGTGCCACGTGCGCAGCAGCCATGGCTCGCCAGCGTCTGGCGCCAGGTCGCAGGATGAGCGACGATGACTGCCCCAAGCGATCCCCCAGATTCCCGTTTCCACCCTAGCCAGCATTCCCGCCATGCCAAACAAACAGTTTTCCGGACGCCGCTCCGAACGCCGTGCCAGCCAGCGAATCGCCGAAGCCATTCTGGATTATGTCGGCCATACCCCTGCCACGGCCGAACACAGAAAGGAGAGGCCGGAAAGTCGTGCCCGCGCCATAGCCAGGACGGCCGCCAGGCAGGCTGCCGTAACCGCGGGCACTCTGACGCTTCCCCCTGGCCCCCTGGGCTGGCTGACGCTGCTTCCGCAACTCCGTGCGCTGTGGAAGCTGCAAACACAAATGGTTGCAGATATCGCCGGTTGTTACGGCAGGACGACCGAGCTGGGCCGCGAGGAGATGCTTTATTGCCTCTTCCGGCATACCGACGCTCAGGCCGTCCGTGATCTGGTCGCCGGAATCGGCAAGCGTTTTGTCGTCCATCGCGCCTCACGCCCGGAGGTCCAGGCGGTGGCCCTGAAGATCGCTTTGCATATCTCGCAACGCGTGATAGGGAAGGTGATAGCGCGCTGGATTCCAGTCTTCGGTGCGCTTGGCGCCAGCGCCTACGCCTACTACGACACCTCGCAGGTTGCCCGCACGGCCATCGATTTCTTTGCCGGGGTCATTGATGTCGAAGTGGAGGAGGAAGCCACCACCGACGGTGCACAAGACACGACGCTGCGGAATTCACGCTGAGATCATCGCCAGCCGAGCGGTCGCCCGAAACGGAAGTTGACCTCACTCCACGACAGCGTCAAGTTGCTCGGGCGCCGCTTGATCGAACCATATCGGCAGGCTGTTAGAATGGCTGCGATCGATTATCGACGAAAGCAGACGGTAAGGTGAGAGAAGCCATCAGGCACCTGGAGGAATGGGCTAACCCACGGACGGTCATCGTGCTGACGCTGCTGCTCCTCGGCGCACTGTGGACAGTAGTCATTGTCTCAGCCGTCTCGGCGCGGCAGGCAAGCATCATCGCCACCGGCGAGCGCCTGCAGCGCATGACGCATGCGGTTGAGGAGCAGACAAGACATCAGCTGCGCCTGCTCGACATCTTCCTCATGAGCTGTGAATCCTGGTTGTCTGCGAACAGCAGCCGCAACCCGCGCAGCGATCCTGCTTTCCGGAGGTTGATCGAAGGTTTCCGCAGCCGGACCGGTGAGTCCATCGACATCCTGCTGCTGACCGCGAATGGCGAGGTATCTGACGTCCGGAGCAAGGCCAAGGGGCGGCTGGCGAGTTTGGCTGACAGCGAGCACTTCAGGGGTGCGCTGGCCAACCCGGGGCTGTTCATCGGCAGCCCCGCGCGTGATTCGTCGACCGGCCGCCTTGGCTTGCCGGTTGCTCTGTCGCTGCAGAACCCCGCGCATGGCATCCAGATGCTGGTCGCCTTGATCGACCTGCCGCGGCTGACCCGTGCGTACGACGAGCAACGCCAGAAGCCGGGGGGCGCGATCACTCTGCTCAGGCGCGACGGCACGATCCTCGCCAGGGCGCCAGACGATCAGCAACTGCCGGGCCGGTCATTGGCTGACGGAGAGCTTTTCCGTAAGCATCTCGCCACACAATCACAAGCCTTCGTACTGTTCGACGACAAGGCGGATGGCCTGGCCAGGGAATTCATCAGCTTCTCGTCGATGCCTGATTACCCCTTGCGGATCATGGTCTCGGAAAACTACGACGACGCACTCGCCGCCTGGCTGCGACAGACCGTGTGGATCGTTCTCCTGGCATTGGGCGTGACCGTACCGCTGGCCGTGATCGCCTATAGATCCCTCCGTCTGCTGAAGGCGCTGGCCAGTCAGAATGCGCAGTTGCAACATCTGGTAGACACCGATCGCCTCACTGGCGTCAGCAGCCGCCAGCACTTCGTCGAGACACTGCAACAGGAGCTCGAACACGCCCAACGGCACCAGTCACCGCTGACCGTTTTGTTGTTTGACATCGACTTCTTCAAGCGGATAAACGATGGCTATGGCCATGCCGTGGGCGATCAGGCACTGGTCACCTTTGCAACTGTAGCGAAACGCTGTCTCCGGGGAAGGGACCTCCTGGGCCGGCTGGGCGGTGGAGAATTTTCGATTCTCCTGCCCGAGACCGAAGTGAAACAGGCGGTCCGTATTGCCGAGCGGGTTCGCTTGGAAGTCGCAGCGATCTCGATTCCCACGGAGAACGGCACCGTCCAGTTCACGGCCAGCGTCGGAGCAGGCGCAGCCTGTGCTACAGACCGCTCTACTGACGACCTCCTGAAGCGCACAGCACAGGCGCTTCAAAATGCCAAGGCGGGCGGACACGATCGGATAGCGCTGGCTTGACAATGCGACGTGATTGAGCGAACTCACGCCGCAGCAGAGAAGGACGACCGGCCCCCCGACGAGAGCGATTGGCCGGAAGGCACACCGTGCCGAACTATCGGCCCTTCCAGTCGGCCTTGCGCTTGCCAATGAAGGCGTCGATCCCCTCGCCCGCATCGTCGGTCATCATGTTGCAGGCCATCACCTCGGAAGCATACTGGTAAGCCGCTTCCAGCCCCATCTCCAGTTGTTTGTAGAACATCTGCTTACCCATGCCGATGGCGACCGAAGACTTGGCAATGATCGAGCGTGCCAGCTTGTCGACCTCGGCATCCAGGGCATCGGCGGCGACGACCCGATTGACCAGGCCTTGCTGCAGCGCCGTCCGGGCATCGATGAAGTCGCCGGTGAGCAGCATTTCCAACGCCTGCTTGCGACCGAGGTTGCGCGACAGCCCCACCCCCGGCGTCGCGCAGAACAGGCCGACGTTGATGCCGGACGTGGCGAAGCGCGCGCTATCGACGGCAACGGCCAGGTCGCACATCGACACCAACTGACAACCGGCTGCCGTGGCGATGCCATGCACGCGCGCAATCACCGGTTGGGGCATCTGCGTCAGGGTCATCATCATCTTGCCACAGCGGCCGAACAGATCCTGCATGAACGCCTTGTGGTGATTTGCCCGCATTTCCTTCAGATCGTGTCCGGCACAGAAAGCCTTGCCGGCACCGGCAATGACCACGACACGAACTTCCGGGTCCGGGGCGATCGCATCCAGTTCCGTCTGCAGGGCACCAATCATGGCCTGCGACAAGGCGTTGAACTGACTTGCGCGATTCAGCGTCAGGGTGGCGATGCCGTCATGATCAGCGCGGACAACGTAGAGGTCATCCGGATTGGACATCGGGGTGTTCATCTTTCTCTCCTTGAATGAGTGATGCGAGTTATTGGTCTTCCCCGGCGGTCGACCGACAATGCCTCAGCCGGCCGGCTTTCTCCAGATCGTTGAGCCAGGTGGCGAGTTGCCGCCCAAGCGCTTCACTGGCCGCAACCAATGCCATGACCCCGCCGCGAGCATCATCTGTGGCTGCTGGCTGCTCGCTGGCGACCCCTCGTTCGGCAACGATCCGATGCCTGGCATCGAGCAGGGTGGCGTTGCCTTGCAGCATGGCGCGACTGCGCTGTGGCGTATCGAACAGCTGAGAGAACTCATGCAGTTCCAGGCGCAACACGCAGCTGACCGCGGTCTGTCCGGTCACGGGAACGAGGCCCAGCTGTTGCCGCAGGCGCTGTGACAACAACAGTCCTGGTGGTCCTGCCCATCGACTACCTGCGTAGCTGCGCAACTTGAGCGGATTTTCGTAGAGCAGACGGTATTCGATACCCAGCGAGTCAAACCAGTATGGCACCCTGATCTCGAGCGCCACGCTCGACCAGGGGCTGCCCTCGGCCAGACGCTCCACTGGCGGCCCGAAGTCGTACACGGCGGCCGGCGGCGCGTTTCGCGCGCCGCCGGCGCAGGCAGCGAGCAAGCACGCAGCGAGAATAATCAGTGGCCTGTTCATGGTGATCCCTCGCTGGCTGGCGGCGCGACAAAGCCGGCCTCGCCGGGTCCCGGGGCTTGCTGCCGGGGACCAAAAAAGAGGCTTTGTGGCGATTCCTCAAGCATCTGCAGCACCCGATTGAGCTGACGCGAACTCGCCGACAAATCAGCGCCAAGTTCATTGAGGCGCGGCGCGAGAGCGCCGATGCCAGCCGGCGACGGGTCACCGATCAGCAGATCCAGCTTGTCGCTGACCGCCTGGAGACGAACTACCAGGCGACGAGCATCGACTAGCAGGGGCGTTGCCTCACCCGCCGCCCGCTCCGCATGGGTAAGCGTCGCCTGCAGCAAGCGGAGATTCTCCGGAGCCAGCAACTGGCGCAACTGAAGTGCCAGCTCGTTGCTATTGCCGGTCGTCGCCTCAAGGTTGGTCAGGATCCTGGCCAGCTTCTGGCGGTTCTCGCCGTCGAGGACCTGGTTCGCGCTGGCCAGAAAATCCCGTGCCTGACGCAAGGTCGCCCCGCCGACTTCCGACAACTCCTCGATCAGTGACGACTGCATGCCGATGCGTGGCGGCTCACCGTCATCACCGCGCAGCGGGGTCGGATCTTCTCCCTTGTCTTCCAGCAGGATATGGGCGATGCCGGTCACTCCCTGGTAGCCCAGCTTGGCGGTCGTCGCGCGGGTGACCGGCACGGTGCTGTCCACGCTGATACGAATCAGGATGTTCTGCCCATCCTTGGGGTCCAGTCCGATCGACTGCACCTTGCCAACCCGGATTCCACGATAGCGCACCTGCCCCTGCAGACTGAGACCGGTGACGTTGTTTCGGGTGACCACGGTGTACTCGGTGGTCGCATCGTGGTTGCCCCCGAACCACCAGATCGCGAGCGCTACCGACACCCCGAGAAGAAGCGTAAACAGTCCGGCCGCCAGGGCATGCGCACGGTTCTCCATGGCTAGCCGACGCCCTGTCTGACCGCCGCTGCGCGCCCGGAACTGAAAAAGTTGCGAATGAATGGGTGGTCAACTGCGGCTACCTCTGCTGCCGTACCACAGGCGACGATGCGCTGGTCGGCAAGCACGGCCAGGCGCGTGGCGAGGCCGGCCAGCGTCTCGGGATCATGCGTCACCATGACGACCGTGAAACCGAGTTCCTTCTGCAGCATCCTGAGCAGTTTGACGAAGTTTTCGCTGCGGTCCGGGTCGAGACCCGCGGTGGGCTCGTCGAGGACGAGCAGCTCAGGCTCCAGCGACAAGGCACGCGCGAGAGCAACCCGCTTGATCATGCCGCCAGACAATTCAGCGGGCATCAGTCGGGCGTGGCGGGCTTCAAGCTCGACCATGCCGAGTTTGAGCAATACGAGATCGGAGATCATCGCCTCGTCGAGAGTGTGGAGTTCCCGTAGGGGAAAAGCAATGTTGTCATGAACCGAGAGTGCCGAGAAAAGCGCCCCCTGCTGAAAGAGCATGCCGAAGCGACGGCGAAGCCGACGACGACGTTCCGGATCGGGGTCGAGGACCGCCTCGCCAAAGAGTCTGACGGTCCCCTTGCTTGGCGCCAGTAAGCCAACCATCTCGCGCAGCAAGGTTGTTTTTCCACTGCCCGAGCCGCCGACCAGACCAAGCATCTGCCCGACTTCGATGTCGAGGTCGATGTCCCGGTGGATCACGACATCGTCAAACTGCGTACACAGGCCGCGGATCTCGACCACCGGCGTCGCTCTCGGGCAGACCTCAGGCAATGTACCCACCTAGGGGAGCCCCAGATTGCGCGTGAACACCGCGAAGACGGCATCAACCAGAATCACGACCGTGATCGAGGTTACCACCGAAGTGGTCGTCCGTGCTGACAGGCTTTCGGTATTCGGCTTGACTCTGAGACCAAAGTGGCAGGCGATGAGCGCAATCAGGACGCCGAAGACCACTCCCTTGCTCAAGCCAATCCAGACATTGGCGACCGGCACCACTCTGGGCAGGGTATCGACAAAGAAGCCATAGGATAGGCCCATCTGCAGATTGGCCGATACCATGCCGCCAGTGATCCCGGCTGCTGAACACCAGATTACCAGCAACGGCATCGCCACGGCCAGCGCTAGCACCTTGGGCAGGACCAGACGCTGGCTTCTCGAGACGCCCATCGTTGCCAGCGCATCGATCTCTTCAGTCACCCGCATGACGCCGATCTGGGCCGTCATCGCCGACCCCGAGCGACCGGCTACCAGGATGGCGACCAGCACGGGACCGAGTTCGCGCACAATGCTGATGCCAAGCAGATTGACGATGAAGACGTCAGCGCCAAAGGTTCTCAGTTGCAGGGACGAAAGGTAGGAGAGAACGATGCCGATCAGAAAGCCGATCAATGCCGTCACCGGCAAGGCCTGGGCGCCGCTCTTGTAAAGGTTCGCCGAAAACTCGCGCCACGGAATGTCACGTGGGTGAACGCACAGATAGGCCACATCCAGGACCAGCTGGCCAATCATGGCAACCATCCCCGCCAGATGGTTGCCAGCGGACAAGGCCAGTCGGCCGGGAACAGTGATCCAGGCCAGTGGCTCTGCCGATGGCTCTGGCTGGAGGTCGGGGCTGATGCCCTCGACCCGCTCGAGGAGCGCCCGGTGCCCGGAAGACACCGCCAGAGAGGCCGGCCACTGCCGCCCCCACGCCCGCCAGAGCAGGATCGCGCCCGCGCTGTCGAGGCGGGAGATCGGCCGTAGATCCCACCCCGGCTTGCTGATCGCCAGGTCGCGCAGACGAAGTTCGAACCCCGAAATCGGCTGCGGCATGGTCGCAAGCGTCCACTCACCGGAAAGCACGAGCTGCACCGCGTCGGACTGCCTGACGGCTTCTATCGTGGCCACCGCCATTCCGACCTCAGAAGACGCTGTTCGATCTGCTGCGGTACCGATCCGCTTCCTGGCTCACTTGCTCACTCCTCCTCGGTTCAATGCCCATCCTTTTCACTGCCTCGAACCACCCCCGCGAGGCATCGCGCCGCGTTCGCGGCCACTGCACTACGATTTCTGCAAGGGATCCGAGCTCACCACAATGTCGTCCGGCACCGGCCGGACGCGCAGCTTGATGCCGATGCGGCGCCAGAGCAACGCCTCATCGGTCAAGGCAGCCGCAGTCATCGGATTGGCATTCGGCCAGCCCAGAGGAACATCAAGCTCGAACCCGACTGGTGACTCCCTGACCGGCAGTTCGGGTAGTGCATGGTCGTCCCGCGCACGATGAAGCAGGACCGCCAGGCGGAGACAGAACACCAAGCGCCAGTTGGCGTCACCGGCAGGCATGGAGGCTAGCTTCTGAAGTTTGCCGCGCTGCCCAAGCACCAGCAGGGCCAGACGCGCCTGATCGCGCTTCGAGAAGCCAGGCATGTCCGCATGCCCAACGATATACGCCCCATGCTTGTGGAACTCGCTATGCGCCACCGAAAGGCCGATCTCATGCAGCGAGACCGCCCAGCGCAGAAAGTGCACGTCGTCCTCGTGCTCTGGTGAATCGAGCTTGATCATCTGACCGAGCAAGGCCACTGCGGTGCGCTCGACACGGACGACCTGTGCCTTGTCGACCTGATAGCGACGCCGAAAATGGACGACCGTGTCGTCGCGTTTGTCATGATGCTCGAAGCGCCCGAGCAGATCGTAGAGAACGCCCAGAGGCAACGCGCCATCGGAGTGGGTCATGTGTTCGATGCCCAGTTCCGAGAACACCGCAGACATTATCGCGACGGCACCAGGGAGAATCGTCAAGCGGTCGCTGCTCAGGCCTTTGAGTTCCAGCGCCTCGGCCGACCCGGCCCTGATAAGCAGTTGGCGCAGTTTCGCCAGACCTTCCCGGCTGATACCGCGGCCCCCCTCAGGATTCAGCTCGTTTGTTTCCAGGAGCGTGGCAATTTCCTGCGCGGAACCCGAGGAACCCACCGCCTCTTGCCAACCAAAGCGCTGGTAGTCGGTGGCAATCGCTTCAATCTCGCGTGCAGCCGACACTTCAGCCGCGTAAAAGCGCTTCTTGTCGACCTTGCCTTCAGTAAAAAAACGCTGTCGATAGCTGATGCCACCCATGAACAGCGATTCCATGAGCAGCGGTTCGGTACGCTCGCCGATGATGAACTCGGTAGACCCACCGCCGATATCGACCACCAGCCGCCGGTGACTGGCCGAGGTCAGTGCATTCGCCGCACCGATGAAGATCAGGCGCGCCTCCTCGCGACCGCCGATGATCTCGATCGGAAAACCCAGAGCCGCCTCGGCCTGCACGAGGACCATGCGCGCGTTTCTCGCCACTCGCATCGCGTCGGTCGTCACTGCCCGAACGGTTTCCGGCTCGAAGCCACGCAGCCGATCGCCAAAGCGGCGCAAGGCGCTGATCGCGCGCTGTTGCGAAGCGTGATCCAGCAACTTCTCACGGGTCAGACCGGAGCCGAGCCGAACCGTTTCCTTGAGCGAATCAAGCGGGTGAATGCGGTTACCCACGACGCGCCCAATTTGCAGGCGAAAACTGTTGGAACCGAGATCGACCCCAGCGATCAGTTCGTAACTCATGGCTGTTGTTCCCCAATCGTATGGCGAAAGACAATTTCCAGGCTGGCCATTCTAACACTGCCGGCCAGTGCATCCATTGCGCTGTGCCAGACCGGTCAGCGCCGTCGCATCGAGAAAAAGAAGCGCGAATCGACCAGCAGGCAAGCGATGGCTGTAATATGCTCGTTCCCGAATACACCTTCCCGATCCATCACTTCTGACGGAACGAACCCATGAATATCGTCGCCACGACCAGCGAAACCCCTTCCCTCCAGACCCCAACCGCCTTCCCGCCGGAATACTTCCAGAATCGCGAGATGAGCCTGCTTGCCTTCAATCGTCGAGTGCTGTGGCAGGCGAGGAATCCGCGCACACCGCTGCTCGAACGCTTGCGCTTCCTGTGCATCGTGAGCAGCAATCTCGACGAGTTTTTCGAGATTCGGGAAGCCGGAATCAAGGAACAGCTGAAGCTGAATTCGGTTGCCATCACCACCGACGGCAAGACCGCTCGTGAGGTCTACCGCCTGGTGAGCGACGAAACCCACGCGATCGTCAAGGAGCAGTATGCCCTGCTCAACGACGAGATACTGCCGCAGCTCGCAGCTGAGGGTATCCGTTTCCTCAAGCGAGCGGACTGGAACGTTGCGCAGCGCGAATGGATCCGGGACTTCTTCTTCCGCGAAGTGATGCCGGTCATCACGCCAATCGGACTTGACCCGTCTCACCCGTTCCCGCGTGTACTCAACAAGAGCCTCAATTTCGCAGTTGAACTTGAAGGCCGCGACGCTTTCGGCCGCAGTTCCGGTGCCGCCATCGTGCAGGCGCCGCGTGTGCTGCCGCGCGTGATCCGGCTGCCGCGAGAACTCGGCGAATGTGAGTACGCCTTCGTCTTCCTGTCTTCGATCCTGCACGAATTTGTTCATGAACTGTTCGCCGGCATGAAGGTGCTCGGCTGCTACCAGTTCCGCGTCACGCGCAACAGCGACCTGTTCGTCGACGAGGAAGAGGTCAAGAACCTGCGCGCCAAGATCCAGGGCGAGTTGCCGCAGCGCCACTTCGGTGACGCCGTCCGGCTGGAAGTGGCCAACAGCTGCTCGGAAGCAATGACCCAGTTCCTGCTCGGACAGTTCAACCTCACCGAGACCGACCTTTATCGTGTTGCCGGGCCGGTCAATCTGGTTCGTCTGATGCAGGTACCCGACTGGGTTCTGCGCAACGACCTGAAGTTTCAACCTTTTACGCCGGGGATACCGAAGGCCCTGCAGAAATGTCACAGCGTCTTTGACAGCATTCGTGGCGGCGACATCCTGCTGCATCACCCCTACCAGAGCTTCAACCCGGTGATCGAACTGCTCGAACAGTCGGCAAACGACCCGCAGGTGGTGGCGATCAAGATGACCGTCTATCGCACGGGCACCGACTCGGTCTTGATGCAGTCGCTGCTGCGCGCAGCACAGAATGGCAAGGAAGTCACAGTGGTCGTTGAGCTGATGGCCCGCTTTGACGAGGAAGCCAATATCGGCTGGGCAACCAAGCTTGAGGAAGTCGGCGCGCACGTGGTCTACGGCGTCGTCGGTTACAAGACCCATGCCAAGATGCTGATGATCGTCCGCCGCGAGGAAGGGAAAGCCGGCAGCAGTATTCTGCGTCGCTACGTCCACCTGGGAACCGGCAACTACCATCCAAAGACTGCTCGCCTGTACTCCGACTTCGGTCTGCTGACCTGCAATGAAGAGATCGGTGCCGATACCAACGAAGTCTTCAAGCAACTCACCGGCCTTGGTCGCGCGCAGGCATTGACACACCTGTGGCAGGCACCGTTCACCCTGCAACCGAACGTCGTCGCTGCGATTCGCGCCGAAGCTGAAGCCGCGCGTGCCGGCAAACGTTCCAGAATCATCGCCAAGATGAACTCGCTGCTTGAACCGGAGACCATTGCCACCCTCTATGAGGCTTCACAGGCCGGGGTAAAGATCGACCTGATCGTGCGCGGAGTCTGTGGTTTGCGCGCCGGCGTCAAGGGCCTGTCCGAAAATATCAGCGTCCGCTCGATCATTGGCCGGCAACTCGAGCATCACCGGGTGTTCTACTTCTACGCGGGTGGAGAGGAGAAGGTCTATCTGTCGAGCGCCGACTGGATGGAACGTAATTTCTTCCGTCGCATCGAACTCGCGTTTCCGGTGCTCGACCGCAAGTTGAAGCGGCGTGTCATCGCGGAAGGACTGCAGATCTATCTCACCGACAACACGCTGGCCTGGGAACTTGGACCCGATGGCACCTACCACCAACGGCGCGGGTCGCGCACCAGCCCGCATTCATCGCAGGGCGAGCTGATCGAACTGCTGCAGGCCTGAGAATTGACAGGGGGCACCGCCCTCTGTCTGCGTCAGCGGATCAGACCGTCAGGCGCGGCGCGCACTGACTACACCCTGGACTTCGTGCAGCAAGGCCAGGGTCCGATTGAGTTGTGGAACGCTACCGACTTCGGCAGTGAAGCTCATGTGCGCGTTGCCCTGCCTGGACTGCGTGTTGACAGCGATGACGTTGATCCTTTCGCGCGCAAGAATGTCGGACACGTCGCGCAGCAGACCCTGTCGGTCAAAGGCATCGATCACGATATCGACTGCAAAGACGCCATCGGTGCGGCTGCCCCAGGTCGTTTCGATGACGCGCTCGGGATGCATTGTCTGCATATTGGAAAAGTTGCTGCAGTCGGCGCGATGGACGGAGACACCCTTGCCGCGCGTGACGAAACCGACGATCGGGTCAGGCGGAGCCGGCTTGCAGCAACCAGCGAGTTGCGTCAGCAAGCGATCGACGCCAACGATGAGGATGCCCTTCTCGGCGACATCACTGTCCCGCTGCCGACGCACAGGTAGTTCGGCAAGCTCCTGGTCGTCGACCGGCAGCTCGTTACCGCGTACCGCGCCCTGCAGCTGGCGCAGGTTCAGCTTTGCTCGCGCAACGGCAATGAAGAGGTCCTCGCTGCGGGTAAAGCCCAGGCGGGCGGCAAGCTCATCGAGGTTGATGCTTGGCTGGCCCATCCGCTGCAATTCGCGGACCACCACGGCGCGCCCTTCGGCGAGCGTATCCTCCAGCGCCAGACTGGCGAACCACTGCCGGACCTTGAGCCGCGAACGATGTGTAAACAGATAAGCCAGCGAAGGATTGAGCCAGTCACGCGATGGCCCACCGTGCTTGGCAAGAACGATTTCGACGCGCTGGCCCGTGCTCAGCTGGGTATTTAGCGGCACCAGCGCGCCGTCCACCTTGGCGCCACGACAGCGGTGACCCAAATCGGTATGCACGCGGTAGGCGAAATCGACCGGCGTCGCACCACGCGGCAGATCGACGACCCGACCCTGCGGCGTCAGAATGTAAACTGTCTCGTCGAATGCTGCCTGCTTGTAGTGCCTGACCCAGTCAGATGAATCGGCGACTTCGTCCCGCCAGGTCAGCAACTGGCGCAACCAGGCGATCTTCTCGTCGTAGCGATCTTCCGGTGTGGCCCCGCTGCCCTCCTTGTAGCGCCAGTGCGCGGCAACCCCCAACTCAGCATGGCTGTGCATCTCCCGGGTGCGGATCTGCACCTCGAGCGAGCGTCCATCGGGGCAGTGCACGGCCGTATGCAGCGAACGGTAGTCATTGCCCTTCGGATGCGCTATGTAATCGTCAAACTCCTTGGCAATCGGCGACCAGATATGGTGGACAATGCCCAGCGCTGTGTAGCAGTCTTTCACTTCATTGACGATGACGCGCAGAGCGCGCACGTCGTAAACCTCGGAAAACACGACATCCTTCTTGCGCATCTTGTTCCAGATGCTGTAGATGTGTTTTGGTCGGCCGTAGACCTCGGCGCTGCTGACACCCGCGGTCACCAGTTCAGCCTGCAGGCGGTCGATTGCTTCGGCGATGAACTGCTCGCGCTCGGTCCGCTTCTCGTCAAGCTGTTGGGCAATTTCCTTGTAGATTGCGGGATGCAGAAAGCGGAAGGAGAGGTCCTCGAGTTCCCACTTCAGCTCCCAGACACCGAGCCGGTTGGCCAGCGGCGAATACAGCGCCAGCGTCTCGCGCGCCACCGGGACACGCAGCTCGTCGGGTTCAGCCGCATAATGGCGCAGGGTCTGGGTGCGCGAGGCCAGACGCAGCAGGACGACGCGAATGTCCTCGACCATGGCCAGCAGCATCTTGCGCAACACCTCGATCTGCGCCTTCATCTCCTGGGGATTCTTTTCGCTACTGTCGACCGAATGCGCGACAAAGCCGCGCGTGATCGGTCGCAGGCGGTTCAGGCGGGAAATCCCGTCGACCAGCTGCGCGACGCCGGCGCCGAAGTCCCGCTCGAGCAGCGCCAGACCATGCTCGAGCAGCGTCGGCACGGCGAAAAGCAGCGCCGCCAGTCGTGAATCGGCATCGAGCTTGAGCCCGGCGACAATCAGCGCCACGCCCAGCGCATGCCCCCAGACATCCTCCCCACTGCCCAGACTGCGATCGCCATAGGTCGAGCGGGCAAAGTCCACTGCCAGCCGGATGCGGTCGATCTCGGCTACCGAGAGACCTTCACCGAGCGTCAGCAGGGATTGTTCGAAGTCGCCCTGCGCGGCGACCGAATGAATGACCGAGACCATTGGCTCATTATAAGGTCTCGACGGCGCATCAGGCATAATGCCACTTTCCTTCCCGGCTGCCGTCGATGTTCGCCCGCCTGCCACACCCGTACCTGCTGCTAGTGCTGACGACCCTGTTCTGGTCGGGCAACATGGTCATCGGCCGCGCCATCCGTGACCAGGTCCCACCGTTTTCGCTCGCTTTCTGGCGCTGGACAATCGCTCTCGCTTTGGTACTGCCGCTGGCCCTGCCGCATCTGCGCGCACAGGGGCCACTGCTCCGACAGCACTGGCTGGCCGTGACCGTCCTCGGCCTGCTCGGCATTGGCGGCTACAACACCCTGGCGTACATCGGGCTGCAGTACACGCCGGCGACCAACGCCGTCCTGCTGAACTCGTTCATCCCGATCGCCACCATCACGCTGTCGTGGATCTTCCTCAAGAAGCACTTGCTGGGCGTCGAGTGGTTCGGTGTTCTGCTCTCCTTCGTCGGCGTGACGTCCATCGTCTGTCGCGGTGACCTGAACACCCTGGCACAAATGAGCCTCAACGTCGGCGACCTCTGGATGCTCGCGGCCGTTTTCACCTGGGCTCTGTACACGATCGGACTGCAGTGGCGACCACCCGGCGTCCACCCGATGCTGCTGCTCGCCGCCTTTACGGTTGTCGGCCTCCTGGCACTTGCTCCCGGCTACGCCTGGGAAATCGCACAGGGCCAGACAATCCAGGTGTCGACCGGTTCGCTGGCCGCCATTGCCTACACCGGGGTCTTTCCAGGTTTTCTCGGCTACGTCTTCTATAACCGCGCCGTCGGCGAAGTCGGGGCCAGCAAGGCCAGCCTGTTCATTCACTTGATGCCGGTCTTCGGAACCCTCCTTTCGGCCATATTTCTCGCCGAGATTCCGCAGCCTTACCACTACGCCGGCATCAGCCTGATTTTCGCCGGCATCTACCTCACCACGTCCTCGTTGCCGAGGGCGAAGACCCCATGATTGGCAATCTGTTCGACTGGTTGCGAAACCGGCAGGAGCCGGCTCCCGTGCCGGAGGCCCTGTGGCAGGCGGTTGTTGCAGCGCTGCCGTTTCTCGCCGCGCTCAGCGACGAAGAGCAGGTCCGGCTGCGCTCTCTGGCCGAAGACTTCCTCGCCGAAAAGGAGTTCACCGCCGCCGGCGGGCTCGAACTGTCGGACGCGATCTGCGTCTCGATTGCCGCCCAGGGCTGCCTGCCGATTCTCAACCTCGGCCTCGACTACTACCGTGGCTGGGTGGGAGTGATCGTCTACGCCGACGAGTTCGTCATCCCACGCAGCGTCGAGGACGAATTCGGGGTCGTCCATGAGTATCAGGAACTGGCCTCGGGCGAGGCGTGGGACGGCGGACCCCTGCTGATTTCCTGGCGCGACGCACAAATGGCTGGCGCCGGCTACAACGTGGTCATTCATGAGTTCGCGCACAAGCTCGACATGCTCAATGGCGACGCGAACGGCATCCCGCCGCTGCACGCGGGAATTTCGCACACCGACTGGCAGCAGGTGCTACTCGCCAGCTACCGCCATTTCTGTACGCTGGTCGACCAGGCTGAGGACGGCGGTGAGGAAACCACGTTTGATCCCTATGCTGCCGAGAATCCCGGCGAGTTCTTCGCCGTCATGAGCGAAGCGTTTTTCGAGACCCCGGACGTGCTGCAGGCCGAATATCCGGCGCTCTACGAAAACCTGGCCGGGTTCTACCGACAGGATCCCGCTTCCCGGCTGCTCCCACCGGGCGTTGTGCAGTAGTCTGGGAGGTTTGGATCGCGAAAAAGGGGGCGTTGTCCAACCCGGCGCTCAAAAGCGACGCCTTGAATGTCGCTTCGCGGTAATCCGGGCGGAGGTCTGCCTCCTGCAGGTGGAGCAGGTCAGAGTGGAGATGGTGGACATTTGGCCGAGGATCTGAAGTTCAGCCTCTGTCTCGAAGACGATGAGACGGCGTGCAGCACGTCGTCCAACACTTATCGGTTGCCCCCCTGCTGTACGAGGTTCCGCTGCATCAGCGCGAAGAAGCGGTCGTAGAAAGGACCGGCGGGAACCGTTTCGCTCGCCACCTTGACGAGAGAATCCTCGCTCGCCGAGAGCGGGATCGATACCGAGCCGAACGCGGCCACACCAACACTGGCCGAGTTCGGATTCTTCTTCAGCGCGTAACGTTCCTCGATGGCATTGACGTACGCCGTTGCAAGTTTGCCGAGATCGCCGTCCGCAACGCAGACGACATGAAATGCGATCTGCACGTGCACCTCGCCTTCGGGCTGGAAGTGCTTGCTGGCGCTGATGGAATCCTGCCTGTCCGTGGTCAACAGGTAGCCCTGACTGAGCAGCGCACGGCGGGCGGCTTCGCAGGTTGCTTCAGCGCTGGCGTCGAACAGGCGCGAGAAGGTCTCGTTGGCCTCGAAGCCTTCGTTCTGGTAAACCGCGACCTTGCCGGGCCCGCTGGCGCAAGCCGCCAGCAGACCGGTCAGGCCCAGCAGCATCAGGCCGGCGATCAGCCGGTAAAGAGCGGGCGGCGGCAGGCACATTGCAAAGTCCGGAAGACGGGGCGAAGTGGTCAGTAGCTCAGCGTCTTTGGCAGTTTCTTGGCCTGTTCCACCCAGAACTCGACCATCGACAGAGCGGGGGGCTGCTTGCAAACCTGCTCCTTGTCGTTGGTGTCGAGGATCCGGGCGTGCAGGTTGTCAGCGCGGCGCGTGGCCAGTTCCTTGATCGTGTCCACGCCGGCCTTCTCAAGCAGGTCCGAGTACACGCCGGAGACGCCCTTGACCCGGGCGAGGTCAGCGCGATTGGCGAGTTCCAGGATGACCCGGACGTCGCAGCCACAGGCGCTGGCCAGTTCCTTGCGCTGTGCCGGGGCAGCGGCCGCGGCCAGCAGCTGTTCGTTGTTCGTGATCCCCTTTTCCTTGAGTTGGTCAACGAGGTCTGGTGTGGCTCCTTGCAGATCCTTGATGGCGACGGTCATTGCGGCTTCCTCCTCGACAGTACGGGTTCGACATACGGGATCGTGGTCGCCCTGGGTTGTGTTCAGGGAGCCACTCCTGTCTTTCTGCCGGATGACAGAAGAACAAAGTATGCCACATGCCGGTTTGCCCTGCCGCTGGCTTTTCCACGATGCCTGCCCCCGACCTTCGACCAGTTCCCGGGTCGCTCCCATTCCCGTCGCGGTTGCAGCCAGAAGCCTGCGGCGGGCTCGTTGCATGGCCACGCCCCGGGATGGTGCGGTCAGTGCGCCTCATCCCAGTTCAGGCCGAAGCCGACGTCGACCACCAGCGGTACGCGCAGGCTGGCCAAGTCGGTCATCAAGCGCGGCAACTCGTCGCGCACTCGCGCCAGTTCGTCGTCTGGCACTTCCAGCACGAGCTCATCATGTACCTGCATCAGCAGGCGCGTCTGCAAACGCCCGGCGTCGAGCCAGTCCTGCACGACGATCATCGCCGACTTGATCAGATCGGCCGCCGAACCCTGCATCGGTGCGTTGATCGCCGCGCGTTCGGCACCCTGGCGCCGGGCGGCCTGGCTGGAACGGATCTCGGGCAGCCACAGGCGACGGCCGAATACCGTTTCGACGTAGCCCCGCGTGCGAGCCGTTTCGCGCGTGCTCGACATGTAGCGCGCCACCCCGGGGTAACGGGCGAAATAGCGCTCGATATAGGCCTGCGCAGCGCCGCGTTCGAGATCGAGCTGGCGGGCGAGGCCAAAGGCACTCATGCCGTAAATCAGGCCGAAGTTGATGACCTTGGCGACCCGCCGCTGATCGGGTCCGACGTCGCCCGGGTTGACACCGAAAATCTCGCCGGCCGTTGCCCGATGCACGTCCTCACCCTGGGCGAAGGCTTCGAGCAGGCGGGCGTCCTCCGAGAGGTGCGCCATGATGCGCAGCTCGATCTGCGAATAGTCCGCCGAGACGATGTGGCTGCCGGGCGGGGCGATGAAAGCGGCCCTAATCCGCCGGCCTTCCGCCGTGCGTACCGGGATGTTCTGCAGATTTGGATCGCTCGACGCCAGGCGCCCGGTGACCGCCACCGCCTGCGCATAGCTGGTGTGCACGCGCCCGGTCGCCGCATTGACCATCTTCGGCAGCTTGTCGGTATAGGTGCCTTTCAGTTTGGCGAGCTGCCTCGATTCGAGCAGGATCTTGGGCAGCGGGTAGTCGAGCGCCAGTTCCGAGAGGACTTCCTCGTCGGTCGACGGCGTTCCCGACGGCGTCTTCTTCTTTACCGGCAGGCCCAGCTTGTCGAACAGGATTTCCGCCAGTTGTTTTGGCGAGTTGAGGTTGAACGGCTGTCCGGCCTCAGCATGCGCCCGCGCCTCGATCTCCAGCAGACGCTTGCCAATTTCGTGGCTCTGCTGCGTGAGGAGTTGCGAGTCGATCAGCACGCCGGTACGTTCCATGCGGAAGAGGATGTCGCGCACCGGTAGTTCGATCGTCTCATACACTCGCAAGAGACCGGCATCGGACTCGATCTGCGGATAAAGCCGCGCGTGCAGGCGCAGGCAGAGATCGGCATCTTCGGCGGCGTATTCGGCGGCCCGGTCGACCGCCACCTGATCGAACCCAATCTGGTTGGCTCCCTTGCCGCACAGCGCCTCGTAGGGGATCGTCGCCAGGCCGAGATGGCGTGTCGCGAGCTGGCCCAGGTCGTGTCCGCGTACGCCGTCCTTGCCCGATTCGAGGATGTACGATTGCAGCAGCGTATCGTGCCGCACCCCGGCCAGGCGAATGCCATGGTTGGCCAGCACATGCTGGTCATACTTCAGATTTTGCCCGATCTTCGCGTGCCGGTCGGACTCCAGCCAGGGCTTCAGTCGCGCCAGGACTTCATCAAGCGGCAACTGCGTCGGTGCATCGGGATAGTGGTGGGCAAGCGGCAGGTACGCCGCTTGCCCCGGCGTAAGCGCCAGGGACATCCCGACCAGGCGTGCGGCAAAGGGATCCAGGCTGGTGGTCTCGGTATCGAGTGCCGTCAGCGGCGAGTGCTCGATCCTTTCCAGCCAGCGCTCGAAGGTCTGCCGGTCAAGGATCGTTTCGTAAGCCGCCCGGTGGGCACCGTCTGACGACAGGCTCTCCGGCAGGCTCGAAAGTTCGTCTGCGGACACTGCAGCATCGGGCGCCCGGCCTTCGCCTGCACCATTGCCCTGGACTTCCTTCAGCCACGTCCGCATCTCATAGTGCGAAAAGATTTCGATCAGTCGTTCGCGATTGGCCGAGCGTGGCGTGAGGTCGACCAGCGCCAGCGGCAACTGAAGATCGCGGCGAACCGTCACCAGTCGGCGCGCCAGAGGCAGAAAGTCCAACGCCTGGCGCAGGTTTTGCCCGACGACGCCGCCGATGTCGGCGGCGGCGGCGATCACGCCGTCGAGCGAGCCGTATTCGGCCAGCCATTTCACTGCCGTCTTGGCGCCGACCTTGTCGACTCCAGGCACGTTGTCGACGCTGTCGCCGATCAGCGCTAGATAGTCGACGATGCGCTCCGCCGGCACGCCGAACTTGCTGATCACGCCCGCTTCGTCGAGTACCTCGTTGCTCATGGTATTGACCAGCCTGACCTGCGGCCCCACCAGTTGCGCGAGATCCTTGTCACCCGTCGAGACCACGACCTGCACGCCTTGCGCCGTCGCCTGCGTCGTCAGCGTAGCAATCACGTCGTCGGCCTCGACACCGTCGACAACCAGCAGCGGCCAACCGAGCGCTGCGATGGCGTCGTGCAGGGGTTCGATCTGGCGGACCATGTCTGCAGGCATCGGCGGACGGTTCGCCTTGTACTGCGGATACCAGTCATCACGAAAAGTCCTGCCCTTGGCATCGAAGACGCAGCCCTTGTAGTCGATTCCCGACGCGCGGTAGTCGCTTTCCAGTCGGCGCAGCATGTTCAGGACGCCGTGGATCGCCCCCGTCGGTTCGTTCTGCGTCGTCCGCAGGTCGGGCATGGCGTGAAAGGCGCGATAGAGGTACGACGATCCGTCGACCAGCAGCAAGGTAGGCATGGGTACGCAAGAAAATCAACGGGAAGGGAGGGTTTCCCCGCCAGACCAGACGCTGCCGGCCAGTCGCGCGGAGCAGTTCGGATGCTGCGGGTTGTCGGCATTATGGCAGAGTTCGCCCGGCCGACCGTGCCGCCATCAGCCCTTCGAGTGCGGACTGCTGGCCAATCTGTACTACAATTCCTGTCAGGACCGATCAAGTTCCTGCCGATTGTTCAATCACCCGGAAATTCTCTCATGCGTCGGATTCAAGCTCTCCTGGCCACATTGGCTTTCGCTGCTGCACCGGTTCTCGCCCAGAACAAGGGAGAGTTGCAGCCCTTGCCGGCAGTGCCGCCACCGCCACCGGAAATGGCTCCCTTTGATGCCGCCCTTGAACCCGAGGTGACGATCATCAAGCGCGAGGGGAACACCGTCGAGGAGCACCGGATCAACGGACGCCTCTTCATGATCAAGGTCACGCCGGAACATGGGGTTCCCTACTACCTGGTTGACCGGAAAGGTGACGGAAACTTCAGCCGGGAGACAATGGGAAATCCCGACGTCGCCGTCCCGATGTGGGTCATCGGTACGTTCTGACCGGCCGGGGTGCTCCTCGCTGGGCAAGCTGGAAGGTCGCACGCAAGGCGCCTGAAACCTGAACCTTCTCTTGAACGCGAGGCCTCGCCAGTACGTGCTGACGATTGCCGACCCGGTGCGGCAGACCCATCCGCCAGCGTGTTCAGCTGCCAGCGCCGTTGGCTCCGGCGATCCGGTCGAAATGCCTCTGTATGAATAATTCCCTGCCGCAAGTCCACGAGCAGTATGAAGCGCTGCCATATCCTCCCCGCGAGCCGGCCGAGGAACGGCAACGACTGGTTACCACCTGGCTCGATTCACTGGCGATGATCAACCATTATTGCTTCGCAGGGGAACAGGACTTCAAGGATGGTTTTCGTGTCCTGGTTGCGGGCGGAGGTACCGGTGACACGACGATCTATCTTGCCGAGCAGCTGCGTGGTACGAACGCGAGGATCGTCCATCTCGATCTGAGCGAGGCGAGCATTGCCATCGCGCGTCGCCGGGCTGAAATTCGTGGTTTGGACAACATCCAGTGGGTGCAGGAATCGCTGCTTGACCTGCCGCAACTCGACCTTGGACAGTTCGACTACATCAACTGTTCGGGAGTCCTGCATCACCTGCAGGATCCTGACGCCGGCTTGAGGTCCCTGAAGCAGGTTCTCGCAGTCGACGGCGCGATCGGGATGATGGTCTATGCAACCTACGGCCGCACCGGTGTTTACCAGATGCAGGAACTGCTGCGCCAGATCAACGCGGACACCGACAGCATGGCAGGCCGCCTCGAGAACGCACGCCAGTTGTTGGCGACGCTACCACCGACAAACTGGTTCGCGCGCGGTGAACAACTGGTCTTCGATCACCGGCATGGCGACGCCGGCATCTACGATCTGCTGCTGCATGCGCAGGACCGCTCATACACGGTCGAGCAGCTCTACGCCTGGCTGCACGACGAACACGGCTTTCACATTGAGTTCTCGGATGTCGGCCGCGGTCGATCGCCGTACTTGCCGCAGTTGATCCTGGCACCGCGGCAGCCGCCCTTCCTGGCAAAGGTCAGGCAAATGCCGCTGCGACGACAGCAGGCCATAGCCGAACTGATCGGCGGCACGCTGGTCATGCATGCGTTCTTTCTCACCCGCGGCTCGCGCGTCGCACCCTACGGTGACCCGGCGTGTATCCCTTTCTTTTGCCACGAACCCATTACCGGACCTGAATTGTCGGCGATCATCCATCGCAATACCGCCACCCCCTTCATCATGCAGCACAGCCACACAGGTATCACCGTCCCGGTTGATACGGGCAGGTTCGGCAAGTTCATCCTGAAGTACATCGACGGCCGACGCAGCTTCGAGGAGGTATTCTCCCTGGTACGCGCCGAGGAAAAATTCCGCCGCTCGCCACCGAACAACGAAACGCTCTTTGGAGATTTTGTGGCGCTCTACGAGTTTCTCAACGCGATTGAGCGCCTGCTGCTGACGCGCCGCCGCGCCTGAGTACCAGCGGTGATCCCGGGTATGCAATCTCACTCCCTGGCGGAACCGGATGGCGGGCGCAGCGCCGCACTGCTTGCCTAAGCCGTTGAGGGCGGCTAGCATCCGCTACCTTCAGGTCTGGACGAGCATGGTCATGGAGCACTTCCCGATTCCCGCCCCTGCCTTCGGCGGCGCTAGCCGCAGAGTCGAGCCGGGCAATGCCATCGACTGGTTCAGGCAGGGATGGGCGATTTTCGTCGTCAATCCGGGTATCTGGATCGCGATCATGGTGCTCGTGATCGTGATCCATGTCGGCCTGGCGATCGTGCCGTGGATCGGCCCACTGGCTTCTCATCTCCTGACGCCGCTGCTGGCTGCCGGCATGCTCTGCGCATGCCAAAAGGTGGCCCGCGAAGAAGCGCCTGAAATCAACGACCTGTTCACCGGTTTTCGGCGGCACACCGGCGCTCTGGTCTTGCTCGGCGTGCTCTATATGCTGGCCATGCTGGGGGTGTTCCTGCTGGTTTTCCTGTTTGTTGGCGGTGGCATCGCCGGCGGACTGCTGCTCGGCAACCCGGTCGGTGCCGGCATCGCCTTCGGTGGGATTCTGCTGGCCGCGCTGCTCTGGTTGTTGCTGTCGGTGCCGATCGTGATGGCTGTCTGGTTCGCTCCGGCGCTGGTCGTGTTCAACAAGATGCAGCCGGTCGCTGCGCTCAAGGCAAGCTTCAACGCCTGCCTCAAGAACGCCATCGTGTTTCTGGTCTATGCGCTGATTGCCATGGTGTTGTGCTTCTTCGCTGCGCTGCCGGCTGGTCTCGGGTTCCTGGTTCTCGGACCAGTCCTTGCCGGCTCGGTGTATGCTTCCTATCGTGACGTTTTCATCGCCGCCTGAGCGGCCAGACAACATGCAAGCACTGACTCTTCCCGCCGCGCAAGGATGGCGCTGGCTGACCGACGGCTTCCGGATTTTTCGCAAGAATCACCTGATGCTGACTTTTCTCGTCATCAGCTACTGGATGCTGATGGCCGTGGTTAACATCATTCCCGTGATCGGAACGGTCGTCACGACGCTGTGTATCCCGGCCTTCTCGGTCAGCCTGATGAACGCCTGCCGCAACATCGATCGCGGCAGCCCGCTCGCGCCGCAACTGCTGTTCTCTGGTTTTAAAAGCAACCTGCGTTCGCTGCTCACCCTGGGCGGGATCTACCTGGCGTCGACAGTGGGCATTCTCACCATTTCATCACTGGCCGACGACGGCGCCCTGATGGCGATGATGCTCGCCGGTCAAAAGCCGGACGAGGCAGCGCTGAGCGACGGCAGCCTGTTGCTCGCCACCCAGATCGCACTGGTTCTTCTCTGCCCGCTGGTCATGGCTTACTGGTATGCGCCGGTGCTTGCCAGCTGGCATGGCTTGTCGCCCGCCAAGGCCCTGTTCTTCAGTTTCGTCGCCTGCGTGCGCAACTGGCGAGCCTTTCTCGTCTACTCGGTGGCCATCCTGGTCGTCGCGACGCTGGTGCCGGGACTCATTCTTGGTGTGTTGGCGGCCATGCTACCCAGCGGCGCGGCGCTTCTGACGGTGCTGATGACGGTGCTGCTCATTCTCGTTCTCGCACCGACGCTGTTTGCCAGCTTCTACGTCAGTTACCGCGAGGTGTTTGTCGCTGTGGACGAAGATGCCTGATTGGCCGGTCAACCAGCCACTGGGCGTCTTTGGCGGCACCTTCGACCCGGTTCATTATGGTCACTTGCGTCTCGCCGAAGAGGCGGCCGACAGGCTCGGGCTTGCCGGCATACGCTGGATTCCGGCAGGCCAGCCGGCACTGCGCGGCGTGCCGCAGGTGACTGCAAGGCAACGCCTGGCGATGGTGCGCCTGGCAACTGCCGAAAATTGCCGCTTCACAGTCGACACGGCTGAAGTGGAAGCCGCGCAGCCGAGTTACACCGTGACCACGCTTGAACGTCTGCGCGAAGCGGATCAGTGCGGGCCGCAGCGACCGCTGGTGCTGCTGGTAGGTGCCGACGCCTTTGCTGGTCTGCCGGGCTGGTATCGATGGCAATCGCTGTTCGACCTGGCGCACCTTGCCGTGGCCCATCGTCCCGGCTTTGCGATCGATGCGGCGCAACTGCCTGCGGCCCTGGCCGCCTGTTACCGCGAGCGCTTGTGCACCAGCCCGTCGACACTCAGCGAGTCACCGTCGGGACGCATCGTCACCTTTGCCATGACCCAACTGGCGATCTCGGCGACGCAGATCCGACGGCTGCTGGCCAGCGGAGGGAGTGTCCGTTACTTGCTGCCCGACACCGTGATCGCTTACATTCAAGACCAGCACCTTTACCCGGAGTACTGACCCAGCAATGAAACTTCCCCAACTGGAAAAGCTCGTTGTCGAGGCCCTTGACGACATCAAGGCCCGTGATATCGAAGTCATCAACACCAGCCGCCTGACTTCGCTGTTTGACCGCATGGTCATCGCCTGCGGCGACTCGAATCGCCAGGTAAAGTCACTGGCTCGCAACGTGCAGGACAAGGTACGCGAAGCGGGCGGTCGAGTGCTCTCCTGCGAAGGCGAGGAAGTAGGCGAGTGGGTTCTGGTCGACCTCGGCGACATCATTGTTCATGTCATGCAGCCGGCGGTACGCAGCTACTACAACCTGGAGGAGCTGTGGGGTGGCAAGGGTCCGCTGAGAGTGCGGCGGGCAATGGCCGAGGTAGGGTCCGCAGGCCAGGGATGAAGCTGGCCATCCTCGCTGTCGGTCACAAGCCGCCTGCCTGGGTGGCTGCGGGCTGCGCCGAGTACGTCAAGCGCATGCCGCGCGAGCTGCCCTTGTCGGTGGTCGAAGTCAAGCCGGAACCGCGCGGCTCGAAAAGCCGTGAACAACTGCTGGCCGCCGAAAGAACCCGTTTGTTGGTCGCCATGCAGGGCTGTGGGCGAATGGTCGTGCTCGACGAGCGGGGCGTCGATCTGCCGACCCTGAAACTGGCCGAGCGTCTTGAAGGCTGGATGCGTCTCGGTGGTGATACCGCTTTCGTCATTGGCGGTGCCGACGGCGTCGACGAGACCTTGAAGGGGCAGGCCAGCGAATGCATCCGTCTGTCGAGCCTGACCCTGCCGCATGCCCTGGCCCGACTGATCCTCTGCGAACAGCTTTACCGGGCGATCAGCATCGTCCGCAAGCATCCTTATCACCGGGAAGGCTGATGCCCGTCGATACGCAGCACCCGCGCCTGCACCTGGCATCGCGCAGCCCACGTCGGCGTGAGCTGCTGGCCCAGATCGGTGTCGGTTTTGATACCTTGCTGCTGCGCAGTTCACCGCGTGACGATCGGGCTCTGGACGAGACACCGCTGACCGGCGAGGACCCGGTTGACTACGTCGAGCGTATCGCCCGCAGCAAGGCGGAGCATGGCTGTCGTATCGTCAGCTGGCGGCGACTGTTGTCGCAACCGGTGCTGGCCGCCGACACGACGATCGAACTGGCCGGCGAACTGATCGGCAAGCCGCGCGACGCCGAGGATGCCAGGCGGATCCTGCAGCGTCTATCCGGCAAGACGCATCGAGTCCTCACGGCGGTGGCGATCGCTTTTGAAGTGCACATGGAACTGGCCCTGTCGATCAGCGAGGTGCGTTTCCGCCCGCTCGATGAGGGCGAGATCAGTCGCTATATCGCCAGCGGTGAACCCATGGACAAGGCCGGCGCCTACGGCATTCAGGGGCGTGCCGGCATGTTCATCGAGCATCTTTCAGGCAGCTACAGCGGGGTGATGGGACTGCCGCTGTGTGAGACGGCCCAGCTGCTGAAGCGCTTCGGCTACCTCCTGTAGGGATTCCGCGTCAATTGCCTTGTCCACCAGCCACTGTTCCAGCTGGGCTGTCCGGTTGCGCTTAAGAGGTCTTTAAGGATTCGCCCATAAGCTGGCGGCACTCACTTACTGGACCTCGGTCATGCAGACTGCCAAACGCGACGTGTTCGAAAATCGCTCCAGCCAGATTACCACTACTCATACGGTCGCCGGTTCGCCGCGTCGCGAAGAAACCGAGTCGTTCATACGGACGATTTTCGCGCGGCACCATGACGCTGATGTGACCTCTTTCGCGCCCAACCTGTTGCTCCTCGAGCAGCATGACCGGATCGTTGCCGCAACCGGCTGGCGTGCTGCCGAGGCCGAAGCGCTTTTTCTCGAACGCTATCTTGATCAGCCGATTGAACAGGCCATGGCACAGCTGGCAAACCAGCGTGTGCGCCGCGAACGCATCGTCGAAGTGGGTCATCTGGCAGCCGAAAAACCTGGCGGCACGGTGCAGGTGGTCTTGGCCCTGGCCGCACAACTTGACCGCCTGGGCTATGAATGGGTGGTGTTTACTGCCACCCGCGAACTGATCAGCATCTTCAACCGCCTCGGCCTCCCCCTGCTGGCATTGGCTCCGGCTGACCCAGCCCGGCTGGGCGAGGCCGCGGGCAGCTGGGGCCGCTATTACGATACGCAACCGGTGGTCGTCGCCGGTCGCATCCGCATGGCCCTCGAACGGAGCCGCCGGCGGTCATGAGTGGCGGGACCTCCTCGGCGCACCTGGGCAGCGAGTGCCTGTTTTCCGCGCTGGCCAAACGTTCGCCTGACGCCATTGTCCTGCACGGAACGCAGCAGACCTGGCGAGCCTCCGAGCTGCTGTCGGCAGTCGATCATCTCGCCGCCCGTATCGCCGGCACGCGCGTTCTAGCCGTGCTGGCGGGCAATGGTCCGGCCTGGGTGATTGCCGACCTGGCGGCCCTGCGCGCCGGCACGGTGCATTTGCCACTGCCCGATTTCTTCAGCCAGGCGCAACTCGCACACGCCCTGGAGCAGACCGGCGCCGACAGCGTCCTCACCGACCAGCCCGAGCGCATAGTGGGTCTGAAGCGGGGGTTTGCCGTTGCCGGCAAGTGGAACGGACTGCTCCTGCTGCAGCGCCCGATCGCGCCGGTCGATTTGCCACCGGGAACGGCCAAGGTTTCCTTTACGTCGGGCAGTACCGGTGCGCCCAAGGGTGCGTGCCTGAGCGTCGTTGGCTTGATGGATACCGCCAGTTCTGTCGCCAGGCGCCTGGCTGATCTGCCGATCGACCGGCACCTGGCCGTCCTGCCGCTGTCGTTGCTGCTGGAAAATACTGCGGGTATCTACGCGCCGCTACTGCGCGGCGCCGAGATCCATGTTCCTGACCTGCCGGCCCTGGGCTGGCGGGGCATGTCAGGGTTCGAGCCAGCCGCACTGCAGCGCGCGGTGGCCACTGCCGCGCCGAGCAGTCTGATCCTGGTACCCGAATTGCTCAAACTGTGGGCTCTCTTTCTCGCCGCCAGCGGGCAAGCGGGACCCGCCAGCCTGCGCTACGTCGCCGTCGGCGGCGCCCGCGTCTCGCCGGCGCTGCTGCTCCGGGCGCGCACCCAGGGTCTGCCGGCCTATCAGGGTTATGGCTTGACCGAATGTGGTTCGGTCGTCAGCCTCAACCGCCCTGGTGACGATGGTGACGATGCTGGACGTCCACTCGATCACGTCAGCGTGCGCATTGCCGAGGGTGAAATCGTTGTCGGCACGCGCGCCTTTCTGGGCTACGTCGGCGATGAGGCGGTCGTCCCGCCGGCGACCCCGGCGGCCGGGCGGGAGCTTGCCACCGGCGACCTTGGCCGGTTCGACACGGATGGTCATCTGCATCTGTCGGGTCGGCGCAAGAACCTGCTGATCACTTCCTACGGGCGCAACATCGCGCCGGAGTGGGTCGAGTCGGTTCTGCTGGCCGAGCCGGCAATCGCCCAGGCGCTGGTCTTCGGCGACGGCAGGCCCTGGCTCAGTGCTGTGCTGGTGGCTTCACCCGGTATCGACAGCGGCGCGCTGGCCGCTGCGGTACAGCGCAGCAACCATGCGCTGCCCGATTACGCCCGCATCGCCCGCTGGCATGCAACGGCCCCTTTTACCGCGCAGAACGGCCTGGCGACAGGCAATGGGCGGCCGATCCGGGCCGCTATCTCCAGTCACCACGCCGCCGAACTGGCTGCGCTCTACTCAGAAGAGGAAGCAAGCGATGTCGTTTTATGAGCACTTGACGGCCGCCACGGCAGCCGATCGCGCACAGTTGTTTGCCGCGCCCGTCGTTGCCGACTGCCTGCAGGGCCGCGTCACTCTGGCCAGCTATCTTGCCTTTCTCGGGCAGGCCTATCACCACGTACGGCACACCACACCCCTGCTGATGACCCTCGGCGGCCGCCTGCCCGAACGCCTGTCCTGGCTGCGGCGCGCAGTGGCCGAATACATCGACGAGGAGATCGGCCACGAGGAATGGATCCTCAACGACATCGCGGCCGCCGGCGGTGACGCCGATGCCGTGCGCGCGAGTCAACCGGATCTTGCGGCCGAGGTCATGGTTGCCTACGCCTACGACCTCCTCAACCGCGGCAATCCGGCGGCATTCTTCGGCATGGTCTTCGTCCTCGAGGGCACCAGCGTGGCTCTGGCCCTGCAGGCGGCCGACCGCATCCAGCAGGCGCTGGCGCTACCGAACTCTGCTTTCTCCTACCTGCGTTCGCACGGCACGCTGGACCAGCAGCACACCAGGCATCTCGCCGACCTGCTCGAGCGCATGACGCCTGCCGATCAGGCCGACGTGCTGCGTAGCGCAAGCGTCTTCTACCAGCTGTACGCGGACGTCTTCCGTACCCTGCCGAGTGCGGAGGAGCAGCCATGCAGTTGAAGAATGCACGTATTCTGCTGACCGGCGCCAGTGGCGGCCTTGGCCAGGAACTCGCCTGCCAGTTGACCGACGGCGGCGCCGCGCTTCTGCTCGCCGGGCGCGACAGCGGGCGCCTGAATGCCCTGGCAACTTCGCTCGGGCCAGGCGCTGCCAGTATCTGCGCCGATCTCGAGCGCGCGTCCGGGGTCGCCGCCCTGGCCGGCGCCGCGCGTGAGTTCGGGGTCAACGTGCTGATCAACAACGCCGGCGTCAGCGCTTTCGGCCTGCTCGAGAATCAGGAGTGGGCAGCGATCGAGCGGGTCCTGGCGACCAACCTGGAAGCGCCCATCCACCTGACGCATGCCCTGCTGCCATGGCTCAAGGCGCAACCGCAGGCAGCGATCGTCAACATCGGTTCGACCTTCGGCAGCTTGCCATTTCCCGGCTTCGTCGCCTACTCGGCGGCCAAGGCCGGACTGCGAGGCTTTTCCCAGGCCTTGCGCCGCGAACTGGCGGATTCGCTGGTCGCCGTGATTCACATCGCCCCGCGCGCGATCGATACGCCGCTGAACACCGACGCGGTCAAGGCCCTGAACCGTGCCCTGAAAAACCAGAGCGACAGTCCGGTGGATGTTGCCCGGCAGGTCGTCGCCGCCTTGCGCCGCGGCGATGGCGAGCATCATTTCGGCTTTCCCGAGCGGCTGTTTGCCTGGCTCAACGGGGTTGCGCCATCGCTCATCGATCGCGGCCTGGCCGGCAAGCTGGCGATCATTAAACAACACAGTCCCTCATCCTGAACCGCAGTGAAAGGAACCACCCGATGAATATTGCTTTTCAGCCAGCCCGCTTGCTCGCCCTGCTTTCCCTCCTCGCCTTGACCAACCTCGCTATTGCCGCGACGCCGGAAGAGCTGATCCGGCCGATCCAGGAGCAATGGGCCGAAATCAAGTACCGTCAGCCGGAAAAGCAGCAGGCCGAGGCCTACCGCGCTCTCGCAGTCCAGGCGCGCCAGATCGTCGACAGCAACCCGAAGATGCCCGAGCCGCTGATCTGGGAGGGCATCGTCCTCTCCAGTGAAGCAGGCGCCAAGGGCGGCCTCGGTGCGCTATCGCTGGCCAAGGAAGCACGGCAGCGTCTGGACGAGGCCCTGAAGCTTAACGACAAGGCGCTCAACGGCTCGGCTTATACCAGTCTGGCGACGCTGTATGCCAAAGTCCCTGGCTGGCCGGTCGGCTTCGGCGACAAGGAGCGTGCCGAGGAGTATTTCAAGAAGGCGCTGGCGATCAATCCGGACGGTATTGACCCCAACTTCTTTTACGGCGAGTATCTGGCCGACCGCAGCCGCCCGGCCGAGGCGCTGCCTTACCTCGAAAAGGCGCTCAAGGCGCCACCACGCCCCGGTCGCGAACTCGCCGACAGTGGTCGTCGTCAGGAAATTCAGGCGCTGCTGGCCAAACTCAAGAAGGAAGCAAAGTAATTGCGCATTCTGCTGGTTGAAGACGACGCCTTGCTCGGTGACGGCATACGTGCCGGCCTGAAGCTCGCAGACTACGCGGTCGACTGGGTGCGTGACGGCGAAGCCGCGTGCCTGGCGCTGCTCGATCATAGTTATAAGGCCTGCGTCCTCGACCTTGGCTTGCCAAAGCGCGACGGCCTTTCGGTGCTGAAAGATCTGCGCCAAAGTGGAAATCAGCTGCCGGTGCTGATCCTCACGGCGCGCGACAGCAGTGCCGACAAGATTGCCGGGCTCGACGCCGGGGCCGACGACTACCTGACCAAGCCCTTCGATCTCCCCGAACTGCAGGCCCGGCTGCGGGCACTGATTCGTCGTGCTGGCGGCGCCGCGACACCGACGCTGGAGCATGCCGGCGTAGTGCTGGAGCCGGCAAGCAAGCGGGTCACCCGGGACGGCCAGCCGGTGACCCTGTCGGCGCGCGAGTACACCCTGCTGCATGACCTGCTCAGCCACAAGAGCCACATCCGGACACGGAGCCAGCTCGAAGAGAGCCTCTACGCCTGGGGCGAGGAAACCGGCAGCAACACCGTCGAGGTCTACGTCCACCATTTGCGCAAGAAACTCGGCGCCGATTTCATTCGCACCGTTCGCGGGCTTGGCTACCAACTGGGTGACGCCGGCTGATGCCAAACTCGCTGCAATGCGCTCGCCTGCAGTCGCTGCGCTGGCGGCTGCTGCGCACCGTCTGCATCGCCGCTCTCCTGGGCCTGGCGCTGAGCGGCTTGATGAGTTACTGGCAGGCACAGCACGAAGCCGAGGAATTGATGGACGGACACCTGGCGCAGTCCGCAAGATTGCTCCTGGCCCTGGTCCGCGACAACGAGAATCACCTCGCAGACTTGGCGACGCGCCTGGCGACGGTGCGCAGTAACGAGGACAATCTCTATGAACCGCCGCTCGAGTTCCAGATCGGTCGTGCCGACGGCTCGCTCCTGCTGCGCTCGGAGCACGCACCCGACGCGCCTTTGTCGGCGGCCCCCGGCTACAGCATCATCGAGCACAACGGCCAACCCTGGCGGATGCTCAATCTCGAAGCGAGCTCCGGAGACTATCGGGTGCAGGTCGGACAGGCGATCGAGCTGCGCGACCGGGCGGCGCTGGAAGTCGCCGGCCAGACGGTCTTCCCGATCGCGCTGATTTCGCCCGTCCTGTTGCTGCTGATCTACTACTCGGTCCGGCGTGCACTCAAACCCCTCGACGACCTGGCCGCCGATGTTGCTTCGCGCTCGCCGGAAAACCTCAAGCCGCTGGCCAGCCGCAGCGCTCCGCTCGAAGCCCAACCGCTGGTTGCGGCCCTCAATCGGCTGCTTTTCAGGCTACGCGACACGCTCGAAAACGAGCGCCGCTTTACCGCTGACGCGGCACATGAATTGCGCACGCCGCTGGCGGTGGTCAAGATACAGGCGCAGGTCGCTCAGCTCACCGCCGATCGCAACGACCGTCAGCATGCGCTGAGTCAGGTCCTGGCCGGCGCCGACCGGGCGAGCCGAGTGCTTGAGCAACTGCTGCGCCTGGCACGCCTCGACCCCCTGGCCAGCCTGCCGAATCCGGGCGAAATCGATCTTGCCGAACTGGCGCGACGGGTCATCGCCGAGACGAATCGAGGTCTCGACACCCGGACCATCCGACTCAAGGCCGGGGACTCGCCGCTGCTCGTCAGCGGCGACGCCGAGCTGCTGGAGATCGTGCTGCGCAATCTGATCGACAACGCCCTGCGGTATACGCCTTCCGATAGCACGATCACCGTCTTCGCCCGCCGGCAGCATGGCGAATTGGCGCTTGGCGTCGGCGACAATGGGCCGGGCGTAGCGCCCGAGGAGTTGCCGCGGCTCGTCGAACGCTTCTATCGCGGTCGCGAGGCAAGCGCCGAAGGCAGTGGCCTCGGGCTGGCCATTGCCCAGCGGATCGCGGAGCTTCACGCAGCGCGTTTCGAGGTCGAGAACCTCAGCGGGGGTGGTTTCGAGGCGCGGCTGCGCTGGTGCTGCCGATCGCCTGTGGTCTAGCGATCTACCATCGCCGTCCCCCGAGCTCGGGCCGTTCAGCCTTGACTTCTGGTCGCCAGCAGTCCGTCGAGCCGGTTGGCAAAAGCCTGCCGGTCGGCAGCCGAGAAAACTGCCGGGCCGCCGGTGTCCACCCCGCTGCTGCGCAGGCCCTCCATGAAGTTGCGCATGCTCAGCCGTTCCTGGATGTTGCTCGCGTCGAGCAGGTCGCCACGGGGGTCGAGCACGCGTGCCCCCTTTGCCACCACCAATGCGGCGAGCGGCACATCGGCGGTGATCACCAGGTCACCGGCGACCGCTTCCTGCGCGATGCGGCGGTCAGCGACGTCGAATCCCGAGGGTACCTGCAGCGCACGGATCCACGGCGAAGGCGGCGTGCGCAGCATCTGATTGGCGATCAGCGTCAGCTCGACCTGTGCGCGGTTCGCCGCGCGGTAGAGGATGTCCTTGATGACCGCCGGGCAGGCGTCGGCGTCGACCCAGATCTTCATGGCGGAGGCTCTCCTGAGGGGCCGCTACAATAGCACCTCCTTCCCCTTTTGCCGTCGCCCGCCGCCATCGTCGGCGAGAGTTCGCGCAATCATCGGGGTAGAAAGCGGTTCGCGCCCGCCATCCCTTGCCATGGCCGCGGCTGGGGCGCCACCCTGGAGCGAAAACTGGCGCAGTTTGAAAGCAAGCGCCGGAGTGCGCCGACCTGACGATCGGATTACAGTGGCTTCACCTGATCGGGCAACGACGGGAAGGAGGATTTCGCACATGGCAAGCGCTGACAAGCAGGCCCGTATGGCAGCCACCCTGGCCGATCCGCGCTGGATCGCGGTCATCGCCCGTGATCCAGCGGCTGATGGCAGTTTCGTCTATTCGGTCGCCAGTACCGGCATCTATTGTCGGCCGACCTGTCCATCCCGCCGGCCCAGGGTCGAGCAGGTGGCTTTCCACGCCTCGGCGACCGCGGCCGAAGCGGCAGGCTTTCGCCCTTGCCGGCGGTGCACCCCGGATGGTCAATCGCTGACCGAGAAGCACGCGGCGACCGTCGCTGAGCTGTGCCGGTTCATCGAAACGGCAGCGCAGGCGCCGACGCTGGCCGAACTCGCCGCACGTTCGGGCATCAGCGCCCATCACCTGCACCGCCTGTTCAAGGCGACCACCGGCCTGACGCCGAGGGCCTATGCGGCGGCGCAACGAGCGCAGCGAATCCGTCATCAACTGCAGCACAGCCCGACCGTCACCGCGGCGATCTATGGCGCTGGTTACAGTTCGAGCGGCCGTTTCTACGAGGAGGCCGGACAACTGCTTGGCATGACGCCATCCGACTATCGCGCCGGCGGGGCAAACAGCACCATCCGCTTCGCGCTGGGCGAGTGCTCGCTGGGCTCGATCCTCGTCGCGCACAGCGGGCGTGGCATCTGCTCGATCCTAATCGGCGATGATCCGCAAACGCTGGCGCATGATCTGCAGGACCGCTTTCCCGCGGCCGAAGTGATCGGCGGCGATGCCGGATTCGAGCAACTCGTCGCCCGCGTGGTCGGCCTCGTCGAAGCGCCCGGGCTGGGTCATGATCTGCCTCTGGATATCCGCGGCACGGCTTTCCAGCAGAGGGTGTGGCAGGCTTTGCACGAGATCCCGCCGGGCGGGACGGTGAGCTACAGTGAGCTTGCGCGACGCATTGGTTCGCCCGGATCGGCGCGGGCGGTTGCCGGCGCCTGTGCCGCCAACGTCCTGGCGGTGGCCATCCCCTGCCATCGTGTCGTGCGCAGCGATGGCAGCCTGTCCGGCTATCGCTGGGGCGTCGAGCGCAAGCGCGCCCTGCTCGAACGCGAGGCGGCGCCGCAACTGCCCGGGCTTCAGGCTGCCGGCACAGCGTAGGTGCCCGCAGCGCGCATGGTCTGGCCTGCTGGCCAATCCGGCCCGGCCTGACCGCGCTTTGGTAGAATGACCGTTTTGCCCCGATTGCGCCCAAGCCCATGACCCGCAAGATTCTCGTCACCTCCGCCCTGCCGTATGCCAACGGCGCAATTCACCTGGGTCATCTGGTCGAGTACATCCAGACCGACATCTGGGTGCGTTTCCAGAAGATGCGTGGTCATCAGTGCTGGTACGTCTGCGCCGACGACACGCACGGCACGCCGATCATGCTGCGTGCCGAGAAGGAGGGCGTCACGCCCGAGGCGCTGATCGAGCGCGTTCATGGCGAGCATACACGCGACTTCGCCGGCTTCCACGTCCGCTTCGACAACTACTACACCACCCATTCCGAAGAAACCCGAGCCTGCGCCAACGAAATCTACACTCGCCTGCAGGCGGCCGGCCTGATCGAGACGCGCACCATCGAGCAGTATTACGACCCGGTCAAGCAGATGTTCCTGCCTGATCGCTTCATCAAGGGTGAATGTCCGAAATGCGGAGCCCATGACCAGTACGGTGACAACTGCGAGAGCTGCGGTGCGGCGTACGCGGCCAACGAGCTGAAGAACCCCTACTCTGCGGTTTCCGGCGCCAGGCCGGAGCTGCGTCAATCCGAACATTTCTTCTTCCGGCTTTCCGATCCGCGCTGCCAGGCCTTCCTGCGCCGCTGGACGCAGGGCGAAGGCCGGCTGCAGAACGAAGCCGCCAACAAGCTGCAGGAGTGGCTTGGCAGCGAGGGCGACAACCGGCTCACCGACTGGGACATCTCGCGCGATTCTCCCTACTTCGGCTTCGAAATCCCCGACGCACCCGGCAAGTATTTCTACGTCTGGCTTGACGCGCCGATCGGCTACATGGGCGCGTTCAGGAATCTCTGCGACCGGCAGGGGCTCGATTTCGACGAGTACTGGCGGCCGGATTCGGCCACCGAGCTGTATCACTTCATCGGCAAGGACATCCTCTACTTTCATGCGCTGTTCTGGCCGGCGGAACTGGCACACGCCGGCTACCGCACGCCGAGCAAGGTCTTCGCGCACGGCTTCCTGACCGTCGATGGCGCCAAGATGTCCAAGTCGCGCGGCACCTTCATCACCGCCGAAAGCTACCTGGCGCAGGGCCTCGACCCCGAGTGGCTGCGCTACTACTATGCTGCCAAGCTCTCGGCTTCAATGGAGGACATCGACCTCAACCTCGAAGATTTCATCGCGCGCGTCAATTCCGACCTGGTCGGCAAGTTCGTGAACATCGCCAGCCGTTCGGCGGGCTTCATCGTCAGGCACTTCGCCGGCCAGCTGTGCACCTGCGACGAATCGTTGCCGGCGATCCAGGCCATCCGCGAACGCCGTGCGGCGATCGCCGATCACTACGAAGCGCGCGAGTTCGGCAAGGCGATCCGCGAGATCATGGCCCTCACCGACCTCGCCAATCAGTACGTCGACAGTGTCAAGCCCTGGGAACTGGCCCGCCAGCCCGATCGCGCCAGCGAATTGCAGGCCGCGTGCAGCAACTCGTTGAACCTCTTCCGGTTGTTGGCCATCCTGCTCAAGCCGGTCCTTCCGGCGCTCAGCGCCAAGGCCGAAGCCTTCCTCAACGTCGCTCCCTTTGTCTGGGACGACGGTGGCAGCGTCCTCGCCGCCGGGCACGCGATCAACGCTTATCGGCACCTGCTGACGCGCGTGGACAAGAAACAGATCGATGCGCTGGTCGAGGCCAACCGCGAATCGCTGACGGCAGTGCCGCAGGCGGCGCCGCAGAAACACGCCGAGCACCAGGAGAAGGCGGCTGCCGTTGCCGTCGCCCAGGCGGCTGTCGGCACCGTCGCCGGGCCGCACATCAGCATCGACGATTTCATGAGCGTCGACCTGCGCATCGCGCGCATCAGCGAGGCCAACCAAGTCGAAGGCGCCGACAAGCTCGTCCGCCTGCTGCTCGACATCGGCCCGCTTGGCACGCGGCAGGTGTTTGCCGGCATCAAGTCGGCCTACGATCCGGCCACGCTGGTCGGCCGGCTGACGGTGATGGTTGCCAATTTGGCGCCGCGCAAGATGAAGTTCGGCCTGTCCGAGGGCATGGTCCTGGCTGCGTCGGACCCCGACGGGCAGGTGCCCGGCATCTTTCTGCTCTCGCCCGACAGCGGCGCCCAGCCCGGCATGCGCGTCAAGTAGGCCGGCATGGACAGTGGACAGCGCCCGCCGGTCACGCTGAAAGTGATGTTCTACGCGTTGCTCGACGCCGCCGGCATGCTCATCTTCGCCAGCGGCCTGATGTGGCTGGTCCGGCAGCAAACGCTGTTCATCCCCGGTTTCCCGACCAGTACGGCCAGCGCGGTGGTCACTGTCGCCTCCGGGATCGCCCTGATGGTCTGGTCAGCGGCGCGGATTCTGCGCGAACTCGCCAGACCGCGGTCTGACAGCAAGCGCTCCTGAAGCGCAGTGTTGGCCGAGGCCCTTGCTGCACACAGGCCGAAGCGCCTACCGGATGCTCAATACTCTGCTTTCGGCAACCTCTGGACCAGCTCGTCCCAGCTAACGGAAACCCCTGGCAACACCCCGACCGCGGTTTCTCCGTTCAACTCGAGGACTTCCGGCTTGCCATACTCTCCATCCCGCAAGCGATAGACAGTGATCATCCGGTCAATCGGATGCACCAGCCAGTATTCCCGGACCCCGGAGCGTTCGTAGACCCGCCGCTTCCACACGTGATCGTGGCTGGCGGTGGACGACGACAATACTTCCACCACCAGGTCCGGCGCTCCGCGCACGCCGCGACGGTCGAGGCGAGACGGGTCGCAGACCACCAGAACGTCCGGCTGCAAGACCGTATCGACCTGGTCGTCAGCCTCGTCGGCCTTGGGCAGGCGGACATCTACCGGCGCGATGAAGGCGCGGCAGGATTTCCCTTGCAGCGCCTGCCGGAGCTGGAAGTAGATTTCACCGACGACGTCCTGATGTGCCAGCGTTGGCGCAGGCGCCATCAGGTAGGCCGTGCCGTCGATCAGCTCGTAACGAAGGTCTTCCGACCACGCGAGGTAGTCGGCGTACGTGTGGTAGCGATCATCACGAAGTGCCAGGCCCATGCGACCTCTCCTCAATGGGGACGCTGAACGGCCGAGTATACCCCGCCTGAAACTGCCGATGCGTGCACCGCGCTGGCGATGCCGGCGGTGATCGGCTCACCGGCATCGCCGCCATTACGCCACAAGAGCAGGCGAAAGGCGATCAACGCCGACGCCAGCAGTGGCCGTAGCGGCACCAGCCAGAGCAAGCATGCGGGCGCTTGCGGCCAGCGCCGCAAACAAGGCGTCGAGGTCGCTCGCTGGCTTGTCACCAGGGCCTGCTCGGCGAATACCAGCAGCCGCATAGGCCCATGGATCTCGACCCTCTGCAGCGGCAGGCCGACAGGGCGGATGTGGCGCCCTGCATCACGCCGAATAGCCCGGCCAGGTTGTGCGTTACCTTGCTGCCGCAGCCGTAGCTTTTGTTATTGACTGTCGAAAAGGCGTGCTCGACGTTGATTCCGGCGCCCACCGATTCCGGGGACAGTATCTGCAACTCAAGGCCACTGCGGGTGTCCGCTGCCCGCTCGACTGCGAACCCGGGCCGGAGAAGCACGAGTGTCTGCACCGGGTTGGCGGCTGCCAGTGGTTCGCAAAACCGGAGCGACCGCTGTCAATCGGATCCGTCCGTTCGCGCTCGGCTCCAGGTTGCTCGTCTGGCTGGCGGTGCCAAACCATAAGCGGTCACTGAGTTTTCGTGGTCAGCTGACGGCAAACGACCCCAAGCGGTCGATCAGCCTTCTCCAAACCGGCCAGTTAGCCAAGTCCAGATTCTGCGAACTGGAATGTTCCGAAGCGGCCATTGGCGATGGGCGCGGCTCTTTTCGGCCACGCCTTTGGAGCCAAAAGATGACCAATTTCCGCCTGCCGGTAGTGGCAAAAGCTCTGTTCAGGCCTCAGTAATGCCGGCCCCAAGAGTTACGTGGCGGCTTTCGGAGAGTTTCTTGGCACGCAAGCCATTGATTCAGCGATAGGTTTGTTTTGGCCCGTTAAACATGGGATAAGGCCCCGCTTGGCCAGGCTTTGTGCTTTCCGAAGCTTGACCTCGTCGGCTCAGTCCGCTTCCTGGAACGTCTTCTGGCGTTTGGACTTGATCGCCGGCAACGTCGCGATGCCTAACACCGCCAGGGCCGCAAGCAGCAGGCCGAGCGAGAGCGGGCTTGTGACGAAAGTGGTCGGGTCGCCGCGCGACAGCAGCATCGCCCGCCGCAGGTTCTCCTCCATCATCGGGCCGAGGATGAAGCCCAGGATCAGCGGTGCGGGCTCGCAGCGCAGCTTGTAGAACAGATAACCCAGCGCGCCGAAGAAGACGGTCATTAACACGTCGAAGGTCGTGTTATTGATCGAGTAGACGCCGATACAGCAGAACGCCAGGATTGCTGGATACAGCAGCCGGTACGGCACCTTCAGCAACTGGATCCACAGCCCGATCAGCGGTAGGTTCAGGATCACCAGCATCAGGTTGCCGATCCACATAGAGGCAATCAGGCCCCAGAAGAGCGTCGGATTGCTCGTCATCACCTGCGGGCCGGGCTGGATGTTGTGGATCGTCATCGCGCCGATCATCAACGCCATCACTGCGTTGGGTGGTATGCCAAGCGTCAGCATCGGGATGAACGAGGTCTGCGCGCCCGCGTTGTTGGCCGACTCTGGGCCGGCGACGCCGCGGATGTTGCCTTTGCCGAATGGCGGATCGGAATTCGGACCCGCGAGTTTCTTTTCGACCGCGTACGCCGCAAAGGACGCGAGCAGCGCGCCGCCGCCAGGCAGTATGCCAAGAATCGAACCCAGGAGCGTGCCGCGCGCGACCGCCGGCGCCGCCTCCTTCATCTCCTTGACGGTCGGCATGACCGAGCCGACATTGTTGGCCAACACCTCGCGCTGGCCTTTCTTCTCCACATTGGCGATGATCTCGGCAAAGCCGAACACGCCCATCGCCACCGCGACGAAGCCGATTCCGTCAGTCAGTTCTGGAATGCCGAAGCTGAAGCGTGACACGCCCGAGTTCACGTCGGTGCCGACCAATCCGAGCAGCAGCCCGAGCACGATCATTCCGATCGCCTTGACCAACGAACCCGACGCGAGAACGACGGCGCCGATCAGGCCCAGCAGCATCAGCGAGACGTATTCGGCAGGACCGAACTTGAACGCGAGTTCGGTCAGCGGCGGGGCAAACGCCGCGACAAGAACCGTTGCGAAGGTTCCGGCAATAAATGAACCGATTGCCGCTGTACCGAGCGCCGCCCCCGCGCGACCCTGGCGCGCCATCTGGTAGCCGTCGAGACAGGTCACGACGGAAGACGATTCACCGGGCAGATTGACCAGGATCGCCGTCGTCGAGCCGCCGTACTGCGCACCGTAGTAAATGCCGGCCAGCATGATCAGCGCCGAGGTCGGTTCCAGCGCGTAGGTGGTCGGCAGCAGCATGGCCAGGGTGGCGACCGGGCCGACGCCGGGCAGCACGCCGATCAGCGTGCCGATCAGGCAGCCGGCAAACGAATAAAAGAGATTCTGCGGGGTCAGCGCAGTGCCGAAGCCGATCGCGAGGTTGCCCAACAGTTCCATAGCCGTCTCCGCTGAGTCCGTCTAGTTCTTGAGGAACGCAGGCAGGACCGGGATCGTGAGCTTTAGCCCGATGATGAAGACGAGGTACGTGATCACGGCCATCACGATCGACAGGATGATTGCTTCCTTCCAGCGGAACTCGTGGCTCGCAAAGCTGGAGATCACGATCAGCGCGAGCATGGACACCAGCAGGCCTGCCCAATGCAGTATTGCTGCATAGATGACCACCGCACCGAGCACCCATGCCAACTCGACGAAATGGAATCTCTCGAGCTTGCCGCCTTCTCCCGTGCGCCCGAGTCCGGCCAAGGCCACCAGCACGCCGACAAGCGCGAGCAGCCCACCCAGCACGGTCGGGAAATACGCCGGCCCCATGACCTGTGCGGTACCAAAGTCATAGCGGGTCGCGAACGCCCCGAAAAACAGCCCGAACGCGATGAACATCACGCCTGACCAGAAGTCGGTTTCGTTTCTGATTTTCACTTCCATCTCCCGCAGTTGCTGCGCGCTTGGCAAGCCTGTTGGGACATCTTCGTGGTCAGTCTATGGTTCGGGCGGCCTGGAAATGGGAAACACTTCGCGCGCGTACTCCGACAGCATATCGCAAAAGGCCGTTGCGTAGGATGGCAGGGAACGCCGCTTGTCCCAGAAGACGGCCAGGTACTCGCGCAACGGTTCGCCCCCGTAGGTGACCCGGACGATGCGCAACGGATACCGATCGATGCGAACTGCCGAGGGAACGATGGCTACACCGTGCCCTCTCTCAGCCATTGCCAGCAGCGTATGCGGTGTTCGGCTCTCGAAAACGATATTGGCCTCAATGCCTGCCAGACGGCAGGTTGCGTCGAAGATGCGGCGGGTTACGAAGCTGGTATCCAGCACAAGGAGCGGCTGGGCGGCGAGGTGGGCGATCTCGATCGCTCCGCTCTTTTCGAGCATCAACGGCGCATGCGAAGCGGCAAGCAGGTCTACCGCCTCTAGCGGGTGGCTCGCAAAGCGCTGATCGTCGGGCTGAACCACGCGAAGCAGATTCTGGCCAAGGTGAATCTCGCCGCGCTCGAGCATTCCGAGGGTGTCGGACCACGCAATTGCCTCGATCACCTTGACCTGCACGTTGGGGTAACGCTGCGTGAATCGGTCCAGGAACCCGGAAAGGGTGCCTTCGATGAACTGAGGGGAGGCCGCTACCTTCAGTATGCCCGCGTCGCCGCGCCGAAGCTGTTGCGCGCGCTCGCCGATCGAGCTGGCGCAGTTCAACAAGCCACGGCAGTCGCCAAGCAACTGCTCGCCCTCGCCAGTCAGCACGAGACGGCGTCCTACACGATCGAAGAGGTTAAGACCGAGCTCCTGCTCAAGATCGCGGATCTGCCGGGACAGGGCAGGCTGGGCAATGTGCAGACGTGCCGCCGCCTTGGAGACGGTGCCCAGATCTGCAACGGTGACGAAGGTTCGCGCGTGTCGAAGGTCCATACTAGTGGTCATGCCTGATCGGCATAAGTAACGAGAGGAATTCTATATTGGACTGCTAAACAGTATGGCGCCATAGTTGATGTGCAAACTGCGTTCCCTTATAAGGAGAAAGCCGTGAAATCGATGCTCTTGATGCACGTACTTGCGCTCGGCCTGACCGTCGCGACATTCACCGCCGAAGCGCAGACCTGGCCGTCGAAACCGCTGAGGGCGATCGTGCCGGTCGCGCCCGGCAGCATGGCCGACATTGCCGCGCGTGTCGTGTTCGAACAGGTGTCGACGCAACTCGGGCAGCCCGTCATCGTCGAGAACCGTCCCGGCGCAGGGCAAACGATCGGTGCAAGCGTCGTTGCCAGGTCGGAACCCGATGGCTACACCCTCCTGGTCAACTCGTCCGCACACGCCATAGCGCCTTCGCTTCATCTGAACCTGAACTACCACCCGGCGCGGGACTTCGCTGCAGTCATCCCGCTCGGCATCCTGCCCAATGTCCTGGTCGTCCCGCCAGCCAAAGGGTGGAAGACAGTGGGCGCATTCGTCGCCGCAGCCAAGGCGACGCCTGGCGCGATGAATTACGCCTCAGCCGGTGTCGGGACTGCGACTCATCTCAGCGCGGAACGTTTCCGGTCGAGCGCGGGAATCGAGGCCGTGCATGTTCCACTCAAGGGCGGGTCGGAAGTTCTCACCGAGGTGATGACCGGACGGGTCGACTTCTTCTTCGGGCCCGTTGGCGTCGTGGCGCCTCGGGTTCGGGAAGGCAAGCTGACTGCGCTCTTGGTGAATGGCGCCCAACGCTCTTCCTTGCTGCCGGACGTGCCGACCACACTGGAGGCTGGCTTCGCCAATGCGGAATATCCGCTCTGGTTGGGCGTGTTTCTGCCGGCGAAGACTCCGCGCGGTATCGTGGAGAAGCTTCACCGCGAGACGCTCAAAGCGCTGCAAGAGCCCAAGGTGAAGAACAAGCTGGCGACACTAGGCATCGATCCGATGGTCATGGCCCCAACCGAGTTCGACGCGCATGTCGAGAAGGAGATTGCCGTCAACGCCGCGCTTGTCAACACGATTGGCTTGAAGCCGCAGTGACAGACGACCAAACCTGAGGCCGACCGATCGGTAGCGGCAAAACCCGATGGGAGCTGTCGCCCGATGCATGTAACGAAGAACACATGGCGATTTCATCAACATTCGTTGCCTCGGACGGAGACGGTTACGAGGTCCAGATGGGCCGATGGAGCCGTCGTCTCGCGCCCTTGTTCATTGACTTCGCCGGGATTTCGGCAGCGGAGCGCGTCCTGGATGTCGGGTGCGGCACGGGCAATCTGAGTTTCAGTATTGCCCAGAACCCAGCCATCGGCAGCGTGCGTGGCATTGATTTTTCGGCCGCTTACGTCGAGCACGCCAAGCGACGGAATCGCGATGCGCGCGTCGACTTCGAAGTGGGAGACGCTTGTACTCTGCCATTTCCGGACGCCTCGTATGACCACACCCTCTCGCTGCTGGTCCTGCAATTCATTCCGCAGGCCGATCTCGCAGTGCGCGAGATGCGGCGTGTCACGCGCCCGGGCGGAACTGTCGCCGCCGCGACGTGGGACACACGCGGAGGGCTCGTCTGCGCTCGTCTGATCTTCGATACGGCAGCCATGCTCGATGTACAAGGAAATGAGGGCAGAGCGAGAGCGTACACCAAACCCATGAGTCGCCCCGGAGACTTGGCGCGCGCGTGGCGTGAGGCCGGTCTGGTTGATGTCGTGGACGGCATGCTGACGATCCGCATGGATTTTGCATCTTTTGCCGACTTCTGGGCACCCACGGAAGGCAAGGATGGACCGATCGCGGACTACGTCGGCACCCTTGGCATGCAAGCGCGGGAAAACCTTCGAGACATGGTCAAGCTGGCGTATCTGGATGGAGAGGTCGATGGTTCACGGTCCTACGCCGCAACGGCCTGGGTCGTGAAAGGCAAAGTGCCATAGTTGCTGGAACCACTGTGGCTTGGACCGGCACCGAACCTGTTCGGCGTCAGATCCCCATCGTAGTGTTGGCAGGGCCGACCTGCCGCCGACCTCGGAGAAGCCCCCTCAAGACAGCCAGCATTCCGCGATTGATCCGAATGGCTGGTTTGGGCCGATATGCTGGCAGTCGCAGCGATGGGCGAGCGTCCGCAGTCGATGACATTGTTGGCGTGCATCATCCGAACTTGAGGGGTTGGCCGATCGTCCGCTCCTGGCCGGGTCGAGGCAGTGATGACGTCAATTTGCTCGGCGAATAGGGGCCCTTCGCCAGACGCCCACGACGCCCGAACTATTGAAACTGGATCGCAACGCCGACCGGCGGGTTGTGGCCGGGTTAAGCCATAGCAGGCCATAATCTCATTGCCGTAAAGCAGCCGCTCGCAGATGCCAACTTATCAAAATTTCGATGACATGACCAATGGCCGGTTCTGGCCGGTAGCCGACCGACGCCATCGTAGACCGGCTGACTGCTTTTCGGAGCGTTCCAGTCGATCAGGCAAGAAAGCCAACATGCCCAGCCCCAGCCGACTGACCGCCTACGATCGATCGCCCGGGGTCAACGTCGGCTTTGCAGAAGAACCTCCGCCGTCTGCCAGCGGCCGAAAACGACAGTTCGAGTTCTTGCGAAGCTGACGATCGCAGAAAGAATCCGGATTGTCAGCCCAGAAACTGACGATGCACCGCGGGACCACCAATTCCAGACACGGACGATGTTTCCTTAAAGCCGTAATCCTCTGACTGCCCTTTATACTCTGTCGGGGCCCTTCGAACGCCGCGCCTTGCAGGAATGGACGGGTATCAATCCTCTGGCTTGGACTGGAAGACCAGGCTGGCGGCTTACGGTGGCACCTCCTTCTGGTGTCCGATCTCCTTGATGAGGGCGGAGCAGCGCAAATGAAGCTTGGTCGTGCCGTATTTCTTCTTGCCAGTCGCCTGTCTGTCTGGTCGCTTCTGCTGGCCGGCGGCGCCTGTCTGGCCGATGTACCGACATCGCTGCAGGAGTGCCGCCTGCGCAACTCGGCGATCTGCGAGCTGCGCGGCCTGCAGTACGTCGTCGAAGGGCCGTGTCCGCCACCGGCGCAGACCGTCCGGTCGCCAGGCCAGGAGCGCTGCGAAGACGCGCGGCCAGCCAGCCCCCTGCGCGAGCAACCGCCTTCGGCAAGGACTGTCGACGTGCCGGCTGCCCGTCGCGATCTCGCCTGGGTCGGACAGATCGAGCGCTGGCTGATACCGGTTCTGCTGGTGGTCGTTGGTCTGCTGCTGGCCGGCCTGGGTGTGCTCGCACTTCGCTCGCGGCGGGCACATCGCGATGGGGCGGATACCGGTACGGGGGTCGGCCGCTTGCTCCTGCAACTATTCGCGGCAGCGGTCATCGCCGTGCCGCTGGGCTATCAGGTGGCAGGCGTCGCCTTTCAACGCATCTTCTCCAGCTTCAACAATCACGATACCGCGGCGCCCTGGTTGCTTGCGGCTCCGGTCGGATTGATCGTGTTCATGCTGGTGTCCGGCATCGTCTTCGCGCTGGTTGCACTCCTTGTCGGGTACCTGCTCCCGGGTTTCCGGAAGCAGCCGCGGAACGACTCATCCCGGGCCATGAGTGCTGGCCAGACAGGAAATCGTGCGCCCGGTGAAAAGGATCGATCCCAGTGAGGCGTCCCAGGCGGCAGCGCGCCAGGATGCTGCGTTCTGGCCGCTGAACGCATCAAGGCAGCCCTGATGGTGCTGCCGGACCAGTCGGCGCGGGATATTGAGCCGGACTGGTTCATGGCAGGTGAGAAGATCCGTGTGGCGGATGCCTTCGTGGTGGGTGTCATGCTCAATGCCTGCGGGGAGACTTGCCAACCACGAGCTTGACGACAGGCGGTCGGCTACAACCCCGCCAGCGCCGCCACCCAGGCCTCGGCGGTCGGCCTGATCACTTCGAGGATCGGCAGCGGATAGACGCCAACTGCCAGGATCAGCAGGGCAGGTAGCAGCAGCACCGCCAGCTCGCGCGGCAGCAGGTCTTCTGCCGCGGCCACGTCGGGATTGCGCAGCGGACCGAGGAAGGCCTGCCGGAAGGGCGACAGGAAGCCTGCGGCGGCGAGCACCATGCCGAACAGTGCGGCCAGGCCGGCGCCGGTATGGCTGTGCAGCACGGCGACGATGATCAGCAACTCGCCGGGGAAGCCGCTGGTCCCCGGCAGGCCGATGCCGGCCAGTCCGAAGAGCAGGAAGAAGCCCGAGAGCCGCGGCATGCTGCGCATCACGCCGCCGAGCTGGCTGATGTCCGTCGAGCCGGTCCGGCGGTGCAGGAACGAAAGGACCAGGAAGCCACCGCCGGCGGCGACACTGAAATTGAGCAGTTGCAGCAGCGCTCCCTGCAACGCCGAAACCGAGAACGAAGCCAGGCCGAGCAACACCAGCCCGACGTGCGCCAGGCTCGAATACGCCAGCACACTGCGCAGATTGCTCTGCGCCAGCGCTGCGACGCCACCGTAGAGAATCGCCACGGTGCCGAAGCCGGCGAGCAGCCAGTGCAGGTCGCGGGCGGCGATCGGCGCCAGCGGGATGGCGAAGCGAATGAGCCCGTAGGCGCCGAGCTTGAGGCCGACGAGCAGCGCCGTCACCGCCGCCGGGGCCCCCATGGCCATCGAGGGCAGCCAGGTGTGCAGGGGCACCAGCGGCACCTTGACACCAAAGCCGAGCAACAGCAGCAGGAACACGATGTACTGCGTTCGCTCCGGCAGCGGCGTCGCCAGCAGGGTCGGCAGATCGAACACCAGCTGGCCTTCCTCGGCATGGCCAAAGGCAAGTGCCAGCAGGCCGAAGAGCAACGGTACGCCGCCCGCCAGCATGACCAGGAAATAGCGGACTGCCGCTGCCTGGCGGCCGCCGGCGCCGCCCCAGAGGCTGACCAGAAAGTACAACGGCAGCAGAGTGAACTCCCAGCAGAAGAAGAACAGGATCGTGTCGAGCGCACAGAAGACGCCCAGGGTTGCCGCTTCGAGCAGCAGCAGCAGGGCAAGGTACACACCAGGGGCAAGGGTTGTGGTGCCTGGGCTGATCCGCCAGCCGGCGATGATCGCGCCGCAGAAGAGCAAGGCCGTCGCCGGCAGAAAGAGCACCGAGATCCCGTCTATGCCGACCAGGTAGCGGACCTCGATGCCAGGGATCCAGTTCGCCGATTCGAGCAGCTGAAAGTCGGGGTCGGTGCCATCAAAGGTAGCAACGATCAGCAGCGAGCAGAGGACAGTGACCACGGCGCTGGCCAGGGCGATCCATTGTGCCCATGGCGCGCGCCGTAGCAGCGCGGTGAGCAGCCCGCCAAGCAGCGGCAGGGCGAGCAGCGTACTCAGCAGCGGGTAGGACGCCAGTTCAGCCATGTGCGAAGTAGGCGGCCAGCGCCTGGGTGGCGGTATCGGTCAGCTTCAGCCAGGGCTCGGGGTAGAAACCCGCGGCCAGCAGCACCAGGAGCGTCGCGCCGCCGACAAAGTATTCCATGCGGCGGGTGCGGGCGATTCGCGCGGCCGGCAGATCCTTGGGTCGCGGCGCGAGGAAGGCGCGCTGGAAAGCCCAGAGCAGGAAACCGGCGGCGACCACGTTGCCAAGCGCGGTGGCAATGGTCGGCAATGCGCCAAAGGTCTCGATCGACGCCTCGAGCACCAGGTGCACGGCATCGAAGCCGGGGGTTCCCGGCATGCCGAGCAAAGACAGGCCGCCGATCAGGAAAGCGAGGGCGATGAAAGGCACGCGGTCGAACAGGCCGCCGAGCCGGTCGAGATTGGTGGTGCCGGTGCGACGGTACACATAACCGACCATCAACAGCATCACCGTGATCGCCAGGCCGAAGTTGACCGCCAGCAGCAGCGCGCCCTGCAGGCCGGCGGGATGCAGGGTGAACAGGCCGATGACGATCAGGCTGGTATGACTGACGACGGCAAAAGCCATCAGGCGGCGCAGGTTGGCCTGGCGGAAAGCCATCACCGCCGCAAAAAAGACGCCGACCATGGCGAAGGCCACGACATAGGGCTGCCAGATCATCACTGCCTCGGCGGTCAGCGGCAGCAGGAAGCGCGCCATGCCGTAGATGCCGACCTTGACGCCGAGCAGCAGCACCGGGCCGACGGCAATCAGGCCGTAGCCGGCGGAATTGGGCAGCCAGCCATGCAATGGAAACAGCGGCGTGCGGATCGCCAGACCATAGAACAGCAGGTAGAAGGCGGCCGACTGGTACTTGCCGATCTGTGGTGTCTGCAGCAGGTCGAAGAGGTCGAAGCTCCAGTGCCCGCCGAGCACGTCGGCATGGCTCCAGACGAGGACGATGGATCCGGCGAGGAACAGGCACCAGCCGAAGAGCTGATACTGCAGGAAGCGCGACAGGGCGAGGTTTTCCTCTCTCGCCGAGGCCCAGCGCCAGAGCAGGTAGCCAACCAGTGCCAGTTGCAGCGCCGAAGCACCGGCAAACCAGAGCAGGTTCATCGTCGTCAGCATGGTCATCTGCGACGATTCGATGATCAACAGCACGCTGAGCAACTGCACCGGCGTGATCTGCTGGCGTGCCATGCCGTAGAACGACAACAATACGCCGAGCAGCGCCGTGAGCAGAATGAACAGCACGCTCACCCCGTCCACCGCCGCATGATAGGCCAGCAGGTCAAGCCGCTCGGCGAACTGCATGATGGGAGTCGACACGTCGATCCGGGCGTAAAGGTCGATCGCCACCACCAGTTCGGCCACTGCAAACAGGCGTCCAAGGACCAGGGCCAGATCATCCTCGCGCATGATCAGCAGCAGTAGTGCACCCGCCAGCGGCAGGCACTGCAGCGTCGCCAGCGGTGGGTAACCAGCCTGCGTGGTCCAGAGAATTTCAGTCACCAGCATTCGCTCACAGGATTACGACGAATGTCGCCATCACCATCAGCATCAGATAGCGCGGCTGTTCGAGCAGCGACTCGATGGCATCGGCGTAATGCGCAGCGCGCTGCAGGTGCTTGCCCAGCACCCCGTCGCCGCTGAGCAGCAGGCGGTTCTCGAGACGCTGCAAGCGGTTGGCGCCATTGAACAACACCCGACCGGCGAGACCATGGCCGCGGATCAGTTCGTCGCCTGGATCACCGAGGGCAGGGTATTCATCGGCACGCGGCGCGCCGACCAGCGGGTCGATGAAGCGCTCGTCGAGTGCGCGGACGTCCCTGCCCAGCGCCAGGGTCGGTCGCGTCAGCAGGCTGCTGGCCAGCGGCTCGATCCAGAAACGCTGCAGCGCCGCCGTGTACCACCAGCGCCGGGTCGCCAGCCAGCGTGGCACCGGTCGGGTCGGGCGCCGCACCAGATGCATGTACGCTGGCGCGAGCAGGAACTGATACGCTCGCCAGGCGGCATGCAGGCCGGAGTAGCCAGCGGCCAGCCAGAACAGGCCGAGACCACAGCAGAAGAACATCAGGCCGACCTGGGTCACGGTCGAGAAGACCAGTGCGGACTTGACGTCGCTCTGGACCAGCGCGCAAAGACTGCCGTACACCGCAGTCGCCAGGCCAACCACCGCCAGCAGCGCCAGCAGGTCGGGTACCTGCAGCAGCAGGCCCTGCAGGCGGCAGAGCAGATAGACGCCGGCGTGCACCATCAGCGAGCCGTAGAAAACCGCCGATGACGGTGTCGGGCCTTCGAGCGCGCGTGCGATCCAGGGTGTAAATGGCAACTGCGCCGACTTGACCATTGCTGCCAGCACGAAACCGGCCGCCAGCAGGCGCGCGCTGACCTTGCCCAGGCTGCCGTCGCCCGGGAGCCAGGCCCATTCGAGCGTGCCCACCGACCACACCGCGAGGCCGATGCCGAGCATGAAGCCGGCGTCGCCGACGCGGTTGGTGAGGAAAACGAATAGCGCGTTGCCGGTCGCGACCGGCCGTTCCCAGGTGTAGCCGATCAGCAGCCAGGAGCTGATGCCGGCGAGTTCCCAGCCGATGAAGGTCAGCACGGCGTTGCCAGCGAGGACGATCAGCAGCATGCCGGCAAGGAACAGGCACATGCCGAGGAAAAAGCGCTGGAAGCCGATCTCCCGGTGCAGGTAGGTCGCTGAAAAGCGCAGCGCAATCCAGGCGATCAGGGCTACCAGCGTCGCCGACGGCAGGCTGTAGGCGTCGAGCATGAACGACAGGCGGACCGGCACCGCGCCGATGCGCAGCCATTCGGCGAAGGCCACCCGCTCGGGCAAGGCACCGCCGAGCGCCGCCAGATCGAGGACCAGCAACAACAGCAGCGCACCGAGCGCGGCCGCGCTGGCGATGCCGGCGGTGATCGGCTCACCGGCATCGCCGCCGCCACGCCGCAGGAGCAGGCGAACGGCGATCAGCGCCGCCGCCAGCAGTGGCAATAGCGGCACCAGCCAGAGCAAGCGGGCGCTTGCGGCCAGCGCCGAAAACAAGGCGTCGAGGTCGCTCATTGGCTTGTCACCGGGCGGCGCAGCAAGGCCGGCGGCAAGAGCTCGCGCTGCCCGGCGAACCAGTCGGCGGAACGCTCGACCTCGGACAGGGCCGGCATCGGCTGGCCGTTCGGCGCGTCGCGCGAGTCCCGCCAGTCCTGCCAGCCGGTTGCCGGAGCGAAGAGGTGAATGGCGCCCGTCTGCGGATGCTTGGCGGCGAGAACGATCCAGCCGTTGCCGATCAGTTCCTGCAGGGCTGGCTGTCGCTGGTAGATCGCGCTGACGATCTCCAGTGTCTGCTCGACGATCACCAGCAGCCGCATCGGCTCATGGATCTCGACCATCTGCAGCGGCAGGCCGGTGCGCAGGTCCGAACTGGCGCCCTGCATCACGCCGAACAGCCCGGCCAGGTTGTGTGTCGCCTTGCTGCCACAGCCGTAGCCGTCGTTATTGACTGTCGAAAAGTAGTACTCGAGATTGATGCCGGCACCGACCGGACCGGCTGCCAGTAGCGTCGCTTCAAGCACGCGGCCATCGGTGTCCGGCAGCGGGTCGTAGGAAATCAGGAAAACGCGCCGGTCGAAGAACGCCCCACGGCTCATCGTGCGGCGGCCGACGAAAGCGGCAGCGACGGTCGCGTGCCCGAGCTCTGGCCGAACCTGCGCGATGTCGTGGCGGCGATTCGCCAGGTGTTCACCGGCCTGCTGCAGCGACGGCCATGCTGGCGCCGAGGCGAAGCGCCGGCAGCGCTCGACGGCGTGCAGGCGTGTCGCCTCCTCGCAGTTCCGGCGCAGGGCGGCAAAGGCGGCGTGATGACTGGCCGGCAGTTGCTCGCCGTCGTACCAGACCAGGCTTTCGTCGCAGGTGTTGTGCTCGGCACTGAGGAAGTATGTTGTTTCGGGAATGACGAGGCCCTGTGCCGCCAGCCGCAGGCGCAGCGCCGGCCGGTTGGCCAGCGCTGCAAACACCCGCGCATTGGGTCCGCCGTGACGCCCCGAGCAGGCGCCACAATCGTAGGCGGCAAGATGCGGATTGTTGCGGCTGTCCGAGCCGTGACCGATGATCACCACCAGTGGCGCGAAATGCTTGGTCAGGCCGATGCTGCGCAGGAAGCCGCCGACGCGCGCGACCTGTTCGTCCTCGTTGAAGCCAAGCCGCGGCGCGTCGGCGCTGGCCACGCGGCTGGCTTCGGCGGCCTCGGCGGTCGGCTGCAAGGCGCCTGGCAGCGGCTTCTCGAAGGTGTCACGCGAGTGGCCAAGCAATTGCCCGAGGCGCCCCGGTGCGATCGTCCGCGCCAGCAGAGTGAGCAGGGCTATGGGCGCTGCGGCGGCCGTCACCGCTGCGGCTTGCAGACAGCCGCGCCGGCTGCCCTGGTGCAAGCGCTCGTGCCAAGTCAGGCGCAGCCGCCGCCGGCGCTGATGCAGGCGGTAGGCTGCCTCGGCGCCGGACGGAATTTCCTCGCGCAGCGCGTTCTCCGGGCGCACGACGATCGGACACAGGGCCGTCGGTGCCTCGTCGTCGAGGCCCTGCCAGAGCATCGGCAGGCCAAAAAATCCGGCAGCGCCGAAGGTCTCGAAGGCCGGATTGACTTCTTCGAGGTGGCGCCGTGTGCCTTCCTCGCGGTCGTCCATACATAAAACGAACTGCGCCTCCGGCTTGCCGGGTAGCGCATGGGCGCGGCCATGGTTGGCGGCCAGCGCGGCAAGGATCTGCTGCCGGTAATGGTGCTCGTAGGCCAGCAGCCAGACCTGGCCGCGTTGCTCGCCGGTCAGGGAATCGGCACAGCACAGCAGCGTGTCGGCAGCGACCGCTCCCATGTTGCGCAACTCGCGGCCGCTCAACCCCAGTCGCTGGGCGAGAACGAACAGCGGCCAGGCGGCCAGGGCGGTTGCCTCAGTCGTGGCGGCGCCAGCGCTAGGCGACTCTGCCGGGCTCGCGGCGAACTGCATCCAGCGGCTTTCCCCTTCGCCTTCCGGCGTAGCCAGCAGCGGCCGCAGCCGATCGAGCACTTCTTCCGGCAACTGCCGGCTGCCGAAGGCGTGCCGGACACTGAGTTCCGCCGGATGACTGATGAAGTAGTCGCCCAGGTCAGCGAGCGGCAGCGGCAGACTCCAGATACGGCGCAGCAGCTGTTCGCCATACAGACGTTCGAGCACCACGCGCACGGCGAGGAAGTCAGCCAGACTGACCGGTGTGTCGTCGCCTCGGGTGTGCAACTCGCGCCAGGCAAACATGCCGGCCCAGCCCGGCAATTCCAGCGCCAGCCGCTGCAGGTACGCTTCCCAGTGCGATTCGCTGAGGCCGAGGCGAAGTCGTTCGCTGCTGATCGCCTGCAGCGGATCGTCGGGCAGTTGCTCGATATCGTGGCGGGCTCCGGCAAACTCGTCGAGTTCCCAGGCCCAGTCGCTGCCGGCGCTCTGTCGCCAGGCGGCATAGAACCCTTGCGCGCGCGCCGGGTTTCGCCAAGCGGCAAGGCCCTGATCGAGATGTGCGGCGAGATGGCGAATCAGCGTTGCCTGCAAGGACTGGCGGGGGTCCTCGCCGGTGAGGTGGGCAAGCAAGGTCGCCAGTGTCCATTGGTCACCGAGGCGATCGACCAGCTCCTGCCAAAGCGCGCCAGCACTTGTCGCCGAGGGCTCGGCGGGCGGCTGGGCCATCGCTTCGGCTGACCCGCGCAGCGCGCATGCTGTCGCCCAAAGGTCGGCGACGGCTGCTCGCTCGTCGAGGCCATCAGCGGCGGCGGCAGTCAGCAGGGCTTGCCGGGCAAGTGGGTCGAGATCGGCCTGCAGCCGCTCGCCGGCCAGCTTTTCCTCAAGTTGCCAACGCAGGCGGGCGGCCGAAATGGTGGCCGGTGGGTAGCGCAGTGACGCCTGCAAGACATCGCCGCGACGGAGCCTGAGCGTCGAGCCGGGGAGCAGCGGTTGGTCGCTGGCGGTGGCGGGCAACTGCCGCAGGGCAGCAACGAGGTCGCTGGCGTCCACTCGCCCCATCCGAAACAGCTCACGGCAGCGCGCTTCGTCGAGCCAGGGACGGGCGCCGGTCATTCGTTCCGCTTCACGGAGGGCTTCAACGAATGGCAGGTGCTGCAGGGCGTGCAGGGTGTTGTGATGGACGAAATCGCGCAACGGCGCTTGCGCCGGCAGGAGGTGGGCGATGTGCCGCAGGCAGGCCTGCAGCCGCTGCAAGGAATCGCCCGACGTCGCGCTGGCTGCTTCAATTTCAGGAGGTGCTGGCGAACTCATTCAGACTCCGAAAGGTCTGGCCAGTTTGGCCAGCGAAGAGGCCATCAGCCGGAGCAACGGTGCCGGATAGAAGCCAATGCTGACGATGCCCGCGCTCAACAGCCAGGCTGCCGCGCATTCCGTGCGCTTGAGATCGGCGAAATGGGCGACACCGGCCGGGACGCCGCCGAAAGGCCGCTCGGGCCCGGTTGACAGGCAACGAATGGCGCGCAGGGCGTAGGCGGCGGAGATCACAACGGCGACCGACATCAGCACCAGCCAGCCGCCCCAGCGGCCGTAAGCGCCAATCAGGATCTGCAGCTCGGCAATGAAACCGGCGCTGCCGGGCAGACCGACCGAGGCCAGCAGGGTGAACACCAGGAACACAGCGAAGCGCGGCGCAATCCGGTTGAGCGAGCCGTAGGCGGCGAGATCACGGCTGTGGGTTCGCTCGTAGAGCAGGCCGATGAGCAGGAACAGCAGGCCGGCGGTCAGTCCGTGCGCGACCATCTGCGTCAGCGCACCGCTGAGGCCGGGCTCGTTGAGCGCGGCAATGCCGAGCAGCACCACGCCCATGTGCGAGATCGATGAGTAGGCGACCATCGCCTTCAGATCGGTCTGTCGCCAGGCCAGCACAGCGCCATAAATCAGGCTGACCAGTGCCAGCAGCGCCAGCCAGTGCTGCAGTGCCTGTGCTGCCGCCGGCAGGGTCCCGACGGCGCGGATCAGGCCGTAGGCACCCATCTTGAGCAGGATCCCCGAGAGCAGGATGGAAATCGGACTCGGCGCCTCGACGTGCGCCAGCGGCAGCCAGCCATGCAGCGGCACGATCGGCATCTTGACGCCGAAACCGATCAACAGTCCGAGAAAGACCAGGACCTGCGTGCGCACCGGCAATTGCGCACCGCCGGCGGCCATGTCGGCCATCGCGAAGCTGTGGCCGGGGGCGACATCGTAGAGCAGGAGCAGCGCGATCAACATGAACACCGAGCCGCCCAGCGTGTACAGCACGAAATTGAGCGCTGCCCGATGACGATTGGCACCCCCCAGACGATCGATCAGGAAGAACAGCGGAATCAGCGTCAGCTCCCAACAAACGTAGAACAGCGACCAGTCACGTGCGGTGAAAACGATCAACAGCGAGGTTTCGAGAATCAGCAGAAGTGAGAAATAGAGCTTGGCGCCGCTGCGGATACCGGTGGATGAGAAGATCGCGACGAAACAGAGGACGGTCGCGAGGATGACCATCGGCAGCGAGACCCCATCGACGCCGAGCGCGAGATGTGAGCCGACGCGTGGGTTCCACGGCCGCGTTTCGAAAAACTGGATCTCGGCACTGGCCGCGTCGAAGTCGACCAGCAGCAGACCGGCGCAAAGCATTGTCGCCGCCGCAACGATGCTCGCCAGATGGCGCATCAGGTCGACGCTACGGTTGGGCAGCAGCGACAAGAGTCCGGCCCCCAGCAGCGGCAGCAACAGCAGCGCTTTCAGCATCGACAGGCAGCGGCCGCGCGCGACACTCCGGACCCCCTTGAAATTCTTCTTCTCATGAACGACGATTATGACAGCATTGGCAGCCACCTACCCGAGTCGACAGCCGGAGTTGAAGATGAGCGAAAGTATCTGCAGCAACCTGCGAATCAGCGGCCGCGTCCAGGGTGTCGGCTACCGCTGGTCGCTGTGCGCCGAGGCGCAACGGCTGGGCCTCCACGGTTGGGTTCGCAACCGGCGTGACGGCAGCGTCGAAGCATTGGTCAGCGGTCCGGTCGAAGCAATTGACGCGCTGGTGCTCTGGGCGCATCGCGGACCGTCGATGGCGCGGGTCGACAGCGTCCGCTGCAACGAAGGTAACGCCGGCGAACTGGGGGCGCATGTCGGTTTCCGGCAGATTGGCACGTATTGAGGGCGGCGCTACGCGGGACCGGATGCCGCTCCACCGGCAAGGCCGGTCAAACCTTGCCGGTGCTCCGATAGCAACGGTGCTCGCCCTCCAGTACTCGGTCACAAGAATCTGCCATTCCCGTTCCGCGCGACGTCATCCAAAGCCGCGACGAGGCGTTATTCGCTTCATGAAGACGACCATCGCCCCGATTTGCCTCGTACTCAGCCTTGCTCTGGGTTTCTCCACCCCTGCCGTCGCCGACCACGGACGCCATGGCGGCTATCGTGGCGGCCATTACGGCGGCCATTACGCGGCGCAGCCTTACCACCATCACCCGGGCCATTACCGACAAGACCGCTGGGTTGCTCCAGCAGCGGTTCTGGCGCTGACCGGCATTGTCGCCGGGGTCGCCGCGGCGACCTACTACTCGCCGCCGCCGGTCTACGTGGCGCCGCCCCCGGTCTATGTGGCGCCGCCACCCCGCCCGATTTATGTCGTCCCGGCGCAGCCGCTCTACGCGCCTGCGCCAGGCAGGTATTGGGGCTATTGAGCAGCGAGAGGGCGGTTCTCGGCCCGGCGGCTGGCCGTTGCCGCCAACGATCGTCGTGCTTCCTGGCCGGCTGATGTCTGTTCCGGCTTTGGTGTCCGGAGATCTTTTCCCGCTCTAACTGCCGCCGTCCAATGGGATCGACGCATTCCCGTCCGCTGCTCGGCCTGCTGATCAGTTGCACCCTGTCCGGGCTGGCCGCTGCAGCCCCGACCTATCCCTTCTCGGTGACCTCGGAAGCGGTCGAAGGAAGGTATCACTTTGTGGCGCGCAATCGTGGGCCGGCACCGGTATCGGTCAGACTGGTGTTGACTGCTGCCGAGAACGTCAGCACCAGTCGCTACACGCCCGTCTATGCGGTGGTCCGACCGTACACCGACAGCCCGTTGCTGCAAGTCGCTCCGGCGCTTCCCGGCGGCAAGTACCGCTTTGCCAGCGAGACGGCCCATGCGATCGGCAATTACCTTGCGCAGGCGGATGCGCACGCCGCCTATCGCCTGCCTTTCGAAAATGGCCGCAGCTTCATGGTCGGCCAGAGTCACGGCGGACCAAGGCTCACCCACACCACAGTCGACAGCGAACACGCAGTTGATTTCAACATGCCGGCCAACACCCCCATCGTTGCCGCCCGCGATGGCGTGGTGATCGCGACAGAATCCACGCACCACGCCGGCGGCGACGACCGGCGGCTGCTATCACGGGCCAACTTCGTGCGTGTCCTGCATGCCGACGACACGATGGCGACCTATGCCCATCTCGCTCCTGGCGGTGTCAGCGTCGCCGTCGGCCAGAAAGTGAAAGCGGGCGCCCTCATCGGTCGCTCGGGGGCGACCGGCTATAGCCTCGGTCCGCACCTGCATTTCGTCGTCCAGAAGCTGGTTGGCAGCAGTACCGGCTTTACCACCGTCTCGGTGCCGATTCGTTTCTGCTCGGGCGACCCGCCGCGCGCCTTCACCCCAAGCTACCGGCAGATGGTGACCGCCGACCATCCGCCGCCAACGGACAGCAAGCAGCGTCTGTCCGCGCAGGGCTCTGATCAGTGCCAACGCAGCGATTTCGATTGACTTCGCGGGAAACTCGCGAACATACTTTTAATGGGGTTGATGGCGGTATTGTGTTCCATCTCATGCGAGGGGGTTGTCATGCTCGGTATTCTGGGAATCCTGGTATCACTTCTGCTGCTGATTTTTCTCGCCTATCGCGGCTGGAACGTCATCATCATCGCGCCAATCTGCGCGCTGGTCGGCTTGCTTCTCGGTGACTTCGAGGCGCCGATCCTTGCCACCTATACCCAGGTCTTCATGCCCGCCCTGGGCAACTACCTGATCAAGTTTTTCCCGCTGTTTCTGCTCGGCGCCGTTTTCGGCAAGCTCATGGACGACTCCGGCTGCGCGCGGACCATCGCCCACAAGATAGTCGAGTGGACTGGCAAGGAGCGCGCCATCATCGCGATCATTCTCGCCTGCGGTGTCCTCACCTACGGCGGCGTGTCGCTGTTCGTCGTCGCTTTCGCCGTCTTTCCGGTTGCCATCCAGATGTTCCGCGAGGGCAACCTGCCCAAGCGACTGATCCCGGCCACGATCGCACTCGGCTCCTTCACCTTCACGATGTCGGCGCTGCCCGGTTCGCCAGCAATCCAGAATGCCATCCCGATGCCGTTTTTCCACACCGACGCATTCGCGGCGCCGGGCCTTGGAGTCATCGCCGGCGTCATGATGTTTGCCTGCGGGAGCATGTGGCTGACGATGCGGGCGCGCCGCGCTCGCAACGCTGGCGAAGGCTTCGGCGCCGAGGCACCGGCGACGCCCGCCGCGCCGACTGCGACGCCGGCGGGTGAGCTGCCTTCTTTTGCCGTGGCGATCATCCCGGTGGTGCTGGTGCTGGCGATCAACTTCATCTTCAGCAAGTACATCATCCAGGACATCGACACTTCCTACCTGGCCACACCCAAGTACGGGAAAACGACGGCCGCGGCCGTCGGTGGCACCTGGGCGATCATCGTGGCGATGATCTGCGCCTGCATCGTACTCCTCGGCCTGACCTGGAGGCGCTTCCAGAGCGTTCGTCAATCCTTGAACGAGGGTGCGCTGGGCTCGATGCTGCCGATCCTCAACGTCGGCTCGGAGGTCGCCTACGGTGCCGTGATTGCCAGTCTGGCAGCGTTTGCCATCATCAAGGCCTGGCTGATGTCACTCACCGACAACCCGGTGGTTGGGCTGGCGATCATCGTCAACGTCCTCGCCGGCATTACCGGCTCGGCCTCCGGTGGCATGAGCATCGCCCTCCAGGCCGTTGGGCAGCAGTACCTTGAACTGGCGCAGGCGGCCGGCCTCAGCCCGCAAATCCTGCACCGGGTGGCCGCACTCGCGTCGGGCGGGCTCGATGCGCTGCCGCACAACGGCGCCGTGATCACGTTGCTCGCCATCTGCGGGTTGAACCACAGGCAGTCCTACTTCGACATCTTCATGGTTGCGGTTGCTTTCCCGCTGTTGTCGATGATCGTCGTAATCATCCTCAACGGCATGTTCGGCACTTTCTGAGGGGGCGACCGTGCACACCCTGACCATGTTCCTTGCCGCGGCGCTCGCCGTTCTGCCCATCGGTGCGCCGGCGCAGCAGCGGGCGAAGGAACTGCGCCTGCTGGCGGCCGAGCTTCCCCCCTATACCTTCCAGATTCCGCCTGCCAGCGTTGGCGAAACGCCGGGAGTCGACCAGGGCTTCGTCTACGAGGTGGTGAGCGAGATTGCCCGGCGCGTCGGCCATACCGGTCTCATCGAGTTCATGCCCTGGGGAGAAGCGCAACGCATTGCCCAGACGCAGCCGAACATCGGCATCCTCGCCCTGACCCGGACGCCTGAACGGGAGGATCGCTATCGCTGGCTGGCAAAAATCGTCACCGACGACCTGATCCTCGTTGGTGGTCAGGGAATTGACGTAGCCGGTCTGGACAAGGTCAAGGACCGCCCCGTTGGCGTGCTCAGCCGTTCTGGCGCGGAAGCCCTGTTGAAGGAGCGCGGCTTTACACGCGTCCGGCCGCAGCCTGAGGAGTGGTTGAACGCGCGCCAGATGCAGCAGCGCCGTATCGACGCCTGGCTGGCGCCGCGGCTGATGGTGATCCACGCCATGCGCGAGGTTGGCGGCAATCTGGAGGCGCTCAACTTTGGCGAGATCGTTCGCAAGAGCGAAATCTATCTTGCCGCCTCGAAGGACCTGCCCGACGCCGAGGCACAGAAGTGGGAAAAGGCGTTCGAGGCCGTGAAGGTCGACGGCACCTACCAGCGCATCGCTGACGAGTACAACCGCCTGAAGATTGTGCCGATACCAGACGAAATGCGGCAGCGTTTCAGCCAGCCGGTCTGGGAGGGCAGGTAAAGCTTACTCGCTGCGCTTCCCGGCTCGTCGCGCCAGGGTTTTCCGCGTCGCATGCAGAAGCCAGGGGTCCTGCGCGACATGGCAGGATGCGGTCGTGGCCTCTTGCCATCGAGGCGATCCGGTATCCGGAATAGGCATGACGGGCGGGGAGAAATCCTGGCGGCCAGAGCGAAGCCAGGCAGCAAAAAGGCCACTCTTCGGAGTGGCCTTTTTGCTTGATTCCTTGGTGGAGACAGGCGGGATCGAACCGCCGACCTTCTGATTGCGAAACATAACTTCCGGGCATTTTTCCACGTTGCATGGTATGCACAAAAGGCAGAAAAACCCCCTGAAAAACAAGCAACCGCGGCAAATACGCATTGCTTGACGTTGCTATGAATTGCTGTAGAATGGCTACATGGTGGCTACAATGAATCGCCTATGTAGCCAAGCCCGGAGCCGACACCATGAACCGCGAACGCCTGACGCCCGACCGAATCCGCCGCCTGGCCCTGCCCGAGGGAGCCGGGCAATTCTTCCTTTGGGATACCGTCGCGCCGCGGCTGGCCGTGCGCGTGACCGCTGGCGCCAAGTCGTTCATCTTTGAGGCCAAGCTGAACAGGCAAACCATCCGCGTGACCATCGGCGACGTTCGCGCGAATGACATTGATCACGCCCGGAAAGAGGCCAACCGGATGCAAGCGTTGATCGACCAGGGAATAGACCCGCGCCAAGAGAAGCGCGAGCGCTTCGCCGCTGAGGAGGCAAAGCGCGTATCGGCGAAGCGGATCGCCGCGCCAGCAATGGAACCATGGCGAGCGTACATCGAAGCGCGCCGCATGAACTGGAGTCCGCGTCATCTTCTCGAACACGAAACGGTCGTAAAGGAAGGAGGGGAACCGCGCACCCAAGGGCGCCGGCCCGGCGAGAGTGACAAGACCCTGCCGGGCATCCTGCGCCCGCTGCTGGTTCTTCCTCTGGAACAGATCGACGCTGACCGGGTACGCGCCTGGCTCAAGGACGAGGCGACGCGCCGCCCGACCTACGCCCGCCTTTCATTCGCAATGCTGCGCGCCTTCCTCAACTGGTGCGCCGACCGCCCCGAGTACCGCGACCAGGCGCACAAGGACGCCTGCATCACCCGCATGGCACGCGACGAACTGCCGAAGAAATCCGCCAAGGACGACTGCCTGCAACGTGAGCAACTGCCGGCATGGTTCGCCGCCGTGCGCCAGATCGGGAACCCGGTCATTGCCGCCTATCTGCAAACTGCTCTACTGACTGGCGCCCGCCGTGAAGAAGTGGCAAGTATCCGGTGGGAGGATGTGGACTTCCAGTGGAAGGCGATGACCATCCGCGACAAGGTAGAGGGAACGCGCACGATTCCGTTGACGCCCTACGTCGCTGCGCTGCTGGTCGGCCTGCCACGTCGCAATGAATGGGTTTTCGCAAGCCTCACATCAGCGTCAGGACGCCTTCAGGAACCGCGGTATGCCCACAACCAAGCCCTGACCGCTGCCGGCCTGCCACTGATCAGTATTCACGGCTTGCGCCGGTCATTCGGCACCCTGGCGGAATGGGTAGAGTGTCCGGCCGGTGTCTCTGCGCAACTCATGGGACACAAGCCGAGCGCCACAGCGGAGAAGCATTACAGGCGCCGCCCGCTCGATTTGTTGAGGAAGTGGCACACAAAGATTGAAGGCTGGATTCTGAACGAAGCCGGTATCGAGCAACCCGGAGAGGAAGGAAGACCGGGATTGCGAGTGGTTCCCGTGGCCTGACGGTTTCAGGCAAAGCGGGCGGCGCCGGTGCGGAAACACCGACGCCGCCCTGAACAAACCGACCTGTATAGGAGATCGACTTGTCTACCTCGTATTCTACCACTGCGCCCAGCATCGCCTGGCGCTACACCCGCAAGCTTCAAGCCTTCAGCCCAACCGAGCGCGACGCCCTGGCGTCGACGGCCCTCGTCCTGCTCGACCTGATCAACCAAGGTGCTCTGGTTGTCAGTCGTCAATGCGGCCCGTCTGCCGCGTCAAATACCGGCGCCATGCTGCTACGGCTGAACCTCCTTGAAGATGCCCTCTACGGCCCGGTGGACGAGCGCTTGGTACAGTCTCGCCTGGCTGAAGTGGTGGGCATCGCTTGCGCCCTGCGCAACGACAAGATCCTGATGGGCGACCGGCCATGAACGCCCCGACCCCGCACCCACTGCCACCGATGACCCCTGCCGAGCTGGCCATCATCCGGCGAGCCATGCGCCTGATTGAAAGCCGACTGAGGCACGCCGGCGAGGCTATGACCTCCCCTACGCTCGTCAAGGACCTCCTGCGGCTGCGCATGGCTGGGCTTGAGCGTGAGCACTTCGACCTCCTGCTGCTGGACGCGCAAAACCGGCTGGTCCATGTGGAAACGCTCTTCGTAGGCACCTTGACGCAGACAAGCGTCTACCCGCGCGAAGTCGTGAAGCTGGCCCTGCGCTTCAATGCGGGCGCCGCCATCATCTGCCATAACCACTCGTCAGGGTTCATCGAGCCGTCGCGCGCCGACGAGCTGCTGACGGGCGAGCTCAAGAAAGCCCTCTCTCTGGTCGAGGTGCGCCTGCTCGATCACTTCATCATCGCAGGGAATGACGTGCTGAGTTTTGCGGAGAGGGGCTTGATATGAGCGCGCGCCGTTACCGGTTTCTCCTGACTTCTCGCGTTTTCCAGTTCGAGGAAGTCGACACCGACAGACTACCGACCCACCAACCAAAAAAGGGCAAAGGCATGAAAGCTGAAACGATGTGGATTGATGACCAGGAAGGCTTTTCCGTTGGCGCTGCCGGGTTCCTGATCGAGCATCAAAACTCCTATGTCGGTGCTGATCACTACAGCCTCTCAGACACGCCGGCCTATACCAACGTATCGCACATGCCCCGGTTGACTGGCTGGTGCGGTACGTACAACGACCTGGCCACTTACGGCTGCGGCGCCTGGCGCATCGTTCAGCAAGCCAAGAACGGCCGCATGAAAATCAAGGAGCTGGCTGGGGATGACCTACGGGCATTCCTTGAGGAGTCCGGCTATCCCGACCTGGCCGGCTGATCGCCAGAGCAAGCCATCAATGCCACGGCTAAGCCCGCGAACTGAAAAGCGGGAAACCTTCACCCGCCTGCCGTGGCACCCTCATTGAAGGAGCGTTGAAGGAACGCCAGCATGGACAAGAAGAAACCGACAAAAGAATTTTCCGCCGATGAGATTCGAGATCTTTATGTAGCCGCTTCGGCCCGGCTATTCAGTTGCGACCAGGACGAAGACCCAAGAATTGAAGCGCTGAAGACCGACGAGACCAGGCACATTTCTGCGGCCGCCTACCTGCTCACTCTGCTGGAGAAAATCCAGGCGGCACGGGAAATAAACCAAAGTCCGGTGGTTTTGAACTTCGTCCGCCAGTGGACAAAAACCATCGCCGAGTATGGCTGCTTTCAACTCCACCACTTGCGGGCGAACTCGATTGAAGACCAACAACGGATTGTTGAGCAGGCGATTTCCGATAGAGCACGCATCGGTGGTGCGTCCAGCAAGCGCCCGCCCTCACTGACCAGCGGCAGAGCGCTGGTCGACCAATGGAAGAGGCGGAACAGCCGCCGCCGATGGACCTGGCTTGTCGCCTGGGGAAAGCTGGTAGAAATCGCTCATTCAGAAAGCGCTATCGGTGAGTTCACCGTTTCACCGCACGATGAAGATCCAGACCAGATACTTTTCACCATTTCCGGCAAAACGAGTCCTCTCAAAAAGACCTCGTTCAGGACCTATTGGAACGCGAAATAAAAAAATGAATAACCGGTTATTCATTGCCCGCAGGTAACGGATAACCGGTTATCCGTTACCCCGTGCGTTTACAGTTATTGCACATCCCTCTAGGAACCAATCAATGTCAACTGATACAAAACTCAGCCGCAAATTATCCACCGAGGAATTCGCCGACGTACTCCGATACAAAGCGACGACCGTACGCAGCGTTTTGTGCCGATCGGGCAGTTTCAAGGGCATTCAACCCGTCAAGCTGCCCGGAGGCCGGCTGCTATGGGATGCTGACGAAGCCGCCGCGCTGGCCAACGGAACCTTGAAGGTTTCCCAGTGAAACGCCCGACTCACAATCTGGTGGAGTTGCGACCAGGCGAGACCCTGGCCGATGTGCTGCCGGTCTTTGCCGACGCGGTGGTGGACGTTCATATCGGCGAGCCCGACCCAAATTGCGCGAGCTGCCGGGAGCCATTCACGCAAGCCAGCCCGCGGGCGAAGGAGATCCGCGTCTATCCGGTGGCCGCCTGCCAGATCGCCCCCATTGCGCTCGCTTTCGACCTTTGCGGCGGTTGCTACCAGCAGTATCAAGCGGGCGGCGGTGAGCGTTTGGTGATCCTCGAAAACATTGACGCCCTTCTCGATGGCGACTGGTCGCCAAGGTGAAGCCATGCACCTTACCGTCGCGCCACGGCCTGCTGGCGAGGTTCGAGCCAGAGGCCGTCGACGGACTCGCCCTCGTCGCGCTGCGACTGCTCGACACCATCGCCGCCACCGGGCAACCATCGCCGGCCCTGATCGCCGCAAGTTTCGTGGTACTCGACGCTGCCCGCGGCGATTCCTCACTGATCGAGCCGGCCGTCATTGAGCTGCTGTCCGTCGAGATATAGCGTCATGACGCCGCTTGACGTCCACGCCGGGTTCATATTGGCGCTGCAATCGGCAGGACTCGCGATGCACCGAGAGTCCGACCTGTTGGCCGATGGTCGATTGCACCGTTACCGGGTAGACGGGGACAAATCAGGAAGTGTCAACGGATGGTATGTGCTGGACGCTTCGACGCCCGCTCATGCGGCCTTTGGTTCATGGAAGACCGGCCAGAGCTGCACCTGGCGCCCGGATGAAGCCGCACCCATGACTGAAGCCGAGCGCGCGGCGCTGGCGCTGCGCAGAGCGGCGGCGCGGGCGGCGCGGGATACCGAGCAGGCGGCTGTTCGAGCGGCGGCGCGAGCGCGCGCAGAAAGGCTGTGGACGCGGGCTAAGCCTGCGACCAACGATCACCCCTACCTGATAGCAAAAGGGGTTCCTGCCTTCGGCATTCGGGCGCTGCGCGGGCAATTGGTGATTCCCATGCGAGACATCCGGGGAACCACGCATTCGGCGCAGTTCATCGGCGAGGACGGAAAGAAGACGTTCTTGACCGGTGGCCGGAAGCAAGGCTGCTACTTTGCCATTGGCACGCCTCGCCACGTCATTTGTATTGCGGAGGGATACGCCACTGCCGCAAGCGTAGTCCGCTCCACCGGGCACGCCGCGGCGGTGGCATTCGACGCCGGCAACCTGGCGCCGGTCGCCCGCGCTCTACGTTCAAAGTTCCCCGGCGTGGTGCTGTGTGTCTGCGCTGACGACGATCACGAAACCCCCGGAAACCCTGGCCTTGCCGCCGCTCAACAAGCCGCTGCCGCCGCTGGCGCAGTGCTCGCCCTTCCACGATTCGACAGGACCTTCCATGACTGCCCGCAGTGACTTCAACGACCTGATGAGAGAGTGCGGCCCGGCCGCTGTGGAGGACCAAATTGACGCGGTGATAGGCAAGGCCATGCGCACGGCTGAAAAGCCCGCCATGCGCCAAAGCGCAAGCCCTGGGCGCAATTCCTTGAAACAAGTTACCGGTGATCCAGAGCCGGAACACTACGGAAAGCGCGTTATCGTGCAGCGTGCATCAGACATCACCCCAAAGCCGATTGCATGGCTGTGGCACGGCAAAATTGCCCTGGGAAAGTTGACGCTCATTGCCGGAGATCCAGGACTCGGCAAATCCATGTTGACGGCCAGCCTGGCCGGGCATGTATCGACTGGCCGAGCCTGGCCCGCTGGCGGCGCCTGCCCTCTTGGCGATGTCCTCTTCGTCTCGGCAGAGGACGACCCGGCCGATACCATTCGACCGCGTCTTGACGCTGCGGGCGCTGACCCGCACAGGGTGCACATCGTGGCTGGTGTTGAGTCGCTTGACACAAGAGGCTTGCCGGAGAAGCGGCTGCTCAGTCTCAAAAAGGATCTGGTGGCGATTTCTGAGGCGGTGCTTGCACTGCAAGAATGCCGGCTGATTGTGATCGACCCGGTATCGGCTTACATGGACGGATCAGACAGCCACAACAACGCAGAGGTGAGAGGCTTGCTGGCGCCGCTTTCTGAGCTCGCGCGGGCCATTGGCGCGGCTATTGTGGCTGTGACTCACCTGAACAAAGGCGCGGGCGGATCAGCGCTGTATCGGGCAACTGGAAGCCTTGCGTTTGTTGCGGCGGCGCGCGCTGCATTTCTCGTGACTCGCGACAAAGCGGACCAGGATAGGCGGCTGTTCTTGCCGCTCAAGAACAACCTGGCCAGCGACGCCAGCGGCATGGCCTACTGCATCAGCGAGTCAAAAGGCGTGCCGTTCGTCGAGTGGGAAGACGCTCCCGTTTCGATTTCTGCTGATGAAGCGCTTGGTCGCCCGGAGGACGAGGACCACGAGCGCACCCTGGCTGACGCCGCCGACGAGTGGCTGAGAGAGGTTCTGGCTGGCGGCGCGGTGGAGTCCGACGCAGTGAAGCGACACGCCAAGGACGCCGGCTACTCGTGGTCTACGATTCGACGAGCTCAAGCAGCCATCGGCATCAAGCCAAAAAGGACTGGTGGAGCTGGCGCCGGTGGTCGTTGGGTGTGGTCTTTGCCAGAGGGTGAGGAGTCAAAACAGCTTCCACTTATGTCTGATGAATAGAACCGCTAAGGTGCTCAAGGATTGCCTAAGGTGCTCACCTAAGATGCTCATTGAGCAACTTAGCTACACACTATATATATCAAGGGTTGTAGCTAAGTTGCTCAAGGTGCTCATGGGTGTGAGCACCTTAGTCTTTTCATCGCCTAAGGTGCTCAAGGTGCTCACACCCTTAACCCATTTGAGCAACTTAGCGGGAACCCGCATGAATACTGGCTTTGGCCTAAGGTGCTCAATGAGCATCTTAGGTGAGCACCTTAGGCAAGCCGTTGAGGCTTTGAATGTCGCTTTCGGGATGGAGCCGGGCAAAAAAATGGGTCCTCCCAAGGCCGAAACCTTGCGGGTAATGCGAACCGCGGGCCGGCGCTAGGCAACGGCCCTGAATCATAGGCAACCCCCCTCCTTTGGCTTGATGCAACTCCGTTGCGTTTGGACTTTTCAGGAATGATGAGCGAACAGACGAGCTTTTCCGCTTTGAGGTGGCTTGGCGCCCGACCGAGTACCCTGCAACGATTGCTTGACCGCCTTGACCTGGCGGTCGACTTCGCCCCGCTGGTGGCTGAGCTGCAAGCCGCGCTGCCGGTATCGACAGGCAAAGGTCGGATGCCCTGGCCACTGGAAACGCTTTGCCGTATCTCTGCGCTGGCGCTTGTTTTCGGCTGGAACGGGCGACAGGCTGAGGACGCTCTGCTTGACCTGCCAGCGGTGTGCTCCTTCTGCCGGCTGAACGACAACGGCCGCCGACCGCCTGACGCCGAAACCGTCTCGGGTTTCCGTCGCAAGCTTCAGGCTGCCGGCCTGGGCGCCGTGATCGAGGATCACCTGCAAGCCGAGTTGAAGCGGTGGGGCTTGCGGCTGGCCCCGGGTTCGACCGTCGAGCCGCGCCTGACTGGTGGGGATGGCTGCGCATGACGACCGGCGAGGCACTGGACCTGATTACCAGCGTCCTGTCGGCCGTGAAGCGATTGCTTCTCGACAACCGGGGCGAAGTGACCGACGCGGACCTGATCGCCTTGGAGCGTCGCATCAGGCGACAGTGGGCTGGCTGCCGGCCCTATGTCGGTGGCCGCGTGCCAGTCTCGCGTAGGTACCAGGCTATTCTGGCGGACCTTGCCGCTGGCATTCCTGAAAGCGATGTTGCAGAAACGCACGAAGTGTCCGCGCGAACGATTCGACGCGCACGCCAGTCTGGCCAAAGACGGCCTTAAATCGCCGCTTCGTCGGCTTCAGAATCGGGTTTTCGAACTTGCAGCAAGGCCCGACACGATGAACCCGACCCCCGCCCAAACGCTGAAGACCGCAATGGAAGCCATGCGAGCCGAGCTGGCCGCCGTCGAAAAAACCATTGCCACATGTCGCTACGAACTCCGCCAGCAGCGACAAGGCGGCAACGTGGCCGCGACGCTGTTATGCAAGATCCAGCGAACGGTCACCGAGCACATGGCGTCTCCCGAATGGCGGGAACTGGACCACGGATTGAATCAACGGCAAGACCGGACCGCCGCCATTCAAAGTCGCCTTGCCGCCGCCATTACCCGACGGGACAAGTTGCGCCAGCAAGCGCGCGATGCTGGCGTCCTCCTCTGAAACTGAAAGCTTCAAAGCCGGTCACCCTAGAGAAGCGCGCCCATCGTGTGGCCGGCCGAATGTCATGGCACATGGGAAGCGCACCGGGCCAGCGGGCTATAGCGTGCTGGCGACGAGGCCCCCGGCCGCGCGGTTATCCTTGTCCGCGTCGCACGACCTCACCCCACCCCACCAACTGCGAAAGGCACCACAACATGTTCAAAAAGACGCCATCCTCGATTGATGATTACCGCGCGGAGTTCGACCAGGCGCAGGCTGAGATTTTCGCCGCCGATACGGAGATCCGTCGGCTGGAAGCGCAGCCCACTTCTCGTGCTGACACCGTTGGCATGTTCACAGACCTGATAAACGCCGAGGCGACGCGCTGCCGTTTGCCGCTGGCCGGGTTTCTGCTCGAATGCTCGCGGAACGTGCCGCTGCGTCATGGTGGCCTGCGGGGGGTGATTCATCACAGGTTGAACGCCTGCGTACCTGGCCGCAATCCAACCCTTGACGATCTGGTGGACCTCTTCATTGCCGCCACCGGACCCGACCAGCTGCTGAAGCTCATCAAGGACGCGGCAAACGAGATCGACTGGCCGGACGTGCCTGACGCCACCGAACGCGAAAAGCAAATTGCCGCCGCCGTTCAGCGTCGCGACCGCGCCAAGGCACTCGCCGGCGAGATTGTCGACCGCGCGCGCCAATGCGGTTTCATTTTTCCCTGACCAATGGGTGACCTCAACCGCCGCGACCAGGCGACCATCGAGCGAGCAAAGCGCTTGCTGGCCGGCCGGCTGGCGTCTGGCAGCGTGGACCTTGCCAGCCCGCGGGATCTGGAAAACTTCTTGCTGGTTCAGCTTGACGGCCTGGCTGACGAGCACTCGATATGCCTTGCGCTGGACGACGCCAGCCGCTTGCTTGATTTTCGAGTGTGGTCTGGCGACCTGCGCCGATGCGAGATGCGGCCCCGGCAAATCGCCGCCCTTGCTCTGGCAGTCAATGCGACGAAAATCATCGTCGGACATTCTCACCCCGCTTCGATTTGCTGCCCGACGCCCAGCGAACAAGACGTTGAGTCAACCCACAGGCTGCGCACGATTCTTGGCTGGCTCGACTTGCAGCTGCTCGACTCGTACTTGATCGCCGTAGGCGCTGTCCATAGCGTCGACATGTCCGACGCCGCCGCAAGCGTTGCGCAAGCTGGCATACTGAACGGCGACCTGCGCGACCGCCTGGCGGACATCGTCCAATGCTTGAGCGCTGCATCGCCAGCGCTGGGCCGCTTACAGACCCCCGCAAGAATCCTTATCGAGCACGCTACCCGCCTGGCCAACGGCACGTGACCGAGATCCCGCGCCGGAGGCTTGTCGGCTGAAAAGCGGAAAACCAAGCGCCCGGCCCTGCCGGTGGCCTTGATTTCCTGATTCTGGCTACATGGTGGCTACACACAAGCATGACAACAAAAAAGCCACCCCGGAGAGTGGCCTAAGTGCTTGATTCCTTGGTGGAGACAGGCGGGATCGAACCGCCGACCTTCTGATTGCGAACCAGACGCTCTCCCAGCTGAGCTATGCCCCCAAGAGCCGCAGGCATTCTATGCGCTGCGACTGACAGCGTCAATCCTGTGGATTGCCCGCAAGCTGTCGTTTGATGTCGACGCCAGGGCTATTTCTTCGCCTTGGCGGGTGCCGGTATCACCGCGACGGCAATCGCTTCGGCAAAAACCCCTTCCACCTGGTCACCCTTCTTGATCAGCTTGAGTTGCTCAGGATCCTTGATCTTCAGGCGAACGGTCCTCTGCGCGCCGCGCAGCGTCACCGTCTGCTTCTTGAGGTCAACCTGCTGGACATCGGCGATGAAGGCAACCTCTTTCGCCTCAAAGGCAGCAGGCCTTTGCCCCGCTGCGGCCGTCCCCTGATCGGAGCTGTCGATACGCTGGCGAAGCGCACCGCCACCCTTCTTGAGGGTCATCATCAGTTCCTGGGTGTAGGTGGCAACAACCTGGTCGCCGACCTTGATCTGGTCAAAATTCTTGACTTCATCGCCGGCAATGATCTTGATCTGTTCGCCCCGGCTGTTCTTAACCGATTATTAACACCCCATACGCATATTTGGTGCTTTTCAGGCGAGGCTCGACTCTAAGTCTTTGATTTTTCTGTTCGTGGGTCTTTCTGGCGTTTTGTAGTGCCATAATCGTATGCCTTTTTG
>JAFLDL010000021.1:0-52229 GCA_017302435.1 Candidatus Accumulibacter necessarius
GCTCGGCGGCGACGCCGGTCCGGACGCGCAGGGCAGGAAGCAGGCAGCCCTGTGGATCGCCGCCGGCCGCGCCCGTGCGCCGCACGCCGACCTCAGCGGCCCGCTGGCGGCGCTCGGCTTTCGCATCGACTGGCCGGATGTCCTGCGCCCGGCCAGCTATCGGTGGCAAGCCGTGACGCGCACGCTCCACCAGCACCGTCGTCAAACGACCTACCCGAGCCTCGATCTGCAGGTCTCGCCGGCGTACTCGGGAACGCCACGCACGCCGAACCCCGGCTTCGGAGCGGCAGCGAGGATTCGCGCCGGCGCCGCCTGGCTGAAGGGTCTCACCCGCTGGCTGCGGCTGGCGGCTCCGGCGCTGGCGCTGCGCACGCTCGACCCGAGCCTCGCCGTGCCGACCTGTCTCGCGCACGAATCAGCGCCGCATCGGTCGCTGGCCGTCGGCTACTCGGCGCCCTGGCTGATCGAATGGACGCAGACCCTCTGGCCGCTCAATGTCGACGCGTCGCTGGCGCTCGGCGCACGCCTGATGGTCGAGCGTATCGACCTGACAGCGAGCGCCGGCGAACCCCTGCATCCTTTCCTGACGCCACTGTTCGCGAGCAGCCGGCCGTGGTCGGAGATGGGAGGGCTGGTGCTGTCGATTGCCCTGGCCAGTCGCGACGGCGACCTGCGCCGGCTGGCGACCGACCTGCTGATCGAAGGCATTGCCGACGGTCGCGCCCACCCCGGCGAGCTGGCCAGCGTGCTGCGCCGCCTGGCCGGCGGCGGCTGGCTGAAGGCCAATCGCCTGAGCGAGACGCTGGGCGAAGTCGCGCGCGTTTCGCCACTGCACCAGTGGGCGGTGGCCGGCATCATCGAGAGTGCGCTCGATGTCTTCCTGGCGCAGACCGGCAAGGCCAACGTCGTCCTCGAACTGCTGCACGAACTGCTGGTTGGCATGAACGGTGGGCCTTCGGCGGCAACGGCGCAGAGCCTTGCGGCATTCACCCGCGGCAAGGCGGGAATCGCCGCCGCCGCAATCCGCGCGCGCACCGATTGCCCAGCCCTGGCGGGCTCGGCCGAAGCGCTACGTCCCGCCTGGGAAGTGCGCCTGAGCCGGGTCGAAGCCTGGGCGGCCGGTCAGCCCCTGAAACGGCCGGTCACCTGAGCTACGCGCTGTCCGAACAACCGGGCGGTTTCCAGGTCGCCCTCGGTGTGACTGCTTCTGGGGTTGGCTGATCAGGGGGCGAGATCGAAAACGAGGACTTCGGCGTTGTCGCCGCTGCCCAGGACGAGACGGTCTTCGTTGGCCAGCAATGCGGCATCGCCGGCATGCAGGACATGGCCATTGACGGCGAGGCTGCCGCGCACCAGGTGCACGTAGGCCTTGCGCGCCGAGTCAAGCGGCAGCGTGGCGGACTCGCTGCCGGCGAACAAGCCCGCGTAGAGCGCGGCGTCGGCGTGGATGGTCACCGAGCCCCCGGCGCCGTCGGGCGAGGCGATCAGGCGCAGGCGGCCACGCTTTTCGGTGGCCGCGAAGGTCTTCTGCTCGTAGCCCGGGGCAATGCCTGTTTCGCGCGGTTCGATCCAGATCTGCAGGAGGTGGGTGGGCGCATCGGGCGCCTGGTTGAACTCGCTGTGCCGGACGCCGCTTCCGGCGCTCATGCGCTGCACGTCGCCCGGCGGAATGACCGTGCCGTTGCCCATGCTGTCCTTGTGCGCCAGCAGGCCGGTGGTGACATAGGTGATGATCTCCATGTCGCGATGGCCGTGCATGCCGAAGCCGCCGCCGGGGGCAATCAGGTCGTCGTTGATGACGCGTAGATTGCCCCAGCCCATGTGCGCCGGATCGTGGTAGTCAGCGAACGAGAATGAGTGATGACTCTGTAGCCAGCCGTGGTCAGCGTGGCCGCGATCGGCTGATTTGCGCAGGGTAAGCATGGGGTGTCTCCTTTCGTTGATTTCGCTATCAGGGTTTGATCGCCTCGATGGCGATGTCGATACGCACCTCGTCGCCGACGTTCGGCGCGTACTTGCCCGCATTGAATTCCGAGCGTTTGACGACGGTCCAGGCATTGGCGCCGATCGCATCCTTTTTCAACATCGGGTGCGGCATGGCCTGGAACGAGGTGACGGTCAGCGTGACCGGTTTGGTCACACCCTTCAGCGTCAGGTTGCCTTCGATCTTTGCTGGCTTGTCGCCTTCGAAGACGACCTTGGTCGACTTGAAGGTCGCGGTCGGGTACTTTGCGGTGTCGAGGAAGTCCTCGCCCTGAATATGCTCGTTGAAGATGGCGGAGCCGGTATTCACCGACCGGGTGTCGATCACGACGTCGACCTCGCCGGTCTTCGCGGCCTTGTCGAGGACGACGGTGCCGGTGGTCCTGTCGAAGCGGCTCATCTGGATCGAGTAGCCAAAATGGCTGTACGAAAAGCGTGGGAAGCTGTGGTTGCTGTCGAGCGTGAAGGTTTCCGGCGCAGCCAGCGCCGGGGCGGCAGCGGCGATGGCCAGGACGAGGGTGGCGAGTTTTTCTTTCATGGGGATTCTCCGGTCGGTGGGGGTTGGGGTTTACTTGCCTGCTGCGGTGATACGGAACTTGATCAGGACCTCGTTGGCGACGATGTCGAACTTCGCCCAGCTGCCTTCGCCGATTGAGAAATCACCGCGACGGATGGTGAAGCTGCCATCGAAGACGCCGCTGTTCCCCTGCGCCGTGAACGTGGCGGGGACGACGACCTCCTGCGTCTTGCCCTTGATGCTGAGCTGGCCACTGACTTCATATCTGTTGCCGCCGAGCGCCCTGACACCGGTCGATACAAAGCGGGCGCTCGGGAAGGCCCGGGTGTTGAACCAGGCTCTAGTCGCTACTTCCTCGTCGCCTTCCGGAGCGCCGGTGTCGACGCTGGCAAGTTCGACATCGAAGGCTGCCCGGGCCGCGGCCGGCCTGGCCGGGTCGAAACTCAAGTGGCTGGAAAAACGCCTGAACCTGCCGTCGACGGCAACACCCATCTGCTTGTAGGTGAAGGCGATGGCGCTCTTCTCGGCCTGGACCTGCGTGTATTCGACCGCCTGGGCTGCGCCGGGCAGAACACAGGCAAGGGCGATGGCGAGTCTCTTCATGTCAGTTTCCCCTGGATTTGGCAGGCAACATGCGGGTCAGGATGTCGTCCTTGTCGATGAAGTGGTGTTTCAGCGCGGCACCGATGTGGCCCGCGATGACGGCGACGAATGTCAGGTTGAGGACCATGTGGATGGTTTGCAGCAGGTCGCCGAGTTCCTTGTCCTTGCCGAGCAGGTCGGGGATGGGCAGGACGCCGAACCAGACGGTCTGGAAGCCCTTGGCCGAACTCATCAGCCAGCCCGACAGCGGAATGGCGATCATCAGCACATAAAGCACGAGGTGGCCGGCGTGGGCGGCCAGCTGCCACATCGGCGACATGCTCGCCGGTAGCGCTGGCGGACGGTGCGTGACTCGCCACACGAGCCGCAGCCAGATGAGCAGGAAGGCGGTGACGCCGACCCACTTGTGCCAGGAATAGAGTTGGAGCTTCTCCGGCGAGAGCGGCAGGTCGTGCATGTAGAAGCCCAGTGCCAGCAGCCCGAAGAAAAGGATCGCCATCAGCCAGTGCAGGGCCTTGGCCGTGGCTGTATAGCAGGCTGTCATGGTCGACCTCCGGCAACAGGCGAAAATGAATAGGCATCCATGGCGATGACGTAATCGTCAATGCCCGCGTGGATACGTTCGACTTTGGCCGCGTCACCGCCGGCCCCGAGTGCGAGAAACAGCGGCAGCAGATGTTCTTCGCTCGGGTGGGCCGCGACGGCGCCCGGTGCCTGGCGGCGATAGTCGAGCAGCGCCGCTGTGTCGCCCGCCTGCAGGCGATCTGCCAGCCAGTCCGGGAAACGGCGGACATAGGCCGGGACCCGGCCGCCGTGGCGTGCCGCCAGCTGGTAGTCGCGCAGGTTGTGCGTGACGTTGCCGGAGGCGATGACGAGAAAGCCCTGTTCAGCCAGCGGTGCGAGCGCCTTGCCCAGCCGCCAGGCCTGTTCCGGCCCGGCGTGACTCTGGACGGAGAGCGGAATGACCGGCACGTCGGCCTCCGGAAACATCAGCCGCAGCGGCACCCAGGCGCCGTGGTCGAGGCCGCGGGCAGTCTCCCATTCGACCGGCAGGGTTGCGGCCCGGATGGCGGCGACGACCTGTTCTGCTGCCTCACGGCAACCGGTGGCGGGGTAGCGCAGTTCGTACAGGGCTGCCGGGAAGCCATGGAAATCGTGCAGGGTTTCCAGGCGGTCGGCGCAACCGACGGTCGGCACGGCAGTATCCCAGTGAGCGCTGACGATCACGATCGCGCGTGCCGGCGGCAGCGTGCGGGCAAGGTCGGCGATGGCTGCCCCGGCCGCGCCCGGTCGCAAGGCAAAGGTCGGTGCGCCGTGGGGTACGAACAGTGCGGGTTGAGGCTGTGTCATGTCGACGAATCCTGATGCGATGGGCGAACTGTAGTCCTTATCGTTGCGAGGAAATAGGTGACAATAGGCAATTGATCATTGCGGAATGGGCAATAATGGACCGACTCGAAGCCATGAAACGCTTTGTTCGCGTCGCCGAACTGGGGAGCTTTGCTGCCGTGGCGCAGCAACTTGGCGTGGCACGCTCGGTCGTGACGCGGCAGGTGGCTGCGCTGGAGACGCATCTGGGCGTCAAGCTGATGGTGCGCAGCACGCGCCGGCTATCTCTGACTTCGGCCGGCACCGCCTACCTGGAGAAATGCCGGGTCATCCTGAATCTGGTCGACGCGGCGGAAACCGACGTCGCCGAGGATCGCATGGCGCCGCGCGGCCATATCCGGATGAGCCTGCCGCTCAGCTTTGGCCTGAAGCGGCTGGCACCGCTGTTGCTTGAATTTGCGCAGTGCTACCCGGAAGTCGGGCTGAACATGGATTACACCGATCGTCGCGTGAACCTGATCGAGGAAGCCATCGATCTCTCGATCCGCATCACGCGCAAGCTGGATGGCGGCGACGTGGCGCGGCGCCTTGGCTCGAGCCGCATGCAGGTCGTCGCGGCGCCCGCTTACCTCGCCCGCCACGGTCGACCGCAGCATCCGTCGGAGTTGATCAACCACGAATGCCTGGGCTATACCTCCGCGGGCGGCCTGCAAAGCTGGCAGTTCATGGTTGCCGGTAAACTGGAGAGCTTTGCTGTGCGCAGTCGCCTTCAGGCCAACAATGGCGAGGTGCTGACCGAAGCAGTGGCGCGGGGGCTGGGCGTCAGCTTGCAGCCCGATTTCATTCTCGACGACTTTCTCGCTGCCGGACGCGTCGAGCCCATCCTGACCGCTTTTCCCGCGCCGGAGCTCGGCATCTACGCCATTCTGCCCAGCAACCGCCACGTGCCGCACCGGGTCCGGGTGCTGATGGATTTCCTGGCAGCTAGAGTCGGCGGCGCCTGAACTCGCCCGGCTGGCTCGGATCTTCTGATGAAAGGCTGCTCGGCAGCCAGTTCGCAGGGTGTGCCCGGTCTGGCCGGGGTAGATTAAACTGCCGGTGGAAGCGCAGTCGCTGATGATGACAGATGGATCGCGGCCTGCCTTTGCCGCATGCGCTGCTCATGGGCCGTCATCGCCGCTGCCACCTCTTGCCTGGTGCGGGCTGCGAACGATCGAGTGCAGGCCGATGCGCAGGCGCTCCCACCCGCTTTCCTGGCCGGGCAGGCCTAATCGGAGCAGGCCGTGCGCGGCAAAATGCCGCGTCAGGATGCCGCTGCGGGCGAGGGCTGCGTGCAGGTCGGCGCTGTCGGCGGCGCGCAGCGTGGCCAACAGAGCCGTTCCGGCGAGATCGGCGACGCTGTCTTCCGGGGTCGGGTCGATGAACGCCGCGTCGACGATCAGCCAGCCGCCCTGCTGCTGCAGCTGGCTGGCGGTGTCGACCAGCGCCTGCCGGGAATGGCGGGCAGCAGTTGGGTTGTTCGGGTTGCACGGCAGCACGTAAGGGGTGGCCGCTGCCAGCGCTCGCGACAGCTGGCCGGCGATCGATCGCACGCGATGGACGGTCCTCTACCAGGCCTGCGGGTGTTCTGCATAGAGCGGCGAAAGACAGGTGACGACTGCCCGCGGGCAGCAGCATCGGCAGGAGCTGGATCGCTGCCTGCGAGCCGGCAACCGGCAGCAGGCTGGCGCTGCTGAAATGGTCGGCGGCCATCGCCTCCAGCCCGTCTTCCTCTTCCGGCAGGTGCCGCCAGACTCCCGCCGGCAGGGCGGGGACTGGCCAGGGGTCAGGGTTGATGTCGGTCGACAGGTCGAGCCAGTCGGCGAGCGGAATGCCATGGTGCGTTGCCGCGGCGCGTAGACGGCCCTCCGTCCGGCGATTTTTTGCGCTGCCGGACGCGAATTCGTCGGAAAATGTCGCCCGCCAGCCCGGCACCGGACACCGGACGAGGGAGAAACGACATGAATGAATCAACGCAAGCGATCTCCGCGGCCAGCAAGCCAGGCGGGGAACTGATCGCCGACCGCGAGTTGTGCGACCTGGTCCGCACGCGTGGCCGGACCCTGCTCGAACTCGCCCGGAGCTTGGCCGCCATGCGGGCGGGTGAAGTTTGCCTGACGCGTCCGCTGATCGGCCGCCTGCTGCTGGAATCCGGGCAGATGGAAACGCTACTCGACGAGTACGGCGCGCGTCAGAATCATCACTGGAGCCGCTTCCGTGCGTTGACGGCATCCGTCAAGAACTTCGCTCGCATCGGCGAAGTCCTTGCCTACGTGCAGCGCCGCCTGCCGACCTACCGGCTCCTGCCTGTCGCAGGCGATTTCCGGTTGGCGACCTGCGAGCGCCTGCAGCTGGTAAGTAGCGTCGTTGCCGAGATCGCTGGCGCTCTGCTTGACGAGGCGCAAGAGGTTGGCATCGACGTCTCCGGCATCGCTCCGCCCGCCGAGGAGTTCGGCGAATGGTTGCCGCCTGGCCGCCTGGCCCGCAACCGCGGCGACCGGATCGCCGGCGACACCGCCACCACCGTCACCCACCTGGCCACAGAGTTCCTCAACCTTGCAGCCGAAGGCGAGTTGCTGCGGGCTGCTGCGCAGGTTCCGCCCGCGGACTATGCCGCCTGCTTTCCGGATCCGGTCAGCGAGGAGCGCCTGCGCCAGCTCACTTTCCGCTTCCATAACCTGCAGTCTCTCTACGACACGCATGTTGCCGGCACCTCCATTGAAACCTCCGACGCCGAGTTGCCAATCCTGCGTGGTCACGCCAGCGTCATCTACCACCTGCTTGAGATCGCCACCGACCTGGCCCACTACTACGAGCGGCACGCCAGCCCGCATACGGCCGACGCTATCCTGCGCGAACGGCCGGTGGTGGATACCGACGCTACCATGGCGACCCTGTTCGCCTACGCGATGGCTTTTTCCAGCGACTATCTGGCCGGTGGACAGAGGCTCTGCCAGGGCATCCTGCGCCGCTACGCCGAGTCGGGGCGCCTCGACGTGCCGGTGCCCAGCTACCGGGGCTTCCACGTCCGCCCTTCCAACCTGGTGGCGCGCATCGTCGCTCACTACGGCAGTTCGGTTGAGATGGAACTCGAGGGGAAGCGCTTCGATGCCGCCTCGCCGCTCGAGCTTTTTCGCGCCAACGAGGCGATCAACGCCCGCAAGCGCCGCTGGCTGGCGTCAGAAATCGCCCGTGTTCATCCCGACTGCGCCGGCACCCTCGCGCCGGAAGCCGTTGCCGCCGCCGTCCTGGCGATCGTGCATCGCCTTGCTGGTGAGGGAAAGATCATGCTCTACCGCCAGCCCCTGCAGTTCTCCGACCAGCTCGGTCGCCGCGAGGGCAGTGTCCTCGAGAACAGTGTCGCCGAGATCGCCCAGTTGCAGGCTACCGGCCAGCTCGACATCCGCACCGATCTGACGGTGACCTTCATTGGCGACAGACGCGTCCTCACAGACGTGGACATACTGGCCCACCACGGTTACGGCGAGGACGCTTTCGGCAACAATGTGGCGCTGCCGAAAGCGCTCTCGTATTTGAGGCGGTAGTGGAACCCAGTAGTTCGTTCCGTCAATAAGATTACAAATGAAATTGATGCATTCTCGTGCAAGGCAAGGCGCAAACCACAGCCATAGCCGTAGCTATGGCGAGGATTTGCAACGCCGCATGGCGCGAGAAGGCGCGATTTCATGTAATTGGTTTGGCGGAACGAACTACTAGGTAATGCAAGCTTGGCTTTTTTTTAGAGGAGGAGGTTGCAATGGCTGACATCAAGGATGCAATTGAAGACGTGGTCGACAAGGCCGAAAGGGCTTCCGACCGGCTTAACCACGTGATTGCCGCGCTGGTCGCCGTCCTGGCGACGATGATGGCGCTGTTCAATGTCAAGGACGGGAACATCGTGCAGGCGATGGCGCAGGCGCAGGCAAGGACTGTCGATTCCTGGACCTATTTCCAGGCCAAGAGCACCAAACAGTCACTCGCCGAGTCGACGCTCGATCAACTCACCTTCGAGCGCGAGCGGGGTACCTCGCTGACGCCGGAGTCCGCCGCCGCGCTGGACAAGAAGATCGACTTCTACCGCGGCAAGGTGAATCGCTACGAAGTCGAGAAGGAAGAGATCAGGCAGCAGGCCGAGGCCTACGAAAAGGAATACGATCGGCTGAATCTTCACGACGACCAGTTCGATATCGCCGAGGCCGGGATCACGGTGGCCCTTGCCGTGCTGGGTATCGCCGCCCTGACACGCCGTAGCTGGCTGGTGTGGTTCGCTCTGCTGTTCGCCGGCGTGGGGCTTGCCTCAGGAATAGCCGGTTTTGTCGGCCATGACTTCCATCTCGGTTTCATCGCCGCGCTGCTCAGCTGAGCCGTGTCGCTGTCCGAGGGGCAAACGCAAGGGGGTCAGAGCACGATTGTCTGCCGACCGGATGGCCGACCCTGGTTGGGCAAGCCCCCCTGCACGCGTGCCGTTTGTCGGGTTATCCCGCGTCGCGCTGTCCGCTATTCCGGATTACATCGCTGCCGCCGCCTCGCCACCCAGCGCCGCCAGCAGGTCGTCGAGCAACTGCGCCACTTCGCCGCTCATCAGGGTGAAGTCGATATCGAAGCGCTCATCTTCGTCCTCGCCCTGGCCTTCGGCCTGTTCCTTGAGGATGTCGAGGAACGCGAGGCGCTTGATCTGCAGCAGGTCGTTGAGGATGAAGGAAATGCGGTCGTTCCAGGTCATTGCGAGGCGGGTGACGATCTTGCCGGCAGCGATGTGCTGGCGGATCTCTTCCCCTTCCAGCGAATGGTTCGCGTAACGCACGGTCGCCTTTTCAGTCGAGCGCAGTTCGAGGTCCTGGTCGAGGGTGAAGCCGGCTGGTGCCTCGCCGTCGGCGACCCAGGCGGTCATCGCCGCCGACGGCGACAGAGTGACCTTGAGCACCTTGGCCGGCAGGGTGTCGATCGACTTCCGCAGGTGTTCGAGAAACTCCTCGGCCTTGGCCGGCGAGGCGGCATCGACGACCAGCCAGCCGTTGCTGCGGTCGATCCAGCCATAAGTGCTGCGGCGGCGGATGAAGGCGCGCGGCAGCAGTTCGACGGTCATCGCCTCGACGAGTTCACGCATTTCGCGGCGGCCGATGCGGCGGCCTTCGGTTTCCTCGATCTCCTTTGCCCTGTCACTAGCAAAGCGCTTGACGATCGAAGCTGGCAGCAGCTTTTCCTCGACGCCGAGCGCGAGCAGCCACTGCTGGTTGACGGAGTGAATCAGCGAGCTGCCATCACGCGGTGACACCCAGCCGATGCTGCGCGGATCGGTGGCACTGCAGCCTTGCAGGGTCATTCTGGCGAGCTGTTCTTCCAGCGGCGCCGCCTCGGCGGCCCAGTTCTTTGGCAGACGGTAGAGTTGAAGGTTCTTGAACCACATGGCTGGACCCGAAAAAGTCGGGGATTATAGGCTGGAAAGGCTGCAGCGGTCGCGGTGATCCCGAAGCGGGTCCTGACTTCGACGACCGCGGCCTCCGGCGAAAGATCACATCTACGGCATCATTCCGGCGTCTGACGTGCGGCCACGGCCCGGCGGCGACGGCAGCCGCACCAGTACGACTCCCGCAGCGTAGCGCGTGGGCGGGAGCGGGCCGGTGCCTGTGCTATGATGCACAGTTCTTTCCGCTGCCCTAAGCTGCCTGTTGCCGTGCTCAACTGCGATCTCCACTGCCATTCCACCTGCTCGGACGGTCTCCTGTCGGCGGCCGACGTTGCCCGCCGCGCGGCCGCAAACGGCGTCGACATGCTGGCGCTGACCGATCATGATGACCTCGATGGGCTGCCGTCGGCGCGTATCGCCGCCGACGAACTTGGCATGGCCTTCGTCAATGGGGTCGAGATTTCGATCGAGTGGGAGAAGCTGCAGATCCACATCCTCGGACTCGCCTTCAATAGCGCGGATCAGGTCTTGAACAGTGGCCTGGCCAAGGTTCGCTCGGGCCGTATCGAGCGCGCGCAGCGCATGTCGTTCGAACTGGCGAAGGTCGGCATTGCGGGTGCTTTCGAGGGCGCTATGCGCTATGCCGCCAACCCGAACCTGATCAGCCGCGCGCATTTTGCCCGCTATCTGGTGGAAAGCGGGGCGTGCAAGGATATGCGCAGCGTCTTCGAGTCGTACCTGGTTCCCGGTCGACCGGGTTACGTCGATCATCGCTGGGCGAGCCTGGCCGACTCGCTGGCCTGGATCATTGGCGCCGGGGGCGTCGCGACGGTGGCTCATCCGGGGCGCTACAAGCTCTCACGCGGCGACATGCGGCGCTTTCTGTCTGAATTCAGGGATCTGGGCGGACAGGCGATTGAGGTCATGTCGGGCAGTCACACGCCGGAGCACGTCGATCTGTATGGCCGGCTGGCCAGGGAGTACGGCTTTCTGGCGTCGCGCGGATCGGATTTCCACGGACCGGGCGAAAGTTATGTCGATCTGGGCAAACTCGCGCCGCTGCCGGAGGGCCTGAAGCCCGTCTGGCTGCTCTTCTGAGCTTCGGGAACGCGCCATGGCACAGTACATCACGATTCATCCGGACAATCCGCAGGAGAGGCTGCTGCAGAGGGTGGCTGAAGTCATCCGCCATGGCGGGGTCATCGCCTTGCCCACCGACTCCAGTTATGCCCTCGGCTGCCAGCTCGGTGACAAGGCGGCAGTCGAGCGCATTCGTGGTCTGCGTGGCGTCGATGACCGGCACCACCTGACCTTGATGTGCCGCGACCTGTCGCAGATCGGTCAGTTCGCGCGCGTCGACAACGCCCGCTATCGCCTGCTCAAGGCGACGACTCCGGGAAGCTACACCTTCATTCTCGAGGGGACGAAGGAACTGCCGCGCCGCGTGCTGCATCCGAAGCGCAAGACGATTGGTCTGCGTGTGCCGGCGCACACGATCACGCTGGCTCTGCTCGAGGCCCTCGGCGAGCCGCTGCTGACCTCGACGCTGATCGTCTCCGGCGACGAGGATCCGCTGACCGAAGGCTGGGAAATCCGCGATCGCCTCGATAGCCAGCTCGAACTGATTCTCGATGGCGGCCATTGCGGGATCGAGCCGACCACCGTCATCGATCTGACGGCTGCGCTGCCGGTGCTGGTGCGTGCCGGGCTGGGTGCGCTGGCACCGTTCGGACTGGATTGAGGATCGCATATGGAAGCATTGATTCAGACCATCGCCATCGCGGCGCTGCCGGTGATCCTTGCGATCACCCTGCATGAGGCGGCGCATGGCTATGCTGCCAGGCACTTCGGCGATCCGACGGCCTGGCAGGAGGGGCGGATCACGGCCAACCCGCTCAAGCATATCGACCCGGTCGGCACGATTCTGGTGCCGGCGATCATCCTGCTGCTGTCCACAGGCGGCATTCTCTTCGGCTGGGCGAAGCCGGTGCCGGTCAATTTCGGTCGCCTGCGGCATCCCAAGCGCGACATGCTGTGGGTGGCCGCGGCCGGCCCGGCGGCCAATTTCGTGATGCTGATGTTCTGGGCAGCGCTGATGAAACTCGCCTGGCTGCTGCCGCTCAACTTCTTCAGCCTGCCGATGGCGCGCATGGCGGAGATCGGCATGTCGGTTAACCTCGTGCTGATGGTGCTCAACCTCTTTCCGCTGCCACCGCTCGATGGAGGGCGCATCGCCGTCAGCCTGCTGCCGTCGCAAGCCGCCTGGCGCTTTGCCCAACTGGAGCGCTTCGGTTTCCCGATCCTGCTGCTGCTGTTGTTCACGGGTGTCCTCGGAACGCTGCTGACCCCCGTAATGCGCCTGGTTGGCGGACTGGTCGCGGTTCTTTTTCAATTACCTTCCTGAATCGTCGAAGATAGAACATGTACGCAGAACGAGTCCTCTCCGGCATGCGCCCAACCGGCAGCCTGCATCTCGGTCACTACCACGGCGTGTTGAAGAACTGGGTCAGGCTGCAGGACGAGTATCCGTGCCTCTTTTTCGTCGCCGACTGGCACGCGCTGACCACCCAGTACGATGACCCGCAGGGCATCGTCAATTCGTCGTGGGAGATGGTCATCGACTGGCTGGCCGCGGGCGTCGATCCGGCGAGGGCGATCCTGTTTATCCAGTCGCAGGTGCCCGAGCACGCCGAGCTGCATCTGTTGCTGTCGATGATGACCCCGCTGGGCTGGCTGGAGCGCGTCCCGACCTACAAGGACCAGCAGGAAAAGCTGGAGAACAAGGATTTGTCCACCTACGGCTTTCTCGGCTATCCGCTGCTGCAATCGGCCGACATCCTGATCTATCGCGCCGACAAGGTGCCGGTCGGCGAGGATCAGGTGCCGCACATCGAGTTTTCGCGCGAGCTTGCCCGTCGCTTCAATCATCTTTATGGGCGCGAAGCGGGCTTCGCAGACAAGGCCATCGAGGCGGTCAGAAAGCTCGGGTCGAAGCGGGCCCGACGCTACGAGGAACTGCGCAGGGCTTACCAGCAGCAGGGCGAGCAGGCGGCGATCGAGCGGGCGCACGCGCTGCTCGACGAGGTCCACGATCTCTCGCACGTCGACCGCGAGCGCCTCTGCGGCTATCTCGAAGGGACCGGCAAGATGATTCTTGTCGAGCCCGCCGCGTTGCTCACCGAAGCCTCGCGCATGCCCGGTCTCGACGGCCAGAAGATGTCGAAGTCCTACGGCAACACGATCACCCTGCGCGAGGACGGCGCCTCGGTCACACACAAGCTGAGGCGCATGCCGACCGACCCGGCGCGGATTCGCCGCACGGATCCCGGCGACCCGGCCAGGTGCCCGGTCTGGCAACTGCATCAGGTGTACTCGGACGAGAGCTGTCAGGCCTGGGTGCAGGCGGGTTGCCGCAGCGCCGGGATCGGTTGCCTGGAGTGCAAGCAGCCGGTGATCGATGGCATCCTGCGCGAGCAGGCGCCGATGCGCGAGCGCGCTCAGCCCTTTCTCGACGACCCGACACTGGTGCGCGAGATCATTGCCGATGGCAACAGCAAGGCGCGCCACCTGGCCCGGGAGACGATGCGCGACGTTCGCCAGGCTATGGGGCTGGACTACCACTGAACACGAGCACAGCTCGCCGACGGCAGATGAGCGACAGCGCCATCATCGAACAGGCAGCGGCGACGGCCGAGGCCGTTGCCAGCCCACTCGCCAGAATCTACGGCGAACCGCTGGCGCAGATGCCGCACGACCTTTACATCCCGCCGGATGCGATGGCGGTTATGCTCGACGCCTTCGAGGGGCCGCTGGATCTGCTGCTGTACCTGATCCGCAAGGCCAATGTGAATGTGCTCGACATTCCGATGGCGCCGCTGACCGAACAGTATCTGGTTTATGTCGAAGCGATGCGTTCGCAGAACCTCGAACTGGCGGCCGACTATCTGGTCATGGCGGCGATGCTGATCGAGATCAAGTCACGGATGCTGCTGCCGAGACCGAAGGCCGTGGCCGGCGACGACGCCGAGGATCCGCGGGCCGAACTGGTGCGGCGGCTGGTCGAGTACGAGCAGATGAAGCTCGCCGCGCATCGCCTCAATGAACTGCCGCAGGCCGAGCGCGATTTCGACTGGGTCGAGGTCTGGGTCGAGAAAGCCTTGCTGCGGCGCTTGCCGGAAGTGAACCCGCTTGACCTGCAAAACGCCTGGCGGGGTATTCTCCGCGAGGCCAGGCTACATACGCGTCACCAGTTGCAGCGCGAGGAACTCTCGGTGCGCGAGCACATGGGCTTGATCCTGCGTCGTCTGCGTACGGCCGGGGGCTTTGTCGAGTTCGTCGATCTTTTCGACCCGAGGCTGGGCGCACCGGTACTGGTCGTCCACTTCCTCGCGCTGCTCGAACTGGCGCGCGAACACCTGCTGGAAATGACGCAGGTGGAAGCATTCGCCCCGATTTACCTGCGGCTGGCAGATGAGCGAAGCGACTCCCGATAAGGCTCTGCTGCCCGAGCTGCCGGCCGGCGGGGCCGAGGTGAAGCGGGTACTGGAGGCAGTGCTGCTGAGCGCCAGGGAGCCCTTGTCGCTGCTCGACCTGCGCAAGCTGTTCGCGGACCAGGTCGGCGCCGATGTGCTGCGTGGGCTGCTCGACGAACTGCGCAGCGATTGGCGCGACCGCTCGCTGGAACTGCTGCAGGTGGCCAGCGGCTGGCGTTTCCGGACGCGAGCCGAATTCATGCCCTACCTCGAGCGGCTGAACCCGGAAAAGCCGCCGCGTTACTCGCGCGCGGTGCTGGAGACGCTGGCGATCATCGCTTATCGTCAACCGGTGACGCGCGGTGACATCGAGGACATTCGTGGCGTGACCGTGGCGACGCAGGTCATCCGGGTGCTTGAGGAGCGTGGCTGGGTCGACGTCGTCGGCCACCGCGATACCCCCGGGCGACCAGCCCTGCTGGCTACAACCAGGAAGTTTCTCGACGATCTCGGCTTGCGCAGTCTTGCCGAGTTGCCCGCACTAGAACAGATCAATTCCACCCTGGACCTCGCTGATGCCCACTAACAAACGTCGACCGCCTGCCGATCATTCCCGTCCGCCACGCCCGGCTTCCCCCGCGGGCGGGCGGCGGCGTCCGGCGGCTGCTTCGCCGGAGTCTTCCGTCGCCACGGCGGGCGTTCGTTCCGGTGCACGGACGGGTTCGGCCGAGTCGTCAAGGCGTAGCCGTCACCAGGAGCCCGCGGGCAAGCCGGAGCGCCTGCACAAGCTGCTGGCGAACAGCGGTGTTGGATCGCGTCGGGAGATGGAAGAGCTGATTGCCGCCGGCCGTATCGTCGTCAATGGCGCCCCGGCGCATGTCGGGCAGACGGTCAGTCCAGGCGACCGGATCAAGGTCAATGGCAAGCTCGTGCAGTTGCGCTTCTCGGATCGCCTGCCGCGGGTGATCCTCTATCACAAGCCGGAAGGCGAGATTGTTTCGCGCAACGACCCCGAGCATCGACCGAACGTCTTTACCTCCTTGCCCAGGATGTCGGCCGGGCGCTGGGTAGCCGTCGGCCGCCTCGATTTCAACACCAGCGGCCTGCTGCTGTTGACCACCTCGGGCGATCTCGCCAATAGACTGATGCATCCGCGCTATGAGTTGGTCCGCGAATATGCGGTGCGCATCCTGGGCGAATTGCCCGATGAGGCGCGTCGGCAGTTGCTTGACGGCATTGAACTTGACGACGGTCCGGCGAGGTTCGGGTTTTTTCAGGAAGCCGGCGGCGAGGGCGCGAACCGGTGGTACCGCGTCTCGCTCTTCGAGGGCCGCAACCGCGAGGTGCGCCGCATGTTCGAAGCCGTTGGTGTGGTCGTCAGCCGCCTGATGCGTGTTCGCTACGGTCCTTTCCTTCTGCCGCCAAGCCTGAAACGGGGCCAGGTGCACGAACTGCCCGAGCCGGAAGTGAAGAAGCTGCTGGTCGAATTCGGCATGGCGATTGCCGACTCGGGGCGCCCGCCGCGGCGACCGCGCGCACCCTGAGTGATCCCGAGCGATCGCAGGGCGATTTACGTCAGCTGATATTTTCGTTATAATCCAACGGTTTTCCGCTCGCCCCCCAGGGGGCTTTTTTCGGGGATGGGCTTTTTGCCCATTTTTTATTTGCAGCCATGGATGTGCACGAAATACTGGAAAAAACGGTGACTGGCCTCGGCTACGAGCTGGTGGATGTTGAACGCAGTCCGCGCGGCCGCGTCCTGCGAGTCTTCATCGACAAGCCGGAGAAGATGCGCGGGGTGGATATTGACGACTGTGCACTGGTCAGCAACCAGTTGTCGCGCGTGCTGACGGTCGAAAACATCGACTACGACCGCCTTGAAGTCTCTTCGCCAGGGATCGACAGGCCGCTGAAGAAGGAGGCTGATTTCGGGCGTTTCGCGGGGTCGGAGATCACCCTCAAGCTGCGCCTTCCCCTAAACGGTCGCCGCAACTTCAGCGGGCGGTTGCAGGGGGTTCTGGACGGCAAGGTGCGCGTGCAGACGGATGCAGGCGAAATGGCGTTCGATCTGGTCAATATTGACAAGGCACGCGTTGTGCCGCAGTTCGACATGAAGAAATCGGGCGACAGGCTGGTTTAGGAGGTAATGAGGAAATGAGCCGCGAAATCTTGCTGCTGGTGGATGTCCTGGCACGTGAAAAGAACGTGACCAGGGACATCGTCTTCGGCGCGCTGGAAATGGCGCTGGCGTCGGCGACCAAGAAGCGCGTCCACGAAGACGCCAACGTCCGTGTCGCGGTGGATCGCGAAACTGGGGACTTCGAGACCTTCCGCCGTTGGGAAGTGGTTGCGGACGAGGATTTTCTTGACGAGGAACAGCAGGTGCCTCTGTCGGAAGCCCAGACCCAGGATCCCGAGGTCGAGATTGGTGACTATCTGGAAGAGTCGCTGGAGCCGATCGACTTCGGTCGCATTGGCGCACAGGCTGCCAAGCAGGTGATCTTGCAGAAGATCCGTGATGCCGAGCGCGAACAGATACTGAGTGACTTCCTGGCCCGCAAGGAGCACCTGGTTACCGGTACGATCAAGCGTATGGAGCGCGGCAACGCGATCGTCGAAACTGGCAAGATGGAGGCGCTCCTGCCACGCGATCAGATGATTCCGCGCGAGAATCTGCGCATCGGCGATCGGATCAAGGCTTATCTGCTGCGTATCGACCGTTCCGCCCGTGGTCCGCAACTGATCCTGTCACGCACCGCGCCGGAGTTCATCATCCAGTTGTTCGCACTGGAAGTTCCCGAAGTGGATGATGGGCTACTGGAGATCAAGGCGGCTGCCCGGGACCCCGGCATGCGCGCCAAGATTGCCGTCAAGTCCAACGATCAGCGCATCGACCCGATCGGCACCTGTGTCGGGATGCGCGGTTCGCGCGTGACTGCGGTGACCAACGAGCTGGCGGGCGAGCGCGTTGACATCGTGCTCTGGTCGGCCGATCCGGCGCAGTTCGTGGTGGGTGCGCTGGCTCCGGCCGAAGTCAGCTCGATCATTGTCGATGAAGACAAGCACAGCATGGATGTGGTGGTTGACGAGCAGAACCTGGCGATCGCCATCGGTCGTGGCGGCCAGAACGTGCGCCTCGCTTCTGAAATGACTGGCTGGACGATCAACCTGATGACCGAGGAAGAGTCCAAGACCCTGGTCGAGGCCGAGGCGGCCGCGATCCGCGTCCTGTTGATGGAGAAACTCGATGTCGACGAAGACGTCGCGAACATCCTGATCGACGAGGGCTTCACAACCCTCGAGGAAGTGGCTTATGTGCCGCTGCACGAGATGCTGGAGATCGAGGCCTTCGACGAGGAAACGGTACAGGAGCTGCGTGAACGCGCCCGCAATGTTCTCCTGACCGAGGCGATTGTCACGGAAGAGAATATTGAGGACGTGGCCGAGGACATGCTGAACCTGGCAGGAATGGACAAGTCGCTGGCAGGCAAGCTGGCTGCCAGTGGCATCAAGACGCGCGACGATCTCGCCGACCTGGCCGTCGACGAACTGACCGAGATGACCGGCATTGAGGCGCAAAGGGCGAAACAACTGATCACCACGGCGCGTGCGCACTGGTTCGAGTAAGCGGGAAAGAGGAATTCTATATGGCGCAAACAAGTGTTGCCCAATTTGCCACCCAGTTGCGGATGCAGGCGGGTTCGCTGCTCGAGCAGTTGCAAAAAGCCGGTGTGGCCAAAAAGCAGGCAGATGATCTGCTGTCCGAGCAGGACAAGTCGAGGCTGCTCGAATATCTGCGTCGGTCGCATGGTCAGGGGGAAGCGAAAACCAAGATCACTCTGACCCGCAAGGAAACGACGGAGATCCGGCAGCAGGACTCGCACGGAAAATCGCATACGGTGCAGGTCGAGGTTCGCAAGAAACGCGTTCTGGTCAAACGGGATGCGGCCGAGCCGCGCGCACCGTTGTCGTCGGGGCCAGCATTTCCGGCCGCGCCGGAAGGGGTGGTGGTTGTCGCCGAACCGTTGATCGAAGTCAGCCCGCCGCCCGCGGTCGAAATCGAGACCCGAATCGAGGCCCCGGCAGCCGTTGCCATCAAGGCGCAAACGGTCCCGGAAGAAAAAGTCGCGGTGGTCGTTGCCGTCGAGGCTGAACCGGTTGTCGAAGCGAAGGTGCAACCGGTTGCCGAGGCGAAGGTCGAAGCGGCGCCGCCGGATGTCAAGGCGGGAGCCAAGAAGGTGGTGACGCGGGCTTCGATCATCGGCGAGGAGCAGCAGCGGCTGCGTGCGGAAGAAGAGCGGCGCAATGCCGAGTTGCGGGCCCTGCAGGAAGCCGAGTTCAAGAACAAGCAACAGCGCAGCGCTGACCTCGCGCGTCTGAAGCAGGATGCGGAACAGAAGGCGGTCGCGGCCAAGGCCGCCGGCGTTGCGAAACAGGTGGCAGCACAGACCGCGAGCGATCGTCCGGCCGAAGACAAGACCTTGCACAAACCGGCCGGCAAGCCGGCGACGACGGACAAGAAGGCCGCCGACAAGAAGGCGCCGGAAAAGAAAATGGCCGACAAGAAAGGCCAGTGGAAGAACGAAGGTGCCAACAAGCGTCCGGGCCTGAAGACGCGTGGCGCCACCGGTAGCATGGGCTGGCGGGACAACAAGCACGGCAAGCGCTCCGCCCGGGGGGCTGGCGACGAGGACGAGCAGCACTCCTTCCAGTTGCCGGTTGAGCCGGTGAGTCACCAGGTTTATGTCCCCGAGACCATCTCCGTCGCCGACCTGGCGCACAAGATGGCGGTCAAGGCAACCGAGGTGATCAAGGCCCTGATGAAAATGGGTTCGATGGTGACCATCAACCAGTCGCTGGACCAGGAGACGGCGATGATCATCGTCGAGGAAATGGGCCACAAGGCGTTCGCTGCCAAGCTCGACGATCCTGATGCCTTCCTTGATGAGGGCGCCGTGGATCAGAAAGACGTGCCGCTCGAGTCGCGCGCTCCGGTGGTGACCGTGATGGGACACGTCGATCACGGCAAGACATCGCTGCTCGACTACATTCGCCGCACCCGGGTGGCCAGTGGCGAGGCAGGCGGTATCACCCAGCACATTGGCGCCTATCACGTGCAAACCGACCGCGGCATGGTGACCTTCCTCGACACACCGGGTCACGAAGCGTTTACCGCCATGCGGGCACGCGGTGCCAAGGCTACCGACCTGGTCATTCTGGTCGTGGCGGCCGACGACGGCGTCATGCCGCAGACCCGGGAGGCGATTCACCACGCCAAGGCAGCCGGGGTCCCGATCATTGTCGCGGTGAACAAGATCGACAAGCCGGGTGCCCAACCCGAGCGGGTGAAACAGGAACTGGTCACCGAACAGGTGGTGCCGGAAGAGTACGGTGGTGACGCGCCTTTTGTCTCCGTTTCGGCGAAGACCGGTGTCGGCATCGACGAGCTGCTGGAAAACGTTCTGCTCCAGGCTGAGGTGCTGGAACTGAAGGCGCCCAGGGCGGCGCCGGCCAAGGGTCTGATCATTGACGCCCGCCTCGATCGCGGGCGAGGGCCCGTGGCGACGATGCTGGTCCTGTCGGGAACGCTGCACCAGGGCGACGTTTTGCTTGCCGGTCAGGTGTTCGGCCGGGTGCGGGCGATGCTGGACGAGAACGGCAAGGTGATCAAGGAGGCTGGGCCTTCGATTCCGGTCGAAATCCTCGGCCTCTCTGATGTGCCGGCGGCAGGGCAGGAAGCGGTGGTGCTCGCCGACGAGCGCAAGGCGCGAGAGATCGCGCTGTTCCGTCAGGGCAAGTACCGCGACGTCAAGCTGGCGACCAAGCAGGCCGCCAATCTGGAGAGCATTCTCGATCAGATGACCGAGGCGGAAGCCAAGGTCCTGGCTCTGATCATCAAGGCCGATGTGCAGGGATCACAGGAAGCGCTGGTGCAATCACTGCAGAAGCTCTCGACCGGGGAAGTCAAGGTCAACGTCATCCATGCCGCGGTCGGCGCGATCAGCGAGTCGGATGTACACCTTGCGCAGGCCTCCAAGGCGGTCATCATCGGCTTCAACACCCGTGCTGATGCGGGTGCGCGGAAGGCGGCAGAAGCCGCCGGCGTCGATATCCGCTACTACAACATCATCTACGACGCGGTGGACGAAGTAAGAGCGGCCCTGTCGGGCATGCTTTCACCGGAGAAGCGGGAAGATATCACCGGCCTGATCGAGATCAGGCAGGTGTTCCGCGCCACCAGGATCGGCACCATCGCTGGTTGCTACGTCCTCGAAGGCGTCATCAAGCGGAGTTCGCGCGCCCGTCTGTTGCGCAACCACATTGTCGTATGGGACGGCGAGATCGAGTCACTGAAGCGCTTCAAGGAAGACGTCAGGGAGGTCCGCAGCGGCTTCGAGTGCGGTCTTTCGCTGAAGAACTACAATGGCTACGAGGAGGGCGACCAGCTCGAAGTGTACGATGTCACGGAAGTTGCAAGGACTCTGTAAGTGCCTGCCAGCAAGGGATTTTCGCGCCGGGACCGGATCTCGGAGCAAATTCGCCGCGAGCTTGCCGAAGTGATCCGGACCGAGCTCAGGGATCCTCGCGTCGGCATGATCAGTCTGACCGATGTGCAGGTGAGTGCCGACTACGCCCATGCCAAAGTGTTCTTCAGCAGCCTGGCCGGCAGCGACAGTCTCGACGTGGTTCAGGCCGGTCTGCAGAACGCAGCCGGGTTCCTGCGCAGCGAACTTGGCAAGCGCATCAGCATTCACATGACGCCACAACTCCATTTCGTTTTCGACGAGTCGCTGGAACGTGGTGCCCAGTTGTCGAAGCTGATCAGCGAGGCGGCGGCGATCTCGGATCAAACCGATCATTCAGATCAGGCCTGAGTTGACCAGCAGGAAAAGCTGGCGCCGGGTCGATGGCGTGTTGCTCCTCGACAAGCCGACCGGCCTGTCTTCCAACTCGGCCCTGCAGGCTGCGCGGCGTCTTTTTTCGGCAGCCAAGGCCGGGCATACTGGAACACTCGACCCACTGGCCAGCGGCTTGTTGCCGCTGTGCTTCGGCGAAGCGACCAAGTTCTCGACTGATCTGCTTGCGGCCGACAAGACCTACGAGACTGAACTGCTGTTCGGTGTCAGGACCGACACCGGAGACGCCGACGGCACGGTCGTGATGCGCTGCCCGGTCGACTTCGGACTGGCTGAACTAGAAGCCACGCTGCCACGTTTCCGTGGCCCGATTCGACAGGTTCCGCCGATGTACTCGGCGCTCAAGCGAGACGGGAAGCCGCTCTACGAGCTGGCGCGGCAGGGGATCGAAGTCGAGCGCGAGGCGCGCGAAGTGATCATCCACGAACTGCGGCTGCTGGATTTTTCTGGAGACCGTTGTCGGCTTCGGATCTCCTGCAGCAAAGGCACCTATATTCGCAGCCTGGCCGAAGATCTGGGCGCTACACTCGCTTGCGGAGCGCATCTGACCGCCCTGCGCCGGGTGGCCGTCGGCCCGCTGCAGATTGCCGATGCGGTGACACTCGATCACCTGGCGGCAATTGCCGAAGAGGATCGTACAGCCTGGCTGCTGGCGCCCGATGCCCTGCTCCAGAGTCTGCCGGCGGTGTATCTGGAGGAGCTTGCGGGCTGCCGCTTTGTCCATGGCAACCCGGTCAGCAGTGACGCGGTGCCAGGTCGCTGCCGCGTCTACTCCGAGAACCGGCTGCTTGGCCTGGGCGAGGTCGATGGCCAGGGCAACCTGCAGCCTCGGCGTGTGATCGGCGCGCTGGCTGAATCCGGGTGAAGCGAGTGGCTACGAAATAGCTTGCGCAGTCGCGTATGGGGTCTAGAATTAAGTCGACTCAAAGGCTTTTGCAGTCCACGTCGTTGACCAGGGAGAGTGATCATGAGCAGGAAGTTCATCGAGATCTGTGTAGTCGCTGCCGCCGCAGGTGTGTTTGCGGGTAGCGCCGTTTCGGCCGAGCGCCTTGACATTGGCAAGCGGGAGTATGAGGCGAACTGTGTTGCCTGCCATGGTGTCAAGGGCAAGGGCGACGGTCCGTTCAACGAGTTCCTGAAGGTCAAGACACCCGACCTGACGACCCTGAGCAAGAATAATGGCGGGCTCTTTCCCGTGAACCGCGTGCTCGAGATCATCGACGGCCGAACGCTGGTCAAGGGACACGGGACGCGCGAGATGCCGATCTGGGGCGACGTCTATAATGCACAGGCGGTCCCGCAGTTCGACGACTACCCGTACAATGCCGCACTCTTCGTCTGGGCCCGCACCCTGGCGCTGGTTGACTATCTGAACCGTTTGCAAGTGAAGTAAGCCGCGCCTCGCGGTTTCTCCGGAACACCCGCCGCAGGCGGGTGTCTGGTTTTGGGCGACGCCTCAATGGCGACCGCCCTTCAGCTGCGCGAGCGCGCCAGCCTTCTTCCGGCCAGGCGCAGACCAGGCAGTCGATCCGCGTCAAGCGCCGCATGCTGCGATGCGGTAAAATCGCTGCCATGTTCTACCCTCTGTTACGCCGCTTTTTCTTCGCCCTGGATCCCGAAACTGCGCATGGGATCGGAATGACCGGTGTCGGCCTGCTCAACCGTGCTGGCGCCACCTGCCTGCTGGCCAGTCCGGTGCCGCCCGACCCGGTGCAGGTCATGGGTCTCAGCTTCCCCAACCCGATTGGTCTGGCGGCTGGTCTGGACAAGAACGGCGACCACATCGATGCGCTGGCAGCGCTTGGTTTCGGCGCCATCGAGATAGGGACCGTCACCCCCCGTCCGCAGCCGGGGAATCCCAGGCCGCGCCTGTTCCGCATTCCGGAGCGGCAGGCGATCATCAATCGTATGGGCTTCAACAACGATGGCGTGGACAAGTTGCTGGCCAATGTCGCTGCCGCCAAGTTCCCGCGCGGCGGCGGAATTCTCGGCATCAACATCGGCAAGAACTTCGATACCCCGATCGACAAGGCCGCCGATGACTATCTGACCTGCCTTGATCGCGTCTATGACGCGGCCAGTTACGTCACGGTCAATATTTCCAGCCCGAACACGAAGAATCTGCGCGAACTGCAGCGGGACGATGCACTCGATGCGCTGCTTGGCGGTCTCAAACGCGCTCAGGCGCGGCTTGCCGATCGCCACGGTAGGTACGTGCCGCTGGCGCTGAAAATCGCTCCTGACCTGGACGAGGCGCAGATTCAGGCGATTGCCGACCTGCTGCGGCAGCACCGTATGGATGCTGTCATCGCCACCAACACCACCGTCGCTCGCACCGGCGTCGACGGCCTGCCGAATGCCGGGCAGGCCGGCGGCCTTTCCGGCGCGCCGCTCCTGGCAATGTCGACCGCCGTCGTCAGGAAGCTAACGGCTGCGCTGGCTGGCGAGCTGCCGATCGTTGCTGTCGGTGGCATCATGAGTGGGGCCGATGCAGCGGCGAAGATTGCTGCCGGCGCCTCTCTGGTGCAGTTGTACACTGGTTTCATCTATCGTGGGCCGGCGCTGGTCGCCGAAGCGGCGGCGGCGATCGCCCGCCAGCACCGTGCCTGAATCCGGAAAGCGTTGGTCATAACGTGGTTGAATGCGTTCACCTGTCGGGGGATAATCGCGCGGCCCTGATCCGTCCTGCCTTCTGTCCCAGCGAGCCATGACCCATTATCTGTTCATCATTGTCGGCGCAGTCTTCGTCAACAACGTCGTGCTGGTGAAGATCCTTGGCCTGTGTCCCTTCATGGGTGTCTCCAAAAAGCTGGAAACGGCCTTCGGCATGGGGGCGGCGACCACCTTCGTCCTCACCGTCGCCACCGGTGCCAGCTACATCATCGACCACTACCTGTTGATGCCGTTCGGGCTCGAGTACCTGCGCACGCTGTCGTTCATAGTCACCATTGCCGCCATTGTCCAGCTCACCGAGATGGTGATCCAGAAGACCAGCCCCGTGCTGCACCAGGTGCTCGGCATCTACCTGCCGCTGATCACCACCAACTGTGCGGTCCTCGGCGTGCCCTTGCTGAACGTTGCCAACAAGCATGATTTCGTCGAGTCGTTGTTGTTTGGTGCTGGCAGTGCCATCGGCTTCTCGCTGGTCCTGGTGATCTTTGCCGGCATCCGCGAGCGGGTCGAGGGCGCTGACGTGCCGACCCATTTCCAGGGAACCGCGATTGCGATGGTCACTGCCGGCCTGATGAGCCTGGCGTTCATGGGCTTCGCCGGACTGGACCGGTATCAATGATCACCGCTCTGGCGATCATGGCGCTGGGCGCCGTTGTCCTGGGCGCGGCGCTCGGCTATGCTTCGATCAGGTTCAAGGTCGAGGGCGATCCGCTGGTCGAGAAGATCGAAGCGATCCTGCCCCAGACGCAATGCGGCCAGTGCGGTTACCCTGGCTGCAAACCCTACGCCGCAGCGATTTCGGCGGGCGAAGCGGACATCAACCTGTGCCCGCCGGGTGGCATGGACGGGGTGCGCAAGCTGGCCGATCTGCTCGGGCGGGAAGTCAAGGCGCTGGAGGCGGAGGAGAAACCGAAGCAGGTGGCGATCATCGACGAGGCGACCTGCATCGGCTGCACGCTGTGCATTCAGGCCTGCCCGGTCGATGCCATCGTTGGTGCCGCCAAACAGATGCACACGATCATCGAACCCCTGTGCACCGGCTGCGAACTGTGTATCAAACCCTGTCCGGTCGAATGCATTCACATGCTGCCGATCACCGAGAATCTCGACAACTGGAAATGGAAATACCCGGTGATCGAAATCAAGCGCGCGGCCTGAGGCGAACGGAATGCTGGCACAACTGTTCGGCTTCAAGGGGGGAGTGAAGCCGCAGACCAACAAGGCGCCTTCGGTGCAACTGCCGATTGGCCAGGCGCCCCTGCCGTCGTGCCTGTTTGTACCGCTGCACCAAAACATCGGCGGTGCGCCCAATCCGCTGGTCGTTGTCGGTGAGCACGTCCTCAAGGGACAGCTGATCGGTGGCGCCGACGGCTGGGTGTCGGCGGCCGTACATGCACCGACTTCCGGCACCGTGCTGGCCATCGAAGAGCACGTCGCCGCTCATCCCTCGGGCCTGCCGACGCTGAGTGTGGTCATCGAGCCCGACGGCCGCGACCAGTGGATTCCCCGCACGGCGCTCGATCACCGCAGCCTGGCGCCCGAGCGTGTACGCGAAATCCTGCGCGATGCCGGGGTGGTCGGCCTCGGCGGCGCCGCCTTTCCGAGTCACGCCAAGCTCACTCCTGCGCGGGCGGTGCCCATGCAGGACCTCGTCATCAACGGTGCCGAGTGCGAACCGTTCATGACCTGCGATGACCTGCTGATGCGCGAGCGGGCCGAGGAGATCGTGCGTGGAATCGCCATCTTCCGCGACCTGCTGGGCGCGAAGCGAGTGCTGATCGGTATCGAGGACAACAAGCCGGAAGCGATCTCGGCGATGAACAAGGCGGTGCTTCGGCTGGCCGAGGACTATGCCGTGGTCGCCGTTCCCACCCGGTACCCGGCGGGCGGTGCCAAGCAGTTGATCCGTGTACTGACCGGCAAGGAAGTCCCGGCCAGCAAGCGCTCGACCGAACTCGGCGTGCAGTGCTTCAATGTCGCCACCGTTTACACGGCCTATCGTGCACTTGCCCATGGCGAGCCGGTGATTTCTCGCATCGTAACCTTAACCGGCAATATCGAGCAGCCGCGCAACTGGGAAGTGCGGCTAGGCACACCGATGCGCGAACTGATCGCGCTCGGCAGACCGAAGGCCGACACCGATCGCTATCTGATGGGCGGGCCGATGATGGGCTTCGAGATCCCCGACCTCGCTGCGCCGGTGGTCAAGGCAACGAACTGCCTCATAGCCGGCTCGCCGGCGCTGTTTCCGGCGAGCCCGCCCGAGATGCCGTGCATCCGTTGCGGCGCCTGCGCCGAGGTCTGTCCGCACGAGTTGCAGCCCTTCGAGTTGTACTGGTTCTCGCGAGCCAGGAACTTCGGCAAGACCCAGGAGTACCACATCTTCGACTGCATCGAATGTGGCTGCTGCAGTTACGTCTGCCCTTCGCACATTCCCTTGGTGCAATACTTTCGCTTTGCCAAGAGTGAAATCTGGTCGCGTGAGCGAGAAAAGCAGGCGGCAGATGCTGCCAAGGCCCGTTTCGAACTGCGCAATGCCCGCGAAGAGCGTGAACAGGCCGAGAAAGCCGAGCGCTTGGCCAAGGCTGCCGCCGCCAGGGGCTCCGAGCGGAAGCCGGCGCCGGCCAGCGCTGCGGTGCTCCCGCCGACGGTGGAACCCGTCCAGCCAGTCGCGGCTGCCGAGAGTGCGGAGGCTGTCTCGCCGAGCGATCCGGATACGGTCAGGAAGGCGACCATCGTGGCGGCGATGGAACGTGCCCGGGCCCAGCGCGAGGCGGTGAAGCCAAGAAATACCGAGCAGCTGACTGTCGAGCAAAAGAATGAGATCGCCGCCATTGAGGCGCGACGGGCGGCGCTCAAGCCTGAACCGGCGGCCGCTCAGGGCGGCCGGGCAGACTCTGCGACCAGCCAGGAGCGTCCGGGCGAATGATGAACTGGACAACGCCGCCCTATCTGCTCGATGGCCAGGCCAGCGTGCGGCGTGTGATGCTACAGGTGCTGGTCGGCCTGTTGCCCGGGATCGGCGCCTACGTCTGGCTGGTCGGCCCAAGCATTCTGCTGCAGCTGGCGCTCGCCACGATCTCGGCACTGGCCGGCGAGGCACTGATGCTCAGGCTGCGTGGCAAGCCGCTGAGCCTGTTCCTCGGCGACGGCAGCGCGATCGTGACTGCCTGGCTGATCGCGCTGACCTTTCCGCCGCTTGCTCCGTGGTGGTTGGTCGTCGTCGGCACGCTTTTCGCCATCGTCGTTGCCAAGCACCTCTACGGCGGGCTCGGCCAGAATCCGTTCAACCCGGCGATGGTCGCCTTCGCCGCGTGCATCGTCTCCTTTCCGGCCCTGATGTCGCAATGGCCCGCACTCGGCCTCAAGCTGACGTTTGCCGAGCAGGTCAGCATCATTGCCGGCCTGGCACCCCGGATCGACGTGATGAGCGGCGCAACCCCGCTCGATGCGATCAAGACCGCCCTGAAGCTCGGTGAGGGGACGGTCGACGTGCCGACGCTATTGGCGACGCAGGACGTTTTCGGCAACTTCGCCGGTCGTGGCTGGGAGTGGGTGACGACCGGCTATCTGCTCGGTGGCCTCTGGCTGTGGCAGAGAAGGATCATCACCTGGTACGCGCCGCTGGGTTTCATCTGCGGCCTCTCGTTGCTCGCTGGCGCCTTGTGGTTGTGGAATCCGCAAGGCTTTGCCAGTCCGCTGTTTCATCTGTTCTCTGGCGGTGCCATGCTCGGGGCCTTCTTCATCGTGACCGATCCGGTGTCAGGCTGCACGACCAGCAGGGGCAAGCTGATCTTCGGCTTTCTGGCGGGTCTACTGGCCTATACGATACGCGTCTTCGGGGGCTATCCGGACGGTGTGGCTTTCGCCGTGCTGCTGATGAATCTCTGCGTGCCGCTGATCGACATGTATACGCAGCCGCCGATCTTCGGAATGAAGAACCAACGATGAGGCTGTCGATCAAGCAGCCCAGCGCTGCCGGAATGGCGTTGCGGACGGCAGTAATCCTGCTGATCTTTGTCGTCGCCTTCACCAGCCTGCTGGCGGCTGCTTTCCTGTGGACCCGCCCGGCGATTGAAGCGGCCGCGGCAGAAGAAAAAATGAAGCTGATCGGCGAGGTACTGCCGCGAGAGCTCTACGATAACGATGTTCTCAAGGACAGCCGGCAGCTTGCTCCGAGCGCCGTGCTCGGACTCGACGAGGCCTCGACCGCCTATCTGGCGCGAAAGGGTGGCGAGGTCACTGCGCTGGTCTTCGAGGCCGTCGCGCCCGACGGCTACTCGGGAAAGATCCGCCTGCTGCTTGGCGTCTCGGCCGACGGTACTCTGCTCGGCGTACGCGTCATACAGCACAAGGAGACGCCTGGTCTCGGTGACTACATCGAGCCAAAGAAGGACAGGAACAAGGAACGGCCGTGGATCAGGCAGTTTGATGGCTTGTCGCTGGCGGCGGTCGCTGATCGCGACTGGCGAGTCAGGAAGGACGGCGGCCGTTTCGACTCAGTTGCCGGCGCGACGGTGACACCGCGAGCCGTGATCAAGGCCGTCCACAAGGCGCTGCAGTATGTCGCCGAGAATCACCGGCAGCTCTTCGCATCCAGTCAGGGAGGAAGCACATGATCAGTCGAGAGACGTTCCGTCAGATCACTGCCAATGGCGTCTGGCAGCAGAACACCAGCCTGGTGCAGATCCTCGGCCTGTGCCCGTTGCTGGCCGTCACCACCAATCTGGTCAATGGTGTGATGCTGTCGCTGGCGACGATCATCGTCATGGCGGTGGCCAATGTGGCCGTTGCCTCGCTGAGAAACCTGATCCCGCACGAAATTCGCATTCCGGTGTTCATCCTGATCGTTGCCGCGCTGGTGACCGTCGTTGACCTGGTCTTCAACGCGCAGTTTCATGAGCTGTATCTGGTGCTCGGCATCTTCATCCCGCTGATTGTCACCAACTGTATCGTGCTGGCGCGAATCGAGGCCTTCGCCAACAAGAACCCGCCGCTGCAATCGCTTCTCGACGGTGTCTTCATGGGCGTCGGCATGTTGTGGACGCTGGCCTTGCTCGGAGGTCTGCGCGAACTGATCGGGGGCGGCACGCTGTTTGCCGGCATCGACATGGTCTTTCCGGGCTTGCAGCCGCTGCAGTTGCTGCCGGCCGACTATCCCGGCTTCCTGCTCACCCTGCTGCCACCAGGCGCCTTCATTCTGCTCGGCTGCCTCATAGCCTGGAAAAACTGGGTCGAAGCCCGCGTCGCGGCGCGCCAGACGGGGCCGGGCCAGCACCCGGCAGTGCCGACCGTGCTTGCCGACAGGGTTTGACACGCTGGCTGAGCGGACGATGATGACTCAAGGCCAGTGCCACGAACTCTTCGCCCGCCTGCGGTCTGCCAACCCGGATCCGGTCACCGAACTCCAATACGCCAGCGCTTTCCAGCTGTTGATCGCCGTCATCCTGTCGGCGCAGGCGACCGACAGGAGCGTCAACCTGGCGACCAGGAAGCTCTTTGCCGACGCGCCAACGCCACAGGCCATGCTCGCGCTCGGCGAAAGCGGCCTTACGCCGTACATTAGCCGCATCGGGCTGTACCAGAGCAAGGCGCGGAACGTCATCGCCACCTGTCGGCAGTTGCTCGACCGTCATGGCGGCGAGGTTCCACCGTCGCGTGCAGCGCTGGAGGCCTTGCCCGGTGTCGGCCGCAAGACCGCCAACGTGGTCCTCAATACCGCTTTCGGAGAGCCGACGATCGCCGTCGACACGCACATTTTCCGGGTGGCAAACCGCACCGGGCTGGCCGTCGGCAGGACGCCGCTGGCGGTCGAACTCGAGTTGCTGCAGGTCGTGCCGGACGGGTTCAGGCAATCGGCACATCACTGGTTGCTCCTGCATGGGCGCTACGTCTGCAAGGCGCGCCGGCCTGATTGCTGGCGCTGCCCGATTGCCGACCTCTGTGCCTACCCCGGGAAAGCCGACGATCCCGGCGGGACGGCGCGCGAATGAACGTTGGCAGCGCGTTGGTGTCCGGCGACGATGCGGTGCCGGGACTGGCGGTGAAAGCGCTCGCCCTGGCGCTCGAAAAAGCCGGGCAAAGTTATGCCAGCAGCGTGCTGATGTTCCTCACCGCGGAGTTCTCGAGTCAGGCGCAGCAGACGGTTACCGCCGTCGCGCGCGCGGCGCGCTGCACGCAGGTTGTCGGGGGTGTCGCTGCCGGCGTGGTCACCGACAGTGGCTGGGTGCTCGATCGGCCGGCCGTCGCGCTGATGGTCTTTGCCGACGATCTTTCCCTGGCTGGGTTGGACGCCGGCCGTACCATTGCAGCGCCCATCCTGAGCTATGCCGGCGGCAGCCTGCCACCTGGCTGGGCCGAGGGGGGGAGGCGCTTTGGTGGCAGCTTTACCGGCCCGCCCGGATCCGTTGAGCCGGTCGCCTGGCAGCAGGGTCGGCTGCTCGGGAAATGCAGCGTGCGGCTCCAGGGCGGGCGAGTCGAGGTCGATGTTTCGCTCGGTTGGCGATTTCTCGGTCGGGCGCATGCGATCGAAAGCAGCCGCGCCTACGAACTCGTCCGACTGGGTGGCAAGCTTGCGCTGGCCAGCTTGATGCGGGACGTGGCGGCCAATGACGACCTTGTGGCGCCGCCGCCGATCAGTACGCTGTGCGCGGTCCTGATCAACGCCGGTGATCCCACGCCGCGACCGGGACAACTCCTTGATGCCAGCCATCATCCGGTCGCCATCGTGGACAGCAGCGCCGACGAATCGCTGACCCTCTCCGAGCGGCCGTTGCCGGGCCAGCATCTGGCCTGGGCGATACGCTCACCGGCGACGGCCACCGAAGACATGCACCGCAGCGTTGCCCAACTGGCGCGCGTCGCACCCGATCCGGAAGCCGCGCTGCTCTTTTCCTGCCTCGGCCGCGGCCCCTATTTCCATGGCGGCGAAGACGCTGACGTCGATTGCCTGCGCAAGCGCTTTCCGGGTTTGCCCCTGATTGGCTGTTATGGTACCGGGCAGATCGCGCCCAGCCCGGCGGGCGGCAATCGGCTGCTGCAGAATGCCGTCGTCACCGCCTTGATCAGCAGCTCAGCTCGGGAGGCCGATGTTTAATCCTAGCCGCGAACAGGTCCGACAGTTCTTCTGCGAAGCCTGGCGAAAATACCGCCAGCGGGCGATCCTCGAGGGCGCCGAGGTGGCGGCTGCCGACCTCATCGTGCATCACCCCGAGTATCATGCGTTGCTCGAAGACGCAGCGACGGCAGTCGAGCAGGAGTTCACACCCGAGAGCGGCCAGATGAACCCCTTTCTCCACCTCTCGCTGCACCTGGCCGTTGCCGAGCAGATCAGCATCGATCAGCCGCCGGGGATTCGCGCTGCCTACCAGGCATTGCGCGACCGACTCGACGTACATGCAGCCGAACACGCGATCATCGAGTGCCTTGGCGAGACGATCTGGCGTGCGCAGCGGCATGGTGCGGCGATGGATGCGCAGGCCTACCTCGACTGTGTTCGGCGGGCGGCGGGTGGTGCCAGCAACTGACTCGGCGTTCCCCTGGCGGCACGTCAGGCCGGGCTGGTGCAGACCAAATGCTGAAGACGGTGTTTGCGGGTAGAATCAGGGGGTCTTCCTGAGGAACAACCCCATGCGCTTCTCCGGTTCTGAAACTTACGTTGCCACCCGTGACCTGACCCTTGCCGTCAATGCGGCGATCACCCTGCAGCGACCGCTGCTCATCAAGGGTGAGCCGGGGACCGGCAAGACCATGCTGGCCGAGGAAGTTGCCGCCTCGCTCGGATTACCGTTGTTCGAGTGGCATGTCAAGTCGACGACCAAGGCGCAGCAGGGTCTCTACGAATACGATGCCGTCTCGCGCCTGCGGGACTCGCAGCTTGGCGAGGCGAAGGTCGCCGACATCGGCAGTTACATCGTCAAGGGCGTCCTCTGGCAGGCGTTCGAATGTGAAACGCCGTCGGTGGTCTTGATCGACGAGATCGACAAGGCCGACATCGAGTTCCCCAACGATCTGCTGCGCGAGCTTGACCGCATGGAGTTCTTCGTTTACGAGACCCGGGAGAAGGTACGCGCCCGCCACCGGCCGCTGCTCTTCATCACCTCGAACAACGAGAAGGAACTGCCCGACGCTTTCCTGCGGCGCTGCTTTTTCCATTACATCCGCTTTCCCGACAAGGAGACGATGACGAAGATCGTCGACGTCCATTTCCCGGGCCTGAAGCCCGCCTTGTTGCGCGAGGCGCTGGAAGTGTTCTTCGAACTGCGCGAAATCCCGGGTCTGAAGAAAAAGCCTTCGACCTCGGAGCTGCTCGACTGGCTCAAGCTGCTGCTGGCCGAGGACATCCCGCCCGAAGCGCTGCGCAGCAAGGACCAGAAGACCGCCATCCCGCCGCTGCACGGCGCGCTGCTGAAGAACGAACAGGACGTGCATCTCTTTGAGCGCCTGATTTTCATGGCCCGCCACAACCGCTGAGGCGGCGACGGAAGCGACGATGCTGATCGACTTCTTTCTCCACCTCAAGGCGAGCCGGCTGCCCGTATCGATCAAGGAATTCCTCACCCTGCTCGAAGCGCTGCAGCAGCACGTCATCGAGTACAGTCTCGATGACTTCTACGTCCTGTCGCGGGCTATCCTGGTCAAGGACGAAACCAACTTCGACAAGTTTGACCGCGCTTTCGGGGAATACTTCAAAGGGGTCGAGGCGCTGCCGGGGATGGACGTGCTGATCCCCGAAGAGTGGCTGCGCCGGGCGGTGAAGAAGCACCTGACCGACGCCGAACGCGCCAGGCTGGAGAAACTCGGCTGGGACAAGCTGATGGAAACCTTCAAACAGCGCCTGGCCGAGCAGAAGGAGCGCCACTCGGGTGGCAGCAAGTGGATCGGCAGCGGCGGCACTTCACCCTTCGGTCATGGCGGGACGCATCCCGAGGGGATCCGGGTGGGTGGCCGAAGCGAGAACCGCTCGGCGGTCAAGGTCTGGGAAAAGCGCGAATACCGCAACCTCGACGACAGCGTCGAGCTCGGCACGCGCAACATCAAGGTCGCCCTGCGCCGCCTGCGCCGTTTTGCCCGCGAAGGGGCAGCCGAAGAGCTCGATCTCGAAGGCACCATCGCCGGCACGGCGCGTAACGCCGGCTGGCTCGATCTGCACATGCGCCCCGAACGCCACAACGCGGTCAAGGTGCTGCTCTTTCTCGACATCGGCGGCTCGATGGATGATCACATTCGCGTCTGTGAAGAGCTTTTCTCGGCCTGCCGCAGCGAGTTCAAGCATCTTGAACACTATTACTTTCACAACTGCGTCTATGATTACCTGTGGAAGGACAACCGGCGCCGCCATAGCGAGCGCATTCCCACGCCTGACGTGCTGCACAAGTACGGCAATGACTACAAGCTGATCTTCGTCGGTGACGCCGCGATGAGTCCTTACGAGCTCGTGCAGCCCAACGGCAGCATCGAATTCAACAACGCCGAACCCGGCGCCACCTGGCTGCGCCGGCTGGCCGACACCTGGCCGCACGCGATCTGGCTCAACCCCGAATCGGAGCATTCCTGGCAGTACCGGCAATCGACCTCGCTGATCTACAACCTGCTTGGTGGCCGCATGTTTCCGTTGACGCTCGACGGGCTGGCGCGAGGGATGCGCTTGCTGAGCAAGTAGCGCCGCCTTTTTTTCGTGGCGATCACGGAAGCCGCTTGCCCTGACGCGTGATCACGCGCTGGTGGCTGTACTCGCTGGCTGATGGTCGGGTCACGGTGCCACGGGCCAGCAGGTAGTCGACAAAGGTCTGCGTGTAGTTGAGGTAGGTATTTACGCTCTTGCCGGCCTGGTGCACCCGGGCGAGCGTCGCGTAGCCGTCGCCTCCGGCCGCCAGGTAGTCGCTGGTGACCACGGTGTAGCTTGCGTCCGGCTCGACCGCACGCCAGACGTCGCTTCCCTTGCGCTTCACTTCGACGCCGCTGAAACGGCTGCCGCGCGCCTGCGACAGGTCGAGCTGCCAACGCAGGCCAGCGGCGTAGGGATGCGATCCGTCCGATCCGCCGCGGTCGAGGTAATTGCCGACCGCATCCTCGAGCACCTCGACGAGCTGGCGGCCGGTCAGTTGCAGCTCGAAGAGAACGTTGGTGTAGGGGAGAACCGTGTAGGCGGTACTGAAGGTGATATCGCCCTGGGGCAAGGGGGTGCGGATGCCGCCGCCGTTCTGCAGGGCGATGTCGGCGAGTTTGCTGGCCTGGCGGTAGGCTTCCGCAACGGCCTGGGCAACGTCGCTGCCGCGGGCCAGCGTGTTGGCTTCCTCGCAGCCGGCGACACCGCTGCTGCGGTTGGTCGATTCGCCAGGGACGCGAACGAGACAAAGCGATTGGCTGGCGATACCGATCTTCTGCCGCTTCATGTCATCGAGGCGACCGGCGTAGCGCGCGAGTTCAGCCTGGGCAATCGGGTCCGGCGCAACGACACGGGCGCCGGAGCCGCTGAGCTGGCCGATAATCCGCGCCCGCTGTGCCGTGTCCACCGCAACGAAGGCGCCGCTGCCATCCTTCTGACGGAAGTCATCGCCAATCGGCAGCGTGACCTCGCCGCTGCAGCCGACGACCGTCGCCCGCTCGTCGAAGCGCACCTGCAACAGGCCGAACAGCTTGGCATACTCCCACGCCTGGGCGATGCAGACCGGATCGCCGTCGAGGTTGCGAGCCATGGTGGGATACGGACCCGACGACGCGGTGATGCCGATGGCCGAGAAATCGCCGAGCAGCGTATGCGAATCGCCACCGATGATCGCGTCGACGTCGGTCAGCCGGGCAGCCATCGCCAGGTCGGCGTCGTAGCCCTGATGGGTAACCAGGATGATGTGACGGATGCCCCGGGCGCGCAGGGCGTCGATGGTTTTCTGGGCGGTATCGACCTCGTCGAGGAAGCGGGTGCCGGGCAGCGGCCGTGAAGAGTTCATCGTCTTGCCGCGCACCTCGATGCCGATTATGCCGACCGTGACGGCGCCGAACTGCTTCAGCAGATAGGGTTGAAGGTAGTCATTCGGGGTCCGTGGCGCCAGCGGCGAGCCAATTGCCGGCGCGACGTTGGCGGCCAGAACGGTCGTCCGGCACTGGCCGCTGTGCAGGAAATCGAGAAAGCGCCGCAGGCCCGCGTCACCCTCGTCGAACTCGTGGTTGCCGAGTTCGAAAGCGTCGAAGCAGACCGTGTTCATCAGAGCCGCATCGGCCTCGCCGTTGTAGAGGGTGTGGTAGAGCGTACCGGTCATCGCGTCACCGGCGTGAATCTTCAGCAGATTGGGGAGTTGGGCACTGGCCCTGAAAAGGGTCGTCAGACGGGGAAAACCGCCGGCCTCGACGCGTGTCGGGACGCCATCGAGCACCAGTTCGAAATCCCGGTGGGGTTCGAGGTTGGAATGGTGGTCGTTGATATGGGTGATACTGATTTCCAGGCCAGCTACCGGGGCGGGTGGCTGCAAGGGGGGCGTATGGCAGGCGGTCAGGGCAAGTGCCAGGGCGACGACGACGGTCGACAGGACGCTGGAGCAGGAGGTTTTGCGCATGGGAGCAGCTCCGAAGAAGAGTCTGGGGCGTTGGCGAAAGGTGTACTCGAGACTGCACAGCATAAACGCAGCTGACGCCCTTGGGTTCTTGCGACGAAAGAGCATCCTCGAATTCCCAGAACAAGGGCGGTTGCTGGCCAGGGATTCCTTTTCCATCGAAGGGCAGGCAGCGCGCACGACCGGCCAGTGCGTTGCTGGAAGTCGCCTTTGGCAAGGATTCGGGATCACCCGTGCCGTCGGCGACCGTGGTTCGGGCGGTCGAGGAGCTGTCTGCGAATCGCCGCCAGGGCCGAGACGGCGCGCGGCCTGCTGTCTTTGTGAATCCCCGGGGAACTGCTAGACTCGCGCTGGACTGCCGATGACGGCAGCGCCCCGGGGATTTTCGGTGCCAGCCAGCGCCGCCTTTTTGAGGAGGAGACAAGATGGGGTTTTTTGATTTCGTCAAGGAAGCAGGCGAGAAACTCTTTCGTGCCAAGGATGCAGAGGCCGCGTCAGCCGAGCTTGCCAGTGCTCCGGATGACGAGGCGGCGAAAGCGCGCCTTGACGAGTTGAACCGCACAGCCAGCGAAGCGATCGAGGCGTACATCAATACCCAGGCCCTGCCGGTGACCGGTCTGACGGTGACCTTCGACGGCGCCAGTGGCGTGGCGACGGTCTTCGGCGTCGCCGGCGACCAGGCGAGCAAGGAAAAGATCCTCTTGTGCTGTGGCAACGTCACCGGCGTGTCCCAGGTCAACGACATGATGTCGGTCGACCAGAGCGAACCGGAGGCGACCTTCTACACGGTCGTTGCGGGTGACAACCTGTCGAAGATAGCCAAGCAGCACTACGACAACCCGAACAAGTACATGCTGATCTTCGAGGCCAACAAGCCGATGCTCAGCCACCCGGACAAGATCTATCCCGGGCAGGTGCTGCGCATTCCACCACTGTAGAGAGGCTCGTCCCTGTGGGCTGAATCCTCGTCCGCAGGGGTGGCCGGCAAGGTGGTGAAGGGGGCAGGTCACCGGCTTGCAGAACTCGTGGCCGGCCGTTTCGGGGCAGTACTTTCACTGGGAGTTGGCGATGGGTATCGTCTGGACAATCGTTCTTGGCTTTGTAATCGGCGTGATCGCCAAACTTCTGCTTCCGGGTAGGCAGAACATGGGATTCATCGTCACCGTTCTGCTCGGAATCGGCGGTTCCCTATGCGCCGGCGTGGTTGGTCAGTTTTTCGGCTGGTACCAGGCCGGGGAAGGGGCCGGATTCATCGCCTCCGTGATCATGGCGGTGATCCTCCTGGTGATCTACGGCAAGATTCGCGGCGGGTCCTAGCCGCGCCGGCTTCCTGCCGTCGCACGGTCCCGGGGGCCCTACGGCTGGCGAGGGGCGGCAAGGCGGTCGATCATGCGCCGCACGGCCTTGATCTGCAGGCCATCGCGCGTGTGGTAGTCGGCTCCCGAATAGCCCCACCAGTCCCAGCAGGCAAAGGGGTTGTTTACCCACTTCCACGAGCCGAACGCCAGGCCGTGGCGCGGAATGGTCTGCGGGTAGAGGACGACAATGCGGTTGTTGTCGGCCCAGGCGTTGTAGCCCGCGCCCTCGACGAAGCGTTGCCCGATCTGTGCCGCGCTCTGACGGCAGCCGTGGAAGGCGACATGCACCCGGCAGCGCGTGCTGCGACACGGCTGCGGCACATAGACGTAAGCCTCATCGGCGAGTCCGGCATCGATTGGCTTGCCATCGACGAAAGGCCGCTGGTCGAAAACCAGCAGTTCACCGCGCGCGGGCGGTGTCGGGGGCTGCAGCGGGCCAAGCATGTGCGTGAGCATTTCTCCGGCTGGATCGAGATCGCCACAGCGGTTGATGAACGGCGCCCGGGCGCTGCCGCAGGCCGCGGCCTGCGGGTCGGCGACCGAGATCATCGCGTGCGCGGCCTCGGGCACCTTGAGAAAGCGAATCGCGGCCGGGGCAAGCCATTCGCCATAGAAAGCCGCCAGGCTCTCGACGACCGCGGTGTCTACGGTTTCGTCGTTGCCGCCGGACAGCAGCCAGACGCGGTCGTCGCGCAGATACTCAAGGGGATCGATCCGGCCAGCCCGCGCGATCGCTTCAGCGCCGGTTCGCAGCGCGGCGACTGTCGGCAGTGGCGCCCACGAAGAGGGTGACATGCAACGGCTGAGCGCACGCCAGGTCGATCCTTCGGCGCAGTAATACGGTCCACCGGCGAGTACGCCGGCGCCACGCACCAGCTTCGAGTGCGCCACCTCGAACTGTACCGCCATGTAGGCGCCCGAAGAAACCCCGGAAACCGTCAGCTCGTTCAGATCGGCACCGAGCGCCGGCAGTGCGGGCGCCGCAGCGCCTGTGTTGCTGCCCAGGCACAGCGACAGGAGCAGCAGTGCCGCAAGGCTGCGCGGGGCGTCGGCGATCGGGGCCATGAAGTTGGTAGCAGGCACGAAGATGAAGTGACTTCTCAGAGGCTGTGAACAGCGGGTGCAGTGCCACACAACCGCCACTCCGGCCGGTACGGGAACGACCGCGAGAATCGCACTCGCCGGCCAACCATTCACCAGCTGTCCCGCAATGGTAGCAGATTGGTTTGTCGTCTGCCGGCCCAGCCGGCCGACCAGCAAGGAGAGGTCCGCCTTGTTTCCGCATCAAGGCACCCCTAAACTAGGCGCTCCCTCACTCCTCCCCGCGTTTGGCGCGGATCGCCATGCACCCGTCGTCCGTCGTCATCGACTCCAAGCTGCCCTGGGTCGGCACCACCATTTTTACCGTCATGTCGAAGCTCGCGGCCGACTGTGGCGCGATCAACCTGTCGCAGGGCTTTCCTGATTTCCAGGCCGAGCCGGCGCTCTTCGATGCCACCTGGCGAGCGATGCGCGAGGGCAGAAACCAGTATCCGCCGATGGCCGGTGTGGCCGAATTGCGCGCGGCGATCGCCGCCAAGGTCGCAGCGCTGTACGGCGTAGAGTACGAGGTCGACAGCGAGATCACCGTCACCGCCGGCGCAACGCAGGCACTCTTCACCGCCATCGCTGCGTTTGTCCGCAGTGGTGACGAGGTCATCGTTTTCGAGCCGGTCTACGACAGCTACGTGCCGGCGATAGAGACCGTCGGTGGCAAGGCAGTTTACGCTACGCTTCGCTTCCCGGATTACCGGCCCGACTGGGAGCAGCTTCGTTCGCTGCTCAGCCCGCGGACACGGATGATGATCATCAACTCACCGCACAACCCAACCGGCAGCCTGCTGGCAGCCGAAGATCTGGCGCAACTGGCCGAGCTGACGCGCGATACCGACATCGTGCTGCTTTCCGACGAGGTCTACGAGCACATCGTTTTCGACGGCGCACGGCACCAGAGCGTTGCCGCCCATCCGGAACTCGCGGCGCGCAGCCTGCTGGTCTCGTCGTTCGGCAAGACCTACCACATCACCGGCTGGAAAGTGGGCTACGTGCTTGGCCCTTCCGACTTGATGAGCGAGTTCCGCAAGGTCCATCAGTTCAATGTGTTTACTGTCAATACCCCCTGCCAGTTGGGGATCGCCGAATACATGCGCGACGCCTCGCGCCACCTCGGCCTGGCGGCGTTCTACCAGGGCAAGCGCGAGTTCTTCCGCAGCCAGTTGCGCGGCTCGCGCTTCGAGTTGCTGGCCTGTCGCGGTACCTACTTTCAGCTGGCGCGCTACCGCGCGATCTCCGACCTGCCTGACCGCGAGTTCGCACAGTGGCTGACCCGTGAGGCCGGTGTGGCGGTGATCCCGGTGTCCGTGTTCTACCGCGATGGTCGTGACGACCACGTGGTGCGTTTCTGTTTCGCCAAGCAGGAAGCGACACTGGCGGCTGCCGGTGAAAAGCTACGGCGTCTGTAATTCTACTTTGTCAGATTGCCTTTCAATCTGATGCTGAGAGCATCGCGGCTTGCTTTCTGTAGGCGGATTCCATGGCTTGACGCCGCCGTTGATGCCTGTCGATGATGGATGCCGCGAGGTCTTCGTCGGTGACGATCTTGGTGGGCAACCGATGGCGCATGATCTCCACCAAGTCGCGGCAGGAGAGCAGTTCAGCCGTCGCGCGATGGGCTATGCGCTCCTTGGCCAGGAACATGGTCGCGATCATGACCAGGGCCATGTGATGGTGCCACGCCTGCCAGCGGCGGACCTGATACTCGGCCATCCCGCAGGCGCCCTTGGCCTCCCGGAAGGACTGCTCGACGAAATGGCGCGCTCCCTGCATTTCCGCCAGACGGCGCAAGGACGCCTTGGGCTTGGCATTGGACAGGCCGAACTTGAGTTTCGTCCCATCGATTTCCCGTCGTACCAGGAGATGCCAGCGGCTCGCCGACGGCGCCTCGCCGTCCCAGACCCATACCCGCTGGGTGAGATAGTCGGCCATCACCTCGCCCTTCTCGCCGTCACGGATCGACAAACGCCGCCAAGCGGATGCCGACTGTGTGGCTGCCCACTCCGCCACCGTCATGGACACCGCTGCGGTCTGCAGCCGACGGGGCGCTCGACCCTTCGACGAACGACGAGCCACTACGGTGGGTACGGGATCCTGGAGATAGGTCGCCTGATCCGAATGCACCTCAGCGAAGAAGATCTCTCCCTCGCCATCCAGTTCCCCGAGTAGCCAAGGCAAGTGCCCGTAGCCGCCATCAAAGGCGACGAATGAGAAGTGCAACCCTTCCCGCCTCAGGCGCATCACCATGTCCAGGGCGATCTCGCCCTTGGTGCGGAACGTCTGTGCCTCCTCAGGCACCCCCACCACCTCGCAACGGGTCGTATCTTGGGTCCACGTCTTCGGCAGATACAAGTCGGCATCCACCACGCTTGCTACGCCATCGCGCGTCACCGCCGCGAAGACGCCCACCTGACAGTTATCGACCTTCCCCAGGCGACCGTTCCACTGCCGCGCCACGCCCGCGGACCTGTTTCCCTTCTTCCCGAACGCGCTCTCGTCCAGGAGTAGAGCGCTGGGATAGCCGAAGTGGGCGTTGGCATCGACCACCAGTTGCCGACGCACCCCGCGCCGATCCCAGTTGGACTCGCTCAGCATATGATGCAGCGGCTGATAGCGGCTGTCGGCTACGGTTTCCGCCATGCACTCCAGGTTACGGCGTGAACTCTGGAACAGCCCGAGCAGATACTGGCGCGCCGTGTCTTCTACCGAACGCGTCCGGCTTTGAAAGCAGTGAAGGTACGGGGAGAAGTGCGAATCGAAGTGCTCTAATGCCGAAGCGACCAGCGCAGATATGCTATCGACGTATTGGAGTTGACATTGTCATTTACAACTCCATGAATAGATTGAACAATCACGACATATGACATTCTACCACATGACAAACGTCAATCACGGGAAGGTGAATGCGAATCTGACAAAGTAGAAGTAAGGGCTTCACAGCGACTCGCCATGCACCTATAATCGCGCGCCGGTTCGGATAGACAGTCCAGGCATTGCCAATCACCCGTTGAAGGAGACGTCATGAGCATGATGCAGGAGTTCAAAGAGTTTGCCATGAAAGGCAATGTCATGGATCTCGCCGTCGGCGTGATCATCGGCGGCGCTTTTGGCAGGATCGTCGATTCGGTGGTGGCTGACCTGATCATGCCCTTCATCGCCTGGGTCATGGGGGGCAAGCTGGATTTCTCGGGGATGTTCCTGGTCCTCGGCACCATCCCCGAAGGTACCGTGAGGAACCTCGATGCGCTCAGGAAGGCGCAGGTGCCGGTTTTCGCCTACGGCAACTTCCTCACCATCCTGGTGAATTTCGTCATCCTTGCCTTCATCATTTTCATGATGATCAAGCAGATGAATCGCCTGAAGCGGAGCGAGCCGGCCCCTGCGCCGGCACCGGAGCCGGCGGCCGCCGAGGAAGTGCTGTTGCTGCGCGAGATTCGCGACAGTCTGAAAAAGTAGCGTCAGTTCCGGGTGGGTCAGCGAAAGGCGTCCCGGTTGCGTGGCGCCGTTCCAGTTTCAGTACAAGCCAGCGCGTCGGGCCGTCGCGCGACCTGGGGTGGTCATTTGCCGAGTCCCTTGCCGGTGTCGCCCGCAATCACCAGCGTCAGTTGATCGGGGTCGATGTACTTGCGGAAGGCGGCGCTGACCTGCTCGGGGCTGACCGCCAGCACTTTTGCCTCGAATTCCCGGGAAAACTCCCAGTTGCGGTCGAGGTCGAGAAACGACATCCAGCGCGCGGCGGCTGCGCTGTCCTGCGAGCGAGCGACAGCGCGAGCTTCGACAATACCCTTCCTGGCCTCGGCAACCTCGCTGGCCGTGAAGCCGTCGCGGCGGGCTCGCCGCACTTCCTCCAGGAAAGCCTGCTCGGCACGGACGGCGTTCTGGGGCGCAACCATTGCCGCAACCGTCCAGCTTGACAGCCGCTGGCGACTGCCCATCGACAAGCTCGATCCGGCGCTGTAGCTGAGCCCCTCCTTCTGCCGCAGGCGATCCAGCAGTCGGTTGCTGAGTCCGCTGCTGCCGCCGAAGATATGGTTGGCGACGTACAGCGCCGGGGCGTCGGCGTCGTCATCGCGTAGCGTGAAATCGAGACGTGCGCGCAGGAAGGCATTCTCCTTGTCGGGTGTGTCGATCACCAGCCGCCGCGGCGCCACGTAGCCGTATTCCCGGTCAAGGCGCTGATACGGCGACCTCGAGTGGTGCCCGGGAAACAGCCGGCGCAACTCCGCCTCGATCAGCTTCTCATCGAAATCACCGACGATGGCGATCTCGCCACGGGCGGTGCCGATCAGATCGCGCCGATAGCTGATGACCTGGTCGAGGGTGACCTGGCGCAGATGTTCAATGCGTTCTGGCAGCGTGGCGTGGTAACGAGGATCACCAGGCGGATAGCGGTTGAAATGTGCATTGAGGGCGTCGCTCGACAGTTCTTCGGGACTGTCGAGCTGGGACTGGAGGTTCGTCAGGTAGCCGCGCCGCAGTTCTTCGAACTCCTGCGGCGGGAAGCTGGCGTCGCGGAACATCTGCGCGACCAGTCCAAGCGCTTCTGGCAGATTGTCCCGCGTCGTTTCAAACTGAGTCAGGCCGCCCCGGATTTTCAGGCGGGTGATCTCGTCGGCGATCTGCTGGCGGTTCAAGCGGTCGGTGCCACGGGTGAGCATGGACATCGCGAGCGCGCCACTGAGCTGGCGGTTCTTCAGTGAGACCTCATCGCCCCAGCGAAAGCGCATGGCCACGTTTACGGTTTGCCCGCGGTTCCTTTTCGGCAGCAGCGCAACCTTGAGGTCAGCGAAGGTCTGCAGCCGGGTACGTCGGTCCAGGTTGTCGTAAGAGGGGTCGAAAGCCTCGCCGGCATCGCCTTTTTCCTCTGGCTTGAAGTCGGCCAGCAACTGCGCCGCAGTCGGCGCCTGGGGAAGCACGGCACGCTGCGGCGAATCGTCGGGGATGAAGGTGCCGAGCACGCGGTTGTCGCGCACCAGGTACCGGCCGGCGGCAGCGTCAAGCTGCTCGGCCTTGATCCGGTCCAGTTGATCACGGGCGTAGAAGAAGAGTCGCCAGTCGCCGAGCGCGATGAACTCGGAAAGCGTCACCGCGAAGGTCTCCGGGTCAGCCAGTGCGCGCTCATAGGCCGTGCGCGCCTGCTCGAGTGCGCGACCGAGTTCGGCGGCCGTCGTCCCCTGGCGCGAAAAGCCGCCCTCGACGACCTCGATCATCCGGTCGCGAACCGGCTCCAGCGCTGCGCCCTTGTTGACCATGGCGCCAAAGACAACGAAGCCAGGCTCGCGCGTATTGATCGTGTACGCGAAAACCTGTGACGCCAGTCCCGGCTGGACCAGCGCACGGTAGAGGCGACCGTTCGGCGTGTCGCCGAGGATCTCGGCCGCCATGCCGATGGCGTCGGCGTCGGCGTGCAGGCTGGACGGTGTCCGATAGGCCAGGGTCACGAGCTGCACTTCGCCCTTGCGTCGCAGCACGAACTGGCGCTCGCCGTCGGCCGTTGGCTCCTGTGTCCAATGTTCCGGTAGTGTACGGCTCGGCCGTGGCAGTTTGCCAAAGGCAGCGACGACCCAGTTGAGCGCCTGCTGTTCGTCGAACTTGCCGGCCACCGTCAGGACCGCGTTGTCCGGCTGGTAGTACTTCCGGTAGAAAGCCTGCAGGTTCTCGATCCGGACGTTCTCGATGTCGCTGCGGGCGCCGATCGTGCTGTTGCCATAGTTGTGCCAGTCGAAAAGCATCGACTGCAGCCGCTTGAACATCACGCTCGCCGGCTCGTTCTCTCCCATCTCGAATTCATTGCGAACGACGCTCATTTCGCTCTCGAGGTCTTTCCTGGCGATGAAGGAATTGACCATCGCGTCGGCGCTCCAGGACAGCGCCCACTTGAGGTTGTCGTCACTGGCGGGAAAGGTGAGATAGTAATTCGTCCGATCGAGCCAGGTCGTGCCGTTGATCTCGAAGCCGCGCGCCTGGAATTGCCGGGTCGGGTCGGGGAAACGCTTCGACCCCTTGAAGATCAGATGTTCGAGGAGATGGGCCATCCCGGTCTCGCCATAATTCTCATGGCGGGAACCGACCAGATAGGTGACATTGACGGTCGCGGTCGGTTTGGCGGCATCGGCGAAAAGGATGAAGCGCAGGCCATTGGCCAGACGGTACTCACTGATGCCTTCAACCGTTGACAGCTTTTCGACGCCGCTGGGCAGCGTCGAAGGCACCGCCGGTCGGGCGGAGGCAGCCTGGGGTGCGAAGGCCAGCGTCAGCCACGACAGCACCCAGGCCAGAGTTTTCGTCCATCGCTTCATTGCCACCACTCCATGCGATCCCCAGGTTGCCGAAAACGATCTGCTTGCTGCGTTGCTGCAGGCGGAAGGCAGGCAGATCATACGCTGCCAGAATAGAAACGGCCCGCGCAGAGGGAGGGCTGGGCGGGCCGGGTGAAGCCGTCACTGTCACGCGAGAGGGGAGGGGTGGGGAGAGCGTGGCAGCGACGGGACAGATGATAGCCAAGCCGGCGCCGTTCAGCTGTGGTTTCTCTGTCTTCCTTGTGTAACGGCCTGTGATTGTCGGCCAGTGATCGTCCGGACGAGGACGAAAGCCGTGGTCTCTCCCATCGGCGTGGATGTCTATTGCCTTTCCCTCGCGGGTACTGGCATTATCCACGGCTGAAGTCGCGTCATTAACCCCACCAGACGCCGCCGGCAGATCGTCCGCCGAGTCGGCGTCAAACAAGAACCCAAGAGGAGCGAGCAATGAGTCAGGAAGCGAATGACACCGGTGTGGCGGCAGTTATCATTGAGCGACTGGAAAAGGAGCGGCTGCCGAGAGCCCTCGACCTGAAAGCCAAGGTCGAAGCGGGCGGGCGGCTCGACGACATGGACATTGCCTTCCTCGAGCGGGTGTTTGCCGACTCGGAAGACCTCAAGCCGCTCCTGGACCGACACCCGGAATACAACGAACTCGCGTCAAGAATGATGAGGTTGTACCAGGAAATCACCGCCAGGGGGCTCGAGAACGAGAAGTAATCCTGCGAGGATCCTGATGGCCTGGAGAATTTCCGCCTGGCCGTCAGGCTAGTTGCCGTCCGACAGGCCTTGGCTGTCACCCTCTGCCCCCGGTTCATCGGCCATCCCCGGTTCGTCGCGCCCGTGCCACTGGCGAATCGCCTGGCGCATCGTCGGGTAGACGCGCTGGCGCAGTGACTCGTCGGGGTGGCCGGTGGCTTTCAGCCAGCGTTCAAACTCGATCTGCCGACCGGCCAGCGTCAGCGTGATGTTCTGCGCCGCGAGTTCAGCGTCCAGCCGCTCAAGCGTGTCGATGCCGGTGATATCCAGATTGGTCATCGGGATCAGATCGAGCACGACACGTTCGACGGGCGCCCTCTGGCGGGCGATCGCACGTTGCAGTTCGCTGCGGAAATGGCTGGCGTTGAAGAACACCAGCGGACCACAAAAGCGCAGCAGGAGCAGACCATCGATGGTCGTCGCTTCGGGAAAGAACAGGCGGTTGTACAGGCCGGGGCGGCCGGGGACATTGACCAGCTCCTCGCATGCCGGGCGCGCCACGCGACGGATGAACATCAGCAGGGCCAGCGTCACGGCCAGCATGATCGCCTTGATCGCGCCAAAGGCGAGAACGCCGAGCATCGTGATCGCTCCCAGGACCAGGGCGGCGCGCTCCACTTGGTGGTAACGCCGGAAGACCTGCAGGTCGAGCAGCGACCAGGAGGCAAATAGCAGCACCACGCCGAGTGCGGGGATCGGCAACCAGGCCAGCGAGTCGGTACCGATCAGCAGCAGCAGCGAGATCGCCAGCGCGGCGATGATGCTGACCATCTGGGTCCGTCCACCGTTGGCGTCGTTGACTGCCGTGCGCGAGTCGGCGCCGGTGACGGCAAAGCCCTGCGACAGCGCCGAAGCGATATTGGCCATGCCAAAGGCCGCAAATTCACGGTCCACATCGATATCGTAGCCGTTGCGTTCGGCGAAGCTGCGCGCGGTGAGCATGCCGCTGGTAAACAACACCAGCGCCAGACCGGCGGCCGAACCCGCGAGGTCGCCGACTTCGTGCAGCGGCAGATCGGGCCACTCGAGGTCCGGCAGGCCGCTGGCCACCGGGCCGATCAGCGCCACGCCCATCTGATCCAGCCGCAGCAGATAAGCCGCCAGACCGGCAAGGATCATGGTCACCAGCGACGCCGGCACGCGCTTCGACAGGCGCGGCATCAGCAACATCACCGCCACGCTGCCGAGCGACAGGAGAACGGTCGGCCAGTGTGCCTTGAGGACCAGCTCGGGGATCTCGATTACCTGGCGAAAGAATCGCGTTGCTTCCGGCTTGCTGCCGAGCACCTTGCCAAACTGGCCAATCATGATCGAGATCGAGACACCATTGAGCAGACCCACGAGGATCGGCCGGGCGAGAAAATCGGCCAGACCACCGAGCCGCAAAAAGCTCGCCGCAACGCAGAAGACCCCGGTGAGCAGCGTCAGGGCAATGGTGAATGAAAGGTACATGCCACTGTTGCCCGCCGCCAGCGGCGCCACCACGGCGGCGATCATGGCGCAGGTCGCGGCGTCGGGACCAATGATCAACTGGCGCGAGGTACCGGCGAGCGCATAGACGACCATCGGCAGGATCGAGGCATAGAGGCCGGTCGACGGACTGAAGCCGGCCAGTTGCGCGTAGGCGATGGCCACCGGGATGGCCACCGCGGCGACCGAAAGCCCGGCCTTGAAATCGTGTGGCCAATCCGCCGCACGATACTTGGCCAGGGGTTGCAGTCCGGGCAGCAGGCGGTTCAGATGAGCAATGGCGGTCATGGCGATCCTTTACTTCGGGTTCAATCACCGTCGATGGCAGCGATTGCTTGCCTGACGGGAGCGGCATTGTACTGGAAAGCCATCAGCGGCCGATGGCCGAGGGCGAGAGCGTGACTCTCGAGACGGAGCCAGGGCAGGTCAGTCCGCCTCGCAGCCGGGATGGTCGGCGGGCGCTGCGCAAGTCGCCATGCCGGCGGAGCTGAGCGCAACGGATCTGTAAGCTGTCGGAAAAATTTACACTGATCGCGCCCTGATCCCTGGATGGGAAATAAAAAATCCTTATATCAAAGCTCTTCTGAAGTTGGAACGACTATTGCTTTGATCGCCTGTCTCCGATCGTTTCCCGATCGATCGCTGGCAATCAATGATCGACGTTTGCAGAAGGCGCCCTGAATGCTTCCCCTGGCCACTGTCTCGTGCTTTGAATCTCTTTGGCGATGAGCGCTGATACGGAAGATTTCGACTGCCACAACGCGCGTCGATCAGACAAGGGCTACGGAACTACGGCTCCGCCGATAGGACCGCCTGGCCAACCGCCGCCTGCCATCGCGCCGGGCCAGATCATGGCCGCCTGCTTGCCGCAGTTACGGTCACCCGGCCAAACAGGCCGGGCGCCAGAATCACCGCGCCGGGTGCCGGGTCGTTCCCTGATCGATCCCGCGCATCCCGATGACCAGACGAGCCTCGAGTTGCCGGCGGCGAACGATCCGCTGATCAGGTCGCTGGTCGTGGCTGAGTTCGATCGCGGCGCCAGGAAATCTGGGTCGGCGCAAGGTGGCTCCGGCAAGGCGCCATCACCGTTGATCGAGCGGCGGCGGAGTGACCGCCGGCACATCGCGCGGCGACAGGATGACGGCCAGCGGAGCCACTGGCGTGTCGACGATCGGCGGGCAGGCGAGCGCCGGCGTCACGCCAGAGCGGATCTGGCGGTCGCTGATGTCGAGCAGCCGTGGCCTCCCGGTTTGCCCGCCAGGTCAGGCGATCCGGAAGCCATTTCCGTGTTCATCGCCTCGCAGCGCCGAGACCTCGTCGCGGCGCTTGGCTCGGGGCTGGCCAGTCAAGCGGGCATGCATCTGGTCGGAGTTTGCCACGCTCAGATCAGGGATATCCGTGCTTTCGTTGCCCATGCCTCGCCTGACCTCATCCTGTTCGATACCGCACTGCTCGCGCTTTTTGGGGCGGAGTGCCTTGAAGAACTCCGCGAAGCGGTTGTCGATGCAAAGCTGATCGTGATCTGGGATGACGCTCATCCGCTGGCGGTCGAGGAGATCGAAAAGCACGGCATCTGTGGCTGCATTCCGCTCCTCGCGTCAGCCCGTCACTACGCGCGAGCAATCCGCGAGGTGAGTCACGGGGGGCTATGGCTGCCGCGCTGGATCATGAGCCGGGTATGCCGGCGCATCTTGGTCAAGGAAGGGTCCCATGCCGCAGGGCTGGACGCCCCGTCCAACACGCTGCCCGCACTGACCGCGCGCGAGCAGGCGATCGCCAGGCGCGCTGCGGCCGGCAAGACCAACAAGGAGATCGCGATTGAGTTGAACGTCTCCCCCGACACGGTCAAGAAACACCTGGGGGCGGTCTTCGACAAGGTCGGCGTGCACCGACGCAGCCAGTTGGCCTATTGCCTCGCCGTTCCTGGGCAGAGGCGGCCGGAGTAGATGATGACCGGTCGACGACTTCGCTGGCGTTGCGCCGCAGGCCCGATTCCGCTCGATCGGACGAGGTCTGGCGTCGTGCGCGCGGCAGAGGCTGGCCGAGCGCCGTGCACTGGCTGCTGCCGCATAGGGTGGGAAAAGCCCTTGCCGTCGCATCCGACGACAGGGGAGCGGACAGCGCAGGGGAAAGGTCGCCAGCGGTGCAAGAGTACCCGTTTAGGGAATAGGCAAGCGGGCCTTCCGAAGTTATGGTTTTGGCACGTTTTGAGATCATCGAGGCGCCATCTATCCCATTGACCTGGCGACCGAAGAGAACACCAACACCGACGTGCGAGCTGGCCACTGATCGGCGGTCACACGTTCGACGAAAAGCAGTCACGATTTTGCAGGGCAAAGCCGGGGCCGGCAGGGGTGCAGGATGCCACCCGGCGACGCCCGAAGAGCACATTAACCATCGATTCAATTTCTTGGAGTAGACAGCCATGGCGACGACACTGACGACCAATAAGAAGGACTATCTCCCCGGCGAGACCGTCACCTTCACCTTGAGCCAATTCGATCCCGGCTCAAGTTTCGTGTTTGCCGTGCGTGACAGCGCGAGCGATCCGGGTGACGATGGTGTGGCCAATGTCTATTCTCCGTTCTGGGTCACCGATGGCGGCTTGGGAGATCGCGATGGTCTGGTGAACGGGCAGATCGTTGCCCAGTGGGTCGTGCCCGCGGACCCGGATGGCGCCGGTCCGCAGGTGGCACCGGCCCTGAACGCGACGCTCGAGGCGACCGCGAGTACCGCGAGCACGTCCGGGACGGGCGGGGTGGTCGTCGCGTCGACGACCTTCACCGATGCTGGACCCAATCCACCGCCGGTGCAGCTCTATTACGTTCCCGAACCCGAAGACCAGCTCCTGCAGGCGCTGCAGAGCATCGAGAACGGTGGACCGTCAACCGCCCCCAGCAGTCCGGTGACCAACTACATCTCGATCGCCATCTCCGGCAGCGGGACGATCATCTATTACGATCAGGGCGAGAACGGCTACGTTAACGACATCGCCAACCCGACCGCGGCCGAGATCTACAATGCCGCCACCAATCCCGGTGGTGTGCAGATCTGGGGCAACGGCATTGCCAGTGACGGCGTCGCCCCGGGGTACGCCAGTGACTTGTTGAGTGCCGGCAACGTCATCGTCCTGCAGAGCACGGTCCCGGTGCCTACGCCGGGCGCCAACTTCTATTTCGATGGCGGCGACAAGATCGCCGTCACCAAGAGCGTCGCCGTCACGCGGACCGGCTGGGCTGAGGGACCGGATACCCTCCTGGCGGGGTCGGTCGAGGTTCTCGCTACGTCGAAGTGGGGCACCGAGTACCGCGTACCGGTCGGGGCGAACGTTCCGGACGGCAGCGATGCTCAGAAATTCGAGTATACCGGTCTGTTCATCATGGCTGGCGAACAGGGCGCGACGATCAGTGTGGACCGGAACGCTGACGGCGACTTCACCGATGCCGGTGACCTGCTGAACGTCAGTCTGACCGAAGGGCAGAGCCGTCTGGTCGACGGCAGCGTCAACGTCGGCGCGAAGGTCGTCTCGGACAAGCCGGTCCAGGTCGTCATGCTCACTGGCGACATCGAATCCAACTACGAGAGCCGTGACTCGTCGCTGCTGCCGACCAGTCTGTGGACGAACAGCTACTATACGCCCGTCTCGACCCTCCTTGATCCGCCGGGGACTATCACCACATCGGGTACTCAGGTCTGGCTGTACAACCCCGGTGCCAGCGCCATCACGGTGAATTACGAGTGGCGCGTTGGCAGCGGCGCGATTGCGACCGGTTCAGTCAGCGTCCCGGGGTCGGCCACCGCAGGTGGCTACAACAGCGTGGCCCTGCCGGAAAACGTCGGAGCGCACTTCTTTACAACGGGCGCGACGCCGCCGAAGTTCTATGCCTTTTCGACGACCGATGCGACGGGGACTTCCGACAACAACCAGGCCTGGGATTGGGGCTTCACTCTGATTCCGGAAAGTTCCCTGACCAGCCAAGTGCTTGTCGGCCTTGGCCTCGGACGTGATCCCACCTCCTTGACGAACCCGTCGGAAAACGGCAACCCGTTGTGGATCACGCCGGTTGGCAACGGCGAGACGCCGGTCACCGTGTATGTGGATTACAACGGCGACAACGTCGGAGCGTTCACTGATCCGAACGGCAACAAGTACGACATCAGCTACAGCCTCAAGGCTCTCCAGCAGCAAAAGGTGTACGACCCGGATGGCAACCAGACCGGCATGCTCGCCTACGTCCTGACGCCTGGCGTCAAGCTCGCAGCGGCCTGGGGCCAGGATCCGGCGACGGCGAGCGGCGGCAACCCCGGGCTGGACGTGGGCACAAGCGTGCTGCCGCTGCCGCTGTTTGATGCCGGCAAGAACGGCACGCTCAGTATCGACAACGATGGCAATGAGGTGATCAGTGCGGGCGACGAGATCCTGTACACGATCACCATCAACAACACCAGTCGGGCACCTGTTTCGAACATCCTCCTGAAGGACGTGTTCCCGGCCAATACGGCCTACGTGGCCAACAGCACGTTTTTTACCAACGAACTGAACGTCACGACCCCAATTGCCGACGCAGGCACGACGGCCTTCCCGCTTGATGAGGGTGGCGTGATCATCAACCCGTCGAGCGCGCTTCCGGTTGGTGCAACCTACAAGGTGACCTTCAAAGTGGTGATCGACACCTTGGCGAACCTCGGCGGGGTCACCACGATCATCAACAAGGGTGACGCCACCGCCGATGGCGTCACCGTCCCCTTCGAAGACATAACTCCGCTGAGTTTCGTGAGCATCCAGAAGGAAGTGTCGGCCGACGGCAACACCTGGTTCGATGCAGACGATCCCACGGGACCAGTGATCCCCATCGGGCAACTCGTTTACTATCGCGTTGTTGTCACGAACGACGGAGCGCTGCCCGCAACGGTCGATCTGGAAGACCAGATCATCCTCCCAGTAGTCGGCCCCGGACTCAACTTCACGTTTGGCGGGGGAAATAGCCAGACAGCTACGGTCAATCCCGGCACTCAGGTTACCACCAACGTCATTACCATCCTGGCGGCAGCCGGCCAGCACGAAGACCGCGTGTCCGTCATCGCGACCGTGAATGACGGGGGCGTGAACAAGCCGATCAAGGTTCAGCCTGACGATGCGAACTATTTCGGCTCGCAATTCGGAATCACAATCGACAAGGTGGTCACCGGTGTGGATACCGCAGGCAACGGCGTACTGGACCAAGCCGGCGACATCATCAACTACAACCTGGTGGTCACCAACAACGGTAACCAGACGCTGACCAATGTCATCGTCACCGACCCGCTGACCGGTGTGAACACCAACCTGGGCTCGTTGGCACCGGGGGCATCGCAGGCTATTCCGGCCATCTATGTGATCACCCAGGCGGACATCGACAGCAACGCCACCCTGGAACCGAACAATGTCATCGCAGGCAAGATCGACAACACCGCCACCGCGGACAGTGATCAGACCACGCCAGTCAGTGACTCCGAACAGGTGCCGCTGACCCAGAACCCGGTTCTGGCCATCGACAAGGTGGTCACCGGTGTGGATACCGCAGGCAACGGCGTACTGGACCAAGCCGGCGACATCATCAACTACAACCTGGTGGTCACCAACAACGGCAACGTCACGCTGACCAATGTCATCGTCACCGACCCGCTGACCGGTGTGAACACCAACCTGGGCTCGTTGGCACCGGGGGCATCGCAGGCTATTCCGGCCATCTATGTGATCACCCAGGCGGACATCGACAGCA
>JAFLDL010000021.1:52329-83326 GCA_017302435.1 Candidatus Accumulibacter necessarius
TCGACAACACCGCCACCGCGGACAGTGATCAGACCACGCCAGTCAGTGACTCCGAACAGGTGCCGCTGACCCAGAACCCGGTTCTGGCCATCGACAAGGTGGTCACCGGTGTGGATACCGCAGGCAATGGCGTACTGGACCAAGCCGGCGACATCATCAACTACAACCTGGTGGTCACCAACAACGGTAACCAGACGCTGACCAATGTCATCGTCACCGACCCGCTGACCGGTGTGAACACCAACCTGGGCTCGTTGGCACCGGGGGCATCGCAGGCTATTCCGGCCATCTATGTGATCACCCAGGCGGACATCGACAGCAACGCCACCCTGGAACCGAACAATGTCATCGCAGGCAAGATCGACAACACCGCCACCGCGGACAGTGATCAGACCACGCCAGTCAGTGACTCCGAACAGGTGCCGCTGACCCAGAACCCGGTTCTGGCCATCGACAAGGTGGTCACCGGTGTGGATACCGCAGGCAACGGCGTACTGGACCAAGCCGGCGACATCATCAACTACAACCTGGTGGTCACCAACAACGGTAACCAGACGCTGACCAATGTCATCGTCACCGACCCGCTGACCGGTGTGAACACCAACCTGGGCTCGTTGGCACCGGGGGCATCGCAGGCTATTCCGGCCATCTATGTGATCACCCAGGCGGACATCGACAGCAACGCCACCCTGGAACCGAACAATGTCATCGCAGGCAAGATCGACAACACCGCCACCGCGGACAGTGATCAGACCACGCCAGTCAGTGACAGCGAGAGCGTGCCATTGGTCCAGCAAGGCTCTATCGGCGACTTCGTCTGGGAAGACCTCAACTACAACGGGAAGCAGGATGCAAACGAGCCAGGTATTGCCGGCGTCACGGTCAACTTGCTGGACACCAATGGCAACGTTGTCAAAACCACCCAAACGGGTTCCGGCAACGATCTCGGAAAGTATCTGTTTGGCAATGTTGCTCCAGGCGACTACAGCATCCAGGTAGTCAAACCGTCCAATGGCTATTTCTTCACCAAGCCGAATGTTCCCGGTGACGATGCTCTGGATTCAGACGTCGGCGATACGGGCCTTACGGCGATCTTCAATCTATCTGCCGGAGAAAATGATCTGAGTGTGGATGCGGGTCTTTATCGCAAGGCCAACCTCGGTGACCGGGTCTGGCTCGACAGGGATAACGACGGTATTCAGGATCTTAATGAGAAGGGTGTGGATAAGGTCATAGTGAAGCTGCTGGACTCCAGCGGAGCACAGATTGGCATGACCACCACCGATGCTTCCGGCAAGTACCTGTTCAGCAATCTGGATCCGGGCAGTTACACGATTGAGTTTGACAAGAGCCTTGCGCAGACCGGGGCGATCTCGGTGGCGAAATACCCATGGGGCAAACAAGATCAAGGCGGTGACGACGGGCTGGATTCGGATGTCTTTGGTTCCGGATTCAAGGCTACGGTTTCGGTGACGCTGGAGTCCGGCGAGAACGATCTGACGCAGGATGCGGCAATCACGCCAATTGTCATCGATCTCAATGGGGACGGAATCAAGACGATTGCCCGCGCCGACTCTCAGGGTACTTTTGATCTGTTGGGTACGGGTAGCGGCATAAACTCGGGATGGTTGTCGGGTGATGATGGGTTCCTGGTGGTCGACCGCAACGGCAACGGCAGCATCGATGACATTTCCGAGATGTTTGGCGGTTCCAGCAAGGGCGACGGGTTTGCCAAACTGGCAAGCTTCGACAGCAACGGTGACGGGGTGGTGGATGCGAAGGACGCCGACTTCGCCGGCCTCAAGATCTGGCGGGACGTCAATGGCAATCACCAGACCGATAACGGCGAGTTGATGAGTCTGGCGGATGCTGGTCTGGTTGGCTTGTCGATCAGCTACAGCGAGCTGCCGTTCCTGGATGCCAAGGGGAACCTGCATCTTGAGCGTGGCAGCGCAACCCGGGCCGATGGCAGTGTGGTGGACATGACCGATGTGTACTTCAACATTTCGGCCAGCGACGCGGCAGCGGCCGGCGTTCAGGCGCCCAACCTCGCCGAGCTGATGGGTAGCGACAACAGCTTCGACAGTCTGATGACTGATGTGGAGGTGGTTGCAGGGCAGGAGCCGTTCCACACGGCCATGCGTGAAGCGGCTGATTCCACGAATGGTGGCTATGCTGCGGATTCGAGTGGGATGAACTCAATGGAGGTGCAGCTTGTCGGTCAAGCCGAGGCGTCGTTCTCCGGCGTGTTCTGAGCATTGATTCATTGTCGAGTGGAGCACTGGTTCTGGTTTCAGGCTGAATGCGTTCCCGGTTTCTCCGGGAGCGGCTTTCAGCGAAACTGGAGTCGGTGTTCTACTTGCCGGAGCTCCTCCTCAAGGTTCGCTTGTCCATAGAGGCCGTTTATCGCGCAGCCGAAAGACCGCAGATTCTGTGCGGGCTCGGTCGGGGCGAGCGTCGGTGCTGCCAGGAGAGCGTGTCTCCCCGAGGTCAGGCGCGCTGACTTGTCGCGAAGCTTTCCGTGGTGAGGAATAACGGTGGTGGGCTTGGGTTTGCGGTGGATGGGGCAGCCGTGCCGATTCGCGGAAGCTGACCGGGTTTGCTGGCGAGAGACCTGTTGTTGTTCTTTGCCGTGGGCCAGCGGCGGAACAGGCTCTTTGGTTTCGGTCAGGGCAAAGCAACGGGGTGTCGACCCTTTTTACACTTCCTTTTCCGACACTCCCTCCGCAGGAGATAAAAATACAATAAATCAATAGTGGAGATCGCCGGGTATGCTTCTTGCTAGATAAAAACCATGGATGTTTTCACTGGTATTCGAATTCAGAGTGTCACATTGTTCAAAGGAGAATAGTCATGAGTCACACGAGTCTCAACTCGTTTCCTGGAGGGGCGCTGAAATGAATCATCTGTCCCGGTTCAGTATTCTAGGAGCCCTCTGTGCGCTAAGTGCCACAGCGTCTGGCGCACCGATCAACCAGGATTTTGAGTTGAATCCGCCAGCGCCACCGCCAGTGGTTGTACCGGGGTGGCAGATCCTTGGCAACGTCAAGACGACAGGTGCCACAACGGTCATAACCTATAACGGTCCCCAGGATGTACTCCCTTTTCAAAAGCGCATGGCTCAATTGGTGAGTAACGACGGGCAGGACCACGGCGCGAGCACTGGCGACTACAATCCACCGCCCAATGCCGCGGCTCTGGATATTTTCTTCGGTTTGTCCGCCGGAACCCTGGCTACGTCGTATCAGGCGTACAACGGATCGGGGATCAAACAAACGTTTGCGGGCTCCGCTGGTGAAGTTCTGAAGCAACGCTGGAATTTTTTCTCGACGGAAGACCCGGACCCGGTGTACGGACTTAACGATACGGCTTTTGCTGTGATAACCGGCCCTGGAATAGTCAACCCGCTCATCATCTTTCTGGAGGATTCCCTGGGCGTCGGGAATTCTGGAACCTCTGGATGGAGAACCTTCTCGTATAACCTTCCGGCAGACGGTGATTACACGATTGGCTTTGGCGTAGTGAATGGGGTCGATTACAAATTCGATGCCGAGCTCTTCCTGGACGATTTCAGGGGTGTTCCAGAGCCCGCTTCTCTCGCTCTCCTCGGGCTCGGCCTGGCTTGCCTCGGCGGTTTGCGCCGGAAGAGGCCTGGGCGCCTGTAATTAGAGGGCAAAAGGCGGCAAACAGGAAAAAACTCACTGATTGAAAGGGAAAGGCAGTGTCCAATTCGTCTTGCCGTGACCAAGCGCCCGACGTGTCGCTGCGGCCGATGCCTTGAATTGCCGTTTTGCCGTTGGGCTGAAGCACGGTTGCGAAGCGAAACGCTTTCCTGACCTTTTGACAACAGACGAGAGAAAACCCATGAGCAGCAAGAAGGATACCCTGAACGATCCAGAGGCTTTGCCTGATGCGGAAATCGCCAAACCAGCTCAAGCGGCTACCCAATCCGTTTCCGTGGCGGTGCGACTGCAGCCCGTCGAGCATTCGCAACAGCCCATCTTTTCCAACTTCGCCACCGTGCAGGCGGGTACCGGTGTCGTCTTCATCGACTTTGGCTTCCTCGAGCCGCAGACGATGGCACACCTGGCCCGACTCGGCCAGCCCGGGGTAAGCGTGCCGGAAGCCATTGGCGGCACGCTCGCATGCCGCATGGCCCTGAGTCTCGACACTGTTGCTAACTTGGCGAATCAGCTCAACCAGTTGTTACGCAACGCCGCTGCGGCGCAAGGCCAAACGGCACAGGCCGTGGCGCCGGCTGCAGAGGGTGCGGCAGCAGGGCCGATCCACTGACCCAAGGGAAGGGCTGTCGCGATCCGCTTCATGCCGTTCGGGCGCGCAGCCCCTCAAGGCGCGCCACTCAGCGCGAGCGGTGAGGGCCAGTCCCGCGCCCGAATGCTGTTGAACAAAAGCCCCGCCCTTTGTAGCGGGGCTTTTTTTCGTGGTGCGCCCGGCAGGAACAGTCCTCTGCCCGGGACTCGCTATCCTCGCCGGTTCGCGTTGGCTGCGGGCAATACGTCGCCATGACCGGCCGGGTTGCTCCTTTCTGCGCCGCCGTGCCACGGGCCTGCCGCCAGGGAAGCCGGGGGGAATGCTCGGGCTGGCGTACGCAGAAACTTGGTGTTGATTGATCTGCTATTGACGGATGGCCGCGGCCTCGGCATTCTCCGCTTCTTGGCCGGTGGCGGTGACCTGGGGGTCAACAGCAAGCAAGGCCCGGGGGCAAGGGCCACTGGTCAATCGAGGCGGAGCCAACAACAACCAAGGAGGAAGGTCATGGATTTCGGTTACGAAGAGTGCTCATCAAAGTCTCACCGCGGCGGCCAGTTGTATCAGATACGGGTCGCCGATCTGCATCCGACCCAGAGCGCGGTCGGGCTCGACGAGGTGTACGCCAAGGCGGAGGCGATGCGCAAGAAGAGCGAGGATGAACTCACGGCCTATCTGATCACCCGGCCGGTGCCGATTGTCATCGGCAATGACAACAAGTTCTGCCTGACCGATCATCACCACCAGGCGCGTGCAGTCTGGGAGGCGGCCAAAAAGAAGAATGAAGCGGGGATCGATCAAGGCAACGCGCGCGTCGTCGTCGAGGTGCTGTACAACTGGAGCGTGCTCAAGGACTACGAGTTCTGGAAGGCGATGCACGGCAATGGCTGGGTCTATCTGTTCAATTATCTGGGTGGCGGACCGCTGCAGCCGGCTTCACTGCCCAAGCACATCAAGGATTTGCGCAACGATCCCTATCGGGGCCTCGCCTGGTACGTGCGCTCCCACTTCGGCTACTCAAAGCGGCCCGCCGATTTCGCCGAGTTCCAGTGGGCGCAGTATTTCCGCATGCGCATCATCCTTGACAATCGACTGCTCAGGAACGAGATCCAGGACGTGGACATCCTGCTTTCCGAGATGAAGGAAGAGGACCGCAACGCCATCGTCGAGGAGGCAATCGCTCTGGCGAGGTCGCCGGAAGCTGCGGGCCTGCCCGGCCATTCAGGGTTCGTCACCCGCGGCTGATGGCGCAGGAAGCGGCGGGCAGTACTGGAACTGCTGTCCGCCGGCGTGGGAGCGCTTGGGGGCAGCCGATGGCATGGCTGCCGGGCGAAGACGGCGATCGGCTGTGTTACCGCCAAGCCCCGGCGCATTGCCTCTCTGGTGCAGGAGATACGAACATGCGCAATCCGCGCTGCTGGCCGGCCGGTGCTTCGTGGCAGGCCTGGTTGCTGATTCTGTTGGCCGCCACTGCCTGTGGTCGGACGCCGGTTCCGCCGCCCGTTCCGGTGGCGTCGGACGAGATTCGGCCCTTCACCGGGACCTGGATCGCCACCGGTACCCGACAAACGCTGACCCTTGAACCGGGACGCCAGGCCGCGATCTTCAATCTGACCGGATCGCTGCTGCTGAGTGGCAAGGAGAGGCTGAAACTCGGCTTCAAGGCGGACGTGATCGGTTTTTCCGATACGTCGCAGGGCATGCAGGGGCGCAGTGTGTGGACTGACGATCAGGGTGAAAAGGTTTTCAGCGAGTTGCGGGGTCAAGCGGTGGGTCCCGGAAATCTCGTCGAGGGCCGCTTCGTCGGCGGCACCGGTCGTTACGCCGGCGTCAGCGGTGAGTACAGTTTCACCTGGAAGTATCTGGTGGATAACGAGGAGGGGATGGTCAGCGGGCGGGTCGTCGGGCTCAAAGGGTGGGCGCGCCTGGCGTCGCCTGGGGTGGCGTCGTCGACTGCAGGAGGCCAGCCATGAATGCGCCAGCATCGGGGGGTCTCGGAATCCTCAAGCAACTTGCGCCACTGGTTCTGGCCATCGGCATCTGGTTTGCCCCGATTCCCGAGGGGCTGACGCGAGAGGCGTGGCAGCTGTTCGCGATTTTTGCCGCGGCGATCTTCGCGGTGATCATCAATGCCTTGCCGCTACTGACCTCGGCGCTGCTCGCCGGCGCTGCCGCTGTGCTCAGCGAAACGGTCGATCCAGCCAAGGTCTTCGGCGGTTTTGCCAACCCCAGCGTGCTCCTGGTCGTCGTTGCCTTTCTCGTCGCGCAGGCGGTGGTCAAGTGCGGATTGGGACGACGGATCAGCCTGCGCGTGGTGACCGTATTCGGCAAATCAACCCTCGGCCTGGCATACAGCATCTTCATCACCGACGCTCTGATCGCTCCGGGGTTTCCGAGCAATACGGCACGCGGTGGCGTACTCTACCCGATCATACTGTCGCTCGCCCAGAGCAGCGGCTCGGTACCGGAGGACGAGAACAGGCGCCGCCTGGGCGGCTATCTGATGTTCTGCGGAATGGCCAGTATCAGCGTTTCGTCGGCACTGTGGCTGACCGCTACCTCGGCCAATCCGATCGGCGTCTCGCTGGCGGCGGAACACGGCTTGCAGGTCAGTTTCGGCTCTTGGTTGCTGGTCGCATCGGTGCCCGCGCTGGCCGCGATCGGCTCGCTGCCGCTGTTGCTCTACCGGCTTTTTCCGCCCGGGGTGACCGATACCCCCGATGCGCCGCACGCCGCTCGCGAAGCGCTGCGCTCGATGGGACCGCTGTCCCGCGACGAGTGGATCACTGCCGTCGTTTTCGCGGTCATGATCTGCGCCTGGATTCTCGCCGGGAGCTTGAACCTCAGCCTGACGGGGGTCGCCATTGCCGGCCTTGGCGTCCTGCTTGCAACCCGGGTGCTGACGCTCGAAGACATTTACCTGCAGGGTGGCACCTTGGCCACTTTTCTCTGGCTGGCGGTCCTTTTCGCATTGAGCGGGCAGCTCAACGAGATGGGTTTCATGAGCTATGTCGGGGAAAGGCTGGCTTCGATGCTTGGCGATCTGGACTGGCCGATTGCCTACGTCGTCCTGCTCCTGCTCTACGTGCTCATGCATTACATGTTTGTCAGCCAGTCGGCGCAGGTGCTGGCTCTGCTCGGGGTGTTTCTCGATGTCGGTGTGCAGACCGGCGTGCCCGTGCACCTGATGGGTTTTGCCCTGTTGTTCGCCAGCAGCTACTTCTCGACGCTGACACCGCAGGGCGGCAGCCAGAACGTCATCTTCGTCGCCAGTGGCTATCTGACCCAGGGCGAACTCTACCGCCTGGGGCTGCTGACGACGGTTTTCTGCGCACTGGTGTTTCTGGTCGTCGGCACACCGTGGATTCTCTGGGTGGGCTGACAGGCTGCTGGTCAACCCCTTGCCAAGCTCCGGCCGTGCGACAGCAGCGCCGCTTTGTAGTATTCTGCGACCAAGTTGTCTGACAAGCTGACGATCATGGGCACCAAAGAGCTGAAGAAAGTTGTTCGCCGGCCGCGTTTGAGCGAGGCGATCTGCCTCGCCCTCGAAGGAAGGATTGCGCGCGGCGAACTCAAACCGGGCGAGCGACTGCCGGCCGAGAAGGTGCTGGGCGAGGCCTTCGGCGTCAGCCGCGCGGTCGTGCGCGAAGCGGTGGCACGCCTCAAGGCCGACGGTCGTGTCGAGACGCGGCAGGGAGCCGGCGCCTTTGTCTCGCGCGTGCCCAAATGTCTGAACTTCAGGTTCTGGCAGGGGGACAGTCCGGCGCCGGACGAGCTGCGAGAGATCTTCGAGTTGCGGGCGATGATCGAAAGCTCGATTGCCGAACTGGCCGCGCGCCGTCGGCTGCCGGAGGACCTCGTGGTGATGCGGCGCTCCCTGCTGGCGATGGACGATGCGCTGGCCAACGGCAACGACGGCTCCGAGGCCGATGACGATTTTCATCTGGCGACCGCAGCGGCAACGCACAATGGCTACGCGCATCGCTTGCTGGAGTTCATGGGGCGGCGTTTTTCCGACTCGCGGCGCCTGGCATGGACGCTGCCCGGCCGTACGGGCGATCTGCCGCAGGCGGCACAGGTCGAACACCGGGCGATCTACGCAGCCATCGCCGCAGGTGATGCCGAGCGTGCCCGCTGCGAGGCGCACGCGCACCTGCGCTGCGCCGCCCTGCGCGTCGGGATCGTTCTTTCCGATGATCTGATCAGCGAAAGCGCCGGCGATTTCGCATGACCGTTGCCGTGTCTGGTCAGTGGTCCCGCCAGAGTCATCACTGTCTGAGGATGGAGCATGAGCATGGAAGACACGATTGCCGATCGTCGTTTCAGCATTGACCGAGCGACGCTGATCAGGCGCTTGCGCGAGGTGCTGCCGGTGCAGGCGTTGCTGGCCGAGGAGGAGGAGATGCGGCCCTATGACTGCGATGGCCTCACCGCCTATCGGCAGTTGCCGCTGCTGGTCGCCCTGCCGGAAGATGAGGCGCAGGCGCAGGCGGTCCTCAAGGTGTGTCATCAACTGCAGGTGCCGGTGGTGCCACGGGGCGCGGCGACTGGCCTGTCGGGGGGCGCTACGCCCCATCCCGACGGGGTTCTGGTGTCGCTGGCCAAGCTCAAGAGGATCATTCGCGTCGACCCCCTGTCGCGCACTGCGGTGGTGCAACCCGGGGTGCGCAACCTGGCGGTGTCGGAGGCGGCGGCGCCCTATGGTCTCTATTACGCGCCCGACCCGTCGTCGCAGATCGCCTGCACGATCGGCGGCAATGTCGCCGAGAACGCCGGCGGCGTGCATTGCCTGAAGTATGGCCTGACCGTCCATAACGTGATGCGCGTGCGCGGTCTGACGATCGAGGGCGAGATCGTCGAGTTCGGCAACGCCGCGCTTGACGCCGCCGGTTACGACCTGCTGGCGCTGCTCAACGGCTCGGAAGGCCTGCTGGCGATGATCACCGAGGTGACGGTGAAGCTGACGCCCAAGCCCGAGCTGGCGCAGGTGGTGATTGCCTCCTTCGACGATGTCCGCAAGGCTGGCGACGCGGTGGCGAGCATCATCGCGGCCGGCATCATCCCGGCCGGCCTGGAGATGATGGACAAGAAGGCCATCCACGCCGTCGAGCCCTACGTCAACGCCGGCTACGACATGGACGCCGAGGCGATCCTGCTCTGCGAGTCGGACGGGACGCCGGAAGAAGTGGCCGAAGAGATCGGGCGCATGACCGCGGTGCTGGAGAGGAGTGGGGCGGCCGGGATTCGCGTCTCGCAGAACGAAGCCGAGCGGCTGAAGTTCTGGGCCGGACGCAAGGCGGCGTTTCCGGCGGTCGGTCGATTGACGCCCGACTACCTGTGCATGGACGGCACGATTCCCAGAAAGCGTCTGGCCGAGATGCTCGAAGCGATCGCTGCGCTATCCGGGAAGTATGCGCTGCGTTGTGCCAATGTCTTTCACGCCGGGGACGGCAATCTGCATCCGCTGATCATGTACGACGCCAACCAGCCGGGAGAGCTCGATCGGGCGACGGCCTTCGGCTCCGAGATCCTCGAACTGTCGGTGCGCTTTGGCGGCACGATCACCGGCGAGCATGGGGTCGGTATCGAGAAGATCCTGCTCATGGCCGAGCAGTTCACCGAGGCCGAGATCGGCGCCTTCCATCGGCTCAAGGCGGCCTTCGACGAGCATGGGCTGCTCAATCCCGGCAAGGGCGTGCCGACGCTTGCCCGTTGTCGCGAGTATACCCAGGCGCGTGCCGGCACCGCGTCTCCTGCACCGAGGCTGTGATGGATACCCTGATCGAACACTGGACCGCGCGCATCAACGAGGCCGCCAACGCAGGCGGCAAGCTGGCCATTCGCGGTGGTGGCAGCAAGTCGTTTTATGGTGGTCCGGAAAACGGCGAGGCCCTCGACGTCGGCGGCTATCGTGGCATCGTGGCCTACGAACCGACCGAACTGGTGGTCACCGCGCGCGCCGGAACGCCGCTCGCCGAACTGGCCGCGGCGCTGGCGGAAAAAGGGCAGTGGCTGGCGTTCGAGCCGCCGTATTTCGGGCCGGCAGCGACTGTCGGCGGCATGCTCGCCAGCGGCCTGTCGGGGCCGCGCCGGCAGGCGGTGGGGGCGGTGCGCGATTTCGTTCTGGGGGTGAAACTGTTGAACGGCCTTGGCGAGGTGCTCTCCTTCGGCGGCCAGGTGATGAAGAACGTGGCCGGCTACGATGTCCCGCGGCTGATCGCTGGGAGCCTCGGCACGCTTGGCGTGGTACTCGAGGTGTCGCTGAAGGTGTTGCCACTGCCGGTGGCCGAGAAGAGCCTGCGTTTTGCGCTCGATGAAGCGGCTGCGCTGCAGAAGCTCAACCAGTGGGGCGGCCGGCCCTTGCCGATCTCGGCGTCGGCCTGGCACGATGGGATATTGACGCTGCGCCTGTCGGGGGCGGCGGCGGCGGTTGCGGCCGCGCAGCGGGCGCTCGCCGGGGAGGTTCTGGACGATGCCGAGGCGGCGGCCTTCTGGTCTTCGTTGCGCGAGCAGACGCACGCCTTCTTCGCCGGCAATCCGCCGCTGTGGCGGCTGTCGCTGCCTTCGGTCGCGCCACCGCAGGCGCTCGGGCCGACGCTGATCGAATGGGGCGGCGCGCAGCGCTGGCTGCGCGCAGGCGATGCGACGGCGATCCGCGCGGCGGCGACACAAGCAGGTGGTCACGCAACGCTGTTCCGCGCTGACGACGCCCTGAAGACCGCGGTCGGCGTTTTCCAGCCGCTGACCGAACCGCTGGCGCGGATTCATCGCAATCTGAAGCGCGCCTTCGATCCGCAGGCGGTATTCAACCCTGGCCGGCTCTATCCCGGACTCTGAAAGTTCGCTGACCATGCAAACCAATCTGGCTGATTTCATCAAGGACACGGCCGCCGGGCGAGAGGCGGATGCGATTCTGCGTAGCTGCGTGCACTGCGGCTTCTGTACCGCCACCTGCCCAACCTTCCAGTTGCTCGGCGACGAACTCGACGGCCCTCGCGGTCGCATCTATCTGATCAAGCAGATGCTCGAAGGGCAGCCAGTGACCGAAAAGACGCAGCTCCATCTCGATCGCTGTCTGAGCTGCCGTGCCTGCGAGACGACCTGTCCGTCAGGCGTCAAGTATCACCGCCTGCTGGAGATCGGGCGCGAGGTGCTCGAGGAGCGGGTGCCGCGTTCGTTGGCCAGCCGGGCGACGCGTTTCCTGCTTTGCGAGGCACTGCCGCGCAACTGGATCTTCAAGCCGGCGGTGAGGATTGGACAACTGATGCGGCCGCTGTTGCCGGCGGTGCTGGCCGACAAGGTGCCGATGGCCGCCGGGGGCGCCCGCCTTCCCTGGCCGCAACGGGCCGGGCACAAGCGACGGATGATTGCACTCTCCGGGTGTGTGCAACCGACCCTGACGCCGAACACCAATGCCGCGACGGCACGCGTCCTCGACCGGCTCGGTATCGAACTGATCGAGGTGCCTGGTGCCGCCTGTTGCGGCGCCTTGCGTTATCACCTGCAGGCGCAGGAAAAGGCGCTCGACGACATGCGGCAGGTCATCGACGCCTGGTGGCCGCAGGTCGAGAGCGGGCAGGTCGAAGGCTTCGTGATGACCGCGTCGGGTTGCGGCGAGCATGTACGGGTCTATGGCGAGTTGCTGAAACATGATCCGGCCTATGCCGAAAAGGCGGCGCGGATTGCGGCTCTGACGCGCGATGCCTCCGAGGTGCTTGCCGCCGAACAGGATCGCCTGGTCGAGTTGCTGCGCCAGGCTGCCGTCGGCACCGGCCAGCGGGTGGCCTTTCATTCGCCGTGCACCTTGCAGCATGCGCAGAAGATCCGCGGGGTCGTCGAAGCGCTGCTGGCGGCTGCCGGTTACCAGCTCTCGCCGGTGGCCGATCCGCACCTGTGCTGCGGTTCGGCGGGCACCTATTCGATCAGCCAGCCGGTGCTGGCGACACAGCTGCGCGACAACAAGCTGGCGGCCATGGCGGCCGGTTCGCCGGCGGTTCTGGTGACTGCCAACATCGGCTGCCAGACGCACCTGCAGGGCGGCAGCACGATGCCGGTGCGGCACTGGATCGAGCTGATCGACGAGCGCTTGCGTGCGGCTTCCTGAGCCCCACCGGCAAGGCCAGCAGGGACGCGATGGCAATTGATCGTCAGGGGTGCAGTGATGAGGTGCCTGGTCGGACCGTCGATTCGCCACTTCCCGAGCACTTCAATATCGCCGTCGATATTTGCGGCCGCTGGGCCGAGGACCGCAGCCGCTTTGCGCTGTACTACGAGGACGAGGAGGGTTTTACCTCGGCGCATACCTTCTGGGACATCCAGCGCGAGGCCAACCGCCTGTCCAATGTGCTGGCGGCACTTGGCACGCTGCCTGGTGACCGGGTGGCAATCCTCCTGCCGCAATGCCCGGAAGCCGCCATCGCGCAGATCGCCATCTACCAGCTGGGCGCTGTCGCAGTCCCTTTGTCGCAACGCCTGGCTGCCGATGCGCTGGCCTACCGGCTGGGCGATTCCGGGGCGCACCTGGCGATCGTCGATCAAACGACGCAGCCCGGGTTGCTGCCGCTTCGCCAGCAACTGCCGGAGCTTCGGCACGTGCTTGGCATCGGTGGCGCTGCCGGCGAGGGCGTCAGGCGGTGGGCCGAAGTGCTGGCGCATGCCTCGCCACGCTACACGCCGGCAGCCACTGCGGCGAGCGACCCGGCTATGATCCTCTATGGCAGCGACACGTCCGGGATGCCGAAGCCGACGTTGATGGCTCATCGCGCGCTGTTTGGCCAGCTCGGTGGCTACGTCTGCGCGCATGACGGGTTTCCGCGGCCGCGTGACCTGTTCTGGTCGCCCGCCGACTGGGCATCGCCTGACGGTCTCTGGAAGGTGCTGCTGCCGACCTGGCACTTCGGCGTGCCGTTGCTGGCGTACAAGGGGCGTGTCGATGGCGGCAGGGCGTTTTCCCTGATGGAGAAGTATGGGGTACGGAACTGCTTTCTCCCGCTGACGACCTTGAGCAGGATGATGGCGGCGGCACCAGAGCCGAGGGCGACCTATGATCTGGATTTGCGCACGCTGACAAGCGGCGGCGAGGCGGTTGGTCAGGCAGTGCTGCAGTGGGCCAGGGAGAAACTCGGCGTCTCGATCCATGAGATGTTCGGGTAGATCGAGATGAAGTCCGGGTCTGGCACCCTGCGAGCCGCCGAAAGCGATAGAATTTGTCATCGCTGGCCCAATGACCACGGGTGGCAGGGTCCACGCGTCAATGAAGGGAACAAATCCGGGTGTGCCAGGAGAGGGATGGTATGAGCGAACAGGCTGAGCAGACGACCCGCGTGACCCGGGAGCGGCGGCAAAACCTGCCTCTGCGCTCGGCTTTCGATGATGCCTTCGTGATGATCGAGCCGTTTTTCGACCCGGAGCAGGGCTGGGCCGGGCAGTCGCTAGAACATCTGGCGTATCGCATCGTGCGCGAGAATTTTCCTCTGCTGAGTGCGGAGGAGGTGCATCTCGTGGTAGTTGCGGCGCACCGGGTGTATATCGAGCGTTATCCGGACCGGAGTGGTCATCTGCCGCGCCCGGAAAATCTGCGACAGGTTACCCTCTGAGCAGCAGGGAATTCCACCTGGCAGGCGCCGCAGCCTGCCGCCAGCCGGCCGTTCCCACGGCGGCCGGTGCCGCGCGGCCACGGAGACAGCCAGACGATGCCGATTTCAGTTGATGCCTGTGTCGCCCAGCATCAGGGTGATCGCCGTGAGCAGCAGGACCGGGTGGCCATCCTGCCGCATCCGCGAGGCGGGGGCGTAGCGCTGGCCGTGGTGGCGGATGGCATGGGCGGCCATACCGGCGGCGTCATTGCTGCACAGCAGGTGATCCATACCGCGCGTACCAATCTCGAAGGATTTTCGGCGCGCACGGAATCGGCACGCCACCTGCTGCAGTCATGCATCAATGAAGCGCACATGCTGATCAAGGCATCGCGTTTCATGAACGAAAAGGATCCACACAGCACCGTCGTGATGTTGCTCTTGCAGCCCGGCAAGGTGAGCTGGGCGCACTGCGGCGACAGCCGCGTGTATCATTTTCGTGGCGACAGCCTGGTTTTTCGCAGCACCGATCATTCCTACGTCGAACAACTGGTGGTTCAGGGCCGGATCACGCCCGAGCAGGCGCTCGTCCATCCTAACCGGAACATTCTTTTGACCTCGCTCGGTGGCGTTGACGCACCCAGGATCGCTTTTGGCGAAGCTGAGGGCCTGCAGCCGGGGGATACTTTTCTGCTGTGCTCGGATGGCCTCTGGGCCTATTTCACCGATCAGGAACTGGCGTGGGTGATCAATGGCTCGGCTTCGGCGCGCGAAGCATCCGAGTTGCTGATCGGCCGGGCGCGGGCGATGGGCAATGGCGACGGCGACAACATCTCGATCGCGATCCTCAAACTGGTGGAGGCGCCGCCCGCGTAGCAGGCGGCTGCGGCAAGGCCTGTTCTACTTTCGTCCCAGCCCGCCAAGCAGTGCCGCCACCGGGCGGAGTGGCTTGTGCGGGTGTTCGCTGCGGACCAGTGCTTTCTCGCCGTTGCTGTCGATCGCTGCGGCGACCGGGTGCGGTTGCGCACTCTCGTAAGGTTTGTTGAAGTCGAAACCGTCGGCGGCGATGTGTGACGGGCGGCCGCCACCGTGCCTGTGGGCGCTTTCGCGCTGAGCGCCGCGGTTCGCCGTGCGCTCGCCGGGGGGTGTCGCCAATGGCGCGACGACCGGTGGCTGTGCCGCAGGCCGACGGTGTTGAGCGCGTTTGTCGCCGGGCGGGTAGGTATAGTTGTATTCCGGTTCGAAGCCGGGAACAGCGACCTGTTCGACCTGAATCCTGATCAGCTTTTCAATCTCGACCAGATACTGGACTTCACTCGCCGAAACCAGAGAAATCGCCGTGCCCGGCTTGCCGGCACGGCCCGTGCGTCCGATACGGTGGATGTAGTCCTCCGGTGTTCGCGGTAGTTCAAAGTTGATCACGTGCGGTAGTTCGTCGATATCGAGGCCGCGAGCGGCGACGTCGGTGGCGACCAGCACCAGGACCGAACCCTCCTTGAAGGCTTCGAGCGCCTTGAGCCGCTCCTGCTGACTCTTGTCGCCATGGATCGAGTCCGCGGCGATTCCCGCTCGCTGCAGTTCGCGCGCCAATCGGTTGGTTTCAATCTTGGTCCGGGTGAAGACCAGCACCTGATTGAAGTCGGCCGATTTCAGCAGCTTGACCAGGAGCGCCCGCTTGGCCTCGGCGGCCACCGGATGGACGCGGTGGGTGATCGTGTCGGACACGGTATTGCGCTTGGCGACTTCGATCAACACCGGCGATTTGAGCATGCCGTCGGCCAGTTTCTTGATCTCTTCCGAGAACGTCGCCGAGAACAGCAGACTCTGCCGCTGCCTGGGCAGAAGGTTGATGATGCGCGTGACGTCGGGGATGAAGCCCATGTCCAGCATGCGATCCGCCTCGTCGAGCACGAGCGCCTGCACGCTGGCGAAGTTGAGGCACTTCTGCTCGACGAGATCGAGCAGCCGGCCGGGGGTGGCTACAAGTACCTCTACGCCGCAGCGGATCTCGGCGATCTGCGGCTTGATGTCGACGCCACCAAAAACGCAACAGCTCCTGATCGGAACATGCCTGCTGTAGGTCTTGACCGACTCGTGCACCTGGATTGCCAGTTCGCGCGTCGGCGCCAGCATCAAAACGCGGACCGGGTGGCGAGCGGGCGAAGGACTTGGGCTCGCGAAGGGAAGGATACGCTGCAGCAGCGGCAGCGTGAAGGCGGCCGTCTTGCCGGTGCCGGTCTGCGCGCCACCCATCAGATCCTGACCGGCGAGAATGACGGGTATCGCCTGGGCCTGGATCGGGGTCGGCTCCGTGTAGCCCTGGTCGGCAACGGCTTTCAGCAGCTCAGGCGCCAGGCCGAGTTCATCAAAATGCATAGGCTGAGCCTTCAAATCAGTCAAAACAGTCAAAAATCAATCCCATATGAGCCATAATTATACATCGTCAGGCCCTCATACGGCTTGACGATGCCGGTCAGGCAGAGCTCGACGATCGTTGTCCTGGCGCGGCGAAGCGCGAAGCCATGTTCGCAGGCCGGGGGTAGTGCCCCATTGAGCCGACCAACAGCGTGGAGGAAGCATGAAGAAGAGATACCTTGGCCACAGCCCCTTGCAGGTATCGGAGGTCTGCCTCGGCACAATGACCTTCGGGCAGCAGAACAGCGAGTCGGAGGCGCATGCGCAACTGGACCGCGCGTCTGCCGCCGGCATCAACTTCATCGACACCGCAGAAATGTATCCGGTTCCACCACGGGCAGGAACCTGCGGCCGAACCGAGCAGATCGTCGGCAACTGGCTGGTCAGGCAGCCGCGGCAGCAGGTGGTGGTCGCGACCAAGGCGGCCGGCCCGGCGCGCGGGTTGAACTGGATTCGCGGCGGCCGGCTGTCCTTTGATCTCGACAGTCTGCGCGCCGCGGTTGAAGGCTCGCTGCAACGCCTGCGCACCGACTACGTTGATCTCTACCAATTACATTGGCCGGCGCGCAATCAGCCGATGTTCGGCCAGTGGCAGTTCGTTCCAGCGAAAGAGTGCGCGGCGACAGCCATCATCGAAACCCTGGAAGCCTTGGCGACGCTGGTGCGCGAGGGCAAGATTCGCTACTTCGGTCTGTCCAACGAACATCCCTGGGGAGTGATGGAATTCGTTCGTCTGGCCAAGGAACACGATCTGCCGCGTCCGGTTTCGCTGCAGAATGCCTACAGTCTGCTCAACCGGGTCTACGAGAACGGCCTCGCCGAGGTCTGCTACCGCGAGAACGTCAGCCTGTTGCCGTATTCACCGCTGGCTTTCGGCACGCTCTCCGGCAAGTACCTGGCGGACCCGAAAGCCGCCGGCCGGATCACCGAGTTTGCCGGTTTCGGCCAGCGCTATGCGAAGCCCAATGTTGCGCCGGCTGTGGCTGCGTATGCCGAGCTGGCTCACCGGCACGGCCTGACGCCGAGCCAACTGGCGCTGGCTTTTGTCTATTCGCGCTGGTTCGTTGCCAGCACGATCATCGGTGCCACCAACATGGCGCAACTCGACGAGAACCTGGCTGCCCTGGCGATCCAGCTGCCACCGGCCGTGCTGGCCGAGATCGACGAGATTCACTTGCGGTATACCAATCCGGCGCCCTGAGGGGCGACGAGAATCCGCAGCTATTGCTTTGGGGCCGCTTTCTGCTCCGTCGTGGCCTCTGATGCAGGCTCCTCGGCCAACCCCGGCTTCTTCTTCCTGGTTCCGGGAGGCTGCGGTGGCGGCAGTTGGGGCTCGACGGTTTCCAGTTTGTTCTCGCGCATGTAGGCATCCATGTCACGCCAGCCCTGGTAGATCGATGCCTTGGACAGCCATGAATAGATCGAATAGCAGTCTTCGATTGCGCGTCCGGACTGCCGGCAGGCACTGCCGACCGCCTGCCCCTCGGCGTCCAGGCGCGCTGCCTTGACCGCCGGAGCCTCGATTCCCAGTTTTTGCTGGATGAGGTCGCAGCCGGAAAGGCCGAGCAGCAGGGAGCAGGCAATCAGGAGGGCGTGCATCGGCTTCAGTACCTGGTCGAACACGACGTTCTCTAGGGAAAGGGGATCGGAAACCGCATTGTAAACACAATGAACACCAACCGCGCTGCGCCGTTGGCGAGTTCAAACTGGACGACCTGCGCGATGGGCGTCGGCTGCCGCTATAATCAGCGCTTTTTTCCGACTGCAAAGGATTGCCATGCATTTGCGCAAAATTCTCCCGGCCCTGCTGGCGGTTGCCCTCGCCGCGCCCTTTTCGTCATTGACGGCTGCGGCACCGACAGAAATCGAGCTTTCGCATCAACTCGACGAAGAACGCGCCGAGCGCCTTGAGAAACTGGTCGAGCGTTTCAACTCGCGGCAGAAGGATACCCAGGTCAAGGTGGTACGTCGCGTCCAGGGCGATGCGCCCAAGGACCTTAACCTGGTGACACGCGAGGAGCAGGCGCGCTTCGTTGCCGCCAAGAGTGCCTTCAAACCGCTGCACCAGGTGATGAAGGACGAGAATGTGCCCTTTGACGGCAGCAAGCTGGCACCCGAATTGCGTGTCGGCCTCGCCGATGCCAAAGGGAATCTGATCGCGCTGCCGGTCGGCCTGTCCACCCCGATCCTCTTCATCAACAAGGCCGCTTTCCGCAAGGCCGGTCTTGACCCGGAAAAGCCGCCGAAGACCTGGGCCGAAATGCAGGTGGCGGCTGACAAGCTGTTCGACGCCGGCAGCACCTGTCCGTACACCACCTCGTGGCCAGCCTGGGTGCATATCGACAACCTGAGTTCCTGGCATGGCGTCGAGGTCGCGGACGCGAAGGGCAAGCTGAACTTCAATGGTCTGGTTCAGGTCAAGCACACGGCGATGCTCACCACCTGGGCAAAGGCCAGGTTCTTCGTCTCTTTCGGTCGTCGCGACGAGGCAGACAACCGCTTCGCCGCCGGCGAGTGCGGCATGCTGACCAGTTCGTCTTCGCTCAGCGGCGCGCTGCGCGATAGCCGCAAACTGGAGATCGGTGTTGCGTCGCTGCCGTATCACGACGATGTGCAGGGCGCGCCGAAGCAGACGCTGGCGGGGGGCTACTCGTTGTGGGTGGGCGGCGGCCAGAAGCCGGCCGAGTACAAGGGGGTGGCCCAGTTTGTCAGTTTCCTGCTGGAGCCTGATCTGCAGGTGGAACTCACAGCCGCCTCAGGCTTCCTGCCAATGACCTCGGCTGCCCGTGCCGCGGCGGGCAGCAAGCTGTTGAAAGCTGATGTCGCTGGCCTCAATGTCGCCTACGCTCAGCTGCAGGGCCCGGGCGCGCTGCGTGCGCTGCGCGTCTCCGAGATCGAGAAGGTGCGGATCATCGTCGAAGAGGAACTCGAGGCAGCCTGGTCCGGCAAGACGCCAGCCAAGCAGGCGCTCGACATCGCTGTCGAGCGTGGCAACGTCATCCTGCACGCCGCACCAACAGCAAAGCCAGCAGCGAAGCCGTCAGCGAAGCAGGCAGCGCCGAAGAAGTGATTGCTGCGCAGCTCGGCTGGCTCCTGCCGCGCGTCTTCGCGCACCGCTGTGGCGGTGCGCTGGCGCCGGAGAACACCTTGGCCGGGCTGCGGATCGCCGCCCGGCTTGGCGTGCGGGCGGTCGAGTTTGATGTGATGCTGTCAGCCGATGGTTCGCCGTGGCTGCTGCACGACGAAACCCTGGCCCGGACGACTGACGGCTTCGGTCGGGTGGGCGAAGCCGACGATGCGCAACTGCGTTGCCTCGACGCCGGTGCTCACCAGCATCCGGCATTCGCCGGCGAGCCGGTGCCGACGCTGGAATCGGCAGCGGTCGCGTGTCGCCAGCTGGGTTTGCTGGCCAACGTGGAGATCAAGCCGGCAGCCGGTTTCGAGGCGCTGACCGGCGAGGTGGTGGCGCGCAGCGTCCGGGCGCTTTGGCCCGGCGACGATCTGCCGCTCGTGTCGTCTTTCTCGGAAATGGCCCTGGCGACCGCACGCGCGGCCGTGCCCGAGTTGCCCCTCGGTTGCCTGTACAAGCGTCCGCCGTCCGACTGGCTGGCGCGCGTCAGGCAGTTCGGGGCCGTGACCCTGCATTGTGATGCCGCTTTCCTTGACGACGAAGTGCTGCGGGAAGCGCGCGCCGCCGGTATCCCCGTCCTCTGCTACACGGTCAATGATCCATCAATCGCCGCCGCGCTCTATCGGCGGGGCGTCGCGGCGGTGTTCAGCGACCGCATCGACTGCCTGGTCGACGACTAGCTCGGCCCATAGCCCTCGAGCGGGCAGCGCCCAAGGCGCTGCGTCCGGGTGATTGGCCGGTCGCGAATCCGACTTTCAAGTTAGAATCGCAGCTCTTTGAACGAGCCCCGAAGCGGGATGGACCACGATGAAAAGCGCTGAAATCCGCGAGAAGTTCCTCAAGTTCTTCGAATCCAAAGGGCACCAGATCGTTGCCTCGAGTTCGCTCGTGCCGCATGCAGATCCGACGCTGCTGTTTACCAACGCGGGCATGAACCAGTTCAAGGACGTTTTTCTCGGTTTCGACAAGCGACCCTACCTGCGGGCGACGACCTCGCAGAAGTGCGTACGCGCCGGCGGCAAACACAACGACCTCGAAAATGTGGGCTATACGGCGCGCCACCATACGTTCTTCGAGATGCTGGGCAATTTCTCTTTCGGTGACTACTTCAAGCTCGATGCGATCCGTTACGCCTGGGAACTGCTGGTCGAGGTGTACCAGTTGCCACCCGACCGGCTGTGGGTCACGGTTTACGCCGAAGACCAGGAAGCCTATGACATCTGGACACGCGAGATAGGGGTGCCGGCCGAGCGGGTGGTACGCATCGGTGACAACAAGGGCGCGCGTTACGCCTCCGACAACTTCTGGATGATGGGCGATACCGGCCCCTGCGGACCATGTACGGAAATCTTCTACGACCATGGTGAAGGCATCCCCGGCGGACCGCCGGGATCGCCCGACGAAGACGGCGACCGTTACATCGAGATCTGGAACAACGTCTTCATGCAGTTCAACCGTGACGAGGCTGGCGTCATGCATCCGCTGCCGAAGCCCTCGGTGGATACCGGCATGGGCCTCGAGCGGACGGCCGCGGTTCTGCAGCACGTCCATAGCAATTACGAGATTGATCTGTTCGTCCGCCTGATCGCTGCCGCGGCGCGTGAAACCTCGTCTGCCGACCTCGCCAGTCCGTCCTTGCGGGTGCTTGCCGACCACATCCGCGCCTGCGCTTTTCTCGTCTCCGATGGCGTCATTCCGGGCAACGAGGGACGTGGCTACGTCCTGCGGCGGATCATCCGGCGCGCGATCCGGCATGGCTACAAACTCGGTGCCCGCACGGCCTTCTTCCACCGCATGGTGCCGGACCTGGTTGCCGAAATGGGTGCTGCGTATCCCGAACTGGCCAGCAACCAGGCGCGCGTGACCGAGGTGTTGCGGCAGGAAGAGGTCCGCTTCTTCGAGACGATAGAGCACGGCATGAGCATCCTCGAGGGCGAACTCGCGGCGATGGCCGACCACGGTGTTTTCAACGGTGCCACCGCCTTCAAGCTGCACGATACCTTTGGCTTCCCGCTCGATCTGACGGCTGACGTCTGCCGCGAGCGCGGGGTGAGCGTAGACGTCGCCGCTTTCGATGCCGCGATGGCGCAGCAGAAGGAGCAGGCGCGCGCCGCCGGCAAATTCAGGATGGCCACGGCGCTCGACTACGACGGACCGGCGACGAATTTCCATGGTTACGAGGCGCTCGAATTCGGCGGCAAGGTCCTGGCGCTTTACCGGGATGGCAGCCCGGTCGGGCAACTGAAGGAGGGCGAACTCGGCGTCATCGTGCTCGACGAGACACCGTTCTACGCCGAATCCGGCGGCCAGGTCGGCGACCGCGGCGTGCTGCAGAGCGCGCAGGGCATCTTTGCGGTCGAGGACACGCAGAAGATCCAGGCCGCCGTTTCTGGCCATCAGGGGGTCGTCAGGACCGGTCTGATCAGCGTTGGCGACGGTGTTTTGGCCAGGGTGGACGTGCAGGCGCGTGCCCGCACGGTGCGCAACCACTCGGCGACGCATCTGATGCACAAGGCCCTGCGCGAGGTGCTCGGCGGCCATGTGCAACAGAAGGGTTCGCTGGTCGATGCCGAAAAGACGCGTTTCGACTTTGCCCACTCTGCTCCGATGAGCGCTGAAGAAATTCGCCGCGTTGAAGTCATCGTCAACAACGAGATTCTCGCCAACGCGGCGACTGAAGCGTGCGTCATGCCGATAGAGGAGGCGCAGCGGTCGGGCGCGATGATGCTCTTTGGCGAGAAGTACGGCGACGAGGTGCGCGTGCTGACCATCGGCTCGTCGAAGGAACTTTGCGGTGGCGTGCACGTGCAACGCAGCGGCGACATCGGCCTGTTCAAGATCGTCGCCGAGACCGGCGTCGCCGCCGGCGTCAGGCGCGTCGAGGCGGTGACCGGTGAGACGGCGCTGGCCCTGGTGCAGCAGCAGCAGGCGATGCTGGCTGACGCTGCGGCTGCCTTCAAGGCGCCGGTTGCCGAGGTGCCGGCCAAACTCGCCCAGGTGCTCGACAATGTGCGCACGCTGGAGAGGGAACTGTCACGCCTCAAAGCCAGACTGGCCTCGGCCCAGGGCGACGAGCTGCTGGCACAGGCCGTCGAAGTGAAGGGCGCCAGGGTGCTCGCCGCGGTCATGGACGGCGCCGACGTCAACGCCCTGCGCTCAACGATCGACAAGCTGCGCGACAAGCTTAAGAGCGCTGCCGTCGTGCTCGCTTCGGCCAGCGACGGCAAGGTGACGCTGATCGCCGGCGTCACCCCTGATCTGACCGGCAGGATAAAGGCCGGCGAACTCGTCAACATGGTCGCCCGCCAGGTCGGTGGCAAGGGTGGTGGCCGTCCTGACATGGCGCAGGCCGGCGGCAACGAGCCAGCGCATCTGCCGGCGGCGCTGGCATCGGTGTGCGCCTGGGTCGACCAACGGCTTTGAGCAAGCAGAACAGCGAGTCGGCATCGGCGATGCAGAACGGGCCAAGTGGACGGCCTGCTCGGCCCTGTCAACCTTCCTCGTCAACCCTGGGTCGGGGAGCTCTCCCTCCCCTTCAAGGGGAGGGCTGGGGTGGGGATGGGTTCAGCGAAACACGATCGGACAATGGAATAGGCGCATGAAGGGGCAAACAAACCGCTCGGTCATCGAGAACGCGCTTCAGAGAAAGCTGCGAATCGAGATGACCGATGCCGAAATTCGCTTATGGCGACGTCTACGCGCCCGGCAGATGGCGGGTTTCAAATTCCGCCGTCAGCATCCCTTCCTAGATTATGTGCTCGATTTTGTGTGCCTGGAAATTCGGCTGATTGTTGAGGTCGATGGCGGTCAGCATGAAGACTGTGCGGCAGATCATGTGCGTGATCGACGACTGCATGCGGCAGGTTTTCGCATCATGCGATTCTGGAACAACGAGGTGTTACAGCAAACTGACGCTGTGCTCGAGGCTATCTGGACGGCTTTGCACGAAGAACCCGGGGAGAGTGAATTTCTGCGTACCCCATCCCCACCCCAACCCTCCCCTTGAAGGGGAGGGAGGGGCAACTTCGTCGCGGGATCGCGACCAACCCTTTCGATTGCGCCTGATGCAGCACTTTGCCAGTGACAACTACGCGGGTATTTGCCCGGAAGCGCTGAGCGCCCTGCTGGCGGCCAACGATGGCCATGTCCGCTCGTACGGCGAGGACCCATGGACGCTGCGCGTCGCCGATCGCTTGCGCGAGCTGTTCGAAACCGATTGCGACGTGTACTTCGTATTCAACGGTACGGCGGCCAATTCCCTGGCCCTGGCGGCGCTTTGCCAGCCCTACCATAGCGTCATCTGCCACCAGCTGGCGCACGTCGAGACCGACGAATGCGGCGCGCCGCAGTTCTTCTCCAATGGCGCCAAGCTGCTGGCGGTCGCCGGGGAGCAGGGCAAGCTGACGCCGGCGTCGATCGCTGAGGTGGTCACCCGCCGGACCGACATCCACTATCCGAAGCCGAAGGTGGTGACGCTGACGCAGGCGACCGAGGTCGGCACCGTGTACCGCCCGGACGAGCTGCGCGCGATCGCCGATACGGCGCGTGCGCATGGCCTGCGCGTGCATATGGACGGCGCGCGCTTTGCCAATGCCGTTGCTGGTCTTGGCGTCAGCCCTGCGGATGTGACCTGGCGTGCAGGCGTCGACGTCCTGTGCTTCGGCGGCACCAAGATGGGCTTGCCGGCAGGCGAGGCCGTGGTTTTCTTCGATCGCAAGCTGTCCGATGATTTTGCCTATCGCTGCAAGCAGGCCGGTCAACTCGCTTCGAAGATGCGCTTCCTGTCGGCGCCGTGGCTCGGCATTCTCGAAGACGGCGCTTGGTTGCGCCACGCCGCGCATGCCAACGCAATGGCACGGCGGCTGGCGGCCGGCCTGGCGGAAGCCACCGGCTGGCCGGCGCTGTTCCCGGTGCAGGCGAACGGCGTCTTCGTTCACCTGCCGAGCCGTGTGGAGGCCGGCCTGCGCGAACGCGGCTGGTTGTTCTACAACTTCATCGGTGCCGGTGGCGCGCGCTTCATGTGCGCCTGGGATACGGCACCCGAGACCGTCGATCGTCTGGTCGCCGACATCCGCGAGCTGGCGGCCGGGTCCGAATGAGCGACTGGCGCTTCTGTCCGCTCTGCAGTGCCGGGCTCGAGAGGGGCGATTTTGGTGGCCTGTCGCGACTGATCTGCCGGGCCCGGTGCGGCTTCGTGCATTGGGACAATCCGGCGCCCGTGCTGGCGGCGCTGGTCGAATACGAGGGCGGCATCCTGCTGGCGCGCAACCACGCCTGGGCCGCCGGTGCCTTCGGGTTGATCACCGGCTTTCTCGAACGCGATGAGGCGCCGGTGGCCGGCATTGCCCGCGAGGTCCGGGAGGAACTGGGTCTCGAAACCGACGCCGTGACGCTGATCGGCGTTTATCCCTTTGCCCGCAAGCACGAGGTGATCATTGCCTATCATGTCCTGGCGCACGGCGAGATCCGCCTGAACGAGGAACTCGCCGAATTCCGGCTGATTGTCCCCGAAAAGCTCAAGGCCTGGGATTTTGGCACCGGGCTCGCGGTCAGCGACTGGCTGGCGCGTCGGAGGGTCGAGTTGTAGCGGACCGATGAAATCACTGTGCGACGCGACTGGTCAGAGAGAGTCGCTCATTGCACGTCCGAAGGCGTATCGTCCAACGGCATCCGGGTATCGCGGCCATGCTTGTGGTCATGCAGTCGTCCAAGGGTGCCTTCGACCAACCGGATCAGCTTCTCAGTCGCCCCGTCAACGGCTTGGTGCACGCTGGCAGCATGTGAAGTGACGGCAAGTGGATGGTAGCTCTCGAGACGAGCCTCCATCATGCAGCGCTTGTCGTTCTGTCCTCCCTGCATATCTTTCGTTGGCCCGTTTTCATCGCTCAGATGCACTTCAACGCGCGTAATGTGATCGCTGAGGTGGCTCAAGCCATGTTCGACGACGCTGCGAACGTGAGCGGCCAGCGCTTCATTGCCTGCAATGTTGTGGTCGGTATTGATCTGGATTTGCATGCTGTTCTCCTTGTGTTGGTCATGGGCTCAAGACCCGTGGGATGGCGGTGAATGCGGGTGTTCGACAACCTGTTTCGCAGCTTCGGCCGAAGCCGTTTGTGATTGAACGACCACTGTGGTGCAGAAGCCGGCGAGCTGTTCAAGCACGCTCTGCACCGCTCGATTGGCCGAAGCGACTCCGCCGTAGGGATCCTCAGTCGCGGCTGCAACGATCTCATCAAAGACGCGCGATGCCAGCACCCGGCGCGTCGTGTTGTCGACGATATAGGCGCGTAGCGTGAAACGAACGCGACTTGGCTGGCTGCTGAACTCCTGCTGCAGGCGGAGGATCTCGGTGTTGAGCCTCAGTTCGCCGACCGCCGCGGTCGGCGCCTGCAGAACGGAGTGGAAGGTCCCGCTGCTCTCGATGGCGGCGACGATGAGCGGCGCAAGCATGCGCGCCGGGGTGTCGACCCACTCACTATGAGCAAAATAGTCGAGCCTGTGGGCCTCGCGGACGTAGATGATGCGCTGGCTGTCGAAGCCCGCTGCCGCCTGAGGTGGATAGACGATCAATGTTGGCGCGGCGATCGACCCTGCTGCCCGAGCCGTTCTTGCGCTTTCGCTCTGGCCACTCGTGCTGTCCAGCGAGTAGAAGGCAGGCGGCAGCGTCGCCGGCGAACGGAGCGCACTGCAGCCGCCGATCGAGGTCAGCAGTATGCCAATGCTGCACAGCAGGCCGACTCTTGCGATGGACCAAGGGATCATGGCTGTCGTGCTCCTGTTGATGAGGATTCGCCAGGCCCGTCGGGTACCGGCCGGTGACCGAAGAGGAGGCCCGACGGATTACGTTCGGTTTGCTCGGCAAGGCGCCGCAGCGAGGTCGAAAACACCGAGAGTTCTTCAAGTAGCCGCTCCAGCTCGGGCAGCGTTTCCGTGCTGAAGCGCTGCAGGTCGGCGCCGACCGCGTCGACCGTCTTGCCTGCGCTGGCGCTGGTGCGGGCGACCGACGTCCCCATTTTCCCGACGGCGTCGGCGCTGCGCCCGATGCGATCGAGCATCGGTCCGATCTGCGCGGTTGCGCGTGAGGTGTTTTCAAAAGTGCGGGCGGCATCGATGATGCCCGCATCGAGCGCGTCCTTGCGTGCGGCGATGGTGTGTGCGACCAAGGCAATATCGGCGAGCGCGCTGGCGAACGCAGTCCGGTTTTCATTGCTGAGCAGGGCATTGATGTTGTTCGACAGGCTGTCCACCTTGGTCAGCACGGTGGTGAGCACATTCTCCAGTCGCGCACTGAGCGATGGCTTGGTGCGAATCACCGGATACTCGCTTCCTTCGCTGGCGAGCAGTGGCGGCGCATCGCGCGTGCCGCCACTGAGTTCGACATAGGCGATGCCGGTCAAACCCTGTGTCTTCAGGACCGCAACGGTGTCTTCCCTGATGGGCGTGCCGCGCTCGATCGCGAACAGCAGGTTCACCTGTTCCGGATTGCCTGGGTCCAGACGAATCTGTCGAACCTTGCCGACGTCGACGCCGTTGTACTTGACCGGTGCGTTGAGATTGAGACCGGCCACCGACTCGAAGACGATCGCCCGATAGATGTCATGGCTTTTCTGGAAAGCACCGCCCGAGGCGAACCAGAGAACGCCGGCGACAAGCACCGAGCCGAGGACGAGGACGAATGCACCGACAAGCGGATAGTTCACTTTGGTTTCGATGATGGCCTCACGATCTTTGTGCCGCAGCCAGGTGTTCTTCCTGTTCCTGCGCCGCTCGCCCGCGCGGCCCGTCGAAGAACATGCGGATGGCGGGATGGTCCATGTGCGAGAGCTCGGACATCGAGCCAATCCCTTGCACCTTGCCCTCGCCGAGAACGACGACGCGGTCGGCCACCTGCCACAACAGGTCAAGATCGTGCGTGATCATGACGATGGTCAGACCAAGCAGGTCGCGTAGCTTGCGAACAAGCTGGTCGACGCCGCCGGCGCTGTCGGGGTCAAGGCCGGCGGTTGGCTCGTCGAGAAACAGCAATTCCGGGTCGAGTGCCAAGGCGCGGGCGAGCGAGGCGCGCTTGATCATTCCGCCACTGAGCTCTGCCGGATACTGCGCGCCGACCTCCGGCTTGAGGCCGGTGATGGCGAGCTTCCAGGCCGCGATTTCGTCGATCAGGCGGTCGTCGAGCCGGCTGTGCTCGCGCAGCGGCAGGCCGACATTCTCCTTGACCGTCAGCGAGCCGAATAGGCCGCCATGCTGGAACATCACACCCCAGCGCTGGCACAGCTCGTGTGCCGCGTCATCGGTGATATTCTCCAGGTCGACGCCGAGCACCCGGATTGAGCCCGAGTCCGGGCGCTGCAGCAGGATCATTTCGCGCAGCAGCGTCGACTTGCCGGAGCCGCTGCCGCCGATCAGCGCCAGGATCTCGGAACGCCGCACCTGGAGGTCAATTTGCGAATGTACGACATGGTCGCCGAAGCGCGTCGAGACCTTGCTGAGTTCGATGACCTCGTCCCTCGCCTGCCTCTCACTGCGCACCTCAGAGGTCCAGTACACTGAAAGCGACGGAGAACAGGGCGTCGGCGACGATCACCAGGAAAATCGACTGAACGACGCTGCGTGTGGTCTGGCGGCCGACGCTGTCGGCACCGCCACGGGTGCGAAAACCGTGAAAGCAACCGACCACGGCGATGATGAACGCGAACACCGGTGCCTTGCAGATGCCGACCAGATAGGCGGTGACGCTGACTGCCTTGACCAGGCGGTCGAGAAACTCGCCGAAGCCGACTCCCAGTTGTGCACGCGCCATGAGCATGCCACCGAACACGCCGAGCACGTCGGCAAAGACAGTCAGCAGTGGCAGCGCGATGGACAGGGCGAGGATCTTGGGCAGAACGAGCAGGTCCAGCGGAGCGATTCCGAGCGCGCGCAGGGCGTCAATCTCCTCGTTCACCGACATCGTCCCGATCTGCGCCGCATAGGCCGAGCCCGAGCGTCCGGCAACGATGATGGCCGTCATCAGCGGCGCGAACTCGCGCAGCATGGAGAGCCCGACGAGGTCGGCAATGAAGATGTTGGCGCCGTACTGCCTGAGCTGATCGGCGCCCTGATAGGCGACGACGATCCCGAGCAGGAAGGACAGCAGCCCGACGATGGGCAGTGCGTCGAAGCCGGCGCTGCGCAGGTTGGACCACATGGGCCGCCATCTGAATCGCACCGGGTGCGCGAGGCATGCGGTAAAGGCCAGGGCAATCTCGCCGACAAAGCCGAGCAGTGCCGTGGCTTGTTCGATGGTGCCGGCAGCTCTTCGGCCCAGGTGTTCGAGATGCGATGGAGGGACAGATGAAACCTGGAGGAGGGCGCTTGTGACCGGCACTTGAGTCGATAGATCCTCCCCCACCATTGCAAGCAGTCTGGCGAACTCCGGGCGAAAGTCACGCAGGTTGACGGCGCTTCCCGCAGCACGCAGCCGACGCAGAAGCTTTTGCAGGACCCAGGCACCAGCGGTGTCGAGTGCTTCGATGCCGGCACAATCGATCACCACTCCCGATCCGGCTGGTGCGGACAGTGCCGCGAGTCGTGGAGCGAGGGTACCGAGCCCGCGCGCCGTCCAGGCCCCCGACAGCGCGAACTCCTGTGGCGCTGCCTGGGCGATCGCGGCGGCTGTCGTCAACGAGGTGTTCATGGCTGATCCGCACGGTAGACGATACGGTTTTCCCCGTATGTACGGCGGCGCACAGAATGCCACCAGGGACGGATCAACGATGCCTTGGTCGCCGAACGACCCTTATGTACGCCAGCGCACATACGGCCAGCCCGGTTCGAGGGAGAATTTCCAATGAGATAAACGCGGGTAACCGGGATCCCTGACCCGACCCGAGTGGCGTCGCTGACGCTGCATTCACGGAGAACGAGATGCTGGTCACCTTTGCAACCGATGCCCATGCCGATATCACCCTATGCGGGGATGTCGCGCTGGCGATGCTGACGATGATGGAACATGATGAAACCGTGCCCGGCGCGATTCTGGCGGAGGACGTTCCGGTGGCCCTGGGCCAGCTGACAGCCGCGATCGATGCACAGAAGGCCTCGCCGTCAGCTGAGGACAAGGGTGCGGATCATCCGGTGGCGGTCAGCACGGATCATCAGGCGCTGCCATTGATTGATCTCCTTGCAGCCGCGGCAAGGGCCGGATCCTACGTCAGGTGGAAGTACGAAGTCATGCGGGAGTAAGACGAAGTCGATCGGCGGCGAAGCCCGCTCAGCAGACGATCCTTGTTCATCTGCACAGACTCGTCAGGACCTACGTTCGCCTGTGCGCTGGGCAGGCGGCAGGGTGTTTAGCGCCGGCGAAGACAAATCCGGCGCGCTGGAAAGAAGAATTCAACCGTGAACACGCCGACGCTTTTCACGGAGCGCTTCAAAGATCGAGGAGATGGTCGCGATGACAATCAAACCAGGCGATTTCCAGGTACAGGAAGGCCACAAGGTGGAACTGGACAAGTGGCCGACCGAGGTGCAGCCGGCTTACCCGTCGACAAAGATTTACCAGACATTGCTCGACGAACAGGTGGACGAGCTCAGCGAGCTGCAACGTCTGCTCTACGCGTCCAACCGCCATGCAGTGCTGCTGATCTTTCAGGCCATGGACGCGGCCGGCAAGGATGGCGTCATTCGCCATGTGATGTCAGGCGTCAACCCCCAAGGCTGTCAGGTGTTCAGTTTCAAACACCCGAGTCCCGCCGAACTCGAGCACGATTTTCTCTGGCGTACCTCGCAATGTTTGCCGGAGCGCGGCCGCATCGGCATCTTCAACCGATCATATTACGAGGAGGTCTTGATCGTGCGGGTCCATCCCGAGATTCTTCGGGGTCAGGGCCTGCCGGATGGAGCGCTCGACGAGAAAACGATCTGGCGAGAGCGCTATCGTTCCATCATTGACCTGGAGGCCCACCTTTTTCGCAACGGCACACGCATCATCAAGTTCTTCCTGCACCTTTCCCGGGAAGAACAGCGCAGGCGCTTTCTCGAGCGCATCGACGAGCCCGACAAGAACTGGAAATTCAGTCTGGCCGACATCGAAGAACGGGCCTTCTGGCCACAGTACATGCAAGCCTATGAAGCGTGTCTGAGCGCGACCAGTACGAAAATCGCTCCCTGGTATGTGGTGCCTGCCGACGACAAGAAGAACGCCCGGCTGATCGTTTCGCGCATCATTCTGGAAACCTTGAAATCGCTCAGGATGCGCTACCCGGAATCCGGCGCCGAGCGCCAGCAGGAATTGCTCGCGATCCGGCAGCGGCTGATGGCGGAAGAACCCGGAAGCTGATCCCGTCCGCCGATGGCTGGCCCGCCGAATGTCGGACCCCGGGCCGCTCATCTCTTTCCCGCGACCGCATCGGCGGCCGTCCGCAGTGCGGTGGCTGCGCCTTTGCGGCTTATCGCTGCGCTGACGACCAGCGTAGCGCAACATAGCCGGCTGGGTCGGACCCCAGGGCAATTGCATGAATCTTATACAAGACCGAGCAGTTCCGCGCGGAAGGTATCGGAGGTAGCGGCGATGAGGCGCTGAACCTTGAGACCGCCCTTGCGCTTGGTCGGGGAGAGGCGGATGAGA
>JAFLDL010000022.1 GCA_017302435.1 Candidatus Accumulibacter necessarius
GGCCGTGGCGTGCTGCTGGGGCGCGGCGGCCGCCGGCGCCGCGCTGGTTGCGCTACCGGCGGCGGCCACCGCGGTGGCTACTGGACCTGGTGATTGCGGTGCCTGGCCGGCTGTCAGTTCGAGAACGGCTACATCGTATTCGCGTCCGTTGACCGTCACCTTGAATTGTCTGGGCATGTCTTGCTCCTGTTATCGGGGGCCACGGCCCGTGGGCCCCGGCGTATGGGATGAATGCTGGGCGGCACGTCCGCCACTTGCCCAGCCGTGGCTTGAGGGTGCGATGTGTAGTATGCGATGGGGCCCCATCGCGGCGAAGATCGCCGCCGACAGCGCCGCGACGTCCTCGTCAGGAACGCCCGGTCCGATCGGGCAGACGGTTCCCGTCGGGACGTCAAGCGGCCTGGTCTTTTCCATCCGGCCAGTCAGCGAAACCATGACCTTGATCACTACTGCAACCAGAACCGAGATCACGATGGCGATCCCGTACACCTGGAGTGCCTGGTAAATGGCGACAGTTACCATTGGATTTCTTGCCTTTCGTTGGCAGGTTACATTGGGATATTGCCGTGCTTCTTGGCCGGCCTGAGTTCACGCTTGTCAAGGATCTTGCGCAGCGCCAGGGCGACCATCCAGCGCGTGTCCTGCGGCTCGATGACGTCGGTGATGTAGAAGTTGCTGGCGGAAACGTAAGGCGAAGCAAACTCGTCACGGTATTCCTGCGCCAGCTCAGCCGCTCTCGCCTGACGATCCTCGGCCTGCTCGAGTTCCTTGCGATAGAGGATCTTGACTGCCGCTTCAGCGCCCATCACCGCAATCTCTGCGGTCGGCCAGGCGTACACCATGTCCGCTCCCATTTCCTGGCTGCACATCGCGAGATACGACCCGCCGTAGGCCTTGCGCAGGATGACCGTGATCTTCGGCGCGGTACACGAGCCGTAGGCGGAGAGCATTTTCGCGCCATGACGGATGATGCCGCCACGTTCCTGTTCGACTCCCGGCAGGAAGCCCGGAACATCGACCAGGGTGACCAACGGCACGTTGAAGATGTTGCAGGTCCGGACAAAGCGCGCCACCTTGTCAGCGGCATTGAGATCCAGCGCGCCGGCCATGACCATCGGCTGGTTGGCGACCAGGCCGACCACGACACCGCTGATGCGGGCGAAGCCGACAATGACATTGCGGGCAAAGCCGGCATGCACCTCGAGCAGCTCGCCGTTGTCCACTACCCGGCGAATGACCGCATACATGTCCAGCGGTTCGGATGGGCTGTCCGGGATGCAGTCGTTGATCCCGGGGTCTTCCATCTCCTCGATCGGCACTGACAGGTCATGCGGCGGGTCCTCGGTATTGTTTGCCGGCAGATAGGAGAGTATCTGCTTGACCAGTGTGATCGCGTGACGGTCGTCTTCGGCGACGAAGTGGGCGTTGCCGCTGACCGTTGAGTGCATCTCGGCGCTGCCGACTTCGGCCATCGTGGTCGCTCGGCCGGTCACCGCCTTGATCACCTCCGGCCCGGTGAGGAACATGTGCGCGTTGTTGCGCGTCATGATCACGAAGTCCATCAGTGCCGGTGAGTAGGCTGCACCGCCCGCGCAGGGACCACAGATCACGGCGATCTGCGGCACTACGCCGGACATCAGAACATTGGCGTAGAACACGTCGCCGTAGCCGGACAGGGCATCGACTCCCTCCTGAATGCGTGCGCCGCCGGAATCCTTGAAGGCGACCAGTGGCACGCCGGTCTTGAGGGCATGGCGCATGATTCGCGTGATCTTTCTCGCCTGCATCTTGCCGAGAGTGCCGGCAACGACGCTGAAGTCCTGGCTGAAAGCGGCCACCTGTCCCGGGCCCACGTAGCCGCTGCCAGCGATCACGCCGTCCGCCGGTAGAACGCGTCCCTCCATGCCGAAGGCGGTCGCCGCGTGCGCAGCGTAGAGGCCAAGTTCCTGGAAAGTGCCCTCGTCAAAGAGTGTGTGAAGCCGCTCGCGAGCCGACAACAAACCTTTGGCGTGCAGCGCTTCCAGCTTCTCGGGACTGACGTTTTCGGTCAGCTTGGCGCGCTTGGCGCGCAGCTTTTCAATCAAATCCGGTCGTATCGTCATCGGGATTCCTAACAGTGTCTGAGGTAGAACTAATTCTCATTCTTGCACCAGGTCGCTGCTGGCGAGCTTCCGGCAGCGTAGTATCCATATTTTCGTGCGTGTTGGCTAGTGCCACGAAAATTGCTGGAATCGTTTCGCCGGTCGTAGTCGGTGCCTTTGGCGTCGCAGAAAGGACCGGCTGGTCCCGATCCTTTCCCGGACAGGCCGCGAGCATGGGCGGGCTGGCAGTTGTCGGGATCAAGGACCGCGCGCTGGCGTCTTCAGGGTGGGCGGTTTCGCAGGACGGGCCGCAGCGTGGCCGGGGCCGGGCAGCGACAGGCCGTGGGATGACAGATTGCCGGCAAGGCCCCGTCTGTTGGCGTACAATGGAGGCAGGCCGATCAAGGATCCGACGCTGCAGCGGTCGGTGCCTGAAGAAATTGACGAGTCGCGTGCGGAAAAAGAAAAAGCCCTGATTAATCATCAGGGCATTACTTTTTTTGCTTGGTGCCCAAGAGAGGAATCGAACCTCCACGGTGTTGCCACCACTAGGACCTGAACCTAGCGCGTCTACCAATTTCGCCACCTGGGCATTTCCAGCGAAGGCCGAATTCTATAGGAACATGAGGAAATGTCAATCATCAAACTGTCGGCTATACGCCGGCGAGACCCGTACGTCGAGCGTGAGCTCAAGCGCTACGAGCAGCCCCTGCCGTCGCGCGAATACATCCTGCAGATTCTGCAGGAACAGGGCAAACCCGTCGCTTTCGACGATCTCTGCGTACTGCTTGATGTCCAGAAAATCGAGCTGGAGACGTTTCAGCGTCGCTTGCGGGCAATGGAGCGCGAGGCGCAGTTGCTGCGCAACCGCAAGGGCTCCTACATCCTGCCCGAGCGCGCCAGCTTGATCGCCGGGCGCATCGAGGGCCATCCGGACGGCTATGGTTTTCTGATTCCCGACGACGGCAGCGAAGACCTGTCGCTCGAAGCCCGGCAGATGTCCAAGGTCCTGCATCGCGATCGCGCGCTGGTGCGTGTCGTCGGTGTTGATCGCCGCGGGCGGCGTGAGGGGGTCATCGTCGAAGTGCTCGAGCGCGCGAACAGCCGGGTCGTTGGCCGCGTCCTGCTGGAGCACGGAATCACGGTTGTTGTACCTGAAAATCGGCGGATCAACCAGGACATTCTGGTCGCCCCGGGCGGGGCGGTCAGCGCTCGCGCGGGCGAGGTGGTGACCGTCGAGATCATCGAACAGCCGGACCGGCACTCAAAACCGATCGGGCGCATCGTCGAGGTGTTGGGCAACTACGCCGACCCCGGCATGGAAATCGAAATTGCATTGCGCAAGCACGAGTTGCCGTTCGAGTTTTCCAGCGGTGCGCTGGCCGAGGCCGCTGTCCTGCCGGACATTCTCGATCCAGAGCAGTGGCAGGACCGCGCGGACCTACGGGCCTTGCCGCTGGTGACCATCGACGGCGAGACGGCGCGAGACTTCGACGACGCGGTTTTCGCCGAAAAGCAGGGCCATGGCTGGCGGCTGGTGGTGGCGATTGCCGACGTCAGTCACTACGTCCAGCCGGGAACGGCGCTCGATCGCGAGGCCCGGGAGCGTGGCAATTCGGTCTATTTCCCTCGCCGGGTGATACCGATGCTGCCGGAGAAGCTCTCTAACGGTCTGTGCTCTCTGAATCCGGATGTCGACCGCCTGGCGATGGTCTGTGACATGACGGTCGACGATCATGGCGAGATCACCGACTACCGCTTTTATCCAGCGGTTTTCCGCTCGCATGCGCGGCTGACCTATGATCAGGTGTGGAGCTGGCTCTCAGGCGCCACGCCGCCGGAGAGAGAGGTCCACCGCAGGCTGCAACCGCAGGTGCAGACGCTCTACGACCTGTTCAAGGTGCTTGGCGAGGCACGCGGAAAACGCGGCGCCATCGACTTCGAAACGATCGAGACGATGATGCTGTTCAACGAGCAGGGGAAGATCGAGAACATCGTTCCGGTGTACCGCAACGACGCGCACCGTCTGATCGAGGAATGCATGCTGGCTGCCAATGTCTGTGCTTCGGATTTTCTCCGGAGCAGGCGGCAGCCGTGCCTGTACCGGATTCACGAAGGTCCGACCACGGAGAAGCTCGAGGCCCTGCGCAACTTCCTTAAGGAGTTCGGCCTCGGCCTCGGTGGCGGTGACGAACCGACCGCCAGGGATTATGCGCTGTTGCTGGACAGCATCAAGAGCCGTCCCGATGCCCAGCTGCTGCAGACGGTGATGCTTCGCTCCCTGCGCCAGGCCATGTACAGTCCGGACAACGTGGGACATTTCGGACTGTCGTACGAACACTACACCCACTTCACGTCACCGATCCGTCGCTACCCTGATCTGCTGGTCCATCGCGCGATAAAGGCAGTGCTGACGGGGACGCACTACGCGCCGGGCAAGTGGGACGACATTGGGCTGCACTGCTCGATGACCGAGCGGCGTGCAGACGAGGCGACGCGCGATGTCAGCAACTGGTTGAAGTGCTACTACATGCTTGACCGAATCGGTGAGACTTTTGCCGGAACCATCGCAGCGGTGGTGCCCTTTGGCATCTTCGTCGCACTCGACGAGGTGTATGTCGAGGGCCTGGTGCATGTTTCGGAACTTGGCGAGGAATACTTCGCGTTCGACAGCGTCAAGCACCTGATGCTCGGCGAGCGGACCGGCAGACGCTATCGCCTCGGTGACCGTTTGCAGGTAAGGCTGGTGCGGGCTAACCTTGAAACCGGGCGGATTGACTTCGTGCTGGCCGACCCAACCTGATTCGGATCTGGCGGTGACAGACCTTGCTGAACGCAGCCGCCCAGCCAGGCTGAACCCTCGGCCCCGCGGTGCCATGTGTTTCCATGGGCGTCTTCTGCGAAGGACGTGCCTTGGTACACGGGCCGTCGACCGGGACGCAGGGAGCCGGGTCCATGGCTGATCGGGCCAGCCGCCGCAATTTTCTTCGCGGTCGCTTCTCGACGCCGAACGGTGCCTTCCGCCCCCCTTGGCCGCGGCCGAGGCTGCTTTGATGACGGCATGCACGCGTTGCGGCGATTGTCGCCGGGCGTGCCCGAAACGGATCATTGGCCAAGGTGATGGTGGTTTTCGCGCGCTTGATTTCTTGGTCCGCGAATGTACTTTCTGGGCCGCCCCCTGCCCGACTGCTGCGATCGACCTTGGTCAGAGCTCCGATGCGTCCTGACGTCATCGCGCATCAGGCGGGCGCTGGCGAGCCGTCGCCGGAGATCCCGGGACGGCTGCTGCGCGTGGTGGCGGTGATGGTCGAGGAGACTCGCCCGGGGCGAGTCGGACGGGTGAGCATGTCCAGCCATCTGGAGCGGGATCTGGGTCTCGACAGTCTGGCACGGGTCGAACTCCTGCTGCGTGTCGGCAGCGAGTTCGGCAAGTCTCTGCCCGAGGCTGCGCTCGCCGAGGCCGAAACGCCACAGGATCTGCTGCGATTCATCGACCGTGCTGGTGCCGAGCGCTTTGCGGCGATTGACCCCGACCTCGGCATCAGCAGCGGCCCGATCAGCATTCCCGGACAGGCAGAGACGCTGGTCGAGGTTCTTGAGTGGCATGCGGAGCGTACCCCACAACGTCCGCATGTGCTGCTCTATGGCGGCGACCAGGAGGGCGAGTTTCGTGCCGATACCATCACTTATCGCCAGTTGCTGGACCAGGCGCGGCGTGTTGCCACCGGCCTGGTCTCGCGCGGCCTGCTGCCGCGGCAGGCCGTGGCCCTGATGCTGCCCACCGGCAGTGACTATCTGACCAGCTTTTTCGGCGTCATGCTCGCTGGTGGCATTCCCGTACCGATCTATCCTCCCGCGCGGCTGGCGCAGATTGAGGATCACCTGCGACGGCACGCGCGTATCCTGGCCAACGCCGAAACGGTGTTCATCATTACCGTGCCGCAAGCGAAGGGTGTGGCCGCACTCCTGCGCGCCGAGGCGCCGACCCTGACCGAGGTGCTGACCCCCGAGGATCTCGCCAGCGAACCGATGACCCTGCTTTACCGGGCGGCGCCCGAGGACATCGCTTTCCTGCAATACACCTCGGGCAGTACCGGCGATCCCAAGGGCGTCGTGCTCACCCACGCCAACCTGCTGGCCAATCTACGGGCGATGGGCGAGGCGGTCGGCGTTTGCAGCGACGACGTGTTTGTTTCCTGGCTACCGCTGTATCACGATATGGGACTGATTGGCGCCTGGTTTGGCTCGCTTTACTTCGGCATGCGGCTGGTACTGATGTCACCGCTGGCCTTCCTGTCACGGCCGGCGCGCTGGCTGCGCGCCATCTCGCACCATCGAGGCACGCTCTCCCCGGCACCCAACTTTGCCTACGATCTGTGCGCGAGGAAGCTCGCCGACGCCGACCTCGAAGGTCTCGATCTCTCGTCCTGGCGGCTGGCGCTCAACGGCGCCGAACCGGTGAGTCCGGCCACACTGCAGGCCTTTGCCGAGCGCTTTGCGCCCTACGGCCTGCGACCCGAGGCGATCACACCGGTCTATGGCCTTGCCGAGTGCTCGGTCGGGCTGGCCTTTCCGCCGCTTGGGCGTGGCCCGCGTATCGACCTGATCCAGCGCGAAGCCTTGGTCAACCGGAAATGTGCGCTGCCGGCGGCGAGCGGCGACGTCGATGCAATGCACGTTCCGGCCTGTGGTCGGGTTCTGCCACGGCACGAGATCCGTGTGGTTGACGAAGCCGGCGACGAGCTACCGGACCGGCGCGTCGGTCAGCTGCAGTTTCGCGGGCCGTCTGCCACCTCCGGCTACTATCGCAACCCGCTGGCGACGCAGGCCCTGTTTCGTGATGGCTGGCTGGACTCCGGCGATTTCGCCTATACCGTCGAAGGGGAGATCTACCTGACGGGCCGGGTCAAGGACTTGATCATCCGCGGCGGCCGCAACCTCTATCCCTATGAACTTGAACAGGCGGTCGGCAACCTGGCCGGCGTGCGCAGGGGCTGTGTGGCGGTGTTCGCCAGCAGGGACCCGGTGAATGCCATGGAACGTCTGGTGGTTCTGGCGGAAACGCGCGAGGACGACCCGGCCCGACGCGAGTCGCTGCGGCAGAAGATCAATGAGGTGGCCGTCGAGGCCATCGGCATGCCGGCGGACGAGGTTGTGCTGGCGCCACCAAATTCCGTCCTCAAGACATCAAGCGGCAAGATTCGGCGCAATGCCTCGCGCGATGCCTTCGAGCGTGGCTTGATCGGTGCCCGTGTCATGCCGGACCGGCAGCAGATGTTGCGGCTTGTCGTGGCCGCCTGGCGCGCACGCCTTGCCGACGCCGCGGCGCGTCTGGGCAGGCGGGTCTATGGGCTGTGGTGCTGGACCGCTTTCCTGCTTCTTGCCGTACCGGTGATGCTCCTCGTTATCGCCCTGCGCGCGCCGGCGATCGGTCGTCGCATTGTTCATCGTGCAGCGCGGCTCTTCCTCTGGCTGGCGGGCATGCCTGTACCGACGACAGCAGCGGGAGACTTGCCGGCCGTACCGCACCTGCTGCTGGTCAACCACTGCAGCTATTTTGACGCCCTGGTGCTGTGCGCTGCCTTGCCACCGAGCGAGGCGTACAGCTTTGTCGCCAAGCGCGAGTTCGTCGAGCAGGTGGTCGTGCACGTTTTCCTGCGTGCGCTTGGCACCTTGTTTGTGGAACGTTTCGAGGCTTCACGCAGTGTCGAGGACGTGGACGAAATCGTCGCCGCTCTCCGGCGAGGTCAGAAGATGGTGATTTTCCCGGAGGGCACCTTTTCTCGGGAAGCCGGCCTCAAGCCGTTTCGCATGGGCGCCTTCGTCGCCTCGGCACGGGCCGGCGTGCCGGTGCTGGTGGGCGGCCTGCGCGGTACGCGTGCCGTACTGCGGGATCGCACCTGGATGCCGCGGCGGGGTGAAGTGAGCTTCGCACTCGGGTCGCCGCTTGACCCGACTGGTGACGACTGGGCTGCAGCGGTGCGGCTGCGCGATTCGACGCGCCAGGAGATGCTGCGGCTTTGCGGCGAGCACGATCTCGATCGGTGACCCCGGCATTAGCATTCCGGGGACAGTATATTTAACTCCCCGAGGTACCGGGAGGGTCGGCATCAACGGCCGCTCCCGGCCTGACGCTGCGGCACGCAGCCTTCATTATCGGCAAGCACTGCCTGGCTTGACACGGATTGCCGCTTCCGCGCATGCTGCGAGCGAAATGTCCCGGATCCCGATGCCAGCCAGTCTGCCGTCCCGCACGCCGTCGCCATGGGCGCCGCGCTGACCCCGGCTCGTCGCTCGCCCCGTACCCGGGCGAGACCAGCCTCCGAACCCGCACAGCGCTTCGTCGATTTCTCCATCCGCGCGTGGCTGGAGGGGTATTCCGTCGGCGTCATCGCCCATTCATCCCCGGTCGGTGGCATGCGCGCGCCGGCGTTCGTGCGCATTGGCGATTTTGACGCGCGTGCCTATCGCTTGCCCTTGCAGGCGGACTGGGCAGCGGCGGCGGCACTCGGCCGCGAACTAGCGCGCTGGCTGCTGCCACCGCCGGTCTGGGCGCTGCTGGTCGACAGCCTGCGCGCCCTGGGCGCCTTGCCCGGCACAGGCCTGCGCCTGCGGCTGTGCCTCGCCGACGAGTTGATCGACCTGCCCTGGGAATATCTCTACCGCCCCGACGTGGCTGACGCGGCGCGGCCGCGCAGTGGCTTCCTGCTGATGGACAGCCGGCTGTCGCTGGTGCGCGAGCCACCGACGCTGCTTTCGCGCCCCGCGGCGGCGGCGCGAAAGCAGCGTGGCTTGTTCGTCGGCACACTGTGGAGCGACCACACCGATGGCTGGGGCGTCAAGCAGGAGTTTCGCAGCCTCAAGCGCTCGCTCGCGCCGTTGTCCGACCTGGTCGAAATCGACTCGGTGTGGGCCGACGATGCCGATGGCGTGCAAGCGCAACTGGCGCGCGGCTGCGACTTCTTCCACTACGCCGGTCATGTCGACATCGACGGCAGCCAGGCCAGCCTGGTCGCGCTGGTCAATCCAGCGGTCGCGCAAGCCACCGACGAGCAGATGCTCGGCGGCGGCTTCGAGGACAGCCCCTCGCCTGCCGGCTGGAACCGCGTCGAGCGCCTGGCGCCACTGCTCAAGCACGCCGGCGTCCGCTGCGTGATGCTCAACGCCTGCAACAGCGGCTACTGGCCGGTGGCACAGCATTTCCTGCGTGCCGGCATTGGCTGCCTGGTGGGCGTGCAAGGCCTGGTCAGCAACCTCGCCGCGCTGCACTTCGCCGAAAGGCTGTACCGTTCGCTGGCGCTTGGCTTGTCGGTAGACGAGGCGGTGTCGTGGGCGCGCCTGCACGTCATGGACGACTCGCGCAGCTGGTGGCCGTGCGACTGGGGCCGTTTCATGGTCTACATGCCGGCCGAGTCTTCGGTGCTGTTCCCGCCTGCGGCGCGCAGCGGCGGTGACGAGCGTCGCGAGGCCGCCGTAGCCGCGCATGCCGCAACCGCCCTGCGTACGCAGCGGCGTGCGTCCCGGCACGACGCGGAGTCCTACCAGCGCCAGCTCTCCGACATGGCGCAAGTCTGCGTTCTGATCCTCGGGCGCTTCACCGACGAGCGCAAGGCTGTGCTTGACGACATTCGCCGTGCTCTGACGCAACTCGACCGCGGCTACGTGCCCATCCTCTTCGATTTCGAGAAGGCTCCCGAGCGCGACCTGATCGAATCCGTGCTGCGCTTCGCCGGCGTCTCGCGGTTCATCATTGCTGACCTGTCCGACCCGAAGAGCGTCCCCGCCGAGTTGCAGGCCATTGTTCCGGCGCATCCGTCGGTACCGATCATTCCCCTGATCGAGGACTCACAGCGCGAGTACCCGGTGTCCGACCATATCCTCCGTCGTGAATCCGTGCTGCAGCCCGTCGTCCGCTACCGCGACCGGGCGCACCTGCAGCGCATCTTTGGCAGCGAGATCATCGAGCCGGCCGAACGCCTGGTCGCCCGGCTGCGGCCACCGCTGCTGGTCTGAGGGTGGCGCTGTCGGCCCGGGCCGGACCGACCGCGCCCGAGCTCACTGGTTGGCAAAGGTCTCCGGCATCTGCAGGGCAACGACTTCGCCCCGCGCCGTGGCGACGCCATCGGCGTAAACCGTCGCTTCGACGACGACCTTGCGGCCCTTGATTTCCTTCACCCTGCCGCGAATTTCAAGCACCGGGCCGAGCGGCGTCGGCTTCAGATAGCTGACCTGCAGCGACCCGGTGACGAAGCGGAAGGCCGGCAGGCTGTCCATTGACCGGTTCTCGGCGCGATACATCGCGGCAGCTGCGGTGCTGGTGCCATGGCAGTCGATCAGCGAGGCCAGCAGGCCGCCATAGACGAAGCCGGGAATCGCGGTGTGCTCGGGTCGGGGCTGGAAGCGGGTGACGGTCTCGTCGCCCTCCCAGTACGTCTTGATCTGGTGGCCGTGCTCATTGAGGCGGCCGCAGCCGTAGCAATGGGCGACATTCTCCGGGTAGTAGTCCTGAAAAGCCTGCATGCGATTTCCTTGTGCTCGGGTTGGCGGAGGATACTGCAATCATCAATTCAACAAAGTGGCTTGCCGCTGGCGCGGATGTCGCCAGCCGGACGGACGTCAAGCAGGAAACCACAATTTCGCGGGCGCCGCCGCTACAAAGCCTCGAGTTCGCGCTGATAGCGCTGCCAGTTGGCGACATAGTGTTCGGCGCTGTGCAGCAGGCGGGCCACCTCTTCCTCGCTGAGCTGGCGAACCACCTTGCCCGGCGAGCCGACGATCAGCGAGTGGTCGGCAAACACCTTGCCCTCGGGGATCAGCGTGTTGGCGCCGACGATGCAGCCCTTGCCGATGACTGCGCGGTTGAGCAGCACCGAGCCGATGCCAATCAGCGAACCGTCGCCGACCGTGCAGCCGTGCAGCATCACCAGATGACCGACGGTGACGTCGCGGCCGATCGACAGCGGTACGCCCTCGTCGGTATGCAGGACGCAGTTGTCCTGGATATTGCTGTTCTCGCCGATGCTGATCGGGTCGTTGTCACCGCGCAGCGTCGTGTTCCACCAGATCGAAGCGTTTCTGGCCAGGCGCACGTCGCCGATGACAATCGCGTTCGGGGCGACCCAGCTTTGCGGGTCGAGCTGTGGGCGCCGGGCGCCGAGGGCGTAAAGGGGCATGGGATGGGTCCTCGCGGGGGGTGGCGGAAGGGAGATTGTAGCCTGTCCGGCTACTGATGGCGTAGCGCCTCGATCGGATCAAGGGCCGCCGCGCGGTGGGCCGGATAATAGCCGAAGAAGACGCCGACGCCGGCGGCGACGCCAAAAGCGACCAGCACCGAGCCGCCGGAAATGACGATCACCATACCGCTCAGCAGATTGGTCAGCAGCGCGCCGCCGATCCCGAGGACGAGACCGATCAGGCAGCCGGCGACCGAGATCATCACCGCTTCGAGGAGAAATTGGGCCAGGATATCCTTCTGGCGGGCGCCGATCGCCATCCGGATGCCGATCTCGCGCGTTCGTTCGGTGACCGAGACGAGCATGATGTTCATGATCCCGATACCGCCGACCAGCAGCGAGACCGAAGCGATCGCCCCGAGCAGGACCGACATCACGCGCGTCGTCTCCGCTGCCGAGTCGGCAGCTGCCGCCAGGTTGCGCAGGTAAAAGTCGTTGTCCTGCCCTTCGCGCAGGCGATGGCGCTGGCGGAGCAGGGCGGTCATGCCCTTCTCGACCGCCGGCATCGCCTCGGCCGAAGTCGCCTGGACCATGATCAGGCGCACCGAGCCGGCAAAGGGCGTACCGAAAACCTTGCGCTGGGCAGTGGTCAGCGGAATGATCAGGGTATCGTCCTGGTCGCGTCCGTCGAGGTTCTGTCCCTTCTTGCCGAGCACGCCGATGATCACGAAAGGACTCTGGCGGATACGGATCGTCTTGCCCAGCGGATCTTCGGCGCCGAACAGATTGTCGGCTGCGGTCTGGCCGATCAGCGCCACGCGCGTCGCCGAGCGCACGTCGGAATCGCCAAAGGGGTAGCCGCTGACGATCTGCCACGCGCGCGCATCGAGATAGGGTGGCGTTGTGCCGACCACCGTCGCGCTCCAGTTGTTCGAGCCATAGACCAGCTGCTGCGTGCCCTGGTGCACCGGCGCCACGTTCGCCACCCCGTCGAGCTCGGCGATCGCCTCGGCATCGGCGACCGTCAGCGTGGGGCCCCCGCCCCCGCCGCTGCGCAGGCCGCCGGCGGTGGTGGTGCCCGAGATCAGGATGTACAGATTGCTGCCCATGGTGCTGATCGTCTGGGCCACCGAGTATTGCGCGCCCTGGCCGATGGCCATCATCAGCACCACCGAGCCGACACCGATCACCATCCCGAGCATCGTCAGCACGGTGCGCATGCGGTTGGCGCCCATCGCGTGCCAGGCTTCCCCGAGCATCGCTTTCAGCATGTCGCTGCGGCCAGAGCTGGCGCCGGCGTCGGCAGATCGCTAACGATCAGGCCGTCGCGGAAACGCACCTGTCGCCGGGCGTAAGCGGCGATGTCGGCCTCGTGGGTCACCAGCACGATGGTGATCCCCTCGCGGTTGAGTTCAGCGAACAGGGCCATGATCTCGTCGCTGGTATGGCTGTCCAGGTTCCCGGTGGGTTCGTCGGCGAGGATCAGTCGTGGCGAGTTGACCAGTGCGCGCGCGATCGCCACCCGTTGCTGCTGGCCGCCCGAGATGCGGCTCGGCAGCGATGCCGTGTAATCGCCGAGGCCGACCCGGCCCAGTTCCAGCCGTGCCCGTGCCCGCCGCGCCTCGCGCTCGAAGCCGGCATAGACCAGCGGCAGGGCGACGTTGTCTTCGAGCGTCATCCGCGGCAACAGGTTGAAGCCCTGGAAGACGAAGCCGATGGTCAGGTTGCGCAGCGCCGCCAGTTCGTCCTTGCCAAGTTGGGCGGCGTTGCGACCGACCAGGAAGTAGTCGCCGCTACTCGGCGTATCGAGGCAGCCGAGCAGGTTCATGAAGGTCGACTTGCCGGACCCCGAGGGCCCCATGATGGCGACGAATTCGCCGGCCTCGATCTCCAGATCGACCCCTCGCAGTGCCGGAAATGGCCCGGCGGCGGTGAGGTAGGATTTGCCGAGGCCGGCGACGCGAATGATCGCCTCGGGCATCAGAACAATCTCATCCCGACGCTGCTCGGCTTGCCGCTGCTGCTGGCAATGTTCTCGCCGATGACGACCTTGTCGCCGGCCTTCAGCTCGCCGCCGACTACCTCCGTATTGCGGCTGTCGGTGATCCCGAGCTGAACACTCACCGGCTTCAGCTCACCCTGGTCGATCACGTAGACCGTGCCGCTGGCGGTGTCGCGCTTCTTGCCCTTGCCCCTCGCCTCGCCGGCGCCGCCGCTGCCACTCGTCGCACTCGGGCCGCCAGCTGGCGGCGCACCGCTGGCCGGCTTGTCGCCGTTGCCGCCACCGCTGCCGTTGGTCTCGCTGGGCTTGAAACGCAGCGCCGCGTTGGGCACCAGCAAGGCGTCCTCGCGGCTGGCGACACCGATGCTGACGTAGGCGGTCATGCCGGGCAGCAGAAGATGGTCGGGGTTCGAAAGCGAGACCCGCACGTTGTAGGTGACGACGTTCTGCTGCGTCGTCGGGTTGAGGCGAATCTGCTGCACCTGCCCCTGGAAACTGCGATTCGGGAAAGCGTCGACGGTAAAGCGCACCTTCTGTCCTTCGCGGATGCTGCCGATGTCGGCCTCGGCAAAGCTTGAATCGATGCGCATCTCCGAGAGATCCTGCGCGATCTTGATCAGCGTCGGCGTTTGCAGGGTGGCAGCGACGGTCTGCCCGAGATCGACCACGCGGTCGATGACGGTGCCCGAAACCGGCGAACGGATCGTCGTGTAACGCAGGTTGACCTGATCCTTCTCGGCCGCCGCCCTTGCCTGCGCGAGTTGCGCCTCGGTCGAGCGGCGCGTCTGGATCGCCTGTTCGAGTTCCTGCCGCGAGATATATTCCTGTTCGAAAAGGGCCTTCATGCGCGCTTCCGTGGCCCGCGCCAGATCGAGCGCGGCGCTCACATTGACCACGTTGGCTTCCGACTGCCGCGCTTGCGCGGCGAGCAGCCGGTCGTCGAGTTCGAGCAGCGCCTGGCCCTTCTCGACCTGGTCGTTGAAGTCGACATACAGCCGGGTCACCGTTCCGGAAACCTGCGTGCCGACATTGACCAGCACCACCGGGTTGAGCGTCCCGTTGGCCGAGACGGTCTGCGTCAGGTCACCCCGTTCGATGGCCTGCACCTTGTAGCGCTGCTCCAGTGACTGTTCGCTGCTCTGGCGGTACCAATAGGCACCGCCGGCAGCCAGGGCGATCAGGAGGAGGGCGAGAGCGGATTTCTGGCGCGGGATTTTCATGGTTTGCGGGCTTTCTGGCCAGCGCTGAGCGACAGCAGCCGGCTATCGAGGGTGCCGATTGCCCTGGCCAGCGCGGCGCGCGAGACATACCACTCGAGCACTGCCTGGATGCGTTGCAGGCGGGCGTTGGCGAGCGCGCTCTGGGCGTTGAGGACGTCGAGGATGTTGCCGACGCCAGCCTTGTAGCGGCCGAGCGCGACGCGTTCGGACTGCTCCGCGCTGGCCAGCAGGTCGGCAGTGGTGCGTATCGTCTGGGTGGCCGTGGTCAGGTTCTGGTAGGCCTCCCAGACGTCGAGTGCCACCTGCTGGCGGACGTTGTCGCGACGGGCCGCCTGTACCTCGGTGCGGGCCTCGGCGGCGCGCACGCTGTAGGTGGTGCTGAAGCCCGAAAAAAACGGCAGGTTAACCACCAGCCCGATCGAATTGCTGTTGGCCGAGGCGCCGCCGAGGTCTTCCCATTTCGGGCCGGCGCTCAGCGACAGCGTCGGCAGACCGGCGGCGCGCGCGTAGTCGACGCCGGACTGTGCCGCTCTCAGTTCGGCTTCTGCGGCCTGGAGGTCAGGGCGGCGCTCGCGTGCTTCGGCGATCAGTGCCGCGACGTCGCCCTCGAAGCTCGCTTCCGGGCTGGCCGCGGGGATGTCGTCGAGTGGCAGCGGCTGGTTGGCGTCCAGGCCCATGACGTTGGCCAGCCGGCCGAGCGTGTTGCGTTGCACGCCCTCGGCCCTGATGCGGGTGAGCGTCGCCTGCGACCAGGCGGTCTGTGCCTGCAGCCGGTCGGCCGGGGTGCCGGTGCCGACCTGGTAGCGGACCTCGGCCGCCGAGAGACTTTCCCGGCTGGCTCTTTCCGATTCGCGGGCGGCGGTGACGGCCGCACGGGCCGCCTGGGCATTGTAGTAGGCCCGCAGCGCCTCGAGGAAGACATTCTGGACGGTCGCGTCGAGCGTCGAAACGGCAGCGCTCATCAACTGTCGCGCGACTTCGAGGTTGGCCGAACGGGCGCCGAAGTCGAACAGCAGCCAGGAGAGCGTCAGCGCGGCGTTGCTCTGGTTGGCGCTGCGCGAATCGACCCTCACCCGGCTGCCAGCGACGCGGCCGTCAAGGGCGGGCAGGAAATCGGCTTGCGCCAGACCGACCTGTGCCGCCTGCAGCCGCGTCGCGGACCAGACCTCGCGCGTGGTCGGATTGCGGCACAGCGCGAGGTCGACCACTTCCAGCAGGCCGTAAGGGACGTCGGCCGCCAGCGGCTGGCAGGGCAGGGCGGCGCCATCGATGATCAGGGCTGGTGGCGGCGGGGTGAGCGCACCGGTGGCGAAGGGATCGCCCAGTTCGAAGGCCTGCAGCTCGCCGGCAAGTGCCGCCAGGAGCGTAGCGATGGCGAGTCGGCGGGGGGGCGTCCGGGTGCGCAACGAAAGTGCTGGAGGTGTCGTGTAAGCCATTTTTCGCTAGTATAGCCAGCCTGGCAGCGATCTCGTGCGACCCGGGCACCCGGAAACGCATTTGCCGCTCGCGATTGCGTTAGCAAATGTTACAGGCCGCGGTGCTGATCCGGTCGCGAGAGAACGGACGGAGCGAAGACAGCCGACGCCCCTGGTGCATCGCTGCCTCACTGCTAGCTGCCTGCGTCAGCCAGGTGCAGCGCTGGTGCCGGTCTGGCTGACTGGCCATTGGGGAACACGTCATGCCGTGGATGGAAACGATCAGCCTGCTCTTTCTGCTTGCCCTCGCCTGGTTCTGGTTCGACAGCTTCCAGGCACGTGCGGCGGGGATGGCCGCTGCGCGTGCCGCCTGCGCGGCTGAAAACCTGCTGCTGCTCGATGACACAGTCGCGCTCGGCGGGTTGCGGCCGGCGCGCGATGACGATGGCCGCCTGCGCCTGCGGCGCGTCTATCACTTCGAGTACAGCGATACCGGAGACAATCGCCGGCAGGGTTACGTCACCCTGCTCGGCAGCGATTTGCTGATGCTGCACCTGCCGCATGCCCCAGCCCCCCGGCTACGGGTGGTGGCCAGCGGCAGCGACGAACTCCATTGACGGCGGCGACGGGATCCGGGGATACTGAGTGGCCGTGTCCCCCATCCCGCCCCCATCGATAGCGTGGTACGTCTGCCTCACCAAGCCGCGGCGGGAAGCGTTCGCGGTGCGCAAGCTCGAGGAGCAGGGGTACGAGGTTTTCCTGCCCCTGCTGACGCAATGGCAGAAGAACAAGGATGGCTGGACGAAAAAGCAGCAGGTGATGTTCCCGCGCTATGGCTTTGTCCGTTGCAGCCGCCCCGGGCAAAGCATCGCGCCCATCCGCAGCACTCCCGGCGTGACCGGCCTGGTGACCTTCGGTAACGTTCCCGCGACGCTCGATGAAGCCACTCTGGCGGCGATTCGCTCGCTGGCTGAACACCAGGCAAGGGCGCTGGATGAGAAGCAGCTTCCCTTTCAGGCCGGTGACAGCGTGGCAATCGCCGACGGCCCCCTCAAGGGCATGTCCGGCATCGTTTCCGCCGTTGCCGAAGAACGGGTGACCGTGATGCTCAGCCTCCTGGGCCGCGAAAAGCCCGTAGCCGTACCGACCGGCCACCTGACCCTGGCCTGAGCCGCCGTGCATGCACCCGCGCAGACCGCCGCTCGCCTCCTGACTGCCTTGCCGTCCGGCAGGCAGCACGTTCACCTGTCTCCCACTGCCGATAACGACCATGACCTCGACCCTTGCAGCCAGAATAAGCCATCACGGCGCCGTTGACGGCGTCACCGGCTCCTGCCACCAGCTCAGCCTGCCCGACGGGCAATCCGTGCTGGTGGACTGCGGTCTTTTTCAGGGCGCGGAAACCTCACGCGAAGGCGCCGGGGCCGAACGACTGGACATCACCTTCCTGATCGATCGGGTGCGCGCGCTGGTCGTCAGCCACGTGCACATCGACCATGTCGGGCGCATCCCCAGGTTGCTGGCGGCCGGTTACCGCGGGCCGATCGTTTGCAGCCAGGCCTCTGCGGTGCTGCTGCCGCTGGTCCTCGAAGATGCCCTGAAGGTCGGATTCACCCGCGACCAGGCGCTGATCAGCGGCTTTCTCAAGCAAATCCGCCAGCAGACCATCGCCGTACCGTACAAACAATGGCGCACGATCATCAGCGGCGAAGTGGCGCTGCGCGTCAGGCTGTCGCCGGCGGGCCACATCCTCGGCTCGGCCTACGTCGAATTCGATCTCAAGCGGGGCCAGGAGACACAGCGCGTCGTCTTCTCCGGTGACCTCGGCGCCCCCTACACCCCCTTGCTGCCAGCGCCCCGATCGCCCTACGGCGCCGACGTCGTCGTCCTCGAAAGCACCTACGGCGACCGCACCCATGAAAGCCGCAAGGATCGCCGTCAGCGCCTGCAGGCCCTCTGCGAACGCTGCTTTGGCAACAAGGGCAGCCTGCTCATCCCGGCCTTCAGCATCGGCCGCACGCAGGAACTGCTCTACGAACTGGAAGAAATCATCCACCGCAACCGCCAGCGTCCCGCCGCGCCGGGCGTCACCTGGGACGACCTCGACATCATCGTCGACTCCCCGCTGGCGGCGGATTTCACCGCCGGCTATGGCCAACTGCGCGAGCACTGGGACAGCGAAGCGCGGCGCAAAGTGGCCGCCGGGCGCCACCCGCTGGCCTTCGAACAGCTCACCACCATCGACGACCACGCCACCCACCTCGGGGCCGTCGAGTACCTGGCGCGCACCGCGCGCCCGGCGATCGTCATCGCCGCCAGTGGCATGTGCAGTGGCGGCCGCATCGTCAACTACCTCAAGGCGATGCTCGGCGATCCGCGCCACGATGTCCTGCTCATCGGCTACCAGGCGGCCGGCACGCCGGGCAGGCAAATCCAGCAGTATGGCCCGAAGGGTGGCCATGTCGACCTCGATGGTCAGCGCTACCCGATTCGCGCCGGCATCCACACCCTCGGCGGCTACTCCGCCCATGCTGACCAGAAGGACCTCCTCAACTTCATCGGCCGCATGCGCCAAAAGCCACGGCAGGTCCGCCTGGTGCACGGCGATGCCGGTGCCAAACAGTCCCTCGCCGCCGCGATCAGGCAACGCCACCCGAACACCGAAGTCATCATCCCCTGACCGATTTCCCATGTAGGAGCCCGATTCATCGGGCGACTTCTTCGCTAACGAACCGTGCAACCCGCTCAACCCCATGCCCGGAATCTGCGACAGGGGCGGTATTCTCAGGCCGGACAGATCTATCTGCTGACCCTGGTGACCGCCGGACGAGAACGCGTCTTCCAGGATTTCAGCGCAGCGCGCAGGGCGGTCCGGGCCTTTGGTGAGCAAGCGGTACGCGACTACGGCACCACCCTGGCGTTTGTGGTCATGCCCGATCACGTCCATTGGCTGCTCGAGCTTGGGTCAGAGGGAGGGGTCAGCGCGGCCGTGCGCGTCTATCGTGCCAAGGTCAGCCTGGCCCTCGGCCGGCGAATCTGGCAGAAGGGATTCTATGATCGCGCACTGCGCCGCGACGAAGATCTGGTTGCCGTCGCCCGCTATGTCGTCGGCAACCCGGTGCGTGCCGGGATCGTTGACCGTGTGGGCGATTACCCGCATTGGGATGCGGTGTGGATTTAGAAAGACGATCGCCCGATGAATCGGGCTCCTACATTGTCTGCTACCCGTTTCGGGATGCGGCGAGGATCTGCGCGGTCGGACGTCACGGGATCGCCCGATGAATCGGGCTCCTACATTGCCTGCTACCCGTTTCGCGATGCGGTGATTTGGACCGCACACCGTAGGAGCCCGATTCATCGGGCGATCGTCCTTCCCCGATCGCGTATGGCGCCTCCAACATTGCCGCTGCCGGGGACTTCCCGTATCATTTGCGTTCACGATTTGAACGAACACCATGACCCCGGCAGAACAGGCGCACCTGCGCATCCTCAGAATCGTCGAAGAAGCACCGCAGATCAGCCAGCGGCAGCTCGCCGAACGTCTCGGCGTCAGCCTGGGCAAGGCCAACTACCTGCTCAAGGCGCTGCTCGACCAGGGCTATATCAAGGCCGGCAACTTTCTTCGCGCCGAGGACAAGCTGAAATACGCTTACCTGCTGACGCCTGAAGGAATCCGCGCCAAGCTGCGCTTGACCCGCGACTACCTGGCCCGGAAAGAACAGGAGTACGTGGCGATGCAGGTCGAGATCGAAGACATGCGCGCCGAACTGGCCGCGCAGGAACACACTGGATGAAGCGCGTCGCGCAGCCCCGCGGATGACCCGTGCCGGGCAACCGCTCTGACCTGACGAAGGCCATCGCCGGCTGCGGCCTGCCAACTGCGACCGGCAACAAGAAGCACGATTCCGGCGCTGCACGGGAACCCGCCGCCGCCAGTGGGAGGGAGACCGCCAGCGGCCAAGCCTTACCAAGTGCTGAATGCGCAAGCATTCGGGCATGGCGGTAGCGTGCCTGACCCCCGGCTCTGACGTGACCCCCCGACGCTGACGACCTTCACGTTGCCCCTACAGCCGCTGGTCCAGCCACCAGGCCACTTTCACCCACTCTCACCGAGTCCCGAGCCACATGCCCATGACCCAGCCCGCCCACACCCCCCAACGAAAAGTCGCCCTGATCACCGGTGTCACCGGCCAGGACGGTGCCTACCTGGCTGAACTCCTGCTCGAGAAGGGTTACGAGGTGCATGGCATCAAGCGCCGCTCGTCGCTGTTCAACACCGATCGCATCGACCACCTGTACCAGGACCCGCACGAGAAGGATCGCCGCTTCATCCTCCACCACGGCGACCTCACCGACTCGACCAGCCTGATCCGCATCATCCAGCAGGTCCAGCCGGACGAAATCTACAACCTCGCCGCGCAAAGCCACGTCGCCGTCAGCTTCGAAGAGCCCGAGTACACCGCCAACGCCGACGGCGTCGGCGCCCTGCGCATGCTCGAAGCGATCCGCATCCTTGGCCTGGAGAAGAAAAGCCGCTTCTACCAGGCCAGCACCTCGGAACTCTACGGTCTCGTCCAGGAAAGCCCGCAGAAGGAAACCACCCCCTTCTACCCGCGCAGCCCCTATGCCGTCGCCAAGCTCTACGCCTACTGGATCACCGTCAACTACCGCGAGGCCTACGGCATCTACGCCTGCAACGGAATCCTCTTCAACCACGAAAGCCCGGTTCGCGGCGAAACCTTCGTCACCCGCAAGATCACCCGTGCCATCGCCCGCATTGCCCTCGGCCTGCAGGACTGCCTCTACCTCGGCAACCTCAGCGCCCTGCGCGACTGGGGCCACGCCCGCGATTACGTCGAAATGCAGTGGCTGATGCTGCAGCAGGACCATCCCGAAGACTTCGTCATCGCCACCGGCGTGCAATACAGCGTCCGCCAGTTCGTCGAGTTCGCCGCGGCCGAACTCGGCATCAGCCTGCGCTTCACGGGTGAGGGCGTCGATGAAGTCGGCATCGTCGACAGCGTCAGCGGCAACCAGGCCAAGGTCAAGCCGGGCGATGTCATCGTTCGCGTAGACCCGCGCTACTTCCGCCCGACCGAGGTCGAAACACTGCTCGGCGACCCGACCAAGGCGCGCGAGAAACTCGGCTGGACGCCGACCACCAGCCTGCACGAGCTGGTCAAGGAAATGGTCCTCGCCGATTACAGCTCGGCCCGGCGCGACGCCCTGGTCAAGCTCGCCGGCTTCCAGACCTTCGACCACCACGAATGAGTGGCGGCCAGCATGCCTGAACCCCGGATCTACGTCGCCGGCCATCGCGGCATGGTCGGTTCGGCCATCGTTCGGCAACTGCGCAATCCGCAAACGCGGGGCCTCGCCGCCGGCAACCCTGGCTCCATGCCCGAGATCGTCACTCGCAGCCACGCCGAACTCGACCTCACCAACCAGTCGGCCGTCAATGCCTTCTTTGCCAAGGAACGGCCCGACCAGGTCTACCTGGCCGCCGCCAAAGTCGGCGGCATTCACGCCAACAACAGCTACCCGGCCGAGTTCATCTACCAAAACCTGATGATCGAGGGCAACATCATTCACGCCGCCTACACCCACGGCGTGCCGAAGCTGCTCTTCCTCGGCTCCAGCTGCATCTACCCTCGGCTCGCGCCGCAGCCGTTAGCGGAAGACGCATTGCTCACCGGCACCCTGGAACCGACCAACGAAGCCTACGCCATCGCCAAGATCGCCGGCATCAAACTCTGCGAGAGCTACAACCGCCAGTACGGCACCGACTACCGCAGCGTCATGCCGACCAACCTCTACGGCCCCGGCGACAACTACGACCTGCAGAACAGCCACGTCATTCCGGCGATGATCCGCAAGCTGCACCTGGCCAGACTCGCCGCCGAACACGACTGGCCGGCGATCGAAAGCGACGAAGCCAGGCACGGCCCCATCCCCGAAGACCTCAGACGCCAGCTCCACGACACCTGCACCGGGCAGCTCGATCCCCATCTCACGCTCTGGGGCACGGGCACGCCCAGACGCGAATTCCTCTACGTCGACGACATGGCCGCCGCCAGCGTGCACGTCATGAACCTCGACCCGGCCACCTATGCCGCCCACACCCAGCCGATGCTCTCGCACATCAACGTCGGCACCGGCGAGGACATCACGATCCGCGAACTCGCGACCACCGTCGCCAGCGTCATCGGCTATTGCGGTCGCATCGACTTCGACGCCAGCAAACCGGACGGCACGCCAAGAAAACTGATGGATGTCTCCCGCCTCCATGCCCTTGGCTGTTGCGCCACCGTCGGCCTCGCCGTGGGGCTGGCCAGGGCCTACGCTGATTTCCGCGCCGCCTGAAGCAGGTTGGCCCCGTGACCCCACAACCGTGCTCCAGGGCGGAATCGCTCCGGCGCCAGCCAGCGCCCCCTCAGCGTCAAGCGACGCAACCCACTTAACTCACACTGTCCGCTGCGAGTCATTGATGACCACTCCTTCCTCATCGCATGTCAATCGCCGCCAACGCAAGGGAATCATCCTCGCGGGGGGCTCCGGGACGCGCCTCTATCCCGCCACCCTGGCGGTTTCGAAGCAGCTGCTGCCGATCTACGACAAGCCGATGATCTATTACCCGCTGACCACACTGATGCTGGCGGGAATCCGCGACATCCTGATCATCTCCACCCCGCAGGACACCCCTCGCTTCGAGCAATTGCTCGGCGATGGCCAGCAGTGGGGGCTGAGCATCCGCTACGCGGTGCAAGCCAGTCCCGACGGCCTGGCGCAGGCGTTCATCATCGGCGCCGACTTCATCGGCAACGGAACGTCGGCCTTGGTGCTCGGGGACAACATCTTCTATGGCCACGAAATCGCCAACGATCTGCAGTCGGCCAACGCCCGGGAGAGCGGCGCCACCGTCTTCGCCTACCGTGTCCATGACCCCGAGCGCTACGGCGTCGTCGAGTTCGACAAGTCCGGCTGCGCGATCAGTCTTGAGGAGAAGCCGGCGGCGCCAAAATCCCACTACGCAGTCACCGGACTTTATTTCTACGACAACCGGGTGGTCGATGTGGCCCGCAACCTCAAGCCTTCAGCCCGGGGCGAGCTCGAAATCACCGATGTCAACCGCCAGTACCTGCGGTGGGGTGAGCTCAGTGTCTCCATGATGGGCCGCGGCCACGCCTGGCTGGACACCGGCACCCACGAATCCCTGCTGGCAGCGAGCATGTTCATCGAAACCATCGAGAAGCGGCAGGGGCTCAAGATCGCCTGCCCCGAGGAGATTGCCTTCAGGGAGGAATACATCAGCGCCGCGCAGCTGGAAGCGCTCGCCGAGCCGATGAAGAAGAACCTCTACGGGCAGTACCTGCTCGGATTGCTCAGGGAATGACGCGCTCGGCGAGTCGTCATCGCTGAGGCAAAGAGACCTTCTTGCCGAATGCTGCCCTTTAAACGTCCCTTTTCCCACATCGGCCCAGCCCATGAAACTTGTCCCGACCTCAATCCCGGACGTCCTGATCATCGAACCCAGGGTCTTTGGCGACTCCCGTGGCTTCTTTCTGGAAAGCTGGAACCGCAGGAGCTTTGCCGATCTTGGCCTGCATCTGGATTTCGTACAGGACAACCAGTCCCGTTCCGCGAAAGGTGTGCTGCGCGGCCTGCATTACCAGTTGCGGCAGCCCCAGGGCAAGCTCGTGCGGGTGACCCAGGGTGCCGTCTTTGATGTTGCAGTGGATATCCGCCGCTCGTCGCTCACTTTCGGGCGTTGGGAAGGGGTCGAGTTGTCGGCAGAAAATCAGCGCATGCTGTGGATACCGCCTGGTTTCGCGCATGGCTTTCTCGTGCTGTCCGACCTGGCAGACTTCTGCTACAAGGCCACGGCCTATTACTCCCCGGACGACGAGCGCTGCATCCAGTGGAACGATCCCGAAATCGGCATCCGCTGGCCGCTCGACGGCGAACCGACCCTATCGCCAAAAGACCGCGCAGGAACGCCGCTGCTGGCCGCCCAGGTGTACTGATTCACCGACGCACGCCAGCCAAAGGTCACCTAGGCAATCGTGCTGCCATGCCCCGCCATATCCCGTAGGAGCCCGATTCATCGGGCGATTCCAACTGGCAGCGGGTACGGCTCGGCCGGACAGCGACCTCGATCTGGCGGTGGCGGATGACAAGTCGTTGAGCGCCGATGCCAGGATGGCATTGATTGCCGATCTCGCGGAGCATGTGGGCCGGCCAGTCGATCTGATTGACCTGGCTCGCGCCTGGTCGACCGCCTGGTGCAGGTCGCGACGCGGGCCGGGCGGCCTCGATGGGCTCTTCTCTTGAGGAAATGCCGATACTGTCCCCTCATTTCAACCTGACGCCTTCACCTTGAACCCGCCATCCGAAACCGCCGTCGCCAACGACGATTACGACACCCCCTGGAAAGACGCCGTCACGCGCTACTTTCCTGAGTTCATCGAGTTCTACTTTCCCGACGCGCATCGGCAGATCGACTGGAACGGCGGTTACACCTTCCTTGATCAGGAACTTGCCCAGATCGTCAAAGATGCCGAACTCGGCAAGCGTCTCCTCGACAAACTCGTCCAGGTTGCCACCCACGACGGCGGCGAACACTGGGTGTACGTCCACATCGAAGTGCAAGGTGGCCAGGAAGGTGACTTCGCCGAACGCCTCTTCACCTACAACTACCGCCTCTACGACAAATATCGCCGCCCCATCGCCAGCCTCGCCGTTCTTGCGGACGATCGCCAACACTGGAAGCCGCAGACTTATGGCTATGAGCTCTTCGGTTGCCGGCACTACCTCGAATTCCCCACCGTAAAGCTACTCGACTACCAGCCGCAAACGCAGGCCCTGCTGGTCGACCCCAACCCTTTCGCTCTGGTTACTGCCGCTCATCTGCTCACCCAGCAAACCAAAGGCGACGACCGGCAAAGGCTGGCTGCAAAATGGCGGCTAGCTAAACTGCTCTACGAACGTAACTGGGACAAGCAACGCATCATTGACCTGTTCAGCGTCATAGACTGGATGATGCAAGTGCCCAAAGACCTGCAAAATCAACTCTGGCAAGACATCGAACAACTGGAGAGGAACCGAACCATGCCCTACATCACCTCGGTAGAACGCATCGGCATTGAGAAAGGCATGCAGCAAGGCATGCAACAAGGCATTCAACAAGGCATGCAGCAAGGCATGCAGCAAGGCATACGGCAAGGGGAGTCAGCCCTCCTCGAGCGCCAACTCACCCGCCGTTTTGGCCCGCCCAGCGCGGAGACAGTGGCTCGGCTGCAGGCGGGCACCGTCGAACAACTGGAACAGTGGGCCGAAAACATCCTTGACGCCACGACGCTGGAAGATGTCTTCAAGGATCACTGACCATTTGACGCACTGGACAAGCAGGGCCGGTTCCGGTTATCGAGCACGCTTGTCTGTCGTAGGGCGCAATACGCGGCGCATCGCGCCATCGGCAACCGCGCACCATGATCATTCAACGGTTCGCGTCCGACGGACAGCGATTCGGCTTCATCTGGAGGAGACACTGTGGCGGGAAAAATGGCCTGTCGCGGTGGGTGTGGGTATGCAACGTCGTCACCACGGTGGTGTACTTCATTGGCAACCGCAGCGCGGAGATCCTCATCGATGCCCTGCCGGGCAGCCTGAAGTGCTATCGCCCGACGAACCGCTACTTTCTGCTCGAGGAAGCGAGCGTCGGGGAAGCGCAACTGGCCGACGAGTCGAACACGGTCGGCGGCATCATCCGGATCGAGAAGAGTGGTACGCCCGCGGACATCCGTCGAGCCGTCGCGCGGCTTCACCAGCGGCTGCAGGGTGCGCAGTACGACAGCCCGCGCCGGGCGCTGGTGGGATGGATCAACCGGGTCGTACTCCGCCGGCTGATGCCCGGCCAGGCGATCCCGGAAGTCAACGAACTACAGGAGATCGACGCCATGCTGGCGGAAGCCGTAGATAGCTGGACAAGGCAGTGGAAGGAAGAAGGCGGCCTCGAAGGCGAGAGCACGCTGCTGCAGAAGCTTTTTGAGCGCCGTTTCGGGCCGCTGCCGGAGTGGGCACGCCAACGGCTCGCGGAGGCGACGGGCGAGCAACTGGAGGCCTGGGCGCTCGAAGTCCTCGACGCCGACACACTCGAGGGCGTGTTCGAGAAACGGTAACGGTATGCTTTTCTTGCCTAGACGGTACGCTTCGGCGACTTCAACGGACGCCATGTTGCCGTCTGGGGACTGGCATTCAGGCCGAACACCGAAGACCTGCGCGAAGCGCCGAGCCGGACGCTGCTCTCCGACCTTTTCGCCACGGGGGCGACCGCGACCGCGCACGCCCCGGTTGCCATGGAAGCGGCCCGGCGCGTCCGCGGCGACGAGGTCTGCCTGATCTACCTGAGCCATCCGCGGACAGCGCTCGAAGCGCTTGGTGAGCGGGCTGGTCTCTGGAAGGTATTTCATATACTGTCCCCTTATTAGCCGGGAAGTCTTCAATCAACGCCGACAGTAGCAAGGCACCGCACCCCCCAGCCGCTTGTCAGACCGAAATCTGCTGTTCCGAGGTCAGGGACCGTCGCGGAAAAAAATCTCGCCATGCTCCACGTACAGCTCCGACCGCTTCGGAATTGAACGAGGATAGCAACCCGGAGGCCGGGAGCTGTGGCAAGGAGGCGTCAACGTGTTCTCGATGTCGAGAGAAAACTATACTGTCCCCTTTTTTACCCACCCCTGTAGGAGCCCGATTCATCGGGCGACTAAGGCCTACCCCCCATTTTTTGCCGAACCGACGTGTTGCTCTCGAAACCGGAGCTTCGGGTGGGTAGAACCGACTTGCAGGCCATTGTTGAGGGAGGTCGATATGAGCACCAGGTACGAAACCGATGTCGTGGCATGGGCCAACGAGCAGGCCAGCCTTCTTCGTGCCGGGCGGTTTGAGCTGCTCGACCGCGACCACATCGCGGAGGAAATTGAAGACGTGGGCAAGAGCGAACAGCGCGAACTTGCGAGCCGGATGTCGGTTCTTATGGCCCATCTGCTCAAGTGGCGACATCAGCCGGAGCGGCGGGGAGCCAGTTGGGAAAAGACCATCCTCGCACAGCGCAAGGAGATTGCCTATGGACTGAGTGACGCCCCAAGCCTGACCCCCAAGCTTCAGGAAACGCGATGGCTTGAGATGGTGTGGGCCAAGGCTGTCGCTCAGGCGGTTGGGGAAACCGGCCTTGATTGCTTTCCCGACACCTGTCCGTGGGCGATGGAAGAAGAAGTCCTCAATGATGACTGGCTACCGGATGCCTGAAGACACGCATCGCTAGTAGCCGATCCCGGCGCCGGCACGTCACCAGGCGGACAAGGGCTTGCGCAGTACCAGCGGTGGTACGGCGTCGGTTGCAGGGCAATTGCTCAACCGTCGGCAAGGCAGGGATACACCAGCTGCAGGCGTCTTTTCGTGGTCAGGATAGTTGGCTGGTGCACGACTTCGATACGCTCATGACGATGGAGCGCTCAGCACTCGCGCGGCAATCCAAGTGGTTTATCTTTTTGTTCTTGAGGAATAACTGGTTGTACGAACTGCGTTTGCGCTTGCGCGGGAATGAGGGTTTGCTGGCGCCGCCCCAATTATTGCAGCCCCCGCGGCCGCGCGCCTTGACTGAGGTCAGCTGAGGTTATTGAGTGGGCGCGTCTCTGGAAGGTATTTCATATACTGTCCCCGTTTTTCCACCATCCTTCGCCCGGCGCCAACGAACGTGCCGGTATTTAGCATGATCATGCTAGTATTTAGCCATGTCACTCGCCAGCGCTCTATTCACGGAAAGCCAGTCCCGCCTGTACCCCTGGCTGTTCGGCCAGCCCGAGCGCAACTTTCACCTGAGCGAACTGCGCCGCTTGACCGGGCTGGGCAGCGCCTCACTACAAAGGGAACTGAATCGACTCGCCGCAGCGGGCTTGGTGCACGCCGAGCGGGTTGGCAACCTTCGCCGTTTCCAGGCGAACTCTCTCAGTCCGGTCTACGACGAGCTGGTCAGTCTGACACGCAAGACACTGGGCGCCGAGCCCCTGTTGCGCGAGGCGTTGCAACCACTCGTCCCATCGCTGGAAGCAGCCTGGATATATGGCTCAGTCGCCAAGCGAACCGACACTGCGCAAAGCGACATCGACCTGATGCTGGTGGGCCACGACCTCCTGCTCAGCACCGTAATGGAAAAACTGCTTCCCCTCGAAGCCCAACTGGGGCGCAAGATCAACCCCTCCTGCTATACGCCGGCCGAATTCGACCGGCGGCGGGCCGAACCGGAGTCCTTCGTGAATCGTGTTCTGGCCCAGGACATCATCCCGCTGATCGGGCCGTCCCATGAGTCTGCCCGCTCTGGATAACCTGGTACGCATAGGGCAACTCAAAGCCGAGCCGAGCAACCCGGCCGAAACACATCGCATGCTGACCATGGCACGCACACGTCTGGAAGATGCCCAATTGCCAGGCCTATCCCAGCAAGGCCGTTTCACCAGCGCCTACAACGCCGCCCATGCGGCCGCTCTTGCAGCCCTGCGCTGGCACGGGTATCGCAGCGAAAATCGCTACACCGTATTTCAATGCCTTACGCACACATTGGGTTGGCCTGCCACCCGCTGGCGCGTGTTGGATGCCGCCCACCAGAAACGCAACCTGGCGGAATACGAGGGATTCCTGGATGTTGAAGACAGCGCCATACAAGAACTGTGTGCCCTGGTGTCTGACCTGATCGCCGATGTGGAAAAGCTGCTGAGGTCATAGGTTGGCCACCTGCCACCTGCAACTTGCAACTTGCAACCTGCAACCTGCAACCTGCAACCTGCAACCTGAAACCAAAATGAGCAAAGCCCTCATCACCGGCATCACCGGCCAGGACGGCGTCTACCTGGCGGAGTTCCTCCTGAACAAGGGCTACGAAGTCCACGGCATCAAGCGCCGAACCAGCCTGCTCAACACCGATATCGCATCGACCACCTCTATCAGGACCCCCACGAGACCGGGCGCAAATTCATCCTGCACCACGGCGACCTCACGGACTCCTCCAGCCTCATCCGCATCATCCAGCAGGTGTGGCCCAAGGAGATCTACAACCTGGCCGCCCAAAGGCACGTGGCGGTGAGCCTCGAAGAACCCGAATACACCGCCAACTCCGACGCCCTGGGGGCCCTGCGCTGGAAGCTATTTTATATACTGTCCCTTTTATTCCCACAATCGGCCTGGACCGCGCGTATTGAAAGCTTCTGCCATTTCCTGCTTTGAAGTCGCCTGGTTGGCGCATCATGGCCGAATCGACCTGCCATGTGCGGAAGAGGCATGGTTCGAAAAAGCCCTCGATGGTTCGGGCATCACGCTGTTGCCGATCACCGCACGCATTGCCCGCATTGCCGTTCAGCTACCTGAACACCATCGCGATCCCCAAGACCGACTGATTATCGCCACGGCACTGACGCACGGTGCCACACCCGTTTCCAGGCATGACAAGCTTCCACTGCATGCCGAACTCGCCAGGCATCTGCTCCATTGAGACCGCCAGTCGCGTCCTGGTCGCGGGCCTCACCAGCCAGAATCACCCGCCTGCCACACGCTCTATCCACGTTGCAGAAAGACTCGAAGGCGGCCCAGCTGGCCCTTTCTTGCCAGCCATCTGCGACCATGTAGCCGGCCAGAGCAACGCGATTCGCGTCAGGGCTCGCGCAGCGCAAGCAGAGACCCCATGGACCACCCATCCACCCCCGTAGGAGCCCGATTCATCGGGCGAATCAGGCCTCGGGCGAATCAGGCCTCTGGCGAGGCATCAGGCGAGGCATCAGGCGAATGAACCAAATGAGAGGCCTCCCCGACGCCTGTCCCTCGGCGATGCCAGAACAAGCCCTCAATGATGCCTGGCGACCGGATGCCTGAAGACACGCATAGCGACCAGCCGCCACCCGGCGCCGTCACTTCACCAGGCAGCCAAAGGCTTCCGCAGCCCCCCGCGGCGGTGTAGCGAGCCCGCACCGCAGGGCAATTGTCCAATCGTCTGCCAAGCCCGCAACACGCCAGCCTCAGGCGTTTTTTCCTGGTCGGCAACCATCGCCCAGAAAGCCCATGGGCGACCCTGTCTGCAGCGGCACACGAGGCTCGGCGCCGGCTCCACTGAGGGGACTGCTCGGCGCAACTGGCGACCCAGCCGCCCGGCGCCAGCAAGAAGCTCCCGATCGTGCTTAGCGTGTCGGCGCAAAAAGGAGAGCCGTCGTGGCCAGCGCAGGTTTTCAGGTCGTTGGTAGTCTGCGGGAAATACCTATACTGTCCCCTTATTAGCCTTATTAGCGGAGGCGGATTGCTATGCAAAGCACCATTGAAATAGAGTGCCCACGGGAAATCTTGTTGGGTTTGCACCTGGACGCAGACCAATTTGCCGAATTGGTCAAGGAGGAAGCCGCGATGGCCTTGTTTCGCGAGGGTCGCTTGTCGTCTGGCATGGCAGCAAACTGGCTTGGCATTCCGCGCGCCCATTTCCTCTTGAAAGCGATGCAGACAGGTGGCGCAAACCTGTTGGAAGACAGCGATGACGACTTTCTCAGAGAGATTTCCTTGCTGTGATCGTTTTTTCCAATACCACGCCGTCTATTGCACTCGCCAGCATCGGGCAGTTGCATCTCCTGCCGCAGTTGTTCGCCAGGATGCGCGTTGCAGAATCGGTCATCGGCGAATGCGCTGATGGCGGACGAATAGTTGTTCCCGCTTTGAGATCACTGGATTGGGTCATCCCCGTAGTAGATGAAGCGACATCGGGATTACCCGTCCTCCTCGAACTGGATCGCCGAGAAAAGCAAACCATCATCCTGGCGAGGAAGTACGCCGCGCACAGAGTGATCATCGACGAGCGCCTGGGCCGCCGCATCGCCGAGTATCTTGGATTGAACGTGACAGGCACGCTCGGTGTGCTTGCCAAAGCCAAGTCGGCTGGCCTGATCCCGCCATTCCATGAAGCCGCGCAAGCGATGCGACAACAAGGCATCCACGACAATGCGGGGCTGATCAGTCGGGTTGCCCTGCACTTGGGCGAGGAACCCGGATCGAACTGAATGACCCGGGGGCCCCTTCTGTTGGCGCACTGCATGTAGGCCGCTGTTCGCTGCTGCTGTATCGATTTTCCAACCGCTTTCAACATGGCAGAATCACTCGCACCATTGAGATGAATCCAGCGAGGGTATTTCCTATACTCCCCCCCCTATTTCCCCCAATGAAACGCGACTCACCATCGAGCCGCACGGCGGGATTCCGCACTTGCTCTGCTGAGCCATGCGCAGGCTGCAGGCAACATAACCCAGCTCCGTCGAGGTTCCCGAGGTGACTGTTCTCTCAAGGTATTTCATATACTGTCCCCGTTTTTCCGGAGCGATGGCCCTTCCGACCACTCGGCCCAGCGACAGGCGCAGCCCTGGCGCAACTCAAGGCCTTGTGCGAACGCCACCAACACAGTCCCTTCGTCAAACTCGGCGAATTCTGCCGGGAGATGCTCAACGATTGGGAAGCGATCATCCGGCCGCTGCTCGACGCCAACCTGCCGCTCACCAACAATGCGGCCGAGCGTCTGTTGCGCCCCTTGGTCATTGCACGTAGCCTTAGCTTCGGTACCCGCAGCTAGCAAGGAACCCGAGCGTTTGCGCTGCCCGCCAGCATCGTCGATACTTGTCGCGCCGGGAAGGCGTCCGCCTGGGATTACCTCACCGCAGCCCTCCAGGCCGGCCGCACCGATGCCGCCTTTGCCCGCCATTTCAGTAGGGGGTGATTGGTTACGTACCCACACCTTTCCAGCGGACTTGCGAACGGGTACGCAGATTTGAATTCCGCTGTAACACAGTCAACATGTCAAACCTAAAGCAACTCAAGGTTCAATTCTCCAAGATACAAGAAAACAAGGTACGCCAGCGCAAGAATGGTACGTAATATTCTATATCTGACCCTTTTCAATCTTGGTGGGCCTGTCATTATCTTTGTGTCGACGCCTCTCATCTCACGCGTATATACACCAGAGTCAATTGGCGAATATTACTATATCCTAACCGTAGCCACATTACTCTCCCTAGTAATTACCGGTTGTCTTTTTAATGGCATATACGCAGAGAAAAGCTATCGTCGGGCCCAGCAAGTGTTTAGAGAGTGCGTTTCAATTAGCATTTCATTATCCCTAATGCTCCAACTTCTCTTACTATGTGCAATAACAATACTTCTCATCCTTGGTTTGCCGACACCTGCGCTCGACTACATACTGCTAACACCGCTCGCTCTAGCTCTAGCTCTCACTCAAACCGGCTATTCTCTACTATCTCGACTCCAACTCTACGATCTAAGTGGGAAACTATCCATTTTCCGTGCACTGGTCACAGTATCTGTTCAACTGGCTTTTGGAACGATACTAAGCGCGACGGCAACTACCCTAATCTTAACGACAATAGCCTGTGAGATACTTATATTTACACTGACGGCACGCCACGCACCGAGTTTCATTACCGCACTTTCTAAAAAAAGGCATTTGTTGAGAGTTCCCAAGCGCTACAAGCAACACCTATCTTTTACAAAATATTTCCTTCCATCGCAACTGATTTCCGCGTCCGCTAACACACTCCCACTGGTGTTCCTGCGCGTATCCGAAAATATCAGCTTGCTTGGACTTTTCACCATGTTATTGCGTCTTACAATGGTGCCAGCAAACGCCGTAGGACAATCAATTCGATCTACCTACTGGAACTGGATACGCAGTCACGGCAAGAACCCATTCAATGCCGGCCTAATTTCATCACTTACGCTTCACCTAGCAGCCGCCATGCTGTCGATAGTCTATGCTCATTTATCTCCACACCTTCTGGAGGCATATCTCGGTCACAAATGGGCAGGCATCGACGCCCTATTCCCTTTCGTTGCACTTTGGGTATTTTCCAGCCTCGCCAATGTGCCCCTAAGCGAATCAGTAAAATTTGGGCTTTCATCAAGACTGCTGCTAGTGGCAGAGCTATTTCTAGCAACTGGTAAGGCTGCGGTATTGGCTCTTACGCAAACCATTCCGCCTATTTCCTCCATTCAATTGTTTTGCATTGCTTCATGGAGCATAAATATTATTATCTCAATTGCACTACTCATACAACTTAGAAGACTGTAGATCATGCAGAGAATACACATGCTGTTTAACCTATTTGTCTTCTTCGCGTTTGGCGGCAATGCATATGCACGCCGAATTGGCGTACAGTTAGGATCGGATTGCCGGATCTATACCAGGCATTTCGGATCAGAACCCTATCTAATTAGTATTGGGAACCATGTAACAATCACACAGACTGTCCGCTTTGTAACGCATGATGGCGCAGCGTGGCTTGTATCCGATGCACATGGCCGTCGTTACCGCTATGGGCGGATATTTATAGGTTCTAACGTATTTGTCGGACTAGGCGCGATTCTTATGCCAGGAATCACAATCGGCGACAATTGCATCGTTGCCGCAGGCTCCGTGGTAACAAAAGACGTTCCGCCAAACAGCATCGTAGCCGGAGTCCCTGCAAGGATAATATCCGACTTTAGAATTTACAGGGATCGCGCTCTATCAGAATATATCTCAGAAGACTACTTTAGTGCGCATGGCGGGTTGACTCGTCAATCAATCGAGAGAATTTGTCCAAAGCCCCCTGTATGAAGACATCTAATCTCATTAGATTTTTCCTAGTGGCTTACACTATAGTTGGCCTTTCTGCTAGCGCCAACCCGGCAATTTCATACTTAGCCGCACCATCCGCATTTGCTTGCGTCCTTCTCTTGCTTGCAACGTCACGCGTCCAGCATATATGGCTTAAACAATACGCAGTACTTATTATATTTATGGGCATGTCATGGGTCATGCCTCTCACCTTCGAATTTGGGCTAATAGGAAACTACATCACAGCTGTCTTCGGAGCTATGGCATTTGCACTCGCCTACAGTCACGGAATTATTCGTGAGCGAGAATTGCTTTTGCTCCTCTCCACTCCAGCCATTGCTAACCTCTTTGCGTACTTACTTGACATCAATCTAACGGAGACCGTTTACCAAATTGATTCCGAGCAAGCCAGCTCACGCTTTTCCGGCTTTCTCGGGAACAGCAACCTACTAGCGACCGCATTGGCACTGCCCCCATTTATTCATGTCCTCTTTACTTCGTCTAGGGCCCTACCCGTTTCCGCATCTCACATCGTGACCAATATCGCCATTCTAGCCTTTGGAGTAGCCGTTACGGGCTCGAGAAAATCACTACTCTTTTTTGCGGTGTACTTTATTACGATCACTCTTATATACATTTACTCTCGAATAGCTTCCAATCGCTCGCTCGTCACTTTGCTGCTATCGACCATAGGCATTTTAATTTTGTATTCCCAGATAGGGGAAATAGTGGATTTTGACGAAATTCATTCCATCAACAGGCTTGTTCTCGCCTTCGATAGGGGTGGTGAAGAATCACTGAACGAACGAAGGCTGCTGATTGAAAAGGGTCCAGATCTATTTCTCGATGCACCGATATTTGGCCATGGCATGGGCCAATTCAGGGAACTCTCGGGCATGGGAGTTTACTCACACAACAACTTCATTGAAGTCTTGGTGAATCAGGGCCTGATTGGAATTTGTCTCTACTATGGATTATTGGCGCACGCGATATACATAATATTTCGACGTAGCAGAACCTTGCTACCAGTTTTTTGCTTACCGATTATTATTTTTTCCACCGACATGACAGGGGTTTCTTATCTAGATAGAAACTCGCAAATTGTATATTTACTAGTGTTGTGTGTTGCTTACGCAAGACGCGACAGAAGTCACTCAATAGCCAGAATGACTTAGGAACCACTGATTTAATCGCCGTATATCCGTATGGTATAATCTGGACATCTCAACTCACCCCGAGTAGCGCGATGAAGCAGATCAGTTTTTCGCAAGTGGAGTTTGCGGGCAAGAAGCGGATGACGCGTCGAGAAGTGTTCCTTACTGAAATGGAGGAGGCGATTGCGTGGGGCGAGGTACCGGGGGTGATCGAACCGCACTATCCGAAAGGCAACAGTGTCCCCCGCCGGCGGGTCTGGAGCGGATGCTGAGGGTGTATCTGGTGCAGCAATGGTACAACCTTTCGGATGAGGGCGTGGCGGATGCGATCACCGACAGCCAGGCGTTGCGCGGGTTCGTCGGGATCGACCTGTCGCGGGAAGCGGCACCGGATGCGACAACGCTACTGCAGTTCCGGCACCTGCTGGAGAAACATGAACTGACGAAGAAGGTATTCGGGGCGATCAATGGCAAATTGTCTGCCACAGGCTTGATGATGCGGGAAGGGACGATCGCGGACGCCACGCTTCTTGCCGCAGCGCCGTCGGTCAAGAATGAGGCCCAGGCTCGCGACCCGAAGATGCACCAGACCAGGAAGGGTAACCAGTGGTACTTCGGCATGAAGGCTGATATTGGTGTTGATGCCGAAAGCGGATTGGTGCACACGGTGGTGGGCATGGCAGCGAACGTCGCGGACGTGACCCCGACCGGGGCGATTCTGCACGACGAAGAGAAGACGGCGTATCTGGATGCGGGCTATACCGGTGTCGAGAAGCGGGAAGAACTGAAGGAGCGGGACATTGACTGTGGCAGGTCGCCATGAAGCGTGGCAAGCTCAAGGCTGTGCCGGAAGACCGCGTGTTGAGTCAGCTGCTGCGCAAGCTGGAATCAGTGAAAGCCAGCATCCAGTCGAAAGTCGAGCACCCTTTCCACATCGTGAACAACCTGTTCCACTTCAGGAAGGTGCGTTACAAAGGCTTGGCCAAGAACACGGCGCAACTCCAAACCCTGTGGCCTGGCCAACCTGTTGATCGCCAAGCGGCGGCTCTTGGCGCTCAACAGCCAAGTTGCACCTTGATGAACGACCAACGCCCGGAAGCGGGTGAAACAAGGTCGAGAACCACACCGGATCGACCAAATCGGATGATGTAATCATGACCAGTCGGGTGTGGCACGGCCGCTGCCGGCTTCGGGTTGGCGGGTGTGTCGAAAAGGTGTGTTAATCAGCGGTTCCTTAGCGATTTATTGTTTCCAATGCATTTTTCGAAGGAGCAAGTGCTATTAGCAGGGCCGTCAGCCGCAATACCAGGTGGTTGTATGTTACGCATTTAATTATACTAATCGGACTTGCCGGCCATTGCGAGCCGTATCGCCATTTACAATCTACCCGAGACCAATTCAATCAACCTGTGCCGTTGCTGGCTGACACAGCTGGGCGGTTATTTTCCGGCCATCCAAACAGCGAACCTCGCCCGCGTGATGGATCGATTAAGCACTGTATATATTTGCTACTGGAATGACTATGCTAAATCAATCTTTAAAGAGCGACACAATCCGAGTGCTTTGCTTTACAGATAATATGGGGTCCGGCGGCGCGCAAAGACAGCTTTCGTACCTTGCCATTCTCTTGAAGAGGAAAGGCTACGACGTCACCGTGGCAACTTACAGCGCTGGGAATTTCTTTCTTCCGACACTAACTGAACATGAAATACCCATAATTCAGATTTCTGCGAAATCCAAGCTTGCTAGAATTGTGTCCTTTCTTAGGATTACAACTAGCATCAAGCCAAATGCTGTTATTGCATTCCAGGAAACACCTTCTTTCATGGCCGAAGTATCGTCGATTTTTTGCAAATCCTATACTCTTATCGTAAGTGAGAGACAAACAATCCCCATTGAAAAGCTGCCTCGAATGCTTCGGTTTTTCAAGTTCTTTCATCGCTTCGCTGACTCCATCACATCTAACTCACATACCAATCACGATCAACTGATATCTCTCCATCCCGAATATAAAAACAAGGTCACTGTTATTTATAACACCGTAGACCTGAAGCGATTTTATCCGAAACTCCACGCAAAAATTGTTGGGCGTGTCATTCGCCTTGTAGTTCTCGCCAGCCATAAGCCGCAGAAAAACTTCGCGGCTCTTGCTTTAGCACTTAGTCACCTTCATCAAGAAGGAGGGCTACCTTCCTTCCACGTCGATTGGTACGGTGACGAGGCACCTGGCTGTCTCGCTGTCAATCTGGCATTGGCAGAAAAGCTCGGCCTCGAAAAAATTTTGACTCTCTATTCAGCAACGGAGGATGTGCCGCAAGTGCTAGGTGATTCGGACGCACTAATTCACCCAGCGCTGTGGGAAGGTCTTCCGAATTCGGTTTGTGAGGCATTGGCCAGTGGATGCCCTGTTCTGATGGGTGACGTTTGCGACGCGCGAGAACTAGTTACCGAGGGGGTCAATGGTTTTCTATTTGATCCAACATCGTCGGAGAGTATTGCTTCGTCGATTCGCGGATTTTTGCTTTTGTCTCCAGAGCGTCTGGCTGATATGCGCGTTCAAGCCAGACTACGCGCTGAACAACTTTTCGACGAATCTCGGTTTATATCTAGTTATGAGAACTTGTTGCGACAAGTAGAGACAACTCGATGAAGGCTATCTACAACTATCTGTTTTATCTTTCAAGGATATTGAGGCGACTTCATCTATTAGTCGCACGTCCGCGCTTCGCATCCCATGGGGCTAACTTTATTTTTGACCCGGGCGGGACTTATACATTCGAGAGAATATATGTTGGGAACGATGTATATATCGGTCCCAATTGCACTCTCCTTGCAGCGGATTCATTCATTCATATTGGGGATAAGGTTATGTTTGGACCAGGCGTTTGTGTTATTGCAGGAAATCATCGGATTGATTTGCCTGGACGCTTTATGAGAGACATCCAGCGCCACGAGAAGCTTGCCGCAAATGATCGAGGAATCACTATCGCCGAAGATGTTTGGATAGGGGCGAACGCCATTATCCTGGACGGGGTGGAAGTGGGAAGAGGTGCGGTAATTGCCGCGGGCTCAGTAGTTACATCCTCTGTTCCGCCATATGCGATAACAGCCGGAGTTCCAGCGAAGCGAATTCGGTCGCGTTGGGACTTCAATACAATAATACAGCACGAACAGACACTCTATCCACCCAGCCTTCAGCTGGCCGAGGATGTTATTAGAAGGGCACAGACAGAAATTGATTAAGGTCGGTCTAGTGTCCCCATTACCTCCGCCATCCGGGGGAATCGCCCAGTGGTCGTATCTTGTTTTGCAAGAGGCTGCTCATAAGAGGGCTATCAATTTCTCTCATATTGATAGCTCGCAACCTGGGCGGCATCTTTCAGGTACTGGTGCTATTCGTAGGGCAGTCGCTGGAATGGTAGTTTTGTTTCGAGTCGTTCCTAAAATATTCGCCGCGCTTTTTCGCCAGCTGGACGTACTACATCTAACTACTTCTGGGCATTTTGGACTAATTAGAGATCTCGTTATTATTTGGTTGGCTCGCCTATTCAGGTGCCCTGTCGTATACCACTTGCACTACGGTCGCATACCAGCAATAGTGGATTCCCGCAACTGGGAATGGTATATCCAAAGACTCTGCGTTAAGCTGAGCAATGGAGTAATTGCAATTGATATGATCACCAAGCAGTGTCTTGATGCCGCAATCAAGGATAGCGCACCGATATATTACATTCCAAATCCTGTCGACATCAGCGCTACAAATAGCGAAGCATCATCTTTTAAGGAACAACATCGTCTAGATTTTCGCTATGCCCTCTATTTAGGCTGGGTTATCCCGACCAAAGGTATTGAAGAGCTGATTCTAGCTTGGAATACAACGCACCATAGCAATATGCGTCTAGTTGTTGCGGGTCCTTTTGATCCAGCCTATTTAGCCAGACTTTCGGCCTTGGTTACAGATACCTCAATCGATTTCATTGGGGAAGTTGATCATGATCGGGCGATGTTCATATTGTCGAAAGCTGAGTTCTTGATCCTGCCGAGCTATAGCGAAGGGTTTCCAAATGTAATATTGGAAGCGATGGCTCTTCGACGTGCGGTTTTATCTACATCCGTCGGGGCAATTCCTGACATACTGTCCGGCGGTTGTGGATTAGTGGTGGAGCCGCGCAGCGCGGAAGCCCTAGGTCCACCGCTGCAAAAGCTTATCGACGATCCGATATACACAACTTTGCTCGGCCTGAATGGTTTTGAACGGTGCAAAAATACGTACGACATTGATACGGTATTTGACATGTATCTCGACGTTTGGAATTCGCTAGCAAGTTGGAAGAGATAACTAGCAGTGGCCGTTTACGCATATAAGCAGATCACCGTCGGCAGTAAGCTATTGAGAGCAATGTGGCAGGTAACTTGGGCGGTACTATTCCGGCCAAGCCCAGTCCCCTTGCATGCTTGGCGATGCTTCCTGCTGCGTCTATTTGGCGCTAAGATCGATCGTGGCGTGCACCCCTATCCATCCGCGCGTATTTGGGCTCCATGGAACTTAACAATGGGTGAGCATAGTTGTCTTAGTCACAGAGTTGATTGCTACTGCGTAGATGTCATTAGCATTGGCGCATATTCAACGGTCAGCCAATACAGCTTTTTGTGTTCAGCCAGCCACGACTACACAGTCGCCTCGATGCCCTTGGTAGCCGCTCCGATCACGATTGGCGAGCGGGTCTGGATTACCGCTGACGTGTTTGTGGGACCAGGAGTCACAATCGGCGATGGCGCGGTAATCACTGCCCGCTCCAGTGTTTTCAACGACATTCCGCCGTGGACGGTTGCGAGTGGAAACCCTGCAGTTCCTAAGACGAGGCGGCGCTTTGAGGGAGCATCAATTGAATAGGAACGAGATTTCTGGATACCGTTGGAATAGTGCTGCGCCGGAGGCTAGCCACGGATATCTACTACCTGCGGTCTTGAGCACACTCAAGGAACTGCGATCAGATCGGCCCGGGGTGCCATCCAAGATATTTGATCTAGGCTGTGGCAACGGCAGCGTGGCCAACGTACTCGCTCAACAAGGATGGGATGTCACCGGGGTGGATCCGTCTGCGGAGGGAGTTGCTCAAGCGAACACCCAGTTTCCACACTTGAAACTCTACGAGGGCTCGGCCTATGACGACCTGCCTCGACGTTACGGACAGTTCCCGGCGGTACTGAGTCTTGAGGTTGTCGAGCACGTCTACTTGCCGCGCTACTATGCCGCGACGTTGTTTGGGCTGGTTGAATCGGCTGGGATAGCAATCGTCTCCGCACCCTATCATGGCTACTGGAAGAACTTGGCGATGGCCGTCTCGGGGAAGATGGACGCCCACTTTACCGCCCTGTGGGATTACGGGCACATAAAGTTCTGGTCAATAAGGACCTTGACGGAACTCTTGCGTGAGGCTGGATTCGTGGATATCAGATTCCTGCGCGTAGGTCGGATACCGGCATTCGCCAAGTCGATGATTGCCATCGCGAGAAAACCATGAAGTTGGTTGCCGTCATCCTGACCTTCAACGAAGAACTTCATTTGGCGCGCTGCATTGCCAGCGTGAAGGAGATCGCCAGCAGTATCGTGGTGGTGGACTGCTTTTCGACTGACAGCACTGTGGCGATTGCACAGGCAAACGGCGCTCGAGTGATTCACCGGCCGTGGGTCAATTACGCCAGCCAATTCAACTGGGCTCTTACCCAGCTTGATGGCGACGCTGAGTGGGTATTGCGCATCGACGCGGACGAGTACCTGACGTCCGATCTGATGGCGGAGATCAAGACCCGGTTGCCATCGGTCGGCGCGACTATCGACGGCGTCTATTGCAGCCGGCGCATGACCTTCCAGGGCACGCTGATTCGTTATGGCGGCCTGTTTCCGGTGCGGGTACTCAGGATCTTCCGCCACGGGCGGGGCGAGTGCGAAAACCGCTGGATGGACGAGCACATCAAGATCTCGGGCCCCACGGTTGATTTCGCAGGCGAGTTGATCGACGACAACCTCAACTCTCTGACTTGGTGGACCGACAAGCACAACAGGTACGCCAGCCGCGAAGTGGTCGACATCCTGAACCTGGAATTCGGTTTCATGCCTCATGATTCTGTGGCCAGCCTGCGTGGCGGCAAGCAGGCCGGCGTCAAGCGCTGGCTGAAGGAGGTGGTGTATTCCCGTCTGCCTGGCGGGTTTCGGGCATTTGCCTATTTTTTGTACCGCTATGTCATCCGTCTCGGCTTTCTCGATGGCCAGGCGGGTACTTCGTTTCATTTCCTGCAAGGCTTCTGGTATCGCTATTTGGTGGATGCCAAGCTGGCCGAGGTGAAACGGTATATGCGGGAAAATGGGGTGGATGCCGTGGCAGCCATCGACCGAGTTCTGAGTATCAAGTTGCGCTGAAATTGAAAATCTCGGTCATTACCGCCGTCTATAACCGCGCCGCCTTGGTCGCCCAGGCGGTCGAAAGCGTTCAGACGCAAACCTGGGCAAACGTTGAGCATGTGGTTGTCGATGGGGCCTCCACTGATGGCACCTTGCAGGTGTTGCAGTCCTGTCTGGACGACCGAGCGATCTTGATCAGCGAGTCGGACCAAGGCATTTACGACGCGCTGAACAAAGGGCTGGCCCGCGCAACCGGCGATGTGGTGGGGCTGATGCACTCCGACGATTTTTATGCCGACGACCAGGTGCTCGACAGCGTGGCCCAAGCGTTTGCGGATCCGGCCGTGGGGGCGGTGTATGGAGACCTGGAGTATGTGGCTAGGGACGATACCAGGCAGGTGATCCGGCGTTGGCGATCGGGTGAGTATCACCCGCGCAAGCTAGCGTGGGGCTGGATGCCGCCGCACCCGACGCTCTACCTGCGGCGCGGCGTTATCGAGCGCTGGGGCGGCTTCGACACCCGCTTCCGGATTGCTGCCGATTACGACGCGATACTGCGCTACTTCGGCCAAGGGCGGATTCACGCCGCCTATCTTCCCCGGGTATTGGTCAGGATGCGCGTCGGCGGGGAGAGCAATCGATCGCTGGCCAAGATGTGGCTGAAATCCCGCGAAGATTACAGCGCGCTGAAGCGCAACGGGGTGGGCGGCGCAGGCGCGCTGGCGTGGAAGAACCTAAGCAAGCTGGGGCAGTTCTTCTGATCCTCAGGAAGCTAGCAAAAATAAGTGGAACAGTTATTGCCGCGCGATGTCTCGATGCGGTCGGATTCGGTAGGTCCACTCGCCAAGGAGCTCGACGCGTTCGATCGCGACACCAGCGCTAATTCGGGGCAATAAGTATTTCCGGGGCTTTTTGGCCGACCGTCCGCGGATTATTGCTCGCGGTCGAGGTGACCGGGAGGATCTCCACCTCACAGTCAGTTTCTTCTGCAAGCTTGGCGATCCACGAGCCGGGCCCTGTGAAACAAGGGACAGCCTCTCAATCGTCTCGCGAGTTCAAATCGCTACAGCGTAATCCGGCGAGTCCGGGATGGGGTCAGCCCGTTCAGGAGGCCGTTCATCGGGCGGCACTTCGCTGTTGCCACATCGTCGTCGGCACTCGCACCGACGTGCTCGCGACGGCGCCGAGGGGCCAATCGGAGCGCGTCGCTCGCTCATCTGCTGCGCTGGGACTGGAACGGTTGCCCGCGTGCCGCGTACTCCATGGCCGGGATATCGCGCCTGCACTTGCCGGTACAATGAGCGAAACGGCTTGGGGGCCAGCCGTGTGGTCCTGTTCCTGGGAGTCAACTGGCTTGAAAATCCTCATCACCGGCGCGGCCGGTTTCATCGGCATGCACACCGCGCTGAGCCTCCTGCGTCGCGGTGACACGGTTGTCGGCATCGACAACCTCAACGACTACTACGACGTTCGCCTTAAGCACGCCCGCCTGGCGTGCCTCGCAGGGCAGGGCGATTTTCGCTTCTTCGAGCGGGACATCGCCGACCGGGCGGCGATGGCGGCGTTGTTCGCCGGCGAAGGTTTCGAGCGGGTGATCCACCTGGCTGCCCAGGCCGGTGTGCGCTACTCGCTGCTCAACCCCAACGCCTACGTCGATAGCAATCTGGTCGGTTTCGTGAACGTGCTCGAAGGCTGCCGCCAGCACGCAGTTCAGCATCTGGTCTATGCCTCGAGTTCCAGCGTCTACGGCGGCAACACGCGTATGCCCTTCGCCGAAAGCGACAACGTCGATCACCCGGTGAGCCTCTACGCCGCGACCAAGAAGGCCAACGAGCTGATGGCCCACACCTACAGCCACCTCTATCGCCTGCCGACCACCGGTCTACGCTTCTTCACGGTCTATGGCCCGTGGGGCCGGCCCGACATGGCGCCCTTCCTGTTCACCCGGGCGATCCTCGAAGGTCGGCCGATCGACGTCTTCAACCACGGCCGCATGCAGCGCGACTTCACCTACGTGGACGACATCGTCGAAGCCGTGCTGCGGGTGAACGACCGGGTGCCGGCGCGCGACCCCGGGTACACGGCGGCCAACCCCGATCCGGCGACCAGCGATGCCCCCTACCGGGTGTTCAACATCGGCAACCATCAACCGGTCCCCTTGATGGACTTCATCGGCTGTCTCGAGGAGCGGCTTGGGCGCCAGGCCGAGAAGCGCCTGCTGCCGATGCAGCCGGGCGACGTCGCGGCCACTTACGCCGACACCGCCGCCCTCGAAGAATGGATCGACTTCGCCCCAAGCACGCCACTGTCCGCAGGCATCGCGCGCTTCGTCGATTGGTATCGCCATTACTACCAGATCTGAAAGGAACGTTTTCCTCCCATGAAAGTCACCGTTATTGGCACCGGCTATGTTGGCCTGGTCACCGGCGCATGCCTGTCGGAAATGGGCAACCACGTGCTCTGTCTGGATGTGGATGAGCGCAAGATCGAGATCCTCAACAGCGGCGGCATCCCGATCCATGAGCCGGGTCTGGAGCAGATGGTCAAGCGCAATGCCGCCGACGGCCGGCTGCAATTCACCACCGACGTCGTCGCCGCGGTGCATCACGGGACGCTGCAGTTCATCGGCGTCGGCACGCCGCCGGACGAGGACGGTTCGGCCGATCTCCAGTATGTGCTGGCCGCCGCGCGCAGCATCGGCCAGCACATGACCGATTACAAGGTGATCGTCGACAAGAGCACGGTGCCGGTCGGCACCGCCGACCGGGTGCGCGCGGCGGTGCAGGAGGTGCTGGCCGAACGCGGCGTCAGCGTGGACTTTGCCGTCGTCAGCAACCCGGAATTCCTCAAGGAAGGCGCCGCGGTCGACGACTTCATGCGCCCCGACCGCATCATCATCGGCGCCGACGACGAGCGCGCCCGGTTGCTGATGCGGGCGATCTACGCACCGTTCTCCCGCAACCGCGACAAGCTGCTGCTGATGGATACGCGCAGCGCCGAACTCACCAAGTACGCGGCCAACGCCATGCTGGCGACGCGCATCAGCTTCATGAACGAACTGGCGCGGCTGGCCGAGCGCGTCGGCGCCGACATCGAGCTGGTGCGCCACGGCATCGGCAGCGATCCGCGCATCGGCACGCACTTTCTCTACGCCGGCACTGGCTACGGCGGGTCGTGCTTTCCGAAGGATGTGAAGGCGCTGGTCCGCACCGGCCACGACCTGGGCGTCGACCTGCGGGTGCTGACGGCGGTCGAAGCGGCGAACGAAACCCAGAAGCGGGTGCTGGTCGACAAGGTCGTCGCCCGCTTTGGCGAGGATCTACAGGGACGCCGCTTCGCCCTCTGGGGCCTGGCCTTCAAGCCGGACACCGACGACATGCGCGAAGCGCCGAGTCGGGTGATCGTGCACGAGTTGCTGCACCGCGGCGCGACGATCCAGGCCTACGACCCGGTGGCGATGGACGAAGCGCGGCGGGTGTTCGGCGACCTGCCAGGGCTGAGCTTCGCCAGCCACCAGGCGGACGCCCTGCGCGATGCCGATGCGCTGCTGATCGTCACCGAGTGGCGCGAGTTCAAGAGCCCGGACTTCGAGCAGATGCGGGCGCTGCTCAAAGAGCCGCTGATCTTCGACGGCCGCAACCTCTTCGACCCCGCCCTGGTCCGCAGCCTGGGGCTCGAGTATCACGCCATCGGGCGCGGGGAAGCTTAATTTCGGGGACAGTATATGTATCTTGGCAGGCTTCTGGCCGACAGTGGGCGGATTGTTGTGGGCAGTTGAGGTGATCGGGAGGATCGTCACCTCACGGTCAGTTCAAATCGCCCGATGAATCGGGCTCCTACAGCGTAATGTGGGTAGAGGCTGCTTCAAGCCACCCCAGCGCGTTGTGCCGAGAATTCGAGAATTCGGGGACAGTATATTTATCTGGGGGTGCTTCTGGCCGAAAGTCGGCGGATTGTTGCTCGCGGTCGACGTGGCCGGGAGGATTTCCTAGGAATCGGGGACAGTATATATAACTCGAAGGGGTGCACCGCCAGTTCGCCGATTGTTGTTGGGGCGTTGGCGCTGGAGGGATAGCGGACGGTGGATGGTGAGCTGTGCGAGGTTGCAATCAGGGTGCTGTCACCTAGTCACGCTCGCAATGACGGCAGGGTTCGTCATCGCGAGCCCCAATGGGGGCGTGGCGATCCAGGGTGTCGGGGATCAAGGTCTGGGGGCGAGAGGCAATAATGAACGTGGGGTGGTACGTCCAATAACCCGTCGCACCGGCGAAGGCCGGTGCTCAGTTCGTTGACTTTTCTGGATTCCGGCCTTCTTCGGAATGACGGACCCGGATTGTTGGATGTGCCCTTGCATGGTTGCTGTTGATCATGTCTATGACTAACATGCAGTCATTGCTTGTATGAGGGGGGCGTATGGCGACCATGACGATTCGCAACATCGATGACCAGCTCAAGGCAAGGTTGCGGGTACAAGCAGCCATGCACGGTCGCTCGATGGAGGACGAGGCGCGGAACATTCTGCGCACGGCGTTGTCCGCCGAGCCCGCCAGCGGGCAATCCCTGGTGGATGCAATTCGGGCCAGGATCGAGCCACTGGGTGAGGTCGATCTGGAACTGCCGGCGCGCGAGCCGATGCGCGCGGCCGTGGACTTGGGCGCATGATCGTATTGGATACCAATGTGGTGTCCGAATGCATGCGGCCGGCACCGCACGGGAGAGTGATCGGTTGGCTTGCTCTGCAGCCGCGTTCCGGGCTATTCACTACGACCGTGGTGGAAGGTGAGATTCTCTATGGGGTCCGTGTGTTACCCGATGGTGCACGCCGGGATGCGCTGCTGCTGGCTGTGCGGGCCATCTTCGCCGAGGATTTCGCCGGCCGGGTGCTCAGTTTTGACCGTGACGCGGCTGACGTCTACGCGGAGATTGCCGCAGTGAGGAAGAAGGCGGGAAAGCCCATCAGCCAGTTTGACGCGATGATTGCCGCTGTGGTCCGTTCTCGAGGGGCATGCCTGGCAACGCGCAACACCAGGGATTTCGTGGACTGCGGCATCGAATTGGTTGATCCGTGGTTGACCTGAGGTTGCAGGTTGCAGGTTGCAGGTAATTCGGGGACAGTACACATATCTCTAGGGGCTTTTGGCCGACGGTCGGCGGATCGTTGCTCGCGGTCGAGGTGACCGGGAGGATCTCCCTCTCACGGTCAGTTCTTTCTGCAAGCGTGCCGATCCACGCGCTGGGCCCTGTGAAACAAGGGACAGCCTCTCAATCGTCCCGCGAGTTCAAATCGCCCGATGAATCGGGCTCCTACAGCGTAATTTGGCGAGGCTAGGATGGGGTCAGGCGACACTTCGCTGGTGCGCCGCGGCATCGGCAGCGAACCGCGCATCGGCACGCACTTTCTCTACGCCGGTACCGGCTACGGCGGGTCGTGCTTTCCCAAGGATGTCAAGGCGCTGGTCCGCACCGGCCACGACATGGGCATCGACCTGCGCGTGCTGACTGCGGTCGAGGCGGCGAACGATAGCCAGAAGCGGGTGCTGGTCGACAAGGTCGTCGCGCGCTTCGGCGAGGATCTGCAGGGACGCCGCTTCGCCCTCTGGGGCTTGGCCTTCAAGCCGGACACCGACGACATGCGCGAAGCGCCGAGTCAGGTGATCGTGCACGAACTGCTGCGCCGCGGCGCGGCGATCCGGGCGTACGACCCGGTGGCGATGGACGAAGCGCGGCGGGTGTTCGGCGACCTGCCGGGGCTGAGCTTCGCCAGCCACCAGGCGGACGCGCTGCGCGATGCCGATGCACTGCTGATCGTCACCGAGTGGCGCGCGTTCAAGAGCCCGGACTTCGAGCAGATGCGGGCGCTGCTCAAGCAGCCGCTGATCTTCGACGGCCGCAACCTTTTCGACCCCGCCCTGGTCCGCGGCCTCGGGCTGGAGTATCACGCGATCGGGCGCGGGGAGGCGTAATTCGGGGACAGTATATTTATCTCTGGGTGCTTCTGGCCGCCAGTCGGCGGATTGTTGTGGGCAGTTGAGGTGATCGGGAGGATCGTCACCTCACGGTCAGTTCAAATCGCCCGATGAATCGGGCTCCTACAGCGTAATTGTGGGGCGTGCCCGCCAAGCGCTGCCCTGAGGTTGCTTCAATCCACCCCAGCCCGTCGTGTCAGCGGGGGGTATGACCAATTACCCCGCGGGTGGTTGTTGCGAAGGTGGCGCTGGAGGGGTGAGGGCGGCGGCGGGTGAGCTGTCCGAGCTTGCCATTGAGTATACCGTCACCGAATTAGCGTCACCGAATTAGCAATTCGCAAGGGTCACTGGTTACCCCATAGCCCAGTTGGCGTGATCCATTCGGGCCGCCGCGGACAGGAATGCGGTCGGCCCGTCGCAGCAGGGGGTGTTCAGGATCGCTCGACGAACACGGCGTCCAGGGTCTGTGCGTCGAGCACGTGCTTCGCCCACGCCTCCAGGCGCTCCGGTTCAGCGCCTGCGAGCTGGCTCTCAACCCAGGGCGGTAAGGCTCCGAAGCGCCAGGTCAACAACTGCTTCAGCAGCCGTGCTTCGCCTTGCTCGATTCCCTGCTCGATTCCCTTTTCAATTCCCCTTTCGATCCCTTTTTCGATCCCTTTTTCGATCCCTCTCTCCATCGCCTGTTGTTCCCATTGCTCGGCAATCGTCAGCATCAGTTCACCTCCACCACTCAAAGTTTCTGTCACTACCTGGCGCAACTCGTCACCGCTCAAGCGGTCGATGCTCGCCGCCTGCGCCAGGTACCGTAAAAGCGTACGGACATAGTCCAACCCGATTGAGCTCTGCGCGAGGTCCCGCAGCAGTCCCAGAATTTCCGGCAGCCGCTCGCTCAACTCGTTCCGGAAGATGTACTTCAGGGTCAGCAGCGCCGTATGCAGCATGACCGCACCCTGCAGCTCGTCGTCCCGGTATCCGCTCAAGTCGATCAGGTGATAGATACAGGCCGGCACATAGGCGCGCAGGGCCGGAGCGTCTTCTACCTCATCGGCGAATTGCCGGCTGACGCGCCAGGTCGCCGTGCCGTGATAGACCACGACCGGTACGACAACGGGCAGGCGGCCGGAATTCCCGGCGTTCAGCCATTGTTCCCAGATCCGCACGCGGTAACGCAGGAGGTCCAGGCCGATTCGCGACTCGACGTAGCTCTTGTGTTCGAACAGCACGTGTACATAGCCGGTTCCGCCGCTGCAGAGATCAACGGTGTACAGCAGGTCCGCGGGATGCAGCGCAAGTTCCGGATCGAGAAACGAATCCTTGGCCGTGCGCAAGGTCTTCCAGTCCAGTGCCTGTCCGGCTGCCGCCGGCAGATAACGTTCCAGGAACTCCGCCGCTACCTCGGTCCGCCCGAACACCGCCTTGAAAAAGCGGTCGTGAGGGCTATTCAACGCCGTCATGTGCGATCTCCGCCAACTCGCTGAAGCTTCATCCTATCACTGTCAGGACTGACGTCGCCACTCTGAACAAGAGAAAACTCGGGGCCGGTGCACTCAACTGACCACCAGCCCTCGCAACCTGGCCTACGCTTTGCGCCAGGGGGATACGCTGTTATTCGCCACCGAATGAAGTGATTTCAAGGAATACCGTGACAGTATCCATAACTCTGGGAATACGGTGACAGTGGGAATACGGTGACAGTATCCATAACTCGAAGTGGTGTGAAGCCCAGGCAGCGAGCGGTCGGCCGGCACCAAAGGCCAGATGCTTGATCTGCTCACCGACCCCCTGCAGCGGGCCGATGTAATGGGAGTCGGTGATCAGATGGTCGAAGAGTCCCTCCAGCGGCGTGCGGCGAACCGCCCGCAGTTCAACCGGGCGTAGGGCGTCGAGACGGCTTTCCAGTGGCGTTCGGTCCACCCCCGCCGGCAAGCGGCCGGCGCCGAGCGATGGCGTTGTTCGGCGGGCGGTGGCGTACCGCGGGCAGGCGGATGTGTTCGGCCCGGTGGAGGACGAGCAGCAAACTGCAGCTGAGTTCGACGAAGGCTGGTGACTGCGGCGAGGTCCGCTCGCCTCCGGCCCGATCTCGATCTCCGATGTCAGCACCTTGAAGCTGCGTCCGATGTCTGCGAGCGACCTGTAACTTGTGACCACCGCGTCGGGTGGCACTGGATTGCCACGTCGGCTGCGCCTCCTCGCCATGAGGGTGGGTATCGGTAATCGGAGCGGCGTGGCCCTGCCGGTGCTGTAGTCAGCCTTCGGCAACTTGGGTTGCCAGTTCGAGCAGTGAGACGGCCTGGATGTCGTGGGCCATTCGATAGCGTTCCTGGCCGGGATAGACGACGAACTTGCGCGCGGGGGCCAGGTCTTCACAGGCGGCATGAAAGCCGCGTTCGACTTTTGGATTGAGGCTGAGGGAAACGGGGACAGTATAGTTAACTGCCCCACCAGCCCTCGCAACTTCCCCGGCGTTGCGTTAGCCGGATACGCTGTTGATCGCCACTGAATGCGTCTACAGCGGCATGCCCTTCGCCGAATGCGACAAGGTCGATCACCTGGTCAGCTGCGACCAGGAAGGTCAACGAGCTGATGGCGCACACCTACAGCCATCTCTGTCGCTTGCCGAACACTGGCCTGCGCTTCTTCACCGTAAACCGGTGCCCCTGATGGACTTCATCGGCTGTCTCGATGAGCGGGTTGGGCGCCAGGCTGCGAAGCGCATGCTGCCGATGGAGGCGGGCGACGTGGCGGCCACGTGCGCCGACACCGCCGCCCTTGAACCATGGATCGACTTCGCGCCGAGCACACCGCCGTCTGCGGGCATAGTGCGCTTGGTCGATTGGTCTCGCCACTACTACCAGGTCTGAAAGGAAAGTTTTCCTCCGAGGAAAGTCACCGTTATTGTCACCGGCCAGGTTGGTCTGGTCACCGGCGCTTGCCTGTCGGAAATGGGCAACCACGCGCTCTGTCTGGATGTGGACGAGCGCAAGAGCGAGATCCTCAACAACGGCGGCATCCCGATCCATGAGCCCGGTCTGGAAGAGATGATCAAGCGCAATGCCGCCGATGGCCGGCTGCAATTCACCATCGACATTGCCGCCGCGGTGCATCACGGGACGCTGCAGTTCATCGGCGTCGGCACGCCGCCCGACGAGGACGGTTCGGCCGATCTCCAGTACGTGCTGGCCGCGGCGCGCAGCATCGGCCAGCACATGACCGACTACAAGGTGATCGTCGACAAGAGCACGGTGCCGGTCGGCACCGCCGACCGGGTGCGCGCCGCGGTGCAGGCGGTGCTGGCGGAACGTGGCGTCAGCGTGGACTTCGCCGTCGTCAGCAACCCGGAGTTTCTCAAGGAAGGCGCCGCGGTCGACGACTTCATGCGCCCCGACCGCATCATCATCGGGGCGGACGACGAGGCATGTAATTCGGGGACAGTATATTTATCTCGGGGTGCTTCTGGCCGACAGTCGGCGGATTGTTGCTCGCGGTCGACGTGGCCGGGAGGATTTCCACCTCACGGTCAGTTCAAATCGCCCGATGAATCGGGCTCCTACAGCGTAATTTGGCGAGGCTAGGATGAGGTCAGGCGACACTTCGCTGGTGCGCCACGGCATCGGCAGCGACCCGCGCATCGGCACGCACTTTCTCGACGCCGGCACCGGCTACGGCGGATCGTGCTTTCCCAAGGATGTCAAGGCGCTGGTCCGCACCGGCCACGATATGGGCGTTGATCTGCGGGTGCTGACTGCGGTCGAAACGGCGAACGATAGCCAGAAGCGGGTGCTGGTCGACAAGGTCGTCGCCCGTTTTGGGGAGAATCTGCAGGGGCGCAGCTTTGCCCTCTGGGGCCTGGCCTTCAAGCCGGACACCGACGACATGCGCGAAGCGCCGAGTCGGGTGATCGTACACGAACTGCTGCGCCGCGGCGCGGCGATCCGGGCGTACGACCCGGTGGCGATGGACGAAGCGCGGCGGGTGTTCGGCGACCTGCCGGGGCTGAGCTTCGCCAGCCACCAGGCGGACGCGCTGCGCGATGCCGATGCGCTGCTGATCGTCACCGAGTGGCGCGCGTTCAAGAGCCCGGACTTCGAGCAGATGCGGGCGCTGCTCAAAGAGCCGCTGATCTTCGACGGCCGCAACCTCTTCGACCCCGCCCTGGTCCGCGGCCTGCGTAATTCGGGGACGCGTAATTCGGGGACAGTATATGTATCTCTGGGTGCTTCTGGCCGACAGTCGGCGGATTGTGGCTCGCGGTCGACGTGGCCGGGAGGATTTCCACCTCACGGTCAGTTCAAATCGCCCGATTAATCGGGCTCCTACAGCGTGATATGGGGCGTGAATCGGGGACAGTATATGTAACTCGAAGGGCTGGGCGGTTCGGGCTTGCGGGCTTGCAATTGAGTATACTGTCACCGAATTCCGTCCACCGTATTCGCTACCGCGGGCGGGAAAAAGGCGACAGTATACTTAATTTCATCTTCGCCGAGCGCCAGGCATCCTCTCGCGCAGGGCAATCGCATGAATGCCATCGTCGTGAACCCTCCGAAATAATCGTTTACGCTCAACGAGTTACAAAGGGGCTGTTCACAGCCCCCTGATTTGTGTAGTTTTCTGTCTTTTTGGGGTTTTCCATGAGGGCAGAAAGCAAGTTCCGGTTGGTTGACGTCTGGGTGGGCGTGCGCGATCCGAGGCAGAGTACGAAGGTCGAGCACGACCTGATCGAGTTGCTGGTGGTTGCAGTCAGTGCGGTCCTGTCAGGGGCCGACACCTTTGTCGAAATCGAGGCTTGGGCGAAAGAGAAGCTGGAGTGGTTGCGGGAGTATCTGAAACTCGAACAGGGCATCCCCTCGCACGACACCTTTGGCCGGGTCTTTGCGGCGATTGATCCCGACGAATTCGGGGCGGCCTTCGTGCGCTGGGTGGGCCAGGTGTTGCCCGTGCTGGCAAACGGCGACGTGGTGGCCATCGACGGCAAGACCAGTCGTCGGTCGGGAAAGGTGGGCGCCACCCCCCTTCACCTGGTCAGCGCCTTTGCGGCCCAAGCGGGTGTGGTGCTGGGGCAGCGCGCGACCGCCGAGAAGTCGAACGAGAAGACCGCCATCCCGGAACTGCTGGCGACCTTGGCACTGCAAGGCAGCATCGTCACCATCGATGCGATGGGCACGCAGCCGAACATTGCGCAGGCCATTCGGGACCGCGGCGCGGACTACCTCCTGGCCGTCAAGGACAATCAGCCCAGGCTGGCCGAATCGATCGACGACTTCTTCATCGCCTTCGAGGCGGCACCAGCCAAGACGCCCCACCAGTTCCACGAAGTCGTCGAGAAGGATCATGGCCGGATCGAAGTGCGTCGCTGCTACGTCTTCAACCAGCTGGACTGTCTGCACGCCCCTGAGCGCTGGCCAGACCTGAAATCGTTTGTGGTGATCACCACCGAACGGACGATCAGAGGAAAAGCGACTTCGACTGAACGGCGCGTGTATCTCAGTAGCTTGCCACCTGACGCTCAGCGCATGAATCAGAGCGTCCGCCAGCACTGGCGTGTCGAGAACAGTCTGCACTGGTGCATGGACGTGGTCTTTGGCGACGACCAGATGCGGGCCCGTATCGATCATGCCGCTCACAACCTCGCCGTCGTGCGCCAATTCGTCTTGAATCTCATCCGCCTCTCCCAGGTCAAGCGCAAGGGCGGCCTCAAGGTTCAGCGCCTCATCGCCGCCACCTCCGATACCTTCCGCGCGGAACTGCTCGGTCTTGTATAAGAGAGCCTCTTGCAAAACTCGCTATCCAGCCGAATTTTTCCGTGCAAGGGGTTGGCAATGGGGGTGGCTGGCGGCCACTTCTGGCATGATTGGAGAGTGGAAACCCTGATCACGCCTGCCATGACGAACGATAGCATAGCTTGCCGGACGATGGATCGCTGGAATGTGGTGCAGCACGAACTGATCCCGGAACTTGAGGCGCGCTGGGGCGCGATGACGCCGAAGCTGGAACGGGTGATCCACATTCTCGAGTGGGTGCGGATCGAGGAGTTCACGGCGGTGTCGTGGTGTGGTGTCGGCCGTCCGCCGTTTGAGCGGGCGTGGCTGGCGAACGCCTTTGTCGCCAAAGCGGTACTGGGGATGACGACGACCGTGGGGCTGATTGAGCGCCTGATGATCGACCGTGCGCTGCGCCGCATCTGTGGTTTCCCGCTACACAAGGCGCTGCCTTCCGAGGCCACCTTCTCGCGCGCCTTCGACGAGTTTGCCGGAGGGAGCCTGGGCCAACGAGTCCATGAATCCCTGATCAAGGAACATCTGGGAGATCAACTGATCGGGCATCTCAACCGCGACGGGACGGCCATCGAGGCCCGCGAACGCCCCGCGCGCAACGGCAAAGCCGCAGAGAAAGGAGCCGCCACGACCCAGCCCACGCTGTTGGCGACCGAAGAGAGCCCTGCCGCGCCGACAAGCACGCTGGCACCGCCGGCGCTGGCGAGAAAGCGGGGCCGCCCGCGGCGGGGCGAAGCGCGTCCGGCGGCGAAGGCCTCCCCGATCGAGCGCCAGCGCGGGCAAACCTTGGCGCAAATGCTCCACGAGATTCCCACCGCGTGTGATCGCGGCACGAAGTGTAATGCGCAGGGCTACAAGAACAGTTGGACCGGCTACAAGCTGCATCTCGACACCGCCGACTGTGGTGTCCCCATCTCAGCGCTCCTTTCCAGTGCTTCGATGCATGACAGCCTCGCCGCCATTCCCCTGTCGTTGATCAGCGCCGAGCGCGTCACCAACCTCTATGACCTCATGGATGCGGCCTATTGCAGCACCGAGTTGCGCGCGCACAGCAAGAGCCTCGGGCACGTTCCCCTGATCGACCACAACCCGCGACGCGGTGAGAAGATCGAATTCTCCCCGGCCGAAGCGATCCGCTACAACGAGCGGAGCGCCGCCGAGCGGAGCAACGCCCGCCTCAAGGATGAGTTCGGTGGCCGGAACATCAGGGTCAAGGGCCACACCAAGGTGATGGCCCACCTGATGTTCGGCCTCCTCGCGCTGTCCGCTGACCAATTGATGCGATTACGACGATGACCCCCAGCCTTCGCTCTCTGAACGCGGTGCATTCGAGGAGTGCAGGAGGGGGTTCGCACCGGATTCCGAAAACGATGCCCTCAGGTTAGCCGCTCAGCCGGACAGGCTTCGCTCGCAACAAAAATCGCTCCCGGAGAGCGAATGCTGCGGCGCAGCAACTCGCACCGGGGGAGTTTTGCAAGAGGCTCAAGATTCATGCAATTGCCCTGTCCTCTCGCGAGCTATCGTGGCGGCGTTTTCCTGTAACCGCGAGAAACCATTGCTCGCGGCTACGCGCACCGCCGAAGTCGAGCCGGTGATCCTGGATGATCGCGACCGCTTTGACCCGGTGCTGGTGCGCGAGCCGGGTGTGGAGTACCCCACGGGAGGGTGTGGGGCGTGGTTTCCGGGGGGGCGCAGCAGCGGCTGGGCGGTCGAAGTGGGCCATCGCTATTGGTATTGAATATACTGTCACCGTATTAGGGCGTCACCGTAATAGGGCTGATGGTCCGCCATCGTTCCAAGGTGGCCTCGGCAACGCTCCAGCGCTTGGCCAGTTCTTTCTGGGTCATCAACTTCTCTTGCATGTCAGCGTCTCTTCAGGAGTGTCGTCATGTCCCGGATTTACGCGCTGCAAGCCCAAGAAGCCAAGCGACATGATGCTGGTGGTTCGCAACGTGGTCTTTACGGCTGCCAGCGATTGACTCAAGCCGTCAGGGTTGGCATAATATGCCAATAGACATGAGATGGAGGTTGGCATGCCTACGCGCAATGTTGTGCTCACCGAGCACCAAGCCTCGCTGGTCGAGCAGTTGGTCACCAGCGGTCGTTACCAAAACGCCAGTGAAGTTCTGCGTGAGGGTCTTCGTCTCGTTGAGCAACGCGAGGCCGAAGATGCTTGCCGTCTTGAGGCCCTTCGGTCTGCTGTGCAAATGGGGATTGCAGACATTGAGGCTGGCCGATTCAAGACCTTTGAAGCCAAAGAATCGCTGCGGGGCCAACTCAAATTCATCACCGACAAAGCGATCGCTGCTGCATGAGCTTTGTCTGGCAGATTCGGTTGGCAGAGCGAGCCGAACTGGATTTTCTCGACATCGCCGCATGGACTGCTGAGAACTTCGGCGCTCGCCAGGCAGAGTACTACGCCGAGACTGTGACGCTGGCGATTGAGGCCTTGCATGATGGGCCAGAAATTCTGGGGGCCCAAGCGCGGGACGATATTGGATCAGGCATCCGCACCTTGCATGTGGCTCGGCAAGGCAGAAAAGGTCGCCATTTTGTGGTTTTCAAGGAAGCGGAAGGTCGAAGCATCGATGTCCTCCGATTGCTTCATGACAGCATGGACTTGGCCAGGCATGTTCCTGTGGCCGGTCGGTAATTCGGGGACAGTATATTTATATCTGGGTTCTTTTGGCCGACAGTCGGTGGATTTTTGCTCACGGTCCAGGTGACAGGGAGGAGCCGCGCCTGACGATCAATTCGGTTGGCAAGCTTGCCGATCCACGAGCCGGACCCCGTGAAACGAGGGACAGCAAGGCAATCGTCCCGCGAGTTCAAATCGCCCAATGAATCGGGCTCCTACAGCGTATGCTTCAAGCCACCCCAGCCCATTGTGCGAGCGGGCGGTGTGATCGACTACCCCGCGGGTTGTTGTTGCGGAGGTGCGGCTGGAGGGGTAGAGGGCGGCTGCTGGGCTGTCCGAGCTTTCTATTGAGTATACTGTCACCCAATTAAGGTCACCAAATTAAGGCCAAGAACCACTTGTTTGTTAAAAAAGGGGACAGTATAGTTAACTCCACGGGATCACACAGACGGCCAGGAGGACGACGGTGGCGAGAATTGCGAGGGTGGTGGCATCGGGCTGTCCGCATCACGTGACACAGCGGGGTAACCGGTGCCAGCAGACTTTTTTCTCCGAGGACGATTATCGCGAGTACTTGCGCCTGATGTCAGCTTCGTGCGCGCGTACCGGGACGGAGGTCTGGGCTTACTGCCTGATGCCGAACCATGTCCACCTGATCATGGTGCCGCAGCATTCCGATGGGCTGCGAAGTGCGGTCAGTGAGGCGCACCGGCGCTTTACGCTTCGGATCAACGTCCGCGAAGGATGGCGGGGCCACCTTTGGCAGGAGCGCTTCCACTCATTCCTGCTGGATGAAACGCATTTGCTGGCTGCCGTTCGGTATGTCGAGAACAACCCGGTTCGTGCCGGGCTGTGCGCGCACGCCGAAGACTGGCCGTGGTCCAGTGCCCGCGCACACTTGCGGGGTGAGGACGACGGGCTGGCAAGGGTTGCGCCGATGCTGGCTATGGTTGCGAACTGGCCAGAGTACCTGAGCGAAGCGACGGATCAGTCTCTGGCCGAAAAAATCCATGCTCACACCCGGACCGGGCGGCCGTTGGGCGAAGAGGCCTTCGTCGGAGAACTGGAAGCGCGGCTCGAGCGCAGGCTGCGGCCGCAGAAACGCGGTCCAAAGCCGAGATCGGAGACCGGCGAGTAGCGCGTTCTGATCGGTGCTGCGGTGGAGTTAACTATACTGTCCCCGAATTGCGCTTCGCGATTACCAGGCATTGTAGGAGGCGGCGCTCTGCTTCGCTCGCTGCTCCCTCCGCGTCGATGCCGAGGTAATGCCGCCGGAACGCGGCCATGGCGGCTGCCGGGTTGGTGAGGTCGTAACCGATGGCCTGGAGTGCAACCAGGGGGTCGGAAACATCCGGGATCGGTGTCAGTGGGGGCTCGTCGCACCACAAGCCAAAGCCCGCGCTTGCCAGACGTTGCCAGGGGAAATAACGACTCGGATCGACTTTTCGGCCGGGGGCCACATCGCCGTGCCCGAGGAAATTGCCCGTCGGAATCCGGTAACGTTCCTTCAAGCCCTTCAACAGCTCAAGGAGACGCACGATCTGTGCTTCCGGGTAGGGTTCGGCACCCGTATTGTCGAGCTCGATGCCGATTGACGCTGAGTTCAGATCGGTGTTTCCTCCCCACCAGGAGGCCCCGGCGTGCCAGGCGCGCCTTTCTTCGTCGACCAGCTGGTAAAGGGTGCCGTCGCGCCCGATCAGGTAATGCGAGCTGACTTTGCGGGCCGGGTCGGTGAGTGTCCTGAGGGCAGGCTCGACGCTGTCGTTGGTGGTGTCGTGGATGATCACGAAATTGGGCCGACGGGCATTGTGGTTTGGCGACGGAACCGCAATGGCGCCTTCCTCTGGGCCGGTCGGAAAGCCGCCGCATCCGGCCAGCAAGACGCATGCGAAACCGAGACAAACGCCCGGCGCAAGCCGGGAAATCAACTCTGGCTCCCGGGGCCGGGGGGTCGCCGGCGAGGTGATTTGCCTCTGGCCACGTGCCGGGCTGCAGGTTGATCGACAAAAAAGGTCATCTGCTGGGCTCCCCTTTGATCCGTACCTGCTTGCTTGCCGTGCAGCGGCGTATCCTTTTCGCTGGCCGCCGCACAGGCCCTGCAGTCCAGAATTGACGACGGCTGCCGTGGCCGGCGATACTTGGCGCACCCGGGTCGATTCCCCATTCTCTATCGCCACCTTGATGATCAACCGCGCCCTGCTCCTTACTCTCCTGCTCTCCGGCTGCGCCGATACCATGCTTGTGGGCTATGGTGCCGACACAAACTACCTGACCTTCGATCACCCGAATTCCGAAAAGGCCATTGCGGACGTTCGTACGAGGGCCGAAAGACTGTGCCAACAGCGTAAGCAGGTGGCGATCAGGACGGCAAGCGTCTGCTCCCTGACAAAGTGCGTGACCGACTATCAGTGCGCTGATGAGACCGATGTGATCAGGTATGGGCTATAGCGCACGGCAACGTGACGCGACCCCGTCAATGGTCAGCGCCCGGACTCGATTTGTCCGGGCCCTCGGTTGTTGGCGCTCGAGCTCTTCCATCCCCCCGCCGCTGTTCACTCGTCCATGACGACGCTGGTGTAGACCTCCTGCACGTCGTCGAGGCTTTCGAGGACGTCGATCAGCTTCTGCATGCGCACTGCTTCGTCACCGCCGAGTTGCGTTTCGTTTTCCGGTTTCATCGTCACGCCACCATACTCGGCCTTGAAGCCGGCGGCTTCGAGGGCATCCTTGACCGCCATGTAGTCATTCGGCGCGGTCATCACTTCGACCGAGCCATCATCGTTGCTCAAGACGTCGTCGGCTCCGGCTTCGATCGCCGCATCCATCAGCGCGGCCTCGTCAGTCCCGGGGGCAAACAGCAGCTGCCCGCAATGCCTGAACTGGAAGGCGACACAGCCATCGGTGCCGAGGTTGCCGCCGTACTTGTTGAAGGCATGGCGGACGTCGGCGACGGTACGCGTCTTGTTGTCGGTCAGACAGTCGACGATCACGGCGGCGCCGCCGATGCCGTAGCCTTCGTAGCGGATCTCGACGTACTCGACGCCTTCGATCTCGCCGGTGCCCTTCTTGATCGCGTTGTCGATCTTGTCCCTGGGCATGTTGACGCCCTTGCCCTTGTCGATCGCCAGCCGCAGACGCGGGTTGAACGACGGGTCGCCGCCGCCCATCTTGGCCGATACGGTGATTTCCTTGGCGATCTTGGAAAAGGATGCGCTGCGCTTCTCATCCTGGCGACCCTTGCGGTGCTGGATATTGGCCCATTTCGAGTGTCCTGCCATGCTGCCCTCTTGTGATTGCTCGTCTGCTACGGCTGTCGCCCGAGGCAACAAAACCGGCCGCAAATGGTTGATAATCAAGCACGGCATTTTAGCACTTCCCGTTCTGCCGCCCCTTGCTGTCATCACTTTCCGGAGTCGATCATGGTCACACCCCTTGTCATCGCCAAACACGAAGAGACCGAACTGGCGCTGCTGCCGGCGCTCGCCAACCGGCACGGCCTGATCACCGGTGCCACCGGCACCGGCAAGACGATCACCCTGCAGCTGCTGGCCGAGCGGTTTTCCGCGATTGGCGTGCCGGTGTTCATGGCCGACGTGAAAGGGGATCTTTCGGGTCTCGCTGCGCCGGGCAGCCTGAGCCCGAAGATGCAGTCGCGCCTTGATATGCTCGGCGTCACGGATTACGCGCCGGCGAAATGTCCGGTCGCTTTCTGGGATGTTTTCGGCGCGCAGGGGCATCCGGTGCGCGCGACGATTTCGGACATGGGGCCGGTGTTGCTGGCGCGGCTGCTGAATCTCAACGACACGCAGGCGGGTGTGCTGCAGCTGGTGTTCAGGATCGCCGACGACAACGGCCTGCTGCTGCTGGATCTGAAGGATCTGCGGGCAATGATTCAATACGTCGGCGAGAACGCGAAGAGCTTCACGACGGAGTACGGCAATGTCTCGGCCGCCTCGGTCGGTGCCATCCAGCGCGGGTTGCTGAACCTGGGCGAGCAGGGGGGCGAAGTCTTCTTCGGCGAGCCGATGCTGGACATTGCCGACCTGATGCAGACCGACGATGGCAAGGGCGTGGTCAACATTCTCGCCGGCGACAAGCTGATGGCCTCGCCACGCCTGTACTCGACCTTCCTGCTCTGGCTGCTGTCCGAGTTGTTCGAGCAACTGCCGGAAGTTGGCGATCTTGACAAACCCAAGCTGGTGTTCTTCTTTGACGAGGCGCACCTGCTGTTCAACGAAGCGCCGGCGGCGCTCCTGGAGAAGATCGAACAGGTGGTGCGCCTGATCCGTTCGAAGGGGGTCGGCATTTACTTCGTGACGCAGAATCCGCTCGACATCCCCGATACCGTTCTCGGTCAGCTCGGCAACCGGGTCCAGCATGCGCTGCGGGCGTTCACGCCACGTGACCAGAAGGCGGTGAAAGCGGCTGCCCAGACCTTGCGGGCGAATCCGCGCTTCGATGCCGAGACGGCGATCACCGAACTCGGCGTCGGCGAGGCGCTGGTTTCCTTTCTCGACGAGAAGGGCCGGCCCAACGTCGTCGAGCGCGCCTTCATCCTGCCGCCGGCGTCGCGTATCGGTCCGCAGACTGCCGAAGAGCGGCAGGCAGTGATCCGGAGTTCGGCGATCTACGGCCATTACGAGAAGGCGGTCGATCGCGAGTCGGCCTACGAGAAGCTGAAGGGCAGCAGCGCTGCCCAGGCGAATGGCGGGACGCAGCCGACTGCCGGCGAGCCGGCGCCGGCGGCTGCCGGTGGCGGCTGGCTGGGCGGTCTCGGCGACCTCTTCGGCGGCGGCGCCGCTGGCGGCCGGACACGGGGCGGCGATTCGGTGATCGAGACGGCCGCCAAGAGTGCTGCGCGGGCCATCGGCTCGCAGGTCGGCCGCGAGATCATTCGTGGTGTGCTGGGGTCCATCCTCGGTGGCGGTTCGCGCCGGCGCTGAGCGGCCCTGACCTGGCGTGACTGATGGCCGGTCAGGCGTTGCCATGCTGCCGTTGGCCTGTCCATCGGCAGTCCCCGTTCTGCAATTGTTGTGCTTGGTGATTCCATGGCTGATATCCCGCTGCGTGAACGTCCCTTCGACACTTTCCTGAGTCACGCCCACGCCGACAAGGCGGTGGTGGACCGCATACACGCGTGGCTGGAGCGCGCCGGGCTTAAGGTCTGGTACGACGCGACGCATCTGGGTGCCGGTACGAAGATTGCCAGCGAACTCGGCCAGGCGATCGCCCAGTGCCGCTCGGCGCTGGTGGTGATGTCCCGCGCTTCGGTCGAATCGGGTTGGGTCGAGGATGAATGGAACCTGGCATCGGTGGAACGTAACCGCAAGGCGACGCGTGACTTCCGGGTCATCCCGCTGCGCCTCGAGGACTGTGAGCTGCCCCGTTTTCTGGAGTCTACGAAATGGGTCGACCTGGTCGGTCGACTGGACGACGTGGCTGCCTGGGCCGAGGTTCTGGATGCGATGGCCGGTGACGACACCGACCTGGATGCGGTGCGGCCGCTGGATGTGTATGTCAGTCGCAGCTGGCAGGTCGGCCGCGAGCAGACCCTGGCCGACCAGGTGCTGGCCCGCCTGGCGGCGCCCGACCTGCGCCTGATTGGCGACTCGCCCGAATGGCCGAGCTTCAGCGGCGACCGTATTCGCTCGATCATGCGCAGTTGCGGCGGCGTCGTCTGCATCATTCCGAACCGGCCGCGCAGTGCCGACAACGACCGGCTGAAGTACTTCATTCGCGAGGCCCGCACGGCAGGGCAACTCGGGCTGCCCCTGCTGGTGGTGGCCGAGGACGGCGCTGACCTCCCGGCCGACCTGCCGGTGCGCCTGCGGGCCGGCGCCGACGGCGTCAATGCACATCCCGCTTTGGCCGCCGACCTCGCCGAGGGGGTGGAGGAGTTCCTTGAGCGCTGCCGCAGCCGGCCACGCGCCGGCCATGTGTTCCTGGCCACCGATTTCGACGAGGCCTCTCGCGCGCGCAACCACCTGCTGCGCCGGGTGATCCAGCGCTGCAGTGGTCTGCGCTGCGTGGTCGGCGAGCAGGTCGGCGGCGATAGCGTGCACAGCTCGATCATCAGCCTGATTCGCGACGCGGTGTGGGTGCTGGCCGACGTCAGCGGCAACAATCTGAACACCTGTATCGAGGCCGGCGCTGCTTGCGGTGCGGCGGTCGATTGCACGCTGGTGGCGCGCAAACCCTACCAGCAGCAGCCCTTCATGCTGCGCGGCATGGAACTCAAGACCTATGACGATGCGGTGGACCTGCTGGCCATCGCGCACCGGGCGGCGAGGGCTTATCGGCGCAAGGTGCTGCGCATTGGCAACGACTAAGGAGTTGGCCACGTGCCGTCGCCGACTGCGCTGCGCCTGCTGGCTGGGCAGGTCAGCGACCTGCCGAGAGTCGCCGCAGCACGCCACTGAGCACCGCAAAAGCAACCAGCAGGAGGCCGCACAGGGGACTGAAAGGCTGGTCGAGCGAGAGCGCCAGGGCGAATGCGAGGACGTAGATCGCGACGCCGGTCGCCGTCGCAAGGAGCAGGCATTGACGCCAGCCACCACCCCAGGCAAAGGCCACCAGCGGTGGCACGAAGATCAGCGCGAAGGCACCCATTACGCCCAGGCTCATGGTCGCCAGCGCCAGCGCGCCGGCGACCAGCAGATCGAAGACGAGTTGCGCGCGTCTCCCGGACAGCCCGCGTGCGCGCAGGAAGTCGGGAAAGAAATGCGCCAGCAACAGGCGTTGCGAGAGCAGTCGCATGACGAACAGGGAAGCGAGCGCAAGGGCGGCGGCCGAGATCAGGTGGGACTGGTCGGTGAAGTAGAGCTGGCCGTCGAAGAGGGCTTGCCCGATACGTTCCGCCAGCGGCAGATTGCTCACCATGAGCACCGAGGCTGCCCAGCCAAGCAGGAGCAGCAAGCCATAGGCGGCCCCCTGCGTGGTGTGCGACGAGCCATCGAAGGCGTGTTTGAGACTGCCGGCCAGGCCGGCGGCAGCCAGCCCGCCGAACACCATCGGCAGGCCGGCGAGCATCGCCAGCAGCGAGCCGGCAGCCGCCGTCTGGGCAAAGGCCAGGGCGGCCAGCCACTCGCCGCGCAGGCGAAGGTAGCAGCCGAGCAGTGGCAGCAGCATGGCGAACATCAAGCCGGTCAGGAAAGGCCCGGCAAAGAGCGGGTCGAGTAGCAGGGCAGGGTTCATCCGAGGCTGATCTTCCGGTGGCAGACGGCATTGATGAAGCGTTGGTCGTGGCTGACCACGAGCAAGCCGCAGCCGGCGTCGGCGCGCCGCTGCAGCACCCGCTCGAGAAAGATCGTGCCTTCGGGGTCGAGGTTGTTGGTCGGCTCGTCGAGCAGGACGACGTCAGCCGCTGCGAGCAGGCAGGACCAGAGGTAGAGAAACTGGAGCTGTCCTCCGGAGAGCCTGTCGAGCCGTTTGCCGAGCTGTGTCGAGAGCCAGGGTGGCAGCTCCTCCGGACTGGCGCCGGTCAGTGCCAGCAGGTCGGTGGCATTGATCGGGAGACCATCGATCGCCGGCGGCTGTTGCTGCTGCAGCGAGATCTGCAAGCCGGCCGCCTTGCCGATCTGGCCCGAGAAGATCCTTGCCGATCCGGTCAGGGCAGCCAGCAGCGTCGACTTGCCGCAGGCATTGGGCCCGACGACGCCGAGGATCTCGCTGCGGGCGAGGCGAAACGAGAGCGGGCCAACCACCGGCCGGGTGTAGCCGGCGGTCAGCGCGTCGATGTCGAGCAGTGGCTTCGGCACGCTACAGCGCCCTGAGGAGGCGGTTGATGGTGTCGTCGTAGAGCGAGAAGAGGTTGGTCGCCTCGGGCGTGCCGCCGATGGTGAACGGCAGTACGACGACCGGAATTCCCGTTCGCTCGGCGATCCAGAGTGAGGGCGCGGCATGTTGGTAGGCGGCGCGGAGGACCATTCTGGCTGGCTGAGCGGTCTGCTGGGCGACGATCCCGGCCAGCCACGAGCTGGTCGGTTCAAGCCCGGGTTTTGGTTCGAGCGTGCCGGTTTCCTTCAGGCCGAGCCAGTTCTGCAAATAGGGAAAGGCCTTGTGCTGAACCAGCACCGGTACGCCGCGCAGCGGCGCAGCTTGTTTCTCCCAGCGGACCAGCGCGGTTCGCAGGCGTTCGGCGAATGCCTGGTAGTTGGCGACGTAGGCGGTGGCATTGGCCGGGTCGAGCTCGACCATGCGTCGGGCCAACGCCTCGCCGACCTTGAGCAGATTGCGCGGATCGGTCTGGATATGCGGGTTGCCTGCGGCATGCACGTCGCCGAGAGTCCGGTCGAGCACCGGGGGGATTTCCAGCATGCTGACGAAACGTGCGGCTTCGAAGTAGCCGGGTCGGCCGAACTGGATGGCGGCGTTGCCCGACTCGCGAACGACCAACGGTAACCAGCCGATCTCGAGATCGGCGCCGGTCGCCACCACCAGCTGCGCTGTGCGCGCGCGGGCGATCAGCGAGGGTTTGGCCTCGATTCGGTGGGGATCCTGCAGGCCGTGCGTGGCTGTGTAAACACTGACCTTGTCGCCGCCGACTTCCTGCGCCAGCGCTCCCCATTCCGGGACAGTGGCGAAGATGTTGAAGGCGGCATGCGCCGGCAGCGAGACTGCGAGCAGGATCAAGAGGGAAAAGAAACGTGTCACGATAACTCCTTGGCGGCGAATGTGGCGCTGGGCGGCAAGAGCCAGCCGACCGGCGCCGCTGGTCCTAGAACTTGTGGGCGCCATGGCTGCCCATGCTCATGATGTATTGCAGGGTCACCTGGTTGTCGGTCACCCCCTGCATCGACCGGTCCTGCGCATACTGCAGGCGCATGCGTGCGAACTCGCTCCAGCTGTAGTCGGCCATCACCGTAGCGCGCTGCGGGCGATAATCGGCGACCAGCAGGTTGTTCGCGTTGACGCCGAAATCGCGCCTGCCGGAATCGAGCCGGTCATAACGCAGACCGGCACGCCAGTTGGGCGTGAACTGATAGACGCCCTGCAGATACCATCCGGACTGGCGCGTGTCATAGTTGCTGAGGACCGTGGCGCCGCTCATCGCCGGATCGCAGGCGTTGCCGACGCCCTCTTCATCCAGGCAGTCGAGCTCGCCCTTCTCCGTTCGCCGGAAGTACTCGCCCTGCAGCTTGAAGTTGCGATCGCTCGGGTTGCCGTCAGGCGCCCACTTCCAGACGAAGTCGGCAATCCAGGTCTTCGTCGTGCCATCGAACAGGCCCTGTGCCGCGAGGCCGTTGACGTCCTCGAATTCCGCTTCGCGGTCCTTCGCCGAGGTCTGCAGATACGACAGGCCGGCGAGCCAGCTGTTGGCCACCCCGACATCGCCGCCGAACTTGACGTAGGCCGCGCCGGCGTTGGCGCCGTTCGCGTTTTCGTCCGTTCCGGGGTAAGTGGAGCCGCGGCCAGCCTCAAGACCGATCTCGACGAAGAGCTTGCTTGGTGCCACCCATTTCAGCTGAGCGCCATCCTGGGTGTAGCTGGCATGGCTGCCAAACAGCACCTGATACATCAGGGGTGCATCGGCGAAATCCCAGGCGTGCGGATGTTTGTCGTTGAGGTAGCCGATCCCCGAACGGAAACGACCGCCCTTGAGGCCCAGGCCGTGACCGATTGCCAGCGACTGGAACCAGGCCTCTTCGACCTCGACTTCGTTGTCCTGAATACCCAGCGTCAGATTGCCGCGCCAGTAGGGGTCGATGCCGGCGGTGAACACCAGTTCGCTATGATCGATCGAGAATCCTCTCTGCTCGGCGCTGTGGTCATCGCCATGGCTGTGCCCGTTGGCCGGCCAGAAGCCGGTGATTCCACGTTCCGGGATGTCCTTCATGTTCTTGTACTGGCCCTGCAGGATCACCGATATCTCGGGGTTGAAAGCACTCATCGCGGCGGCTGGCGCAGCCGGTGGCGGTGCTGTTGCCACCTGCACGGCGGTGGCTTCGGCCTTTGCTGCGGTCTTTTCGGCGTCGGCAAGGCGGCTTTCGAGCGCTGCGATGCGTTGTTCGTAGCTTTCCTTCATTTGTTTGACCTGGGCACGGATCTCGGCCAGAGCGGCGTCGTTGGCAGCATCCGCCGACGGGGCAAAGCAGAGCACCGCAGCCAGGGCGGCGGTAAGTGTGGTACGCATGACGATTCCTCCAGTGAGCACTGCACTTCACCCGGCGGGGGCTGGGCGATGGACTGTTCGGGGCAGGCGGTCAGGCGGCGGGAGGAGCGCGGGCGCATTCGCGCGGGTTCTGCGGCGAACAACGGCCATGGCTTGTCCCGGCCGGCGACGCGAGAGGGGAAAACGGCTCGGGCAACGCCCTGGCAAGCGCGGGCAGGGGTGCATCCAGCGCGTGCACGGCGAGGCAGAGGGTGCACACCGGTTCGCCCCCTTCATCGGCGGCAGGCTGCAGGTGTTCGAGTGAATGGAGAAGCGCAGCCGACTGGGCAAACAGCAGCAGGACTGCCAGGAAGGCTGCGCGGGCGAACGGCATTCGCGCGTCCTTACCGCGCCGGCAGGACGGGTGCGTCAGTGCAGCCAACCTGCAGGGAGATGATGTCCGGATTGGCAGGCTGGTCGATAGTGGCGGCGGTCTTCATGGCGGCCAATTTAAGCACAGGGGACTTCTACTTGCAACACAGTTGCAAGTAGAAGTCCCTCAAGGAAGAATGCCCGCTTGACTTCGGTTTTCAAGGCCAGCGATACTCGTGCAGCGGCGCGGTGGTTTTTACCGGCGGTGTCCGGTGAGTGCCAGCCAGCCGGGCTGACCCAGTCAATGCGCCTTCCCAAGCAAGGCGTCTGTCGTCGAGGAGAAGATTGATGCAACCCTTGTGTTTCGTATTGATGCCTTTCGGCAGGAAGACCATTGCCTCGGGGGCCACCATCGACTTCGACGCGGTCTATCAGGAGCTGATTGCTCCGGCCATTGCAGCGGCGGGCATGGAGGCGCTGCGCGCCGACGAGGAGGTCACCGGTGGTGTGATCCACAAGCCGATGTTCGAGCGGCTGATCCTGTGCGATTTCGCGGTCGCCGATCTGACCGGTGCCAATGCCAACGTCTTCTACGAACTCGGCCTGCGGCATGGTGTTCGCCCGGCAACCACGGTGCTGCTCTGCGCCGGCCCGATGCCCTTCGATGTCGCGCTCCTGCGCGCGCTGCCGTATCAGCTTGGCGCGGATGGCCGGCCGACCGCCGTGCCGATCGCCGTCGAGGGCCTGCGCAAGCTGCTCGATGCGGCCCGGCGAACGCAGGGGGAGGCGAACCTGGACAGCCCGGTCTTCCAGCTGGTCGATGGCTACACGCCGCCAGACATTGCCCGGCTGAAGACCGATGTCTTCCGTGATCGAGCCCATTATGCGATCGCGGCACGCAACCGCCTGGCGGCTGCCCGCCGCGTTGGTCGTGACGCGCTGGCCGAGGTGGCGAGCACCCTGGGCGACATCGGGGATCTCGAATCCGGGGTGCTCATCGACCTGTTTCTCTCCTATCGCGCACTCAGCGACTGGCAGGCAATGATTGATCTTGCCTTGCAGATGCCGGCGCCCCTGGCACGCAGCGTGATGGTCCGGGAGCAACTTGGCTTCGCCCTCAACCGTCTGAAACGTCGCGACGAGGCTGAGCAACTGCTGCGCGAGCTGATCAGGGAGCGCGGGCCGAGCAGCGAGACCAATGGTCTGCTTGGCCGCGTTTACAAGGATCGCTGGGACGAAGCGCGCACTGCCAACGATCTGCTTGGCGCTGCCGGCTGGATTGGCAAGGCGATCGAGGCTTACCTGCAGGGTTTCGAGGCCGATTGGCGCGACGCCTATCCGGGGATCAATGCGGTGACGCTGATGGAACTGAAGAACCCGCCCGACCCGCGGCGGCTCGAACTGCTGCCGGTCGTCAGTTACGCGGTCAAGCGTCGCCTGGCCAGGGGTACGCCCGATTACTGGGACCACGCGACGCTGCTCGAGCTGGCTGTTCTGCAAAAGGACGAGTCGGCGGCCACCGAGGCCGCTGCCAACGCACTGGCAGCGGTTCGTGAGAACTGGGAGCCGGAAACGACGGCGCGCAATCTGGCTCTGATACGCCAGGCACGCTCTTCTCGCGGCGATGCTGTCGCCTGGGCGTCCGTGATCGAGGAGGCTCTCGACAAGCGCGCTCGCGGCTGACGCGGGCTACGACGGTGACGCCGGCGGTTGCCGGTCAGCTTGTGCCCGTGCGGCCCGGGATTTCAGATCAGTTGCCGGCTGGCAAGCTCATCCTTCAGCCAGGCATAGCAGATCGGTGCGGCGACCAGTCCGGCAAGACCGAAGGTGCTCTCCATGAACAGCATTGCGGTCAGCAGCTCCCAGGCCTTGGCTCTGATCTGGGCGCCAACGATGCGTGCGTTGAGGAAGTACTCGAGCTTGTGAATCAAGATCAGGAAAGTCAGCGAGGAGATGGCCACCATTGGCGAGTGTGCCAGGCTGACGACGAAGATCACCGTGTTGGAAATCAGGTTGCCAACTACCGGCAGCAGGCCGGCGATGAAAGTGACGACGATCATCGTCTTGGTCAGCGGTAGGTGAATGCCAAACAGCGGCAGGAGGATGGCCAGATAGAGCGCACTGAACAGGGTGTTCAGTGCCGAAATCCTTACCTGGGCGAACACGATCCGGCGGAAGGCATCGCCAAGGCGCGAGATCCTGTCGGCCAGAGCGAGCGCCAGCGGCCCGGTGCTTTCGTCGGGGTTGGCCTCGCGCAGCGAGACCATGCCACCGATGACCATGCCGATGAGCACGTGCGCGAGTATGTGGCCGGTTTCCTTGCCGATCATCTGCAGTTCGGCCGAGTGTTCTCGCAGCCATTGGCTGGCAGATTCACGCATCGCTTTGCCGTCTCGCGGCAGCAGGTCGGCCAGCCATGCGGGCAGCGTCGAGCGCGAGGTTTCGATGATTTCAGCCATCTTCGCCAGCAGCGCAGCGAAACTGCCTCCCTCGCTATTCATGAAGGCAATGAGCCCGAGCACTGCCCCGCTTACCGCGCCGAGTACCAGTAGTACCACCAGGCCCACAGCCAGCCCCCGGGCGCGCGCACTCGACAGGTGTCGGGCGAAGAACGGCGCCAGCACGTGCACCAGTTCGTACACCAGCAGACCGGCAATCAATGCCGGCAACAGGTGGACCTTGAGGATCATCAGCATTCCCAGCAGGGCCAGGCAGCAGGAGACGTACTCATATGCGGTGGCTCTGCTGAGACGGTTGTCTGGCGCAATCATGACTGCCTCTCGTGAGATGAATCGGTCGGGGTGTCAGCGCTTCTGTATTGATCGTTGAGCCACGCCAGTACGCCAAGGCCGGCCGCGCGGCCGCTGGCAAGACACGCGCTGAGGAGATAGCCGCCGGTCGGCGCTTCCCAGTCGAGCATTTCGCCGGCGCAGAACACGCCCGGGAGATGCCGCAGCATCAGTCGTTCGTCCAGCGCTTCGAAGCACACGCCGCCGGCGCTGCTGATCGCCTCGTCCAGCGGTCGCGGTGCGATCAGGCGAACGGGCAAGGACTTGATGGCCGCGCCAAGGGACTCGGGGTGGGCGAAGTCGCTTGCCGCGACGCATTCGTGCAGCAAGGCGACCTTGGCACCCTTGAGTTGCAGGCGGCTTTGCAGGTGGCTGCTCAGCGAGCGCGCCCCGCGTGGCCGTGCCAGCTCGCTGACGACACGGGCGAGGTCGTGCCCGGGTAGCAGGTCGAGGTGCAGGGTTGCCGATCCACGACTGGCGATCTCGTCGCGCAAGACGGCGGACAGGGCGTAAATCAGGCTACCTTCCAGCCCGCTTGCCGTCAGCACGAATTCACCCTGGCGACGATGCAGGGCCCCAGTCGAGTCAACGAAAGTGGCGACCACAGGCTTGATTGGCGCGCCGGCGAAGCGTTCGCTGAGGTACTGGCTCCAGCCGACGTCGAAGCCGCAATTGGCCGGACGCAGCGGCGTCACGGGTATGCCCGCCCGTTCGAGGAGCGCGCACCAGCGTCCGTCCGAACCGAGCTTCGGCCAACTGCCACCACCGAGCGCCAGGACGACCGCCGCTGCCTCGCGCTGCTGTTCGCCATCGGGTGTCGCGTAATCAAGCCGCGTACTGCCGGTGCTGGAACGTGTCCAGCCGCACCAGCGGTGGCGCACGTGGAAGACGACGCCGGCGGCGCGCAGGCGCTGCAGCCAGGCGCGCAGGAGCGGCGTGGCTTTCATGTCGGTGGGGAAAACGCGTCCGGAGCTGCCGACGAAGGTTTCTACGCCAAGGCCTCGCGCCCATTCGCGCAAGGCCGCTGGACCAAAGGCGTCGAGTAGCGGCGTCAGTTGATCCTGCCGGCTGCCATAGCGGGAGCGAAACTTGGCTGCCGGTTCCGAGTGCGTGAGGTTCAGACCACCCTTGCCGGCGATCAACAACTTGCGGCCGACCGAGGGCATTGCATCGTAAAGATCGACCGTCGCTCCGCCAGCGCTGAGCGTTTCAGCCGCCATCAGGCCTGCCGGCCCACCGCCGATGACGGCGACCCGGGCAGGTGGGGAACTGCCGCGATCCTTCAAGCGACGACCAGGCGCGCAGTGCTGCTGCTGCGCCTGCTCAGCCAGTTCAGGCCGAGGGCGGGCAGGGCGGCCTGCAGTCGTTCCGGCTGGGCGGTTGCCAAAAGTATCAGTCGGCCCTGCCCATGGGCGTCAGTGCCGGCGAGGCGAACGCACTGGCGGGCGACGGCATCGGCGACGTCTACCAGCGTCGCCTTGTTGGCCACGATCGTTTCGAGTACTGGACAGAGGAAGGCGTAATGGGTGCAACCGAGCACAATCTGGTCCACCCCGGCAGCGAGCAGGGGGGCCAGATGTTGCCGGGCTTCTTCGACAAAGTCCGGTTCATCGAGGCGTAGCGTCTCCACTCTGGTGGCCCAGCCGGGGCAGGCTTCGACGCTCACCTGTACCGATCCCGCGTGTCGCCGAATCAGCTCGGCCAGCCGCTCGCTGCGCGCCGTCGATTCCGTTGCCAGGACGGCGATGCGGCCACTGCGCGATAGCGCCGCGGCCGGCTTGACGCCGGGTTCGACGCCGACCACTGCCAGGCCGGGAAAGGTCTCGCGAAAGGCCGCCACGGCTGCCGCGGTGGCGGTGTTGCAGGCAACGACGATGACGCGGCAGCCTTGGTCAACCAGGTGCCTGCCGATCCGCAGCACCCGGCTGCGGATGTAGGCGTCGTCCTTGTTACCATAGGGCAGATGCGCGGTGTCGGCAAGGTAAACCAGGTCGGCGCGGGGCAGCGCGCGGGCGATGGCTGCCAATACCGAGAGGCCGCCGAGGCCGCTGTCGAAAACGCCAATCATCGAGTCAGAGGAACGCTCCGCGATGGGCCATCAGCCAGAGCTGTCCGCCGGGCACGGGCGCGGGTTGTGGGGAGATGCCCTGCGGCGCGCTTCTCCGGTTGCCGGCGACGCCGGCGCCTCTAGCGGGCAGCAACGACGGCGATTTCAATGAGGAAGTCGTGATGGGCCAGTTTGGCTTCGACGCAGACCCGCACCGGCGCTGTCCCGTATGGAATCCATCGGTCCCAGACCGCGTTGACGGCAATGGCGTCGTCGATATTGCGCAGGTAGATGGTGACCATCAGCAGGCGTGTCCTGTCGCTTCCCGCTCGTTCCAGCAGTTTATCGATGCCGGCCAGTACCTCGTGTGTCTGTGTGGCGACGTTGCTGTCAAGCGTCTGCGGCGTCTCGACGAGGTAGATGGTGTTGCCATAGGCGCAGATGTCCGAGTAGCGCTGCGTCGTGCCGTGCCGCTCTATCGCCATGGGTGCCTTCTCCAGCAAAGGCGAGGCTGGCCGAAAACCAAATCCCCGCCTGGCCACTCGCGGAAACTCAGGCCACCGCGACCGGGATCTTGCCGATCCTGGCCTGCCATTCCTTCGGGCCGGTGTCATGCACCGATGTGCCGCTGGAATCCACCGCCACGGTCACGGGCATGTTCTTGACATCGAATTCGTAAATTGCCTCCATGCCGAGATCGGCGAATCCAACCACCCTTGCTGTCTGGATGGCTTTCGCGACGAGATAGGCGGCGCCACCGACGGCCATCAGGTACGCCGACTTGTGTTTTCTGATGGCCTCGATCGCGGTCGGTCCCCGCTCGGCCTTGCCCACCATCGAGATGAGGCCGGTTTCGGCCAGCATCATCTCGGTGAACTTGTCCATTCGCGTTGCAGTCGTTGGGCCAGCCGGGCCAACGGCTTCGTCACGAACGGGGTCAACCGGTCCGACGTAATAGATCACCCGGTTGGTGAAGTCGACGGGCAGTTTCTCACCTTTGGCCAGCATATCCTGGATCCGTTTGTGCGCCGCATCGCGCCCGGTCAGCATCTTGCCGTTGAGAAGAAGCGTTTGGCCAGGTTTCCATGCGGCGACTTCAGCGGGTGTCAGCGTGTCGAGGTTGACTTGCGTCGAGGTCTCGGTATTTGGCATCCAGTTGACCTTGGGCCATTCATTCAGGTCCGGTGGCGTCAGGACAGCCGGTCCGGAGCCGTCGAGGTGGAAATGTGCGTGGCGGGTTGCCGCACAATTGGGGATCATGGCCACCGGCAGACTGGCGGCATGCGTCGGGTAGTCGAGAATCTTGACGTCGAGGACGGTGGTCAGGCCGCCCAGGCCCTGCGCGCCGATACCGAGCGCGTTGACCTTTTCGTAGAGCTCGAGGCGCAATTCCTCGACTCGATTGCCCGGGCCGCGAGCGATCAATTCATGGATGTCGACCGGCGCCATCAGCGATTCCTTGGCCAGCAGCATGGCTTTCTCCGGCGTGCCGCCAATGCCGATGCCAAGGATTCCCGGCGGACACCAGCCAGCGCCCATGGTCGGCACCGTCTTGAGAACCCAGTCGACGATCGAGTCGGACGGGTTGAGGGCGTAGAACTTGGACTTGTTTTCCGAACCGCCGCCCTTGGCGGCGCAGATGACTTCCAGGTGGTGGCCGGGAACGATCTCGTAATGGACGACGGCGGGGGTGTTGTCGCGCGAGTTTTTGCGCGCGCCGGCGGGGTCGAGCAGCACCGAGGCGCGCAGCTTGTTGTCCGGATTGTTGTAGGCGCGGCGGACGCCCTCGTCGCACATTTGCTGCACTGAAAGGCTGGCGTCCCATTGGACCTCCATGCCGACCTTGAGGAAGATGACTGCAATGCCTGTGTCCTGGCAGATCGGGCGGTGCCCTTCGGCACACATGCGGCTGTTGGTGAGAATCTGGGCGATGGCATCCTTGGCTGCCGGACTCTGTTCGCGTTCGTAGGCGGCGCCGAGCGCCTTGATGTAGTCGAGTGGGTGATAGTAGCTGATGTATTGGAACGCGTCGGCAACGCTCTGGATGAAGTCTTCCTGCTTGATAGTGGTCATTTCAGGCTCTCTCGGGTGGGTGGCGGGGGCGTCCCCCCGCTGGGAATCAGTTCAGTGCTTGCCGGCAGGCGTCGACCGGCTCAGCGCCAGGGTCTGGGTCATCACCCGGTCGACCCAGACCATGGACAGTGCCGAGAGGAGGAAGACGGCATGGATGATGACCTGCCACATGATCGTATGCTGGTTCATGTTTTGAGCATTGATGAAGGTCTTCAGGAGATGAATCGAAGAAATGCCGATGATTGCGGTCGACAGCTTGATCTTGAGCACGCCGGCGTTGACATGCGAGAGCCACTCGGGCTGGTCGGGATGGCCGTCAAGGTCGAGGCGGGAAACAAAGGTCTCGTAGCCGCCGATGATGACCATGATCAGCAGGTTGGCGATCATCACCACGTCGATCAGGCCGAGAACGACGAGCATGACTTCGGTCTCGTTGATGCGGGTGGCGCTGAAAAAGAGGTTGTGGACCAGATGCGACAACTCGAGCATGAACAGATAGACATAGGCCCCCTGGGCAATGATCAGGCCAAGGTAGAGCGGTGCCTGCAGCCAGCGGCTCCAGAAAATGAACATCTCGAGTTTGTCTACGGTGGGTTTCAGTGAGGGCATGGCTTCGGCGTCGGACGATTCGGATGCGCGATTCTAGCACCAAAAAAAGGCCTGTTTCCGTCGCGCGGCAAGGCCATGGCGTAAGTGGTGTGTAAGATTGGCGGCGTCTAATCGGAGGAGATTGGCGTGACACCAGGCCATCCCTGAAGCGTATCATTTACCTTCGGCGACGCGGAATTCGCAAACAACGGGTTCTTTTCGCCACTTGCTGCATCGCTTTCTTGAATCTTCCACAAATACTGAACAGGAGACGGGATATGTCACTGAACGAGGCCCTAGACTTTTTTGAGCCCTCCGCCGAGTTTGTCAAGCAGGCGACGATTTCGGGCATGGATGCCTACAAGGCGCTATGCGCCGAGGCTGAGAAGGATTACGAGGGTTACTGGGGTCGCCTTGCCCGCGAGCACATTTCCTGGAAACAGCCGTTCACGCAGGTGCTTGACGAGTCCAACGCTCCGTTCTTCAAATGGTTTGCCGACGGCAAGTTGAATGCTTCGTACAATTGTCTCGACCGTAACGTCGAAGCCGGTCTCGGCGACAAGGTGGCGATCGTCTTCGAAGCCGATGACGGCGAGGTCAAGCGGATCACCTACAAGGAACTGCTGTCGCGTGTCAGCCAGTTCGCCAACGGCCTGCGGTCGCGCGGCATCAAGAAGGGTGACCGGGTACTGATCTACATGTCGATGGGCGTCGAGGGCATCGTGGCAATGCAGGCCTGTGCGCGTATCGGCGCCATTCACTCGGTGGTCTTTGGCGGTTTCTCGGCGCAGTCGGTGCGTGACCGGGTCAACGATGCTGGTGCCGTGGCGGTGATCACCGCCGACGAGCAATGTCGCGGTGGCAAGAAGATCCCGCTCAAGCCGGCGGTCGACGAGGGCATTGCGCTGGGTGGTTGCGAGTCGGTCAAGGATGTGATCGTTTTCCGGCGCACCGGTGGCGCCTGCAACATGGTCGCCGGTCGTGACATCTGGTGGCACGACGTGATCGCCGGTCAGTCCGATGTCTGCGAGCCGGAGTGGGTCGAAGCCGAGCATCCCTTGTTCCTGCTGTACACCTCGGGCTCGACCGGCAAACCGAAGGGCGTCCAGCATTCGACGGGCGGTTACCTGCTGCACGCTGTGCTGACGATGAAGTGGACCTTTGACCTGAAGCCTGACGATCTTTTCTGGTGTACTGCCGACATCGGCTGGGTCACCGGCCACACCTACATCACCTATGGGCCACTCGCCTGTGGCGGAACGGAGATGGTTTTCGAGGGCATTCCGACCTATCCGGATGCCGGTCGCTTCTGGAAGATGATCCAGGACCACAAGGTCAGCATCTTTTACACGGCGCCGACGGCGATCCGCTCGCTGATCAAGGCCGCAGACACCAATCCGTCGGTTGGGCCGACGAAGTATGACCTGTCGTCGCTGCGCCTGCTGGGTACGGTTGGCGAGCCGATCAACCCGGCGGCCTGGCAATGGTATTACGACAGCGTCGGTGGCGGTCGCTGCCCGATCGTCGATACCTTCTGGCAGACCGAGACCGGCGGCCACATGATCACCCCGCTGCCGGGCGTTACGCCGCTGGTACCGGGCTCATGCACCTTGCCCTTCCCGGGCATCCAGGCGGCCGTGGTCGATGAAACAGGCACCGAGCTCGATTGGGGCAAGGGCGGCCTGCTGGTCGTCAAGAAGCCGTGGCCTGCGATGATCCGCAACATCTGGGGCGATCCGGAGCGGTTCAAGAAATCGTATTACCCGGACGATTTCGCTGGCAAGCTGTACCTCGCTGGCGATGGTTCAATACGGGACATCAACACCGGCTATTTCACGATCACAGGTCGTATCGACGACGTGCTGAACGTTTCCGGTCACCGTATGGGGACCATGGAAATCGAGTCGGCCCTGGTTTCGCACCCGATGGTGGCGGAAGCGGCAGTGGTCGGTCGCCCGGATGATCTGACCGGCGAGGCGATCTGTGCCTTTGTCGTGCTGAAGGGTCCGCGGCCGACGGGTGAAGCCGCGAAGAAGATGATCAAGGAACTGCAGGATCATGTCGGACGGGAGATTGGCCCGATTGCCAAGCCGAAGGATCTGCGTTTTGGCGAGAACCTGCCAAAAACCCGCTCCGGAAAGATCATGCGTCGTCTGCTGCGCTCCCTGGCCAGAGGTGAAACGGCCGCGCAGGACGTTTCGACGCTTGAGAATCCAGCCATTCTGGAGCAGCTGCGGGGTGGATGATCGAAAGGCGGTCGCGCGGTCCGGCGCGTTCTGAAGCATCGGGCCGCAGCGGCGGGCTGCTCACGGCGACCCCCCGCGTGTCGCCCTGTCTGACTTTGGCTTGGCGGCAAAGTCGGACACGAGCAGAACTGGCGGCTGAGCCTCTACCAAGCGGGCCGGCGCTCTAGGTGCCGGCCTGTTCTTTTGTGCCGATCGAGGAGCAGGCATGAGCAACAGTGCGACAGAGATACTGGTCTCGGCATGCATCCGCTTCCTGCAGGCTTACCCACCATTTGATCGAATGGAGGGCGAGGCGCTGCGCTTTCTCGCCGAGCATGTCAGGCTTGCTCATTACCCGAGGAGCGCCCTGATTCTGTCGAGCGAGATGGGCGTCGCGCGTGCTCTTTACATCATGCAGCGTGGCAGGGTGCGGGTGAAGGCGGGCGCCGGTCTTGCTCACAGTGAGCATTCGCCGACCAACCTGGGTCCTGGTCAGTGCTTCGCCATCGCGGCGCTGATGGCGCAGCGGCCGACATCCAGTGCCTATACGGCTGCCGAGGACGTCTTCTGCTACGAATTGCCGGCCAGTGACTTCTTCACCCTGACCCAGAAGAGCACGGTCTTCAACCTTTTCTGCACGCAGTACATCGCCGATCTGCTCAAGCAGTCGCAGCAGCAGTTGCAGCTTCAACTGGCCCAGCGCGCTGGCGAGCAGAGGACGATGAATTCTCCGCTGGCCTCGATTGTCAAGCGGGAGCCGGTTGCGGTGGGGTTGGCAGCGTCCATCCGCCAGGTGGTCGAGTTGATGGCCGCCAGCCACCTCGGTTCGATGGTGATTGTCGATGACCTGCAGCAGCCGGTCGGCATCTTCACCCTGTCGGACGTGCTCAAGCGGATTGTCTTGCCCGGCACTTCGCTGGATCAGCCGATTTCGACGGTGATGTCGCCTGTGCTGCAGACCTTGCCGATGGCCGCCAACGCTCACGATGCGGCACTGGCGATGGCCATGCACGGCATCCGCCATGTGCTGGCGGTGGACGAGGGTGGTCGCCTGAAGGGCGTGATTTCCGAGCGCGATCTGTTCAAGCTGCAGGGGGCTGGCCTGCGACAGATCCGGCACGCGATCGATGCCGCGAGCAGTCTCGAGGTGCTGCAGCATGCTCGCGCGGATGTTCGGCAGCTGTCGCTGACGATGCTCACCGAGGGGGTCGGCGCGCAGGAGATCACCCAGTTCATTTCGACGCTGAACGACACCGTGACCCGCCGCATCATCGAGCTGAATCTCGATCGGCATGACCTCTACGGAATCGACTGGGCGTGGCTGTCTTTTGGTTCGGAGGGTCGTGACGAACAGACCTTCACCACCGACCAGGATAACGGGATCGTTTATATCTGTACCGACATCATGGATCGCGAGCTGACGCAACTGCGTTTTCTTGAGTTCGCGCGTGACGTCAATGCCGATCTCGACCAATGTGGTTTCCCGTTGTGCAAGGGGAACATCATGGCCAGCAACCCGGATCTGTGTCTGACGCTCGAGGAGTGGGAGGAAAGATTCGCGCGTTGGGTGCGCACGCCGGAGCCGCAGGCTTTGCTCAACGCGACCATCTTCTTCGATTTTCGACCGCTCTACGGCCGCTTCAATCTCGCCCACCGGTTGCGCCTTTCATTGCTCAGGCAGACGCGTGGAAATCCACTGTTCCTGCGCATGCTGGCGCAAAACGCGCTCGCCGTGTCGCCGCCGCTGGGCAGGATCCGTGACTTCGTCACCGGTTCTGATCCAGACCATCCGGGAACCATCGATCTCAAGAAATATGGTGTCCGCCTGTTTACCGATGCAGCACGGGTTTTTGCGCTGGCACATGATGTCGAGGCGACCAACACCGTGCAACGTCTCAAGCGCGCGGCTGCGGTGATGAATATTTCTTCGGATGACCTGGCTGCGAGTCTCGAGGGTTTCAACTTCATTCAGCTTTTGCGCCTGCGGCACCAGCATTTCGAGCAGGAGCACGGGCGTGCCGGAGACAATCTCATTCGACCGGAGGAACTGAACGAGATCGAGCGACGTATCCTGAAAGAGGCCTTCCGGCAGGCACGCAAGCTGCAGGCACGCCTGAAACTCGATTACCAACTCTGACCATGACCTGGTTTTCGCGAATTTTCTCCGGTCAGCAGGCCCCTGGCCAAGCACTGACAGCCAGGCAGCAGCAGCTGATCGCCGGTTGGCAGCATTTGCCTGAGGCGGATCTGCGCCGTTCGCACTATCGCTGTCGCTACGTGGTGGTGGACGTCGAAGCGACCGGAAGCAACGTCACCAGCGATCGCCTGTGTTCGATTGCCGCGCTGGCCCTGGTCGATGGCCAGATTGACTTCAATGATGCCTTTCAGCTGCTGTTGGCAGATGTCGAGCAGGGCGTCGATTCTGCACCTTCGCCGGCTGAGCAGCCGACGCCGGAGCCGACGGTCGCCGGGCCGTCGGTCGAACCGTTGATCGACTTCCTGCAGTTTGTCGGCAAGGCGCCTCTGGTTGCCTATAACGCCCCGTTTGTTGCCAGGATGATCGACGACGCGCTGGCAGAGCATTTGGGAATCAAGCTGGGCCTGCCGTGGATCGATCTGGCGTGGGTTCTGCCCGATCTCTTTCGCGATGCCAACGATGCGCAGGGCGGGCTGGACGGCTGGCTTGCACACTTTGGCGTCGACAGCATCGACCGTCACAATGCTCTGTCGGATGCTTTCGCTAGTGCTCAATTGTTGCAGATCACCATTGCCTACGCGGCACGCAAAGGTTTCGACACGCCGGCCAGTCTGCATGCGCTCGAAAAGGCGCGGCGCCACCTGCACCAGAGCGGCTAGGTTAAGGTTAGGCCGGCGATGGCTGATCACGACACGCCGTTGCGTCAATATTACGCTTCCTACACCGCCGCCTTCTTCCTTGTCGTCCTTCTGCTGGCCGTGCTCGAGCGCTACGGCATGCCGCCGCGCTGGATAGGCTACTCTTTCCTCTTTCTGACCATCCTGCTCTACGCGACTATCGGTGTGCTGGCACGCACCACCAGTGTCACCGAGTACTACGTGGCGGGCCGGCGGGTACCGGCAGTATTCAACGGCATGGCCACCGGTGCAGACTGGATGAGCTCCGCCTCGTTCATGGGGCTGGCCGGGACCTTGTACCTGTCGGGCTATCAGGGCCTGGCCTACGTCATGGGCTGGACGGGCGGTTACGTTCTGGTTGCGCTGTTGCTGGCGCCTTATCTGCGTCGTTTTGGGCAATACACGATCCCCGACTTCCTCGCCGCCCGCTATGGCGGCAATCTGGCGCGACTGGTCGGGGTCTTTGCAACCGTCCTGGCGTCTTTTGTTTACGTCGTGGCGCAGATCTATGGCGTCGGGCTGATTACCAGCCGCTTTGTTGGCCTGCAGTTCGAGATCGGGGTGTACGTCGGCCTTGCCGGCATCCTCGTCTGCTCCTTTCTTGGCGGTATGCGCGCGGTGACCTGGACACAGGTGGCGCAATACGCCATCCTGATCGTTGCCTACTTGGTTCCGGTGACCATTCTCTCCTACCAGGTGACCGGCATTCCGCTGCCCCAGCTGACCTATGGCCAGGTGCTGCAGAAGGTACAGGTTCTTGAGGAGAAGATCTTCGAGAACCCCGCCGAGGTCGAAGCGCGCCGCCTTTTTCGCGAGCGTGCCGACGGCTACTACGAACGAATACTGACACTTCCGGCTTCGCTCGAGGAGGAGCGCCGCAGCCTGTCAGTACAGATCGATGAGTTGAAGAGCAGCAATGCGCAAATGCGCGAGGTGGTCGCACTCGAGCGGCAGCGTCGGGAGTTGCCGAAGAGCAGCGAAGATGCCCGCAGCTACTGGGACGGCCTGATGCGCCAGGCAGGGCTGCGTGGGGCACCACCCGATCACCACCTGACTCCCTATCCCGGCAAGGGCGACGAGGTAAACGCCGCCGCGCGCCTGAACTTCCTCACCCTGGTCTTCTGTCTGATGATCGGCACGGCTGCCCTGCCGCACGTGCTGACGCGCTACTACACCACCCCCAGCGTACGCGAGGCGCGGCGCTCGGTTTTCTGGTCGCTGTTTTTCATCCTCGCGCTGTATCTGACGGCGCCAGCTTATGCGGCTTTTGCCAAATACGAGATTTACTCGAGTCTGATTGGCTCATCGATCGCGCAACTACCGCTCTGGGTCAGTTCATGGGGCAAGAACGGCATGGTGTCGATCGAGGACATCAACGGCGACGGTATCCTGCAACTCGCTGAATTGGCGCTCAACCCGGATGTGATCCTGCTCGCGACCCCGGAAATCGCCGGTCTGCCGTACGTCATTTCCGGCCTGGTGGCTGCCGGTGCGCTGGCTGCCGCCCTGTCCACTGCCGATGGGCTGTTGCTGACGATAGCCGGGGCCCTGTCGCATGACGTCTATTACAAGATCTTTCGCCCACAAGCGACAACGCAGTGGCGGCTGGTGGTTTCGAAATCCCTGCTGCTGGTGGTTGCCGTGCTGGCGGCCAGTGTGGCCTCGCAGAAGCCTGCCACCATTCTCTTCATGGTCGCCTGGGCCTTCTCACTGGCCGGCGCCGCTTTCTTCCCAGCCCTGATTCTTGGTGTTTTCTGGAAGCGGGCGACGCCGGCCGGTGCCGTGAGCGGCATGGCGATTGGTCTTCTGGTGACCGCCTATTACATGGTGAGGGTGCATTTTGATGCCATCCCCTGGCTAGGTATTCAGGGGATCGGCATGGAGCCCTGGCTGGGGATTCAGTCAACCTCGGCCGGGGTGTGGGGCGTTGCTGCCGGCCTCCTGACGATCGTCGTCGTCAGCCTGCTTGGCAAGCCGCCTAGCAGCCTGTCGGACTTTCGGCTTGCTCCCCACCGGATATGCTATAATCATGCCTTTTGAAGCAACCGAGGGCCGGCATGTCCCACTTCATCGTCACCGACCGTAAGACCGACTACCTGCTAC
>JAFLDL010000023.1 GCA_017302435.1 Candidatus Accumulibacter necessarius
ACCGTGCTGGCCATCGACTCGCTGCCGCGCACGCTCTCGCGCGCCCAGAAGATGGACGCGTTGACCTCCCAGGCTGGCGTCGCTGGCTACCGCGCTGTCATCGAGGCCGCCAACGCCTTCGGTCGCTTCTTCAACGGCCAGATAACGGCGGCTGGCAAGGTTCCGCCGGCCAAGGTCTTCATTGCCGGTGCTGGCGTCGCCGGCCTGGCGGCGATTGGCACTGCCGCCAACCTCGGCGCCATCGTTCGCGCCAACGACACGCGTGCCGAAGTGGCCGATCAGGTCGCGTCGCTGGGCGGTGAATTCGTCAAGGTTGATTACGAGGAAGAAGGTTCCGGCGGCGGCGGTTACGCGAAGGTAATGAGCGAGGGCTTCCAGAAGGCCCAGCGCGACATGTACGCCAAGCAAGCCCGGGAGGTAGACATCATCATCACCACCGCGCTGATTCCTGGCAAGCCGGCGCCCAGGCTGATCACCGCCGAGATGGTGCGCTCAATGAAAGCGGGCAGCGTAATCGTCGACATGGCCGCCGAACAGGGCGGAAACTGCGAGCTGACCGAGCCTGGCAAGGCGGTAGTGAAGCACGACGTCACCATCATCGGCTACACCGACCTGGTCAGCCGCTTGGCGCGGCAGTCGTCGACGCTTTACAGCACCAACCTGTTCCGACTCGCCGAGGAACTGTGCAAGACCAAGGACGGCATCATCGACGTCAACATGGAAGACGAAGCCATCCGCGGCCTGACTGTAATCAAGGAAGGCGATGTCACTTGGCCACCCCCGGCGCCAAAGCCGTCGGCCGCACCAGCCGCGGCACCCGCAGCGGCCGCCAAACCGGTGGTCGCCGCCAAGAAGTCAGGCGGCCACGGCAAGGGCAGCGCACCCGCCTCAGCGACCGCCGTCAGTCTGCTGTTCGCCGCCGGCGCGCTGATCTTCTGGTTCATCGGGGCGGGCGCGCCACCGGCTTTCCTCGGCCACTTCACGGTCTTCGTGCTGGCCTGCTTCGTCGGCTACATGGTGGTGTGGAATGTCACGCCGGCCCTGCATACGCCGCTCATGAGCGTCACCAATGCGATCAGCAGCATCATTGCCATCGGAGCACTGGTGCAGATTGCGCCACCGCTCGAGGCGGGGCTCAGTCGCCCCGAGGACTGGATACGCTGGCTGGCCGTGGGCGCCATCATCCTGGCGACGATCAACATGTTCGGCGGCTTCGCCGTGACCCAGCGCATGCTGGCGATGTTCCGCAAATAAGGGGGCGATGATCATGTCTGAAAGCCTGGCAACGGTCTCCTATCTCGGAGCAACCATCCTTTTCATTCTCTGCCTCGGCGGCCTGAGCAATCCGGAAACCTCCCGGCGTGGCAATCTGTACGGTATCGTCGGCATGACCATCGCCGTTCTGGCGACGGTCTTCGGCCCACACGTCAGCAGCACCGGTTACGCGTGGATCATTGCTGCCATGGTAGTCGGTGCGAGCATCGGTGTTTATGCGGCACGCACCGTCCAGATGACGCAAATGCCCGAACTGGTCGCGCTGATGCACAGCATGGTCGGCCTCGCTGCGATGCTCGTCGGTTTTGCCAACTATATCGATCCCGCTGCCTCAGCGCAGATGAGCGGCGTCGAAAAGACCATCCACGAAGTCGAGATCTACCTCGGCATCCTGATCGGTGCGGTGACATTTTCCGGCTCGGTCATTGCCTTTGGCAAGCTCTCCGGCAAGATTTCCGGCAATCCGCTGCTCCTGCCGGCCCGCCACTGGATCAATCTCGCCGGCCTGCTGATCGTCATCTACTTTGGTCGCGAGTTCCTCAACGCCCATTCGATCAGCGACGGCATGACGCCGCTGGTGGTGATGACGGTGATTGCGCTGCTCTTCGGCATCCACATGGTGATGGCGATCGGTGGCGCCGACATGCCGGTGGTGGTTTCGATGCTCAATAGCTACTCGGGCTGGGCGGCAGCGGCGACCGGCTTCATGCTCTCCAACGACCTGCTGATCGTCACCGGGGCACTGGTTGGATCGAGCGGCGCAATCCTCTCGTACATCATGTGTGCGGCCATGAACCGGCACTTCATCAGCGTCATCGCCGGCGGCTTCGGCACCACTGGCGGAACACCGGCGGCGGCTGGCGGTGCCCAGCCCGCCGGCGAGGTCGTGCCGATCATTGCGTCGGACACTGCCGAGCTGCTGCGCGACGCAAAGAACGTAATCATCGTCCCGGGCTATGGCATGGCGGTAGCCCAGGCGCAGCACACAGTCTACGAGATCACCCGGCTGCTGCGCGAAAAGGGCGTCAACGTCCGCTTCGGCATCCATCCGGTGGCTGGCCGCATGCCGGGCCACATGAACGTACTGCTCGCCGAAGCCAAGGTGCCGTACGACATCGTGCAGGAAATGGACGAACTCAACGATGATTTTCCGCAGACCGACGTCGCGATGATCATCGGCGCCAACGACATCGTCAATCCGGCTGCTCAGGATGACCCGAGCAGTCCGATCGCCGGCATGCCGGTACTCGAGGTCTGGAAGGCAAAAACGTCGATCGTCATGAAGCGCAGCATGGCCTCCGGCTATGCCGGGGTGGACAACCCGCTTTTCTACAAGGATAACAACCGCATGCTCTTCGGCGATGCGAAGAAGATGCTTGACGAAGTGCTGGTTGCTCTGAAGAGCTGATCCGCGGTTTGCCTTGGACCCTCCCGCCCGCTTCTTGCTGGGGGGAGGGTGTCCGACCGGCTCACGAAAGCGGATAAGCTGGCCTGGCGGCGACTGCAGATCAACGGCAAATCCCCGGATCAAAAGACGCCTTGCCGATTTTCGGATGTTGATGGACATCTGGTAGAATCGTCGTGATCAGTCAATGAGCGCATCAGCTCGCTATCCTATCTCTGGGGGGTGACATGGAGGTCAAAGAAGTTCTGCAGGTGAAAGATTCCGCGCTGTTCGCAGTACATCCCAACCAGCCGCTCTCGGAAGCCGTCATCATGATGTCCGACAACGACATCGGCTCGGTGATCGTGATGGAGGGGGGCAAGCTGGCCGGGATGCTGACTTTCCGCGAGGTACTGTCAATATTGGCCAAACGCCAGACCGAGCGTCGGGTCGGACCAACGCCACCTATTGCCGAGATCCTGGTTATCGAGGCGATGGACCCCAACCCCCCGACCACTGATCCCGATATGGACGTCGACGAGTTGCGTCGAATGATGGTCGACACGCATACGCGCTATGTGCCTGTGATGGAGGGGGACACCATCGTGGGAATCGTCTCCTTCCACGACGTCGCCAAAGCGGTGCTGGAGGAGCGGAATCTGGAGAACAAGCTGCTCAAGGCGTACATCAAGGATTGGCCATCGCCTTGAGCAGCCACCCGCTGTGTGGCGAACGTTGTCCCCCACCTCCATTGTTGCCAACCCCTGAGCCACGCCTTCTCCGCGGTTAGGCCAAGGCCGTCGGCGGTCGCTTTTGCTTTGCGTCTCCCGAGTTGACCTCATTGCGTCTGCATCAGCCAGCACGGGCTGGAGGTGACGGGGCGATGCGTTCAGTTTGCCCAGGCGTGGGCGCCGAATGGCTCAACTTTCGCCAATAGCAAACAGGCGTCGATGCTCCTTGATGGCATAGCGATCGGTCATCCCGGCGATATAGTCAGCCACTCTGCGCGCCTGGTCGCCCTCCGCTGGCAGCTGGTATTGCGGCGGAAGCAAGCGCGGGTTGGCGGTGAAGGCGACGAACAAGTCGGCAATTATCCGCTGCGCTTTGCTGGCCATCCTCAGGACCTGGTAGTGCTGATAGAGGTGTGTGCGCAAGAAGCGCTTCATATTGCGCTGCGCTTGCCGCAGATCATCGGAAAACGCGACCAGCGGAGGTGCCAGACGCACTGCAGCAACATCTTGTGGCTGGTGGCGAGCAATGTTGCTAGCGGTTGTTTCGATCAGGTCGCAGACCAGGGCATTGATCATTCGCCGGGTTGTTTCGTGGATCAGACGACGCCCGCCTAGTCCCGGATAAAGCGCGCGCACAGCTGCGACGTGCTGTGCGAACAGGCCAACTTCGGCGAGTTGCTCCAGCGTGATCAGACCGGCACGAAGTCCGTCGTCCACGTCGTGATTGTTGTAGGCGATTTCGTCGGCCAGATTGCAGATCTGTGCTTCGAGTGATGGCTGGGTACGTTTGAGAAAGCGTTCCCCCAGTTCGCCAAGGCGGCGGGCGTTTTCCAGGGAACAGTGCTTGACGATGCCCTCGCGCGTTTCGAAACAAAGATTGAGCCCATCGAAGGCGGCATAGCGCTCCTCAAGCAGATCAACCGTCCGCAGACTCTGCAGATTGTGCTCGAAACCACCGTGAGCATGCATGCAATTGTTGAGCGCCTCCTGTCCGGCATGGCCAAACGGTGTATGGCCAAGGTCGTGAGCAAGCGATATCGCTTCCGCGAGATCCTCGTTGAGCCGCAGCGCGCGCGCGATTCCGCGTGCGATCTGGGCGACTTCGAGGCTGTGAGTCAAGCGGGTACGGAAGAGGTCGCCCTCGTGATTGACGAAGACCTGGGTTTTGTACTCGAGACGTCGAAAGGCCGTCGAGTGTACGATCCGGTCCCTGTCGCGCTGAAAATCGCTGCGATGCGAAGGCTGCGCATCCGGGTAATTGCGACCGCGCGAGTTGATCGCGGATACCGCATAAGCGGCAAGCTCAGGCGTGTGCACAGCGGTCGGCAATGGCGCGGCAGATTTCCGCTAACGGAGCAGCGTCGGTCACGGCAGCCCGCCCGACTTGTTGCAGGAGGACCAGACGAAGCTTGCCGCCCTCCACCTTCTTGTCGTTCTGCATCAGCTCAAGATAGCGGTCGACGCCCAGCATCGGCCCGTACACCGGCAGACCCGCGCGCTGAAAAAGCCTCTCTATCCGAGCAAGGTCGTCCGCGTCGATCCAGCCAAGCTGTCGTGAAAGTGCTGCCGCCATCATGGTGCCCGCGGCGATCGCTTCGCCATGCAGCCATCCACCATAACCGACCCCGGTTTCGATGGCGTGGCCGAAAGTATGGCCAAGGTTGAGCAGGGCGCGCTCGCCGGTCTCTCGTTCATCAGCGACAACTACTTCGCTCTTGTTCCGGCAAGAACGGCAGACCGCCTCGGCCAGCGCCGTTGGTTCGCGAGCCAGCAGGCGATCCAGGTTGCCCTCAAGCCATTCGAGGAAAGGCAGGTCCCTGATCAGACCATACTTGATGACCTCAGCCAACCCGGCCCGGAGCTCGCGCTCAGGCAGCGTGTCCAGGGTATCGGTGTCAGCCAGCACGAGCTTCGGCTGGTGGAAGGCCCCGATCATGTTCTTGCCCAAGGGGTGATTGATGGCGGTCTTTCCGCCCACCGACGAATCTACTTGTGCCAGCAAAGTCGTCGGCACCTGGATGAAAGGCATCCCGCGCTGGAAGCAGGCCGCGGCAAAGCCCGTTATATCGCCGACCACACCGCCACCGAGTGCAATGAGCGTGGTGGAGCGTTCGCAGTGGCGCTCGAGCAACACATCAAAGATCGAGTTGAGCGTTCGCCAGTCCTTGAACTGCTCACCATCGGGCAGGACGATCTCGGCCACGTCAACCCCCGCCCGCTGCAATGCATCCGCCAGACGCAGAAGATACAAGGGTGCAACGGTACTGTTGGTGACGATCGCAGCCTTTGGTCGGCGCAGAAACGGCAGCAGCAGTTCGCTGCGACCGATGAGGGCTTGCCCCACATGAATGGGATAGGACCGATCCCCTAGTGCAACGGTCAGCGTTTCCATGGCTCTCCGAGTTCCTTGATCAGCAAATGCAGGACGGACTGTACAGTGATTCGACTGCCACTGACGATCAGATCCGCGATTTCACGGTAGAGCGGGTCTCGCTCCGCGTAGAGTTCCCTGAGCTTGCGCCGTGGGTCACTGACCTGCAACAGCGGCCGCTTCTTGTCATGCCGCGTTCGTTCGTACAGGGTTGGCAGGGGCACATCGAGATAGATCACGAATCCGCTCGCTTCGAGGTTCTGCCGGTTCTCAGGCCGCAGGACGGCACCGCCCCCGGTAGCGACCACATGGGCATTGCGGCTGGCCAGTTCCGCAATGACCTGCGCCTCGCGTTTGCGAAAGCCGTCCTCACCTTCGATTTCGAAGATCGTCGGCAAACTGACGCCTGTTCGAGCCTCGATCTCGTGGTCCGAATCGACAAACCGATAGCCCAGACGCTTGGCCAGGGCTTTGCCGATCGTTGTCTTTCCGGCTCCCATCAGACCGATCAGGTAGACGTTCCGCTTGTCGTCGTTGATTCTCACAACCCTATTCTATCGCATGGTCAACAGGCATCATCCGCCCAACAAAAAGCCGGCTCAACGCCGGCCCTTTGCCTATGCCAGGCGCCGGTCAGCGCACGGCGAGATTCTCGGCAACGATTCTCGGCGTCACGAAAACCAGCAGTTCGGTCTTGTCGTCAATGGTTTCGCGGTTCTTGAACAGGAAACCGACATAGGGAAGATCACCGAAGAACGGGATCCGCTGCGTGTTGTTGCGCGTTGTCTGCGTGTAGATGCCGCCAATCACCACGGTGCCGCCGTTCTCGACCAGGACCTCGGTCTTGACGTGCCTGGTATCGATGGCCACCCCCGCACCACCGGTCTGCAGAGGGCTCGGAGTGTCCTTGTTGACATCCAATTGCATGAAGATCCTGCCATCGGGAGTAATCTGAGGCTTCACCTTCAACGAGAGATTCGCTTTGCGGAAGGAGACGCTGGTAGCACCAGAGCTGGTCGCCTGCTGATAGGGAATTTCAACGCCTTGCTCGATGATCGCTTCCACCTGATTCGCCGTCATGACCCGCGGACTGGAGATGACCTTGCCGCGGCCATCGGCTTCGAGTGCCGAGATCTCCGTATTCAGGAACTGCGTCATCGCGCTGTTGTAGAGGACCAGCGAGAACAAGCCGGCGTTGCCGGTTCGAGGCTGCGCCGGAAGATTGACGTTGAACGCGTCGGTGTTGAAGTCTGGAATGTCCTTGACTTGCCCGGTGTAATAACCCGGCGTATTTGCTCTGGCACCGGCCATGGCCTGACCGCTGAAACCCTGCCCGCCGAAGCCGTAACCCGCTCTCTGATTCCAGCCCAAACGGACGCCCAGGTTTTTGGCAAAACTGTCGCCGGCTTCAACAATCCGTGCTTCAATCATCACCTGCCGGGCTGCCACGTCTACCTTGGCAATCATCGCCCGCACATCATCAATGCGGCTCGGCGTGTCCTTGATGAACATCATGTTCGAACGGGCATCGATGAGGGCGCTGCCGCGCTTCGAGAGCAGGCTCTGCTTGGGGTCTACAAGCAGCTTCTGAATGTCTTCCGCCTTGATATAGTTCATCTGGAAGCTCTCGGTCTGCAATGGCTCGAGGTCGCCGATCTGAGCTCTCGACTCAAAGTCGAGCTTCTCCTTGGTGGCGATCTCCTCCCGCGGCGCAATGAGAATGACGTTTCCATTCTTGCGCATGTCGAGACCCTTTTGCTGCATGATGATATCCAGCGCCTGATCCCAGGGCACGTCCTTCAGAATCAGGGTGATCTGGCCGCCAACGGAGTCGCTGACGACCATGTTCATGCCGGTGAACTCGCCGATCACCTGCAGCAGACGGCGGACCTCGATATTCTGGAAATTGAGTGACAGCTTTTCCCCCTGGAAACCACCACGCGTTCCCTGTACCAGCTTGTTTGGGTCCTCGACGATCTTCTTGACTTCAATCACGAATTGGGAGTCACTCTGGTAGGCGTTGTGCTCCCAAAGGCCGCGCGGGGTAATTGTCATGCGGGCGTTCGCGCCCTGCTGGACAGTATCCACGGTCAGCACCGGCGTCGCGAAGTCGGTCACATCAAGCCGCTTGCGCAGCGCTTCCGGAACGTTCACCTTGACGAAGTCGACCACCAGCTTTGATCCTTGTTGCTTGATGTCGATTCCCGCATTGGGGTCGCTCAGGTCAACTGTGATCCGTCCCTCGCCATCCTTGCCCCGCCGGAAATTCACGTCGCGAATGCTGTTCGCCATCTCGGAGGCACGTGCTTTGGCGAAGTGCTCGACCAAGAGCGTGCTGTCGGGGGTAGCACTTGGTACCAGAGCGAGGAGGAGGCTGTTCCCGTCGATGGTCGCGTCGTAGGTCATGGGCTTGTTAAGGTTCAGGACGACGCGGGTACGGTCTTCTGCCTGGACGATATTGGCACTTTTCAGGTCTCCTTCGTTATACGTCTGGCTCGACTTGCCGAGGCCGTTGGTCGTATTCGGAAAGTCAAAGGCTATGCGCGGGGGTTTGGCTACACTGAAAGCTGGCGGGAGAGCCTGCAAGGCTTCCTTGAACGTCAGCTTGACGTTCAAGACCGAGCCTTGCTGAACAACGTTGAAGGACTCGATGGAATTGGGCCTGGCTTCCTGGGCCTGCGCGCTGGCGAGCGCCAGCAGCACACCACCCACAAGGCCGAGCAGGTATTGTTTGATCTGCTTCATTTAGTTCGCTCCCTTTTCCTGCAACAGCAAGGTGCTCGTCCTTTCCACCCAGTCACCCGCGGAATCCTGGATGAGTTCCCGCAATGTGACTTCCGACTCGGAGACATCCACCACCACGCCGAAGTTCTGTCCCATGTAGTTTCCGATCTTGACCTGGTGCAAAGTCCCATCGACCTGAATGATGGCATACGATACCTTCTTCTTGGTCATCACGCCGACGTATTTCAGGGTCTCCAGCGGATGCAGCTCCAGCGGCTCCTTGGGTCGATCCAGGTCAGGTCGGAAGCCACCACCGCCTTTTTTCTCCTGCGGCCCCATCTTGGCCGCCTTGAAGGGGTCAAGGATATTGCCAGCGTCGTAGGGAACTGGCTCGTAGGGTTCCACCACCGGCAAGGGCGGGATCTTGGCCGTGACACCCTGGGCCGCCGTCTTCATCCACTCGCGCAACTCCTCCTGGTCGCCGCCAGCGCAGGCGGCCAGGGCAACGCAACCAAGCAAAACAAGGAGTCTCCTCATTGCTTTCCACCCTTCGCAGCGGCTTGGGCGGCCTTTCTCTTCGCCGCCAACTCTTCCTCATCGAGATAGCGGAAGGTCTTGGTGGTCGCGTCCATGACGAGTGTGCCGTCCTTGCTCTGCTGGTTCGTGGTAATCGCGATATTGTTCAAGGTGACAATTCTGGACAACGCGCCGATGTCCCCGGCGAAGGAACCAAAGTCATGGTAAGTGCCAGTCAGGCGGACGGTAATCGGCAGTTCCGCGTAGAAATCCTTCACCTGTTCCGCCCCGGGCTTGAATAGATCGAACTGCAGGCCACGTCCCATTCCCGCTTGATTGATCTCGACCAGCAAGGATTCAACTTCGGATTTGTTGGGCAACTGCTTCAATAGTGTACCGAAAGAGCGCTCTATCTCGTTCAGGCGCTGGACGTACAAATCAAGGTTAAGCGCCTGAGCCTTCTTGGTGACGTACTCGTCCCTGAGCTTCAGCTCCGTCTCCTGCTTGACCTGCAGGGACTCCAGTTGTTCAGCCCATAGAAACCACCAGCCAGCTGCCAGGATCACCAGGCACAAACCAACGAGGACGGTCACGCGAGGTACTAGAGGCCATGCACCCAAATCCTTGGGGTTCAGATCCTGGAAATCGCTGAGGACGGCTCTGAAGTCAATGGTCGGAAGAGAGCTTGTCTTCACTTCTTCGGCCCTCCTTGCTCGACGGCAGTTCGCTTGAGTGAGGCAATCATGCTGAACTCATTGAGACGCCGCTTGTCGACAACCACCGCCTTGATCTCCAGCAGCTGCGGCTTCTCAAGCCATGGCGATGCTTCGATGTTGCGCATCAGCGTCGACACCCGAGCGCCGGACTGGGCGAAACCACCGAGATGGATCTTTTGCCCTTCCTGCTTCAGCGAGCGAAGGTAGACCCCCTCCGGCATCTGCTTGGCCAAGTCACTCAGCAAGCGTACTGCCTCCGCCCGATCACGCTGCAAAGATTCGATGATCCGCTTACGTTCCATCAAGGCGTCACTTTGCTCCTTGAGCCGCTTGATCTGATCAATCTCCTTGTCAAGGACGGCAATTTCCTTCTTGAGAAAGTCGTTTTTGGCGTCCTGATTGGAGAGATAGCCGGCAATTACCGAGTAAACAAGGAAGACCATCAGCCCGGAAAGCAGCATGACCAGCCCAAGCAAGGCGTGGAACTGCTGGCGCCGTGCCCTGCGCTTTTCTTCACGGTGCGGAAGAAGATTGATATGTATCATTCGTCGAATCTCCGCAGCGCGAGACCGCAGGCGACCATCAATGACGAAGCATCTGTCAGCAAACTGTTGCTGCGAACCCGGTCGGAAAGCACCATATCGGCAAACGGGTTGGCAATGATGGTGTTGATCTGTGTTCGAGAAGCAACGACCTGGTCAACGCTGGGCAGGACTGCACATCCGCCGGCCAGAACAATATGATTTATCTGGTTGAACTGCGTCGAGGTAAAGAAAAATTGCAGAGCGCGCGACAGCTCAAGGGCCATAGCCTCAAGAAACGGGCGCAAGAGTTCGATTTCGTATTTTTCCGGTAGGTTATTGCGGCGCTTTTCGGTTTCCGCCTCCTCGAAGCTCATGCTGAAAAGGCGCGCGATATCCTGCGTCAGCTGATTTCCTCCGAATGCCTGCTCACGAACGTAGAGCTGCTGGCCATTGCGAAGAACCGTCAGGTTCATCACGTTGGCACCCACATCCACCAACGCGATGATCTGGCCTTTGCCAGCATCGGGCAGCTGCGCTTCGATCAGGTGAAAAGCCGCCAATACAGCGTAGGACTCGACATCGAGCACCCGGGGCTTGAGGCCTGCAGATTCGGCAACGGCGACGCGCTCTTCCACCTTCTCCTTGCGCGACGCAGCGATCAGAACCTCGATCTCATCAGGAGAAGAAGGAGCCGGTCCGACGACCTGAAAATCGAGGTTGACCTCATCGAGCGCAAACGGAATGTACTGGTTGGCTTCGGACTCAACTAGGACTTCCAGGTCGGCTTCACGCTGCCCCGCCGCAACGATGATCTTCTTGGTGATTACATGGGAGGCGGGCAGGGCAATTGCCACATCCCTCGTCGAGGTCGCCAGCTTTTTCCACGCCCGTCTAACGGATTCCGAAGCGGCCTCGAGATTGACAATGTTGCCATCCGAAACGATATCCCTCGGCAAGACCTCTATCGAGTAGCGCTCGACGCGGTAACCACCCTTGCCATCGCTCGCCAGTTCGACCATTTTTACCGCCGACGAACTGATATCAAGCCCGATCAGCGAGCGCGCCTTGGGATTAAAGATCGAAAGATCAAACTGCAAATCACCACCCCTCGCCCAAAAAACCCTTCAATAAGTTGCAGTTAGACTACTTATAGATATTCTACTTTAGATGCTAACAACAAGCTTACGGCATGTAAAGCGATTTCTGGAGCCTCTCGGGGAAGATGCTGCCTCGGATGTTCAGGGCAGCACAAGCGCCCGAAGTCCCGAAGCTGGCAGTTCGACCCTTTTCACGGCCCTGCTCTAATATAATGACGGACATTCGCCTTTTCTGTCGGACGCCCTGTTGCCTACCGCCCTCCGCTGGTTGATCTATCCGATCGTTGCAGTTTTGGGAATTTCTGCAATCGCTATTGCGATGGTGGTTGTGGTCCTTAGTCTGGCCTACCCGAACCTGCCGTCGCTGGAAATCCTGACTGACTATCGACCGAAAATTCCACTGCGTATTTACACGGCGGATGGCTATCTGCTAGGCGAGTTCGGTGAGGAGCGTCGTGCTGTCGTCAGCATTCACGAAGTTCCGGCGATCATGAAACAGGCCATACTTGCAGCAGAGGATGAGCGCTTCTATCAGCACGGCGGGGTGGATACCATGGGTGTTCTGCGTGCGCTGCATGCCAACCTGCTAAGTGGTGGCAAGCGCCAGGGCGCCTCGACGATTACCCAGCAGGTGGCCAAGAATTTCTTCCTTTCATCGGAGAAGACCTATACCCGCAAGTTCTACGAAGCGCTTCTTTCGTTCAAGATTGAACACAATCTTAGCAAGGACCAGATCTTCGAGCTCTACATCAATCAGATCTTTCTCGGGCAGCGCGCTTACGGGTTCGCCGCGGCAGCCCAGATATATTTTGGCAAGCCACTAACCGAGCTCACCCTCGCGGAAGCAGCAATGCTTGCTGGTCTTCCCAAAGCACCTTCGGCTTACAACCCGGTGGTCAATCCGAAGCGCGCTCGTATCCGCCAGCAGTATGTCCTCCATAGAATGAGGGAACTCGGATTCATCAGCGATCAGCAGCACGAAGCCGCCCTCGAACAGGCGTTGATCATCAGACGCGACGTCAACGGCACGCCCATACACGCCGAATTTGCCACCGAAATGGCACGTCAGATTGCCGCCGAACGTTTTCCTGATGACGTCTATACGCGGGGACTCCGTGTTTATACGACCATCCTCAAGGATGATCAGGACGCCGCTCACGCCAGCTTGCGCCGCGGCGTCCTGGATTACGACCGCCGGCACGGTTACCGGGGAGCAGAGGCCTACGTAGACCTTGGCGAGACGAAGTCCGAGCAGGACGAGGCCCTTGAGGAACTGCTCCTTGATTTCCAGGACGCTGAGGACCTCCAACCGGCCATCGTGCTGCAAGCTGACGCAAGAAGAATTAGTGCCTACCGCCGCGGCGGCGACGTCATCACCATCAGTGGCGACGGCCTCAAGTTTGCAGCCCGCATGATTGAAGATAAGGCACCGCCAAACAAGCGACTCCGCCGCGGCGCCATCATCCGTGTGCAGGCAGATGAGAAGAACAACTGGCGTATCGTACAAATGCCAGAGGTAGAAGCCGCTTTCCTGGCGGCCGATCCGCGCGACGGTGCGGTCCGTGCTCTGGTTGGCGGCTTTGACTTCAATCGAAACAAATTCAACCATGTAACACAGGCGTGGCGGCAACCAGGCTCGAGTTTCAAGCCATTCATCTATTCGGGAGCGCTGGAAAGGGGCTTCACTCCGGCGTCGATCGTCAACGACGAACCGATCAGCTTCCCCGCGACCGTGACCGGCAGCCAAGCTTGGGAACCAAAGAACTACGACGGCAAGTACGAGGGTCCAATGCGCATGCGTACCGCACTGGCCAAGTCTAAGAACATGGTCTCGATCCGACTTCTGCAAGCGAGCGGCGTGCGCTTTGTGCAGGACTATATCACCCGCTTTGGCTTTGACGCCAACAGACACCCGCCCTACCTGACCATGGCACTCGGCGCTGGATCGGTCACGCCGTGGGAAATGGTTGCAGCCTACGCCGTTTTTGCCAACGGTGGCTACCGCATCAGGCCCTACATCGTACGTGAGATACAGGACGACAAGAAGCAGGTCCTTGCACGAGCGGAACCTGTCACAGCCGGCGATGACAGCCTGCGAGCGATTGACCCGCGCAACGCTTACCTGATGGATAGCATGCTACGGGATGTAACCATTTATGGAACTGCTGCTCGAGCGTCGGCAACGCTAAAGCGCCGCGATCTGGCAGGCAAGACGGGAACCACCAATGAGCATGTTGACGCCTGGTTCTGCGGCTATCAACAGACGGTTGTTGGCTGCTCGTGGATTGGCTTTGATCAACCGAGGAATCTCGGCAAGGGTGAAACCGGCGGCACCGCCGCACTGCCGACCTGGATTGCCTATATGGCCAAGGCGCTCAAGGATATCCCCGAATCATTTCTCCCGGCTCCCGAGGGTCTCGTCACAGTGCCTGCTTCGAGCAGCGGCAAGGGCCCAACTGAGGAATTGTTCTACCGGGAAAATGCCCCTGCCGAACTTGAGCCGGAGCCGCCACTCGACGACAGCATCAAGCCTGAGGACTAGGAGCGCCTTCGGCCTCCTGGTCGCTCACCTTCACCTGCCAGGCGTCGAAGCGGGACAATCGGCAGAGGTTTTTCAGCAGTTCGAACGCACAATCGGCGTTGCGCGCCGCAGCAGCGCTCAACCCATCGCCCAGCTCGAAGCTCGCACCGGCAACGCACAACACGAAAGCCGGCGGCACTGGTTGCGGGCTGACCCGTACCAGCACCGAGAGTACCGCTTCGGGTGACAGCGCATGCGTGCCTGTGATAGTGCTATCGCACGCCTGTACCTGACGAAACGCAAACGGTGCGGGCGTCTGCTGCCCGGCGTCGACAAACAGCGCCAACCGCCGTCCGACGAGGTCGAGCGCATGTTCAATCTGCCACTGGAAGTCGCTGATCAACTCGAAGCCGTCGGCCAGTCCTTCTTCATCCAGCCAGATCTGCAGCTGATCGAGCAGCAACGGCCCGAGCGCATCGTCGCCACGGCTAGGGTTACCGCAAGCGAAAACGACGACTGGCGCGACGCTCACCGACAACGCGTCCTGCATTTCAAGGGACTGTGCGCAAGCGCTGGAGCACTTGCCCGGCGGCATCCTGCAATTCGACCTGCAGCGGCATCTTGCCGAGCGCATGGGTAGCACATGAAAGACAGGGGTCGAAGGCACGGATGGCGACTTCAATGTGGTTGAGCACGCCTTCGCTCAACTGACGGCCGTTGAGGTAACGGAGCGCGACGCGCCGGATCGCCTCGTTCATCGGCTGATTGTTGTGCGTGGTCGACACGATCAGGTTGCACGTCGTCACTAGATCGTCGTCGTCGACGCGATAGTGGTGGATCAGCGTGCCGCGCGGTGCCTCGATGACGCCGACGCCCTCGTGGTGTCGAGTCCCACCGGTGGTGAGTTCAGTACCGGAAAGATCATCGTCGTGCAGCAGATCCTTGATCGTTTCGGCGGCGAGCAGCATCTCGATCATCCGCGCCCAGTGATAGGCCAGCGGCGCGTGGATCAACTTGCCCTGACCATGGTCTATGAACTCGCGGCGTTCGGCTTCCGCGAGCGGCGTCGGGATCGAATTGCAGTTCTGCACACGCGCCAGCGGTCCGACCTTGTACCAGCCTTGCTGCGGGCCAAGTGCGGCGAGAAAAGGGAATTTCATGTAACTCCAGGGTTTGACTTCCTCGTGGATCAATTGGTGGTAATTCTCGACGGGCAAACCGTCGACGATGATGCTGCCGTCGGCGTCACGGGCGCGCAGGTGGCCATCGTAGAAGTCGAGCGTCCCGTCGACGCCGACCAATGACAGGATGTTCGAGCGGCAGGTTCCGAAGCTGTCGTAGAGTTCTGGATCGGCTGCGTGCAGGCGTTTGACGAGCTGCACGGCCTGGCGGCTCCAGCCAATGATGGTGTAAATTTCGGCCAGCAGTTCATCGCGCTCGTCTCGGGTGAGCGCACGATTGACCCCGCCCGGAATCGCGCCGGTACCATGGACACGCTTGCCGGCAGTCAGGCGGATGACCTCCTGTCCGAACTTGCGCAGCAGCACGCCCTGCCGGGCGACGTCGGGATAAGCCGCGGCGACGCCGACGATGTTGCGCCGGCCTGGCTCGCTGTCAAAGCCGAAGAGCAGATCGGGTGACGAGAGGTGGAAGAAATGCAGCGCGTGCGACTGCAGGATCTGGCCATAGTGCATCAGTCGGCGCAGCTTCTCGGCGCTCGCTGTCAGACGGTCGGCACCAACCACATGGTCTAGCGCCTTGGCTGCCGCCAGGTGATGCGAAACCGGGCAGATGCCGCACAAGCGCTGCACCATCACCGGGACTTCCCAGTAAGGACGGCCCTGGATAAACTTCTCGAAGCCGCGGAATTCGACAATATGCAGGCGCACCTGCTGGACCTGATCGTCTTCGTCGAGTAACAGCGTGACCTTGCCGTGACCTTCGACACGCGACAACGGGTCGATCGCAACGCGGCGCAGCGTACTGCTGTCGGCAGCAGCGGTTTCCAGTGCGAACGGCATCGAGTCCATGACATTCCTCGGTAACAAGTGCTCAGTCGAAATGCAGCAGCGGATGCCCCAGGCGCGGTGTCCGCCCGTCGAGCAAGTCGGTCAGGAATTTCCAGATTGCATCGCCAGAAGGCGGGCAGCCGGGGATGAAATAGTCGATGCGGACAATTTCATGAAGCGGGTGCACCTTGTCTAGCGGCAGGGGCAGTTCGAGATCATTGGGCACCTGCCCGCCGACGATCCCGGGACCGGTCAGATAGACTTCCTGCAGGCACTGACCGAGGTCGAGATGGTTGCGCTGCGCCGGCAGGCCGCCGTTGATCGCGCAGGCGCCGATGGCAATCAGTACCTTGCAGTTGCTGCGGAACTCGCGCAGCACATGGATGTTTTCGGCGTTGCAGATGCCGCCTTCGATGAGGCCGATGTCGCAGGGACCGCAGTGCTTGATGTCGGTGAGGGGCGAGCGGTCGAACTCAACACGCTCGAGCAGGTCGAACAAGCGCTCATCGATATCGAGGAGCGACATGTGACAGCCAAAGCAGCCGGCCAGCGAGGTCGTCGCGAAACGCAGTTTTCGGTTCGGCGCGAGGGCGCTCATTTCAGAACTAGAGCTCACCGGAGCGGCGCCTCGCCTGACCTTCGACCTGCATGCCGATCGGCTCAAGGTCGTAGCGTCGTCGGCCGATCGGTATCGCAAAACCCCGGCGCTTCTCGAGGATCACACCGACCGGGCAGACGTGCGCCGCCTTGTCGGCCAGCGAGAAAGCGGTATCGGCCAGCCGGCCGGACTCGGCATTGACGATCAGGTGCTTGCCGATTCCCCGCCCAGAGAGAGCAAAGACGTTCTTGCCGTCGACATCCCGGCTCGCACGGACGCAGAGTTCGCAGAGAATGCAGCGGTTGAAGTCGAGCAGCACCTCGGGGTGCGAGGCGTCAAGCGGTCGGTCGGGATAGAACTGGTTGAAATGCGGTGTCAGCATTTCGAGTTCGTAGGCCAGCGCCTGCAACCTACAGTTGCCGCTCTGTTCGCACGAAGGGCAGAAGTGATTGCCCTCGACGAAGAGCATCTGCAGCATCGTCCGCCGCTTGTCGTTGAGATCCGGAGAGTTGTTCTCCACCTCCATGCCGTCCTTCGCCGGCATCGTGCACGCTGAGACGTAGCGGCCGTTAGCCTTGACCGTACATAGCTTGCAACTGCCCTGAGGTTTGAACTCGGGGTGGTGGCAGAGGTGTGGAATGAAGACCTCGGCCACCATCGCGGCCTGCATGATCGTCTGGCCCTCCTCGAAGGGGATCGGCAGGCCGTCGACCAGGATGTATTGTGCCCTCATTGACGCGTCTTCATGGTTCGACTCCAGTCCCGGGGCCGAGCCTGAAATGTGCCGCCGGGTCGTCGCGGCCGGTCATCTGCCGGGCAGCGGCGAGCGCCTGGTCAAGGTCAAAGGCCGGCTCGAAGTCGAGCGAGCGCAGGCGTCGCTCGTACGCCGGGCGAAACTTGTGGAGAGTGTCGAATAAGGCATTGCACGCCGACTGCCCCAGCCCGCAATGGCTGGCGGCGTGCAACAGGCGATGGATCTTGAAGATCTCGTTGATATCGTACTGCGAGCCATGGCCATTGGCGATCTTTTCCATGCAGTTGGCGACCAGCGCCGTACCGACCCGGCAAGGGGTACAGAAGCCGCAACTCTCATGCGCGAAGAAGTGGGCAAAGTTGCGCGCCACCTCGAACATGTCGCGGTGTGCCCCAAAAACCATGAATGCGCCTGCCGTCGGGACATCCTCGAAGGCAATGCGTCGCGAGAACTCGTGCGTAGCCAGACAGCTTCCTGAAGGGCCGCTGACCTGCACCGCCTGGGCATGACCTGCGCCACAGTCGTTAAGCACCTGCGCTACTGAAACACCGAAGGGATAATCATAGATCCCCGGCCTCTCCACGTCGCCCGAGATCGAAAGCAGCTTGGTCCCCGTGGACTGCTTGGTCCCGAGACCGGCGAACCATGGGCCGCCGTTGACCGCGATCAATGCAGCCTTGCACAGGGTCTCGACGTTGTTGACCACCGTCGGCTGGCCCAGATAGCCCGCACTGACCGGGAAGGGTGGGCGAATCCGCGGCACGCCGCGCTTGCCTTCGAGCGACTCGAGCAGCGCCGTCTCCTCGCCACAGATGTAGGCGCCGGCACCAAGGTGGATCTCGATGTCGAAGGCCAGATCTGCCTGACCACACAAGGAAGTCCCGAGCAGGCCGTTCAGCCGCCGTCGCATGAGGTTTGCCTGCAGGGCCGGCAGGAGACTGGCGTATTCACCGCGCAGGTACAGCAGGCCGTTGCGCGCACCAATCGTGATACCGGCAACGGTCATGCCGTCGAACACCAGATCGGCGTAGCTGTTGAGCAGAACGCGATCCTTGAAGGTCCCGGGTTCACCCTCATCGGCGTTGCAGACAACGTAGCGTGCCGGCTGCTCTCCGCTACATGCCGCGCGCCGCGCCGACTCCCACTTGATATGGGTGGTGAAGCCGGCTCCGCCGCGCCCGCGCAGGTTCGAGAGCCTCATTTCGACGAGCATCGCCTCGGCACCGCGCGCGATTGCCGCGCGGATCGCTTCCCCCGCCGGCCATTGCACGGACAGCAAGGCATCACGGCGGCGAATGTTGTCCTCTACCAGAAAGTACTCGCCTGGCCAGTCAGCAAGCGGGATCTGCGCCCGGATCAACTCGCTGATGCGGTCAATACGCTCGGCCGAGATGCGCGGCAACGCCAGGCCGTTGACCAGCAGCGCCGGCCCCTGATCGCACATACCCGTGCAGGAGGTGGTTTCGACGCTCACCAGCCCGTCCTCGGAAACCTTGCCACGCTCGATCCACAGCCTGTTGCAGAAGCGATCCATCAGCTCGACGCTGCCCAGCATGCGGTCAGTGATGTTGTCCGAGAACAACACGCGGTAGCGGCCAACAGGTGTCAAATGGAGAAAGGAGTAGAAACCGGCGACGCCTTCGACGCGCGCTCTCGGCAGATTGACTGCCCTGGCGATTGCAGTCAGCGCTACGGCCGGCAGATAGCCCAAGGCATTCTGCACCTCGCGCAGGATCTGCAGCAACAGGCGTGAATCACGGTGGTGAGCGTCGACAATCGGCTGCAGCAGCTCGTCAAGCCTCCCTGCTTCAAGACACGCTTCCGTCACGACCATCTCCCGCCAGGAAAAACAGTTTCCAATCCACCTTCGAAGCCTAGCGCATCGGCCATTGCGCGTGCTGACGCACGTCAACAACCTGGCCATCAGCCTGCCTTGGCCAACTCCAGGCAAGGCGCCCAGAGTGCGGTGCGGTTCAACTGAATCGCCATACCATTTGGTGCTGCGTAGCAGCATAATAGCGGTAATCTGAGAGTCGCTTTCAAGCTCATGCTGTACGACCAGTAGCCACTGGCCAAATGGATCGCTGGCAAGACCGGGCATTTGGAGGACTCTATCGCGGTCGCGGGCAAGGTACCCCGGCCACGTTCTGATTACCCCTGTGAGCGTCATTCGGAGCACGATCATGCACTTTGAGACCCCTCTCGAATATCTCGAAAGTCGGACCTACGACGAAATCAATACTGGTGACAGCTCGTCGCTGGTGCGCACGCTGCGTCCGGAGGACGTCAAGCTTTTCGCGCTGATGTCCGGCGACATGAATCCCGCGCTGGCCAACGCCGACTTCAGACACAGCGGCCTGTTCCAGGATTTCATCGCACACGGCATGTGGACGGCCTCGCTGCTGTCGACCACACTGGGCACGCAGTTCCCGGGACCGGGAACCGTGCTCATCGAGTCGACCCTGCACTTTGCCCGGCCGGTCACCATCGGTGACACGGTGACAGTGACGGTGACGGTGAGGCAGAAGTTCGATCGCAATCATCACATCGTCCTTGACTGCGCCTGCGTCAATCAGGACCAGTTGCTGGTCGTCTCTGGCAGCGCCGAGGTGTTGGCACCGACCGAGAAGATCCGGACCAAACGCGTGGCAATGCCGGAGATCACCATCTCGGACAAGTACGCCCGCCTGCAGGTCCTGGTACAGCGCGCCGCCGGTCTGGCGCCGATCGACATGGCGGTGGTGCACCCGTGCGACCGCGAGTCGCTCAAGGGCGCGCTGCTCGCCGCCGAGGCGAATCTGATCGAGCCGATCCTCATCGGGCCGGAGCAGAAGATACGGGGCGTCGCCGAGGAGAATGGCTTCGACCTCAAGCAACACCGGATCGTGAATGTCAAGCACAGCCACGAGGCGGCCGCGATGGCGGTCACCCTGATCCGTAGCGGCGACGCCGAGGCCCTGATGAAGGGGAGCCTGCACACCGACGAACTGATGGCCGAAGTGATTTCGCGTAGCGCTGGTCTGCGCACTGAACGCCGGATCAGCCATGTCTTCCTGATGGACGTACCAACCTATCCGCGGCCGATCATGATCACCGATGCGGCAATCAACATCGAGCCGACGCTGCAGGACAAGGTCGACATCATCCAGAATGCGATCGACCTCGCGCACATCATCGGCACCCCCGAACCCAAGGTCGCCATCCTTTCGGCGGTTGAAACCGTCAGCCCCAAAATTCAGTCAACGCTGGATGCCGCAGCCCTTTGCAAGATGGCCGACCGCGGCCAGATCAAGGGTGGGCTGCTCGACGGTCCGCTGGCGTTCGACAACGCCGTCTCGCTGGTGGCTGCCAAGACAAAAGGCATTACTTCGGCGGTGGCCGGTCGCGCCGACATTCTGGTCGTGCCCGACCTCGAGTCCGGCAACATGATCGCCAAGCAGCTGGAGTACCTCGCCAACGCACTCAGCGCGGGGATCGTTCTCGGCGCGCGGGTACCGATCGTCCTCACCAGTCGCGCCGACACCGCGGAAACACGCATCGCCTCATGCGTCATCGCCGCGCTGATCGCCCACAGCAACCGCGACCGTCAAACGACAAGCTGAACAAGACTACATTTAGTCACGTTATTGTCTTTTGCTACTACATGTAGTAGCTTTGCGTCTGTTTCGCCATGAACGAACCGGCACCACCGAGCGCTGCCCGGGTGTTCATGGTGAGCCACCGGAGTCGACGGTGTGGCACCCCGGAGGCCTCCGTCGCAAACGTCACCTACCTGTCAGCAACCACCAATCAGAGGAACAGTCGATGAGCCAGCTTGTACACCAGTTACCCCTGTCGGCAATCGCCGAGGCACCCGTGATCGCCCCGCTTGCCGAACAGGAGATCTCCGGCGAGGTGCTGGTCGAAAAGTATGCAAAGGGCAATGAAGCCTCGGTTCACGACGTGCGTCGCCGGGTCGCTCGTGCGCTCGCCGCCAACGAGGACGAAAAACAGCGCGCGCACTGGGAAGCCCGTTTCCTGTGGGCGCAGGAAAACGGTTTCGTCCCCGCCGGACGGATCAACTCGGCCGCCGGAACGACGCTCGCCGCGACGCTGATCAACTGCTTCGTGCAGCCGATCGGCGATTCGGTGGTCGAAATTGTCGAAGGTAAACCCGGCATCTACAGCGCGCTCGCCGAGGCCGCCGAAACCATGCGCCGGGGTGGCGGCGTCGGCTACGACTTCTCGTCGATCCGCCCGATCGGCGCACTGGTCAAAGGCACGCAGTCGCGCGCGTCCGGGCCGGTCTCGTACATGCGCGTCTTCGACCGCTCGTGCGAGACTGTCGAATCGGCCGGCGCCCGCCGTGGCGCGCAGATGGGCGTGCTCCGCTGCGACCATCCGGACATCGAGGTATTCATCCACGCCAAGGACCATGGTGACCTGACCAACTTCAACGTCTCGATCGCCGTCACCGACGCCTTCATGGAAGCCGTCGAGGGCGACGCCGAAGTCGAACTGACGCACCGAGCGGAACCGAGCCCGGACATGAAGCGCACGGGCGCCTTCCAGCGCGACGATGGCATCTGGGTCTACCGCCGGGTGCGCGCGCGCGACATCTGGGACCAGGTGATGAAGTCCACCTATGACCACGCCGAGCCGGGAATCCTCTTCCTTGACCGCATGAACAAGGACAACAACCTCTACTACTGCGAAGTAATCGAGGCTACCAACCCTTGTGCGGAACAGCCGCTGCCACCGTATGGCTGCTGCTGCCTGGGTTCGATCAACCTGACCCTATTCGTCAAAGCGCCGTTCACGGTCGACGCCCAGTTCGACTTTGCGGCTTTCGGCGAAGTGGTCAAGCTGTCCACCCGTATGCTCGACAACGTCCTCGACGTCACCGCCTGGCCACTCACAAGGCAGCGCGACGAAGCCGCCAACAAGCGGCGCGTCGGGCTCGGCTTCACCGGCCTAGGCGACACGCTGTGCATGTTGTGCCTGCGCTACGACCGGCCGGAAGCGACCGCGATGGGCGCACGTATCTCCGAGTTCATGCGCGACACTGCGTACCTCGCGTCGGTCGAACTGTCCAAGGATCGCGGAGCCTTCCCGCTGTTCAACGCCGAGCTCTACCTCTCCGGCGGCAATTTCGCCTCCCGCCTGCCGGCCGAGATCAAGGCCGAAATCCGCAAGCACGGCCTACGCAACTCGCACCTGTTGTCGATTGCGCCGACGGGCACCATCTCGTTGGCGTTTGCCGACAACGCCTCGAACGGCATCGAACCGCCGTTCTCCTGGACCTACAGCCGGAAGAAGCGCATGGCCGACGGCACGCTTAAGGAATACGCTGTCGAGGATTACGCTTGGCGCCTCTACAAGCACCTCGGCGGCGACGTCGAAAAGCTGCCCGACTACTTCGTAACGGCGTTGGAAATCTCTGCCAAGGCGCACAAGGACATGGTCGCTGCGGTCGCCCCCTACATCGATACCTCGATCTCGAAGACCGTGAACGTCCCCGCCGACTACCCCTACGAGGACTTCCAGGATCTTTACCTGGGTGCCTGGAAATCAGGCCTCAAGGGACTGGCTACCTACCGCCCGAACGCGGTCCTCGGCTCGGTGCTGTCGGTCGAGTCGCAGAAGCAGGTCGAAGACAGGAAGCAGCCACAGGACTTCGAGATCGGCGACGCCAACCGCCGGCTGACGATCAAGACGCTGCCGGCGCCAGTGCTTGCCAGCCTGCGCTGGCCAAACCGGCCGAACCTGGCGGAGGGCAACATGGCGTGGACCTATATGATCGAGCACACGCACGGCAAGTTCGCTCTCTTTGTCGGCGAGATCGAACAGGAGGGTCGCAGCTGGCCGTTCGAAGCCTGGGTCAACGGCCCCGAGCAGCCGCGCGGCCTCGGTGCCGTCGCCAAGACGCTATCGATGGACATGCGCGCTAACGACCACGGCTGGCTGGCGCTCAAGCTCGAATCGCTGGCCAGGACCGCCGGCGACGAAGGCTTCGACATGCCTTTCCCGCCGCACGGCGAGAGGAAGCGCATGCCGTCGGTGGTCGCCGCGATGGCGCAACTGATCGAGTTCCGCGTCGAACGGATCGGCGCCTTCAAGCATGAAGGCCCAACGCCGGTGCTCGACGCCATGTTCAGCCGCAAGGAACCGAAGACCGGCACCGACGGCACCCTGTCCTGGACCGTCGACATTTTCAACCCGGCCACCGGCGAGGATTTTGTCCTCGGCCTCAAGGAAATCACTCTGCCTGACGGCGTCACCCGGCCGTATTCGGTTTGGCTCTCCGGCAACTACCCGCGCGCCCTCGACGGCCTGACCAAGCTGCTGTCCTTCGACATGCGCGTCATCGACCCGGCGTGGATCGGCATGAAGCTGCGCAAGCTGCTCGACTACCCCGAACCGCTCGGCGACTTCATGGCCTTCATTCCTGGCACCCGACGCCAGACCAACTACCCGTCGACGGTCGCCTACCTCGCGCAACTGATCATCCATCGCTACGCGATGCTCGGCATCCTCGACGAGTCCGGCCTGCCGCTGCAGCAGATGGGCATTTTGCAGAGCCCGGCCGGCAGCACTGCAGCACAGCCAACCGCCGGCAAACTGTGCGGCGAGTGCGGGAACCTGACGATGATCCGCAAGGACGGGTGCGATTTCTGTACGGCTTGTGGGGCGGTGGGGAGCTGTGGGTGAGCTTTCTCTGCGAGAGTGGGAACCCGGCCAGCGCTCCCACTCTCTGCAATACGGGCTCTTCTTAATGACGAGGGGTATGCGGTGAGCGGTTTTCGCGGCTTGCTGGCTCCTGCGCCTGGCGATAGGCTGATGACAAGAGCGTGTGCTTGATCGATCAGGTGGGGCAGGCCGCTTCGTGAGCAGTTGCACGGATTGCGGGCCGCGCGGGACCCCCTGGACAACGAGTTGCGGGAGGTCAGCCGAACGGACAAGGAGACGGGCAAGAATGACCAGCCCGGCGGCAAGGATCATGGCAAACGTCCTGATTCTGGCCAGCCGGCGAAGACCGCCCGCCTCGAAATTCATGAGGAACGCACGCTGGCGGTCGACGACGGGCCGGAAGGGTCGCGCTTTATCGGCCACCGCGCCTTCACGGTGCAGGACCTGCGAATCGGCCCGCAGAACACCCTCTTCCTGCTCGAACGCGGGGCGACCTCGGACGGCCGGGTACTCACGGCGGCCTGCCCGCCGGAGCTGGGCGGACCGCATTTCTGGTCCGGGCCTGCGTGCCTTCATTCTGTACCAGCACCACCACTGCCACGTCAAGCAGCCGAAACTGCACAGCAACTGCGCGAATGGGGCCTCGAGCTCTCCGTCGCGCAGATCGACGCCTTGCTGGCGTCTGGTCAGGTGGCCTTCTCGGCTGAGAAGGCCACCTGCTCAAAACCGGCCTGGCGGTCAGTTCGGCCATCACCGTCGAAGACTCCGCCGCGCGCCACCAAGGCCAGAACGGCTACGTCACCGTCGTCAGCGCCCGACCTGCGCCTGGTTGGGCAGCGCCGACAGCAAGAGCCGTGTCGGCTTTCTGACCCACCTGCGTGACGGCCCGCCGTCCTATTTGCTGAACGACATCGCCCTGGGCCATCTGCAGAAGCAGGGATTGAAGGCGGCGCTGGTCGAGCGGCTGCAGAGGAACCCGTTTGCCGGTGACGATTGGGCGGCGTATCTCGACCGCCCGGGCATCTGCGATGAGCGCCACCGCCGCATCGCCACCGAGGCCGGCTTGTTGGGCGGCCTCGTGGCCAAAGGCATCCATCCGATGCTGGCCATCGTCAGCGATGGCGCAGGGCAGTTCGACATCCTCGAGCACGGCCTGTGCTGGGTGCATACCGAGCGATTTGGTGCACAAGCTGATTCCGTCGAACGCGGCCCAGCGGGGCGAACAAGAACTCCTGCGCGGGGAAATCTGGGCCTACTACGCCGATCTCAAGGCCTACCGGGCGGCGCCGGCGCCGGAGGAAACAGAGGCGCTGACCGCGCAATTTAAGACGCTTTTTGCCCAGCGCACAGGCTGGGCAACGCTTGACCGCCTGCTCAGGCGTATCCGACAGCACCGGTGCACCTGCTCCGGGTGCTGGCGCGATTCCCGTGATCCATTCCCGGCCGCCAACGCGCCCGCCCTAGCCACCTTCGGGCGACGCGGTTATCCGCCACAAGCCAAGCCCGGGCTCAGTTCATCATCGCCATCCACGCATCAACGCAATGCCGTGCGCGCCGCTGCTCCGGGCCACTTCGAGCATCTCCAGCACCAGCCCACCGAGCGCATAGACCGGTAGCGGCGAACGCTCCACCAGACGCGTAAACGCTGGCCACCCCATGCCGGTCGAGGCGGTATGGCTGGCCGTTGGCAACACCGGGCCGAGCACGACAAAGTCCAGCCCGAGCGCAGCTGCCCGCAGCAGATCGGCAGCCGTGTGGCACGAGGCAGCAACCCACTCGAAGTGCGGCCGCTGGTCAATCTGCCAGAGCCGGCTTGACGACAGATGGAGCCCCTGGGCGCCGACGGCGCGGGCGAGATCCTGGTCGTCGTTGATCAAAACCACGGCGTGGTCGTAGCCTCCGGTCAGTGCCACGACCTCGCGCGCGAACGCGCAGCGCTGTGCCGGCGGCAGCGTCTTGTCGCGAACCTGAATCAGGCGTAGTCCGCTCGACAGCGCCTTGCCGAGCCGCGCCAGCTCGGGTTCCACGCCATGTCCTTCGGCATTGGTCAACGCGTAGTGCGGCGGCAGCGCCAGCGCGCGCAGTATGGGGCCATTGGCAGGCAGGATCGGGCCAACGCTGGCCACCTCGCCCGCCTGCAGCCAGACCAGGGCCCTGTGTATGATCGGGGTGAGTTCCCCATGCCATGAGCTGACGCGGAAGAAGCGCAGGCGAACAGTCGCGTGCGGATAGGTGAACTCGCAGCAGACCCACGGCCACGCGCGGTCTACCGTAACACCAAGCTCTTCCTGCAACTCGCGGACCAGCGCCTGGCGCGAGGTCTCGCCGGGCTCGACCTTGCCGCCCGGAAATTCCCAGTACCCGTCGTAAACCTTCCCCGGCGGGCGTTGCGCCAGCAAGAATTGCGGCCTTGCCGGATCGCCGCGCAGCATCACCGCCGCCGCTACTTCGGTGAGTTGTGTCATCTGCTGGCCGATCCAGCCAACACGCTGATCAGGCGGCTCACCTTGGGCTCCCGGAACCCTTGTGTGCGGCAGCCGGCAGTTCGGGATGCACCGTCCTGATGCGCTGCCGCGAGGGGCGTTTTGGCAAAGCGTGATGGCGGCCTGCCCAATCCCTGGCAAACTGCCAGGCCACGCGACCGCTGCGGGAGCCTCTTTCGAGCGCCCAGTTGAGCGCATCGCGTTCGGCGCGGACAACCTCGTCCTGACCACAGCCGAAGGATTGCAGCCAGTGGGCAACGATGTTGAGATAGGCATCCTGGTCAAACGGGTAAAAGGAAATCCACAGACCGAAGCGCTCGGACAGCGAGATTTTCTCCTCGATCGCCTCGCCTGGATGAATCTCCTCTCCAACGCGCCTGCTTTCGAGGTTCTCGGCGAAATACTCGGGCATCAGGTGCCGGCGGTTCGAGGTGGCGTAAAGCAGGACATTGTCCGGTGGCGCCGAGATCGAACCGTCAAGCACCACTTTCAGCGCCTTGTAGCGCGCATCGCCCGCGTCGAAGGAGAGATCGTCGCAGAAGATGATGAAGCGCTCGGGCCGGCCGTCGATCAATTCGACGATGTCAGGCAGATCGGTCAGGTCGCCCTTCTCCACCTCAATCACGCGCAGGCCTCGTGGCGCGTATTCGTTGAGCAACGCCTTGATCAATGACGACTTGCCGGACCCGCGCGCGCCGGTGAGCAGGACGTTGTTGGCTGGCAGGCCAGCGACGAACTGGCGCGTGTTGGCGTCGATGCGTGCCTTCTGCTGATCAATATCCCGAAGGTCGCTGAGTCGGATGCCGGGCAGCCGGGTGATCGGCTGCAGATAGCCCGTCGCGTGGCTCTTGCGCCAGCGAAACGCAAAGGCTGCCGCCCAGTCCGGAGTCGGTGATGCGGGCGGCAGCAAAGGCTCGACGCGATCGAGGAACTGCTCGACCCGGACAAGAAAGCTCGCAAGTTGCCGGAAAGGATCAATCATCGGACAGTATACTTGGCAGGTTGACGAACCCGACACTCTAGCCAAACCATGCGCAAATGCCAATCACGGTCACTCCTCGTTGCTGTCGCCACACTGATTGCCACGCTACTCGCCGCCTGCAGCACCACCCGCGAGGGCTCACCCGGAAGTGTCTGTCCAGTATCACCAACCTGCCCAGCCTGTCCACCATGCGGCACCGCCGCGGCACCGGCCATGCCCCAACCTGCTGCCAGGCCACTGCAGGCCGCTCGCTGGAGCGAACTGCCGGGGTGGAACGAGGACGAACTCGTTGCCGCCTGGCCGGCTTTCCTGCAGTCGTGTCGTGCGCTAGCCAGCCGCCCGCAGTGGCCGCAGTGGAAGTCCGTCTGCGAGGATGCGAGGGGGTTGAGCGCGCCGACCACGACCACCATCCGCCGCTTTTTTGAATCGCGCTTCCTACCCTGGCGGCTAACCAACACCGATGGCACGACCAACGGCCTGGTGACGGGTTATTACGAGCCCCTACTGCGCGGCTCGCGGACACGGAGCAAACCCTATCTGCAGCCAGTGCTCGGCGTGCCGCCGGATCTGCTGACCATTGATCTTGGTTCGGTCCTCCCTGATCTCAAAGGCATGCGCCTGCGCGGTCGTTTGCAGGGCAACAAGGTCGTTCCCTATTTCTCGCGCGCCGAAATCACGGCTCAGGAAAAGGACACCCCGGATCGGGTGCTGCTCTATGTTGATGACGCCGTTGAACTGTTCTTTCTCCAGGTGCAGGGGTCAGGGCGAGTCCGACTGCCGGACGGCAGCGTGGTGCGGCTGGCGTACGCCGACCAGAATGGCCACCCGTACCAGTCAATCGGTAAGGTGCTGGTGGAACGTGGCGAGATAACGCTTGAACAGGCATCGATGGCCTCGATCAAGCAGTGGGCGCGCGCCAATCCGAGTCGTCTCAGCGAGTTGCTGAACGCCAACCCGAGTTACGTTTTTTTCCGCGAACAACCTGCCAGAGGCCACGACGGCGAAGGCCCGAGCGGCGCCCTGGGCGTGCCGCTGACGCCCGAGCGCAGCATTGCCGTCGATCCCCGCCATGTGCCTCTTGGCGCACCGGTCTTCCTGTCGACCAGCCAGCCCGACGCGGCAACACCCTTGCGTCGTCTCGTTCTGGCGCAGGATACCGGCGGCGCAATTCGCGGCGCCGTGCGCGCCGACCTGTTCTGGGGTTTTGGTACTCAGGCCGGCAATCAGGCCGGACGGATGAAGCAGCAGGGGGAGATGTGGGTCCTTCTGCCGCCAGGCGCTGCACCAAAATAGGCACTACGCGGCGCTTGCTGCTTGGCATTGCCCTGTAATTGTGCAATGTGCAGAAGGAGCGCCCCACGGCGGTGCATTCCATGCCCAAAAAAGGGGAAGAGTGACCCAATATCCAAAGCCCGCGCACCTGGCGCAGTACTTGCTTTGTGGATTCGACCCGAAACTTAGGAGGAACCATGGAAGCACTCAAGTCTGGTAGCGACGTTCTTTTCATTCTGCTCGGTGGCATCATGGTGCTGGCGATGCATTCCGGTTTTGCCTTTCTTGAACTGGGCACGGTACGCAAGAAGAGCCAGGTCAATGCTCTGGTCAAGATACTGACCGATTTCTCGGTGTCGACGCTCGCCTATTTCTTCGTCGGCTACAGCCTTGCATACGGCGTGAACTTCTTCGCCAGTGCCGAAACCCTGCTCGCGAAAAACGGCTTCGAGTTGACGAAGTTCTTCTTTCTGCTCACCTTCGCGGCGGCGATCCCAGCGATCGTTTCCGGCGGCATCGCCGAGCGGGCGAGGTTCTATCCGCAACTGGCGGCGACCTTTCTGATCGTTGCCTTCATCTACCCATTCTTCGAAGGTATCGCCTGGAATCAGGCCTTTGGCGTACAGGCGTGGCTGAAGACGACCTACGGCGAGGAGTTCCACGACTTTGCCGGGTCGGTTGTGGTGCATGCGATGGGCGGGTGGATTGCCCTCCCGGCCGTTCTTCTGCTTGGCGCTCGTTATGGACGCTACACCCGCGAAGGGCGTGTGTCGGCACACCCACCGTCGTCGATTCCCTTCCTGGCGTTGGGCGCCTGGATTCTGACCGTCGGCTGGTTCGGCTTCAACGTCATGAGCGCCCAGACGATCGACAAGATCTCGGGCCTTGTCGCCATCAATTCGTTGATGGCGATGGTTGGCGGCACGCTGGTGGCGATGGTAGCGGGCAGGAACGATCCCGGCTTCGTGCACAACGGCCCACTTGCCGGACTGGTGGCTGTCTGTGCCGGCTCGGATCTGATGCACCCGATGGGTGCGCTGGTGGTTGGTGGCGTCGCGGGCGGGCTGTTCGTGGTGATGTTCACGCTGACCCAGAACCGGTGGAAGATTGATGACGTGCTCGGCGTCTGGCCGCTGCATGGTCTTTGCGGCGCCTGGGGCGGCATCGCGGCTGGCATCTTCGGCAGCAAGGCGCTAGGCGGCGTCGGCGGCGTCGCCTTCATGCCACAGTTGCTGATGACCGGGCTGGCAATCACCATTGCCCTGGTCGGCAGCACCCTGGTGTACGGCCTGCTGAAATCGACCGTCGGCCTGCGGCTCGATCAGGAACAGGAGTACAGCGGCGCCGATCTCTCGATCCACAGGATCACCGCAACGCCCGAGCGCGAAACCAACTGGTGACGACGCTGCAATTGTGCAGCCCAGCCCATCAGCCCGAGCAGGACTGACAGTTCGCGAAAACGGCTACACGAGCAAGCTGCCCTTCCCGCATGCTGGGGAAGGGCACTGGCCATTGCTTTCGTTGGTGAATGTCAGGGCAGCTCAGTGACCGAGAGAACTCACCACCTGCGAGAAGGTCTGCGCAATTTCCGCTGATTGCGGCGCAAGCCCCATCTGGCGCTCGATCTGCGACAGCAGGAAGACGCCGCAGAGAACGTGGTGGTCCTCTTCATCGTGGTCGACCACCAAGCAATGAGGCGTTCCCAACTCCTTGAGGGCAGCAAGCACATTGCCAACCCGGGCTGTGCTTACGTCTCTCAGGTGCATGACCTCGGCGTCGTCGTGCTTGCTGATCATTACATCGCCGACCACCAGTTCACTTGGGCGAACACCCATGGTATGCGCCACGGCCAGTGGCCGGTGCCCCTTGGTCCCCGCTTCGGTCACTATGCCCAGCAGATGGCTCTGCTCATCGGCCACCAGCAGATAGTGCGTATGGCAAAGCAGCATGATTCTATTGGCATCTTCGAGCGAGGTATCGCGAGCAATGGCTACCGGCGCGACGCGCTGCAAATCGGTCATCACTGCCAGTGCCGGTGACTGGGCATCAACCGGTGGCCGGGTTGCCGGTTTGGGCAGGTAACACGGAACACCCCTCTGGAGCCTGGTCCAGGGGAGAGGTTTGAAGCGCGTATCGGGCATTTTCGGAATCCTCCTCGTCTGTGGTCGACGGGAGAATTAAAGCACTGATGTTTCCTCCCTGGCAAGCGACCGAAAGCCCGCTGTCGGGACAAGTCTTCGGGGACAGCTCAGGAACGAAAGCGACAAACCCAGAAGAGTTCATGCCGGCGAACCGCTTTGCGGAAGAATTCATCTTCGCCGGTAACGGGCCAGCGGCGACCGGCAAGTGCTTGCTGGATGAACCGCCGCAGACGCTTCTTCAACGGCAGACGGCCCTGCAGATCGTGCTGCATCGTCAACGCCATGGCCTTGTCGAGCTGCACCTCCGGGCCCAGGATCGGGCTCCACAGCCCATCGACCGGCAACGGCGCGAGCGCTGGCGGCAGCGCGATGCCATTGCCGGCAGGCCCCATCGGCCAACGGTCATTGTCGTGCAGGTGATTGGCGTAGAAAAGGGCGATCTCGGGCTGCCAGCGCGACTGCTGCAAGGCCTGAGCCAGCGCCTCGGTGGTAGCGACATGATCGGGGTGCGGGTCGAGCTGCGGGTGCGGGGTGACGATCACTTCCGGGTGAAAGTGCTCGAGCAGCGCCACCAGGTCGGCCAGCAGGTTCCTGCCAGTGGCCAAGCCATCGGCGTCGGCCGGCATCAGCAGCGGGTTTTGGCGACGAACGCTGCGCACGTCCGCGTCTGCGGACTCGCGCGAAGCAAACGATTGCCCAGGGTCGGCGAGCATCGCCGGAAGCTGCAGGCAATAGTAACCGAGCTGCACGCATCGGTCCTGTGACACGCCGCCCCAGAGCGGCACGGCCAGGCTGTCCCAACTGCGCAAACGCCCTTTCAGACGCGCTGCCTGTGCAGCGTTCAGGCCCAGGCGCTGGTAGCCCCCGGCCTCGATTTCGCCCTGCGTCAGGGTGACGATGACCACGTCCCGCGCCCGACTGTACAGGCCGAACGCCGCCAGCTCGGCATCGTCAGCATGTGGCGCCAGCAGCATGATGCGGCGCTCGGCATAATCCGGATTGTGCATTGAATAGAGCGTACCGCTGACCGGCAAGCGGCAATGGCGCCCCTTGAGCCACAGCTCACCCTTGCCGAGTGCATCAGCCTGGCCCGACAGGTTGAGGTAACGGCGACCGAACACCCCTCGCTCGAAATCCTGCCGGTCGTCGCCGAGCAGCACATGCGGGTCCAGGCAGCGGCCGACAACGGTGCTGCGCAGGTACAGCTCAAGTATCAAGGTCTCGCCGGCCACCAGCGGCGCGCTCAACTGGAGGCGACCCTTGACCAGCGACACGCTTTGCCTCGCCGCTTCGGGCGGGAAGCCGTACTGGTAATCGTCTTGCGGTGAATAAAAGAAATGGTCGGCAAACCACGCTTCATGGGCAATCCAGCCCAACAGCAGCAGCAGCGGCACCAGCCACCAGACGGCAAACACGCCGATCGCGACAAGCCCTGCCAGGCTCGCCAGCAGGAAGAGGCGCTTGTGCCGGCGATGACGTAATAGCAACTGCTGTTTACGTAAACTCATGGGCTGACTGGGGCGATGAATCCGTTCCCACCTCGGGCGGGATGGATTCTAGGTCTGATAGACGGGCACCGGGTGGCACCAACGATCCTTGTATCCGCGATCCGCACGACCGAAGGAATAACGCAAGGGCTTGCCAAGCGCACGCGCCTCTTGCCAGGCGACTTGCGTATTGACGAAACTCAATACGCTGCCGGGGCTCAAGTCTGCATAGCGCGAGTCAACACCACCGTTAATGTACTCCAGCGAAATCCATTTCGGCGCTTCTACCCGATAGAGAATCTGGATGGCAATCGGCAGTCCGTTAAGCAACAGCACCGAGCCGGTCATGAACTCGCGCAGCAGCGCAAACACCTGGTCCCGATGCGCCTGGCCCTTGGCAGCAAAACCCCACCGGCGCTCGAACAATTCGCCGTAAATGGCTGCCTGCTGGACCGGGGAAAAGTCCCCTATCGGCAGCACCCTTCCACCGGCCTCCTCAAACAGCCGCAACTCGCGCCGCTGGTTGTAGCGGAACTTTTTCGAGTAGTCCTCCGGCGCACGCGCGAGCGCCAGCCCTTCCAGCTGCGGCCGCAGCGTGCTGATCCGTCCGGCATTGAGTTCCGAGACGTAGCGCATGCGCTGACGCACCGGAACAGTGACCTGCTCGGCGATCGGCAGAATAATCTCGGCATTGCCCAGGTCAAACAGGCCGCGCCGCCCACGCTTCTTCAGCACCTCCTTGGATAGCGCCAGATGTCGCCCCCAGCAGGGAATCGCCGCCAGCAATTGATCGCTCGCAAACCAGCCGAGGTAACGAACCGGAATGCGTGCCAGGTCAGCCAGGCGCTCGACGACGACCGGATACGTCGCGACGCTGCCCCCGAAGCACTCCCAGGCTTGTGCGTAACTAGCCGCGTCGATTGGCGTCCAGCCACGCTCGCGCCAGGCGCGCAGGAGACTCAACATCGGCGGTCCGTTGCAGCAGCGTGCGGCACTTGATGCATTGCCAACCAAGTAGCGCGCAAAGGCTCCTGAGTGCGCGCCCACGGCTCATCATGGCACATGATGCGGTCGATCCTCGCTAACGGGGAAAGCGAGAATGTACCGCGTTTCATCATTGCCTGGCTGACTGTGCAGGAAGCGTTCGCCCGCATCTGCTTGCATCTCTATGCAGATTGCGGAAAATGGGCAGATTAGCCAGCGGCAGTTCTCGGCGGGCTCCCTAGCAGCGAGGTGGAAGATCTTGCCTGGAAGAATTCACTCCGGCGGCAACCAGAGGAGCGATAGCGCGCCTGACGGCGCGTGCACTAGCAGGACTCAGCCCGAGGGAGTTCTGATCAGCGTCATCATTCCCACCTACAACTATGCACATTTGCTGCCGCGGGCGCTTGACTCGGTGGTCGGACAATTGGCAACCGACGTTGAACTGATCGTCGTCAACGACGGCTCGACCGATGCCACCAAGGAAGTGTTGGCGGGATACGCCGCTCGTCATCCACAATTGCGGGTAATCGACCAAGCCAACGCGGGTGCAGCGGCAGCACGTAATCATGGGATTCGCGAGTCGCGGGCACCCTACGCACTACTTCTCGACGCTGACGATGAACTGCTGCCGGATGCCCTGGCAAAGCTGCGCGCGGTGGTCGCAGCAAAACCGACAGCTGGCATGGTTCTCGGCGCGCAGATCACGGTCTACCCGGACGGTCGCGAACGGCTGCGGCTGCCGACGGCGGTGCCAGATGCGTCGCCAGTACAACTGGCAAAGCGCTACCTGCTCGAAAAGCGAGTCTCTATCTCGCACAGCTGTTCGCTGTTTCGCCGCGATCTGCTCCTGCAAAGACCCTACCCCGAGAGTCTCCGCGGTGGAGAAGACGTTGCAGTCTTCGCATTTCTCTTGGTGAGTGCCCCTGTCGCCATTACCCGCGCACCGCTGGCGCGCATACACAAACATGCGGACAGCCTCCGGCATAGCCGTGAAAACGAGGAGCAGCGGGCCGTCGCTATGGTTTCCGAAGTCTTCGGAGGTCTACCGACCGAATGCCAACCGCTGCGAAGACCCTATGAAGCGCAGCGTTTTCTATCACTGTTTCGCGCCGAATTGCTGGCTGGAGACCGCTCGACCGCCTGGCGCTATTATCGCTGCGCTTTTCGCTTGAGCCCGCTGCAGTCGTTGCGCGGCCGCCATTTGCGCAAAGCCATTCGATTGTTGATGAGACGCTAGGATTGCGGAGGACGCGTTTGACGAGGTTCTTGATGCTGACTGCTGTTAAGCTGCCCAAGTGGCTGTCGCCCCCGCGAATGGCGTTTCTTGCGAGTTTGCTGCTCTCCTTGATTGCTGTTGCCGGCACGGTAACCGTTGGCAAGGATGCGGCGCGTTATCTGTACATTAGCCAGGAGGTCATCAGGCAAACCCCTGCAGTGGCGTTTGAGCTTTTCACTTGGCCATGGTTTTCTTTGTTGTTGGCTATAACCCACCATGTTTCCGGCGTTTCGCTGGAGTTGGCTGCCTACCTGTGGTGCGCTTTTCTGATGGCGGGCACCTGCGCCTTGTTGGTATCGATCACCCAACGGTATGTTACCGACGGGGGTTATTGGGCTTGTCTGGTGGTATTGTCGATTCCCGCCTTCAACCACCTTCGCAGCGACATCATCAGAGAGTTTGGCTTCTGGTTTTTCTGCGCCCTGGCTCTTTGGCTGATGCTGAGTTGGCTTGAGCGTGGCGGCTGGCTTCGGGCAACGTTGGTGCAGCTTGCCGTTGCTATGGCGGCGCTCTTTCGCATCGAGGCGGTTTTCCTGTTTCCGGTTCTTGCACTCTCTCTGCTGGGTGATCTGAATACACGCCAAGGCTGGCTGAAGCTCTTTCAGATCACTCTATTCTTGCTTGCAGGAATCATGACTGTATTGTTCTTGCTGATTTCAGGTTATACGCTCTCCCAGCCTCGCGTCGACTACGTTGCATCTCTGATTGATCCCCGGATTTTTTTGGAAAGGTTTAATCTGATGACCGGCAAGTTTGCCGACGTGGCTCTTGAAAAGTACTCAAAAGACGACGCCAGAGAAATCGTCTTTTTTGGCCTTCTGCTCACCTTGATAACCAAGTTTATTGCGTTATGTGGGCCGCTGACCATTCCTTTTCTGTATCGTCCCACCTGGCGTGTAGTCACTGATTATTGGCGGCAGTTCAGGCCACTAGCCTGGGCCTGGCTGCTTTATTTCTGCATGCTGCTGATCTTCTTTGTTCAGGAGAGATTCATCAACTCACGTTATGTCAGCTTCCTGAATCTGCTCGCAGTTCCTGTGCTGACAATGGCCCTCATCTCTTTCGCCAAGAGATTCCCACGTCTTGGGAAAGTGGTCATTATTCTGGCCTTGCTGGTCATGCTGCATAACGTCGTATCGTTCAACCCGAAGAAAACGCATTACCTCGAGGCAGCCGCCTGGCTATCGCAAAACACGAGCCCTGCAGACGCCATATTTTATGAGGATTCACGGCTCGCCTATTACGCGGGCAGAGGTTATCCCTCTATGCCCACTCGTGCGGAGGCCATGAGTCCGGAGCATGCGCGGGACTTTCGCTATTTCGTGCTGACGATCAAGCCTGGGGACACCTCGCTGCAAATCTGGATGACGGAGCAGCACAAGCAGGTCCTGAGTCAGTTCGAGAATCGCAGAGGCGAACGCGTCGTGGTCATTGGCGATTGACAAGACTCCACCGCACGGTAATTCGGATAATGCGCCGCATCATGGCTTAATGGGACCCTCGCTCCCGGCCACTGCATCAAGGACGCTCGACATTGCAGCCGGCCACCCTCGGCATTCGCGTCATCAATCCAGCAACCACCACAAAAAATGGCCCGGTGCTATCATGTGCTCGCCGTGGTGCGGGCTCTTCTGCTGGTGCCGAAAGACGGCGTTATCTGTCTGGCGATTCCGTTGACGGTGGCTGCTGCGGTGGCAACGACTTGGTGACGCCGGCCATTCTTGGAAAGCTCCTTAAGACTCATGTCGCAACGCGTCAAGTTCAACCAGAGACTTTTTGATTTACCGCTGCTGCAAGGAGTTGGCCGGTCAATCCATGCCCGACGGCTTGCGCGCCAAACCAGATTTCAGTCGACCGCGACCCGCTTTTTCAGGAACCTCAAGCAGTTCCAGGCCTTCGAAGGGCCGCTTTCAGGTCTCGCCGACGGACAGGCGCCGCTAAGGATCCTGGTGGCCGGCTGCAGCTTTGGTTGTGAAGCCTATTCGCTTGCCGGCTACCTTGCCGTTCGGTTCCCCCAGGTAGACTGGACGATTGATGCGTTCGACATTTCGCAGGCAGCGATCGCGGTGGCACAGCGAGCTGTTTATGGCCCCAAACACGGGCTCGGCGACCCTCTGGAACGTGAGGCGAAACCTTATGCAGACCGGTTGTTTGAGCGCTGTGGAGACGAGCGGACCATAGTCCCGGACATCCGGCAAAGGGTATCCGTATCGCATGGCGATCTGCTGGCGGATGATTTCACGGCCGATCAGTCTTACGATCTGGTGCTGGCGCAGAACTTCCTTGTGCATATGGATGACGAAGCTGCCTCAGAAGCTTTTTCACGAATCGTCGCCGCTGTGAAGCCGGGCGGTGCCATCTTTGTCGGAGGTATGGACCTCGACACAAAGGTGGGCCTTATCAAACACCACGAGTTGATCCCGGTCGACTGGGAGATCGAGGCCATCCACGACAGCGACGAGATGCGCCGATCGACCTGGCCCTGGGGCTATTGGACACTGGAACCCATCGATCGATCGAGACCCGATTTCACCGCCCGCTACAGCACGATTTTCCGAACGAAGGCCGCGGTCTCCCAACCAGTGGTCTCCGATTGACCACCCCTGCAAAGATCAGCGATACTCGCACCAAGAGGTGCTGGATGGATTTGCCGTCCTGACCACATCGTTGCCGCCCTTCGCAGATCCGTCCGGCGCTCGACCCGGACCGCAAGGGCTGGAGGGGCGACCGGCCCCGAATTTGTATCAGGAGCATTAACCGTGAGTTATCCTTTCCCTGCTCGAACATGGCTGCGCACACGATGTTCGGAGGGCTGCGGGGTTGAAACACCATGACCATGATTGATAACATCAACGGCGTTGCTTACCCGCGGCAGGATCCTATCCCTTGCCCCCTTTGCGGACGAGTCAATCAGCCCCGGCCAATCCCGGCTCGCTTCGGTATGCAAACGTCGGTGGCTGAGTGTCTGCCATGTCGATTGGCTTATCAGACTCCACGCCCATCCGACGAGGCCTCGCGGGCCTACATGAACTGGCGCTGGTCATCGGGTGACCGTTACGTAACAGACTCGGAGAGCAAGCGGCGCGCAGCCCGCGAGAAGCTGCGCCAGGTCGAAGCCGTTTGTCGGGAACGTGGCCGCTTGCTGGATTTTGGCGCGGGTTCGGGCGCCTTCGTTCACGTGTCGATTGATGGCGGTTGGGATGCTGTCGGCGTCGAACAGAGCGAATCGGCAATCGAACGCGCCAAGACGTACTACGGTATCAGCTTGCTGGACACGCTTCCCGACGACCGCTTCGACGTGATTACAATGTGGGACGTGGTCGAACATCTGCGTGACCCCGTAGCCGTGCTCCGACTTCTGCACGCCCGACTCGGCAAGAACGGCGTTCTCTTCATGGAAACAGGTAACTACGAGAACTGGCGCCGGGTCCTTGAAGGCGATCGATGGGGTCTTTATCTCCTCGACCACCACTTCTACTTCACCCCGCATAGCCTGGAAGCCGCCACCGCACGAGCGGGCTTTTCTGCCTTCAGCTTGCTCGACATTGACCACTCGGCGCCGTCGTTGCGGCGGACGCTGACCCGGCCGAGATGGGGAATGCGTGCCTGGCGAGCGTATCGCAACGCCCAGAAAGCGTGGCCCGGGCACGGTGATATCAACGTCATGGTAGCCGTCGCGAAAGCGTAGCCCCCTGTTCTCGAAGAGATAGGTGACACCCGCTAACCGCGGGGGGGAGGGTTCTTTGAAGCCGATCAGACTGTACTGGTGGCAGGGTGAAGGCGAGCATGACGCTAACCGGCGAAACTTTGGCGACTACCTCTCGCCGCTCATCGTTGCGATGATTTCCGGACGACCGGTGGTGTATGCGCCGATCGAGACGGCGGACATGCTGGCGATCGGAACGATTCTGAAAAGGGAGCGCCAGGCGAGACGATTTCTGTTGCCTCGCCGCCTACATATCTGGGGCAGCGGCGCCGGCAATCCGGACGAACGCTTTCCCGCCCGACACCATTATCACGCCGTCCGTGGCAGGCACACACTGGCCAAGATCGAAGGTGGGGGCAACCGAGAGGTGGCACTCGGCGATCCGGGGCTGCTCGTCAGTCATTACTGGGGCGGTCGGCCGCGCCCAGCCAAGCAGCACGCGTTGGGAGTTATCCCCCATTTCGTCGATCAGGACACACCAGCCGTCCGGGCGCTGCTCCAGATACGCGGCGCCAGGCTAATCAACGTCTATGCCTCGATCGACGAAGTCCTGCGGGACGTCCTGTCGTGCACCCACGTCATCTCGTCCAGCCTACATGGACTGATTGTCAGCGACGCGTTCAACGTTCCGAACCGACGCATCGTGATCTCCAGCAACATCCGTTCGAACCTGAAGTTCGCCGACTACTATTCCGCGTATGGTCTCGACGAACCGGCACCACTCGCGGGGCAGGCAGTGAGTGGCAACGAACGTCCCGAGGACCTCGTCGGGAATTATCAGACGCGCGACGTCGACAAGCTCTGCGCCGACCTTGTCCGTTCCTTCCCACAACTGTAACACGCCGGTCGTGTCCTGACGGCGCGTCTTCGTGAATTGCGCTTCAGAGACCCCACACCTGACTGGCACGCACGAAACCCACCTGTCCGTCGCGGTGGCGAACCTTGGCCCAACCGCCAGGCGCCGCTTCGAGATAGACCAGTGAGACGCTTTTTTCCGCCTCGAAGACCACCGGCGCAGACTCATCAGCACTCTGCCGGATCTGGGCGCGGGCCGCGGTGACGATCACCGTTCGGCTCTTGGCGAGGTACCTCGCCTCAATCCAGGCCAGACCGCCATCGGCATCCCGGACCTTGGACCAACCTTCTAGGTTGACCACCAACTCGACCGGCGTCCCCCGCCTGATGACGAAAAGCTTGCTGCCGCGCTGCGACGGCGCGTCGTAAAGAACCGCTGCCGCATCGACAGTGCGGTACTCGATCGCCAGCAACGGCCCGGAAAATCCGGCGGCAAGCAACCAGCTCAGCAGCCGTTTCATCGAGAAGTTAACTAATGGGTAGTTGCCTCACCCGAGGCTTCCTTGGCGGCTTCCTGTTGCTGCAGGCGGGACATGTAAAGCGCTTCGAAATTGACCGGTTGCAGCATGACGGGGGCAAAACCGGCACGTGTAACGGCGTCGGACACCACTTCGCGAGCGTAGGGGAAGAGAATGTTGGGGCAGGCAATCGACAGCAAGGGCTCCATGTTCTCGCTTGGCACGTTCTGCACGCGGAAGATCCCCGCCTGCCCGACCTCGACGAGAAAGACAGTCTTCTCTTCGATCTTGGAAGTGACCGTGGTCGTCAAAGTCACTTCGAAGACGCCTTCTCCAATACCCTGTGCATTCGTTTGTAGCTGGATGCTGACCTTGGGTGACTCACGCTCGAGAAAAATCTGCGGCGCGTTGGGCACTTCAACCGACAGATCCTTGATATAGATCTTCTCGATCGCAAATACAGGGTTCTCTTGTTCGCTCATGTTGGTTCTTTTGACCTATGCAGTGGGATGGTTAGTGAAGCCGGCAATGCGGGAACGCAGATCTCAAGCGCCTTCACCCGCGAGCAAAGGCAAGAGCCTGCCCGCACGATCAAGGGCAATCAGCTCGTCGCAACCGCCGACGTGGGTTTCGCCGATATAAATCTGTGGGACAGTGCGTTTGGCGGTCCTTGTGAGCATCTCGCTGCGGCGCGCGGGATCAAGGTCGATACGAACCTTCTCGATCTCGACGACCCCGCGTGCGCGCAGCAGTTGCTCGGCCCGGATACAGAACGGACAGACGGCAGTCGCATACATCAACACCTGCGGCGGAAGGCTCATCGCCTGGTCCCCTTCTTGAGAGGCAGACCCGCCTCGGACCATGCCGCAACTCCTCCATCGAGGGTGTGCACCCGCACGAAACCAAGCTTGGACAGCGTGGAACATGCAGCCGACGAACGCGCTCCGGACTGGCAGACAAGAATCACCGGCTTGTCCTTGAACGGCTCCAGTTCGCCAACGCGTTGCACCAGCGATGCCGCGGGAATGTTCCGGGAGTCGCAGAGGTGGCCTGCTATGTACTCGTTCGGCTCACGAATGTCGATCAACTGAGCATTCTCGCGGTTGATCAACAAGGTGGCCTGTGCAGGCGAGACAGCGCCCGCGCCAGCCGGCCGACGCACCGAAAGCGCCAGCAGCATCGTGCCGCTGATGACGGCAACGGCCACCACAAAAATGTTCTGCTGTATGAATTCCAATCCAGGCTCCAGAAACCGACGCTCCTAACCTACTGCCCGACGATGGCGCCCAACGCCAACAACAACACTGCAGGACAACCATGGTGTGCCTAATCGCCGCAAAACACCTCACGCATCATGCCAATCAACTGCAGCGTACGCGCGTCACCAACCCGATAGTAGACCCGGTTGGCATCCTTGCGTGCGAGCAGGACACCCTTGTCGCGAAGAATCGCGAGATGCTGGGAGATGTTGCTTTGCGAGGTACCTACCGCCTCCACGATCTCTTGTACGCAGGCATCCTGGTCGCCGATCACACAAAGGATCTTCAGGCGCAAGGGATGCGATATCGACTTCAGCGCACGTGCCGCCTGCTCGATATGTTCCTGCTTGTCAATGATGCTGGCCCTGATAGGCACGATACTCGAGCTTCCTCGTTTATCATATAATTGCGGATTATAGAGCAAATGCTTGATACGCGGGTGTTTTGTACCTGCCCTCTCGCTCATGGCAAGCAACCGCCGGTTGAGTCCTGGTAAGCCAATTCACGTTTCTGCAAGGCATCCTTCGTTCCTTGACGAGTACCACAGGAAAGTCCCTGGATAACCCTACGCCAGGCCCCGCGGGCTCAAGCCGATCACCAGCCGTCCACCGGCAACGTGTGTCCGTCGTTAAGCGCTCGACAGCAAACCTGGAACCGGATCGTACGGCAGCGTGCCCAGACCTACCGGCCAAACCCGCGAACTGGCGCGTGCTGTTCATCGCCCTACTGGCGGCGATGCTGGGGGCGCCAGGCGTTTACGCCAGCAGCAAACGAAACGTCAACGATGGTGACCTCGCATCGCCAAGTGAAGTCGCGGAAAAGCAGAGCGACCTGAAATCACTACGGGCCCAGATCGACGCCCTGCGCAGGGAAATGACTGCCGCAGAGGGCTCGCGAAGGGAGGCAAGGGATCAACTTCAGGAGGCCGAGCGCGCAATATCCTCCACCCAGCGCGAACTGCACGACCTGACGACACGGATCGGCAGGCTGCAGATGGAGCTCAAGAACCTCGACATGCAATCGAAAGCCCTCGAACAAGGATTGAACACGCAGCAGACGCAACTTGAAAAGTTGCTCTATCGGCAGTACCTGCGCGGAAATCCGGATCCCCTGCGCCTGTTTCTCAATGGCGACGACCCCAATCAACTGGCTCGTGATCTCCACTATCTGGAAGCGATTGGGCGGGCGCGCAGCCAGATTCTGCTGGGAATCGAGTCCACATTGCAGCGCAAGCAAGCACTCGCCACCGAAGCACGACAACAGGCCGAACAACTTTCCGCCATTGAAGCCCGACAACAGGAGCAACACACCAGACTGCTGGCCCAGCGTCAGCAGCGCCAGGCGATGTTTGACGAGGTATCGAGCCAGATAGCAACGCAGCGGCGCGAGATAGGCAACCTGCAACGCGACGAAAGACGGCTATCTGAGCTGGTCGAGCGGCTGTCGAAGATCATCAGCAGCAAGACCGCTGAAGCAAAGGAGGCTCGCCGCGAAGCGCAGCGGCGGGAGCTGACGCAGCAGGAGAAGCCCCGGGCAAGCAAAGCAGTCCGCGAGGGCGAGACAACCGAACCCCCGGCAGCGCCGCCGGAAGCAAACACCGTCGACCCGATGGCGCTGCCTCCAACAAGCAGTCTGACGAAAATGAAAGGGCAACTGCGGCTGCCGACGCGAGGGGCAATCAGCAATCGATTTGGCACAACAAGGCAGGAGGGAAGCACCTGGAAGGGCCTTTTTATCGTCGCCAGAGCCGGCAGCGAGGTACACAGCATCGCCAGTGGTCGGGTAGTCTTTGCCGAATGGATGCGCGGTTTCGGCAATCTGCTGATTGTTGACCATGGCAGCAGCTACCTATCGATTTATGCCAATAACGATGCACTGCTGAAACAGGTCGGCGACGAGGTCCGAGCCGGGCAAACCATTGCCACCGTGGGCAACAGCGGTGGCAATCCTGAATCCGGTTTATACTTTGAGCTTCGTCACCAAGGAAAGCCGCTCGACCCGCTGGCTTGGGTTAGCCCAAAATAAGGTGCACACAGGAGTGAGACAAATGGGTAAGTTGAAACAGGCCGGACTGGTTTGCGCCGGATTGCTTGGTGGCATTCTGATCAGCCTGCAGTTTTCGGCAATCGCCGACAAGGAAACACGAGCCAGTCTGCCAGTGGCGGAACTGCGGACCTTTGCCGAGGTGTTCAACGCCATCAAGACCGGGTACGTGGAACCGATCGACGACAAGAAGCTGATTACTCACGCCATCAGCGGCATGCTCTCCAACCTGGACCCGCACTCGAGCTACCTCGACGCCGACGCGTTCAAGGACCTTCAGGTCGGCACGCAGGGCGAGTTCGGCGGCATCGGGATCGAGGTCGGAATGGAAGACGGCCTGGTCAAGGTGGTGTCGCCAATTGAGGATACGCCTGCCTACCGTGCCGGCGTAAAGCCCGGCGACCTCATTTTCAAGATCGACGACACACTGGTCAAAGGTTTGACCCTGACCGAAGCCGTCAAGCGCATGCGCGGCAAGCCGAAGTCCCAGATCAAGCTGTCGATCCTCCGCAAAGGCGAGGCCAAGCCGCTGAACATCACGCTGACGCGCGAAGTCATCAAGGTACAGAGCGTCAAGTCCAAACTCGTCGAGGACGGGTACGGCTATCTCCGCATCACTTCCTTCCAGGAGAATACGGGTGCCGCGGTGGTCAAACATTTGGGCGAGCTCTTCAAATCCGGCCCGCTGAAGGGTTTGGTGCTTGATCTGCGTAATGATCCGGGCGGCCTGCTGAACAGCGCCGTCGGCGTCTCCGCAGCCTTCCTGCCGCCGGATACTCTGGTCACCTCGACCGACGGCCGGACACCCGACGCCAAGCACCGATTCTCCGCCTCGCCCGCCGATTACCTGCGGGGCAGCCGGGATGATTACATCCGTAACCTGCCCCCAGAGGCACGCTCCGTGCCGATGGTGGTACTGGTAAATGGTGGCTCCGCTTCGGCGTCCGAAATCGTCGCCGGTGCGCTGCAGGACCACAAGCGCGCCGTTGTTCTCGGCACGACGACCTTCGGCAAGGGCTCGGTGCAGACCGTGCTGCCCTTACCGGGGAACACTGCGATCAAGCTGACGACTGCGCGCTACTTCACGCCCTCCGGCCGTTCGATCCAGGCAAAAGGCATCGTTCCGGACATTGTCGTCGAAGAAAGCGCCAACGGCAGCTCGGCCGAGCGCCTGCGCGAAGCCAACCTCGAGCATCACCTCGACAACAACAAGGACACTAGCCCGGCGGTGAAGGACTCGCCAACCAAGCCGCCCAAGGTAGCGCCGGTCAAGCCGAAAGGCAGCGCACCAAAGGAGGATGGCGACGAATCATCCGAGATCCCGAGTGGCGAACTGGCCTCGAAAAAGGACTACCAGTTGAACCAGGCGCTGAATCTTCTCAAGGGCATGCAGATCCTGAAAAACACTCGGTGAACCATCATCGCGGATGGGAAACGTGAAACGACCGGCAGTAATACCGCAGACGCCGATCCGCAAGCAGCGGAACATCCTGTTCGCCAAGTTCCCGCCCGGTCAGGTGCCGGAAGCGTCCAGCTATCTCGGCCAGATCGAGCGCCTGGAGGTTGAACGGGGTGAGCAGCCACGGGCGATCGGCGTTGCCTACGACCTCCGCCATCACTGCCTGGAGGAAATCGAGGGTACGCTCGAAGACAAGGGTTATCACCTCGACAACACGCTGATGAGCAAGATGATGCGGGCACTGATCTACTACGTCGAGGAGACACAACTGCACAATCTCGACGCACCGCACCGCCCGCTCAAGCGCTCGCAGTCGGAGGCCTACACCCACGCCTGGGAGCGCCATCCGCACGGAGACCACGACGAAACACCACCGGAGTGGCGCGAGTACAAGTAATGTCTTCGCCATGAACGACGGGCAGTTGCTGCGCTACAGCCGACATATCCTGCTTGACGAAATCGGCATCACGGGCCAGCAGCGAATCATCAATGCGAAAGTGCTGATCATCGGCGCCGGCGGCCTGGGCTCGCCGGCTGCACTTTATCTCGCGTCCGCAGGCGTCGGCCGGATTACCCTCGCTGACGGCGACACGGTAGACCTGACCAACCTGCAACGACAGATCCTGCATACGCAGGAGCGCGTTGGCCAGGCAAAGGCCCTGTCCGGGCAAACGGCTCTGCGCGGCGTCAATCCCGAAGTGCAAGTCCAGGCGATCGCCAGCCACGTGTCTGGCGAAGCGCTTGCGGCACTGGTCGCCGACGCGGACGTAGTCCTCGATTGTTGCGACAACTTCGCTACCCGGCACGCAGTCAATCGCGCCTGCGTCAGCCACCGAACACCGCTGGTCTCCGGCGCAGCGATCCGTTTTGCCGGACAAGTGACCGTATTCGACAGCCGCCGCGATCATACCCCTTGTTACAACTGCCTCTTTCCGGAAGGCGAGGACGTCGACCGGGTACGCTGTGCCGTGATGGGGGTGTTTGCACCGCTGACTGGTATCATCGGTGCAATGCAGGCGGCCGAAGCACTGAAGCTGATCACCGGCGCCGGTGAAGTGGTTGTGGGCCGTCTCTGGCTGCTCGACGGCCTGTCGATGGAATGGCGCAGCGTGAAGTTCGGCCCGGACCCGGAGTGTGAAGTCTGTGGAGTCAGTGCAGCCGGTGCATGCGACAACCTCAGGTGAAGCGAGCCAGCAGGCGCAGGTCGCCGCCCAGCGCGCGGACGTCTCGAATCACCAGCGAGCGTTTTCCGGCCAGCGACTCAAGCGGCGGCAGATTGAACATTCCGCGTGCAGCATCACCGATCAGACAGGGTGCCAGGTAGAGCAACAGCTCGTCGACCAGACCCGCGCTCAGCAGTGAGCCGCTGAGGCCGAAACCGGCTTCAGCGTGCACTTCGTTAATACCCCGCCGTGCAAGTTCTTTGAGCAAAGCCAGCAGATCGACCTTGCCGCCGGGTGAAAAAAGCACCAGAACTTCCGCACCCGCTTGCGCGAGCTTGGCAGCCCTTCCGCTGTCAGCAACCGCAGCGGCCACCAGGACCCCGCCACCGCGCAGCACTCTGGCCTCGGGCGACAGCTCAAGCCGGCTGTCCACCACAACTTTCAAAGGCTGGCGCAGCTCCGGTCCCTCAACCCCTCGCACATTGAGTTGCGGATCGTCCTGACGAACCGTGCCCATGCCGGTCAGGATAGCGCAGGCGCGCGCGCGCCAGCGATGCCCGTCCTGCCGCGCCGCCGGCCCGGTCAACCACTGACTGGCGCCGTTCTGCAGCGCCGTCTTGCCGTCAAGACTGGCGGCAAGCTTCAGCCGCAGCCAGGGCCGGGCACGCGTCATGCGCGCAACGAAGCCCAGATTGATTTCCTTCGCCTCGGCAGCCAGCAATCCACACTCGGCAAGCACCCCAGCCTGGCGCAAGCGGGCCAGTCCCTGCCCCGCTACCAGCGGATTGGGATCCTGCATGGCGGCGACGACTCGTGATACCCCGGCCGTCAGCAGCGCCTCTGCGCACGGCGGCGTGCGGCCATGATGGCTGCACGGTTCAAGAGTGACGAAAACCGTCGCGCCATGCGCCTTTTCGCCAGCCGCCTGCAAGGCGTGAATTTCGGCATGCTGACCGCCGGCATAGACATGCCAGCCTTCGCCAACGACCTGGTCAGATCGGACGACGACGCAGCCGACGCGTGGATTCGGGGTGGTCGTATACAGACCGCGCTCGGCAAGGCGCAGCGCACGCGCCATGAACCCGTGGTCCGACGCGCTGAACGCCGGCACCATCAGCGGCCAAGTGGCTGCGGCAAACGAGAGACTTCGCGAATAACCTTGGAGAACTCGTCCACGTCCTCGAAATTGCGATAGACCGACGCGAAGCGTACGTAAGCCACCTTGTCGAGTTTCTTCAACTCGCGCATGACCATCTCCCCCACCTTTTCCGAGGCAACTTCTCGCTCGCCAAGCGCCAGCAGCTTCTCCTCAATGCGGACAATCGCCCCCTCGACGGCCTCTGAACTGACTGGTCGCTTGCGCAGCGCCAACCAAAGACTGGCGGCCAGCTTGTCGCGGTCAAAATCGACTCGCGAGCCATTCTTCTTGATCACCTGCGGCATTCGCAGTTCTGCCCGCTCGTACGTGGTGAAGCGCTTTTCACATTTCAGACAACGCCGCCGCCGCCGGACAATGTCACCATCGTCGTTGATGCGCGTGTCGGCGACGGTCGTTTCGTCAGCGCCGCAGAACGGGCACTTCATGGTGTCTAGGCACCATAGACCGGAAATTTCCGGCACAGCGTCGAGACATCCGCACGCACTCGCCGCAGGACGCCTTCCTCGCCCGGCGCGTCGAGCACATCGGCAATCAGGTGAGCGACCAGTTCGGCTTCGATCTCGGTAAAACCACGCGTCGTCATCGCCGGCGAACCGATGCGGATGCCGGAAGTGACGAAGGGCTTTTGCGGATCATTCGGAATCGCGTTCTTATTGACCGTGATGTGCGCCGCGCCCAGGGCAGCCTCGGCCTCCTTGCCAGTAATGTTCTTGGCGCGCAGATCGACCAGGAAGACGTGTGACTCGGTGCGACCCGAGACGATGCGCAGTCCGCGCTCTTCCGCCAGCACGCGCGACAGAACGCGAGCGTTGGCCAGCACCTGCTCCTGGTAATCGCGAAAGGACGGCGTCAGCGCCTCCTTGAAGGCGACGGCCTTGGCTGCAATCACGTGCATCAGCGGCCCACCCTGCAGGCCTGGAAAAATGGCGGAATTGATCGCCTTTTCGTGCTCGGGCTTCATCAGGATGACTCCGCCGCGCGGGCCGCGCAGCGTCTTGTGCGTGGTCGAGGTCACAACATCGGCGCAGGGCACCGGGTTCGGGTAACAACCAGCGGCAATCAGACCCGCGTAGTGCGCCATATCGACCATGAAGATGGCGCCAATTTCCCTGGCCACATTGGCAAAACGCTCGAAGTCGATACGCAACGAGTAAGCCGAGGCACCGGCAATCAGGATACGCGGCTTGTGTTCGCGCGCCAACGCTTCCATCTTCGCGTAGTCAATCGCTTCGTGCTCATCGAGACCATAGGCCACGACCTTGAACCACTTCCCTGACATGTTGAGCGGCATGCCATGCGTGAGGTGGCCACCCTCGGCCAGACTCATGCCCATGATCGTGTCACCCGGCTTGGCAAAAGCCATCAACACCGCCTGATTGGCCTGCGAGCCCGAGTTCGCCTGGACGTTCGCGGCTTCAGCACCAAACAGCTTCTTCAGGCGATCGATCGCCAATTGCTCGGCAACATCGACGTACTCGCAGCCACCGTAATAGCGTTTACCCGGATAGCCTTCGGCGTACTTGTTGGTCAATTGCGAACCCTGCGCAGCCATCACCGCGTGGCTGACATAGTTCTCCGAGGCAATCAGTTCGATATGCTCCTCCTGACGCCGATTCTCGTTTTCGATCACCTGCCAGATCTTGGGATCAACTTTCGCCAGGGTGTCTTTATCGGAAAACATCGTGTGCCTCGCAAGCCTTGAAAAGGCGGGAATTGTAGCACGCGCGCGCGGCTCACCCGGACTCCTCGCGATGGCAAGCAGGCGCGCGGATCAAGCCGCGAAGAACATGATCGAAGTGCTTGCACGCCTCGCCGAATGTCCCTTGCCGAACAGGCCCTTGATCGATTTCATGATGGCACCCGGACAACGGACTCATCGGTGATACGGGAAGCTCACTCGACAGTAACCGACTTCGCCAGGTTGCGTGGCTTGTCAACGTCGGTCCCGCGGACCAGAGCCACATGGTAGGCAAGTAGTTGCAGCGGTACGACGTGCAGCAAGGCGGAGAGCGCGCCGTAGTGCTCCGGCAGGTGCAGCACATGAATGCCGTCGGATTCCTTCATCTCGCTGTCGGCATCGGCAAAGACATACAGTTCTCCACCACGGGCACGGACTTCCTGCAGATTGGACTTGAGTTTCTCAATCAAGGCATCGTTCGGGGCGACGGCGATGACCGGCATGTCCCGATCGACGAGGGCCAGTGGGCCATGCTTCAACTCACCAGCCGGGTAGGCTTCGGCATGGATGTAGGAGATCTCCTTCAGCTTGAGCGCCCCTTCCATGGCGATTGGGTAGTGGCGGCCGCGCCCCAGAAACAGGGCGTGCTGTTTCATCGAGAAGCGTCCGGCCCATTCTCGAATCTCGGGTTCCAGTTCGAGGATTTTAGCCACAGCCATCGGCAGGTGCCGCACCGCATGCAGTTCGGTTGCTTCTTCCTGCTCGTCCAGACGGCCGCGGACCTTGGCCAGGACCAGTGTCAGAAGATACAGCGCGGCAAGTTGAGTGGTAAATGCCTTGGTCGAGGCAACGCCGATTTCGGGACCCGCCCGGGTGATGAAGCGCAAGGTGTTTTCTCGCACCAGTGACGACTCGGGGACGTTGCAGATGCACAGCGTGTGGGCCATGCCGAGAGCCTTGGCATGCTGCAGCGCAGCCAGTGTGTCGGCGGTTTCGCCCGATTGCGAGATGGTCACGACCAGTGTCTGCCGATCGGGCACCGAGTCGCGATAGCGGTACTCACTCGCCACTTCAACCGAGCAGGCGATGCCGGCGATCGACTCCAGCCAGTAACGGGCCACCAGACCCGCGTGATAACTGGTTCCGCAGGCGATGATCAGCACCTGCCGGACCTCCCTTAGGGTCGCCTCGCTCTCGGCGCCGAAGATGCCGGGCTGGATGCTCCGGGCAGCGCCGAGCATTTCGAGCGTGTTGGCCAGCGCCACCGGCTGCTCAAAGATCTCCTTCTGCATGTAATGGCGGTAATTGCCGAGTTCGATGGCATCGGCGGACAGCTGCGATTCGGTCTCGGGACGTTCCACTGCCGTGCCATCAACCCGCGCGATGCGGTAAGTATCACGCATCAGTTCGGCACAGTCGCCGTTCTCGAGATAGACCATCCGGCGCGTCACCTGCACCAGTGCAGAGGCATCCGAGGCGGCGTAGCAGGCATCATCGCTCAACCCGAGCAGCAGCGGCGCGCCCTCACGGGCAACGACAACCCTGCTCGGGTCAGATTCACGCAAGACGGCAATGGCGTAGGCGCCCTGCAGTTGGGCGACCGCCTGGCGAACGGCGGTCAACAGATCCGGAGCGTTCTTCAGTTCATGCGCTATCAGGTGCGCCACGACCTCGGTGTCGGTATCGGAGGTGAAGTCGTAACCGAGGGCGATGAGGCGTCCGCGCAGCGACTCATGGTTTTCGATGATCCCGTTATGGACGACGGCGAGGCCTTTCGAGACATGCGGGTGGGCATTCCGCTCGCAAGGCACGCCGTGCGTCGCCCAGCGCGTGTGCGCGATGCCGGTGTTGCCCGCCGCCCGCAATTCATCAACCTGCGCCGTCAGTTCGGCAACGCGGCCGACGGAGCGTAGCCGGTGCAGGCCGCTGTCGTTGATCAGGGCGAGGCCAGCCGAATCGTAGCCACGGTATTCCAGCTTGCGCAGACCTTCGAGAAGGACGGGGACGATATTGCGGTCGGCGACCGCGGCAACGATGCCACACATGGTCAGATCACTTCTTGGCTTTTTGTGGCCGTTTCCAGCCGGGGATGGATATCTGCCGGGCGCGCGAGATGGTCAGCGTCTCTGGCGGGGCGTCCTTGGTCAAGGTCGTGCCCGCGCCCAGTGTGGCGCCGTGGCCAACTGTAACCGGTGCAACCAACTGGGTATCGGAACCGATGAAGGCATCGTCCTCAATAATCGTCTTGAACTTGTTGGCCCCATCGTAGTTGCAGGTGATGGTACCGGCACCAATGTTTACCCGGCTACCGATGACCGCGTCGCCGATGTAGGCGAGGTGATTGGCCTTCGACTGGGCGGCCAGCTTGCTGTTCTTGAGTTCGACGAAGTTGCCGACATGGACGCCGGCAGCGAGTTCCGTGCCGGGACGAAGTCGGGCGAACGGTCCGATCACCCCGTCGGGTCCGACGATCGCGTCTTCAATGTGACTGAAGGCGGCGAGACGTGAGCCGGCACCGATATGCGCATTCTTCAGGACGCAGGCAGGGCCGACCTCGACGGCTTCCTCGAGCACCACCTTGCCCTCGAAAACGCAGTTCACGTCGATGAACACATCGCGCCCGCAAATCAGATCGCCACGCACGTCGATCCGGGCCGGATCGGCCAGGCGCACGCCCTGTTCCAACAAGCCGTCTGCAGTACGTCGCTGCGCGACTCGTTCGAGTTCGGCAAGCTGCACCTTGCTGTTGACGCCAAGCACTTCGGCAGCGGTCTGCGGGTGCGTGGTACGGACCGGCAGCCCTGCGGCAACCGCCATCCCGACGATGTCGGTCAGGTAGTACTCCTGCTGCGCGTTGCGATTGGACAGGCGAGCGAGCCACTCGGCCAGCCGAGCGGTCGGCAGTGCCATGATCCCGGTATTGATCTCCCGGATCGATCGCTCCTCTGCCGTTGCGTCCTTCTGCTCGACGATGCGCACGACGACCCCTGCTGCGTTGCGCACGATGCGACCGTAGCCACCAGGATCAGCCAGTTCGACGGTGAGAATGGCCAGCGCATCACGCGCCGCGTGAACCAGCTGCCGCAGCGTGTCTGCCTGAATCAGCGGCACATCGCCATAGAGCACCAGCGTTGTCCCGGCGTCCACCAGATGCGGCAGGGCCTGCATGACCGCATGGCCGGTGCCCAGTTGCGGCTCCTGCAGAGCCCAAGCCAGATCCGGCGCGTCAACCGTCGTCCGCACTGCCTCGCCGCCATGTCCATAGACGATACACAGCTTCCTTGGCGCGAGGCTGCGGGCGGTGTCAATCACGTGCGAAACCAACGTCTTGCCAGCCAGCGGATGGAGTACCTTGGGCAGGTTCGAATGCATGCGCTTGCCTTGCCCGGCGGCGAGAATGACGATATTCATGAGCTGGAACTCTGTCAAACAGTACGGTTGGTGTTCCTCCCTCTGCCGGGAGCTGCTGTCTCTCGACCAGGGAGGTCTGGCGAACGCGCCGAAACTGGAGTCGTTCGGCGTCCCTTGGGAGCGCCAATCGTCCCTTTCCACTGGTTGATTATTTCAGGTTCGGCGACGAAAAACTCACAAAAATGTCACGCTTGATGACTCTTCTTGGCGACCAGGCCAAGTTCAGTGCGGCCTTGTGGTGTCGCTACAGCACCGGGCATGCCATCTCGGAAGCAGTATATGCCCGCAGCGGTCTGCGCTGGTGGAGAATACTGAACAGGGCTGCCCGCCACGCCGTGGAACGGGCGCGCCTGCCAGCTTCAAGCGCTCAACGCGGGAGGTCGGAACTGCCCATCAGGAAAGCATCAACCTCGCGCGCACATTGCCGACCCTCGCGGATCGCCCAGACGACGAGCGACTGGCCGCGTCGTATGTCTCCGGCGGCAAATACCTTGGGCACACTGCTCGCGTAGCAGCCGTCCCCATCGGTCGTCGCCTGGACGTTGCCACGGCTGTCGAGTTCAACCGCCAACTGCTCCAGCAGGCCTTGCCTGACCGGCGAAACAAAGCCCATGGCCAGCAACACCAGGTCGGCGGGGATTTCGACTTCGCTGCCCGGGACCTCATTCATGCGGCCATCACTCCAGTCGACGCGGACCACTTTCAGCGCCGTCAGCTTGCCATTCTCGCCGACGAATGCCTTGGTGGAGACAGCAAAATCGCGCGCGCAACCCTCCTCGTGCGAGGATGAGGTGCGCAACTTCAGCGGCCAGTAGGGCCAGGTCAGACTCTTGTTCTCGTTCTCTGGCGGTTGCGGCATCACCTCGAACTGGGTCACCGAAACCGCACCATGGCGGTTGCTGGTGCCGACACAGTCGGAACCCGTATCGCCACCGCCAATGACCACCACCCGCTTGCCGGTCGCCATGATCTGTGCTGGTACCTGGTCGCCGGCATTGACCTTGTTCTGTTGCGGCAGGAACTCCATGGCAAAATGGACGCCATCGAGATCCCGGCCGGGAACCATCAGGTCTCGCGGCGACTCGGCACCTCCGGCAACGATCAGCGCATCGAACTCGGCCAGCAGTCGGGACACCGGCACCGCGTTGGCACCGCTACCGCCAACCTCCTGATTGACCCGGAACTCTACCCCTTCGGCCTGCATCTGCTCGATGCGGCGATCGATATGTGACTTCTCGAGCTTGAAATCGGGGATGCCGTAGCGCAACAGGCCGCCGATGCGGTCGTTCTTTTCAAAAACGACGACTACATGCCCGACGCGCGCCAGTTGCTGCGCAGCCGCCAAACCGGCCGGGCCAGAGCCAATCACGGCCACCTTCTTGCCCGTCTGCTGCTTCGGCCGCTGCGGAACGATCCAGCCTTGTTCCCAGCCCTTGTCAACAATCGCATGCTCGATCGACTTGATACCGACCGGGTCGGTGTTGATATTGAGCGTACAGGCTGCTTCACAAGGCGCCGGGCAAATACGGCCGGTGAAGTCCGGGAAGTTATTGGTCGAATGCAGCACGGCGAGAGCCTGCTCCCAGTTGCCTCGGTAAACGAGATCGTTCCAGTCTGGAATGATGTTATTGACCGGGCAACCCGTATTACAGAAGGGGATACCGCAATCCATGCAACGCGCACCCTGGAGGCTCGCCTGTTCGTCCGTCAGGACCCTGACAAACTCGCGGTAATGCTTGAGCCGCGAAGGCGCCGGCTCGGAGGCCTCCGCCAGACGTTGGTACTCGATGAATCCAGTTGGCTTACCCATTGCTAAGCTGCCTCCAGTTGCTTTTTCGCCGCCAGCTCGCTGAGCGCTCGCCGGTACTCGTGTGGCATGATCTTCACGAAGCGTCTGCGATACCGTTCCCAGTCATTGAGCAAGCGCAACGCCTGCCTGCTCCCGGTAAGACGATAGTGTCTGTCGACCAGTCCCTTGAGCAGGACCTCGTCGATCACCCCGAGATGGCGGACGTCCACCTGCCCGTGACTTTCCAGGTCGTCGCCGGCGTCGCTGCCCTGGCGAGCGACGATTTCTTCTTCAACCGGCTCCAGCGATACCTGCGCCAAGTTGCATCGTGACTCGAAGGTCCCTTCCTCATCGAGGACATAGGCTACGCCACCAGACATGCCGGCGGCGAAGTTCCGGCCGGTCATGCCCAGCACAACGACCGTCCCGCCCGTCATGTATTCGCAGCCGTGATCACCGACGCCCTCCACAACAGCGGTGGCCCCCGAGTTGCGAACAGCGAAGCGCTCGCCGGCTACACCGGCGAAGAAAGCTTCACCCTCGGTCGCGCCGTAGAGGACGGTGTTGCCGACGATGATGTTGCTGCGGCTCTCGCCACGAAAACCAGCGTTTGGACGAACGACGATCCGGCCGCCCGACAGGCCCTTGCCAACGTAGTCGTTGGCCTCGCCGGTCAGATCGAGAAACACGCCGTGCGCCAGAAAGGCCCCGAAGGCTTGTCCAGCGGTGCCTTTGAGCCGGATATCGATGGTGCCGTCCGGCAATCCTGAGTGCCCGTAGCGCTCGGCCACCCGGCCGGAAAGCATCGCCCCGACAGTGCGGTTGATATTGCGCACCGGCAGGTCGATACTGACTTTCTCTCCCCTTTCGAGAGCCGGCCGGGCGAGCTCGATGAGCTGATTGTCCAGGGCCTTGCCGAGACCATGGTCCTGTTGTTCGCACTGGAACACCGGCGTCCCCGCCTTGTTTTCCGGGCGATGGAAGATGCGGCTGTAGTCCAGCCCCTCCGCCTTCCAGTGACTGATCCCCTTCTGCATGTCGAGCAGATCGCAGCGACCGATCAGTTCATTGAAGCTGCGAATGCCGATCTGCGCCATCAGTTCGCGGAGTTCCTCGGCAACGAAGAAGAAGTAGTTGACCACGTGCTCTGGCTGGCCCGAGAACCGGCGCCGAAGCACCGGATCCTGAGTCGCGACCCCCACCGGACAGGTGTTGAGATGGCACTTTCGCATCATGATGCAGCCTTCGACAACCAGCGGTGCCGTGGCAAAGCCAAACTCGTCGGCACCCAGCAGCGCGCCGACCAGTACATCGCGCCCGGTCTTGATTTGCCCATCGACCTGCACCCGCACGCGGCCGCGCAGGCGGTTCAACACCAGCGTCTGCTGCGTTTCTGCGAGACCCAGCTCCCAAGGGGAACCAGCGTGCTTGATCGATGACTGCGGGCTGGCACCCGTGCCGCCATCGTGCCCGGCAATCACCAGATGATCGGCCTTGGCCTTGGTAACGCCTGCGGCGACGGTACCGACGCCGACTTCAGAAACCAGTTTGACGCTGATCGAAGCCTTCGGATTGGCGTTCTTGAGGTCGTGAATGAGCTGCGCCAGGTCCTCGATCGAGTAGATATCGTGGTGCGGGGGTGGCGATATGAGGCCGACACCGGGCACCGAGTGGCGCAGGAAACCAATGTACTCAGAAACCTTGTGGCCCGGCAACTGTCCCCCTTCGCCGGGCTTGGCGCCTTGCGCCATCTTGATCTGGAGCTGGTCGGCATTGACCAGATACTCGGCGGTGACACCGAAGCGCCCGGAAGCAACCTGCTTGATCGCCGAGCGCAGGCTGTCGCCAGGCTGCAACTGGTAGTCGCGCTCGACACGTGTCTTGCCGATCACGTCGGAAACCATCTCGCCGCCCTTCAGGACCTTGAAACGCGCTGGGTCCTCGCCCCCCTCACCGGTATTCGACTTGCCGCCCAGACGATTCATGGCAATTGCCAGGGTGCTGTGCGCTTCGGTGGAGATTGACCCCAGCGACATCGCACCGGTCGTAAAGCGCTTGACAATCTCCTTTGCCGGCTCGACTTCGTCGAGCGGCACCGCCGGACCTGCGGGCTTGAGGTCAAACAGTCCACGCAGGGTCATGTGTCGCCGCGTCTGGTCGTTGATCAGTCGGGCATATTCCTTGTAAGTCTCGTACTTGCCGGTGCGCGTCGAGTGTTGCAGCTTGGCGATCACATCCGGCGTCCACATGTGCTCTTCACCACGCACGCGATAAGCGTACTCACCGCCGGCGTCGAGCATCGTCGCGAGCACCGGGTCGTCGCTGAAGGCCTGCCGGTGGAGGCGAATGGCTTCCTCCATGACCTCGAAAACACCGATCCCCTCCACTTGCGTCGAGGTGCCGGTGAAGTACTTGTCAATCATTTTCTTCTGCAGGCCGACCGCCTCGAAGATTTGCGCGCCGGTGTAGGACATGTAGGTTGAAATGCCCATCTTGGACATCACTTTGAGCAGCCCCTTGCCAACGCCCTTGATGAAATGCTTGATCGCTTTTTCGCCTTTTTCGGCATCGCCTCCGGCCAATTCCTGCAGCGTCTCCAGTGCCAGGTAGGGGTGCACGGCCTCCGCTCCGTAACCGGCAAGCAAGGCGACATGATGTGTTTCACGTGCTGCGCCGGTTTCAACTACCAGTCCGACCCGGGTACGCAGCCCCTTGGTGACCAGATGGTGATGGACGGCCGAGGTGGCCAGCAGCGCCGGGATGGCCACGTGCTCACGATCGACCCGGCGGTCCGAAACGATCAGGATGCTCGATCCCTTGTGGACGTGATCCTCGGCTTCGGCACAGAGCGAGGCCAAGCGCGCTTCGACCCCTTCCTTACCCCAGGCCAGCGGATAGCAGATGTCGAGTTCGGCCGAGTGGAACTTGTTGCCCGTGAAGGTCGCAATGTGGCGCAATTTCGCCATATTATCGAAGTCGAGTACCGGCTGCGCCACCTCAAGACGGTACGGCGGGTTGATCTCGTTGATGCCGAGCAGGTTCGGCTTGGGACCGATGAAGGAAACCAGCGACATCACCAGTTGCTCGCGGATCGGGTCAATCGGCGGATTGGTCACCTGCGCAAAGAGCTGGCGGAAATAGTTGAACAGGGGCTTGCTTTTGTTCGACAGGACCGCAAGGGGCGAATCGTTGCCCATCGAGCCCGTCGCTTCCTCGCCCGAGGCGGCCATCGGTTCGAGAATGAACTTGAGGTCTTCCTGGCTGTAACCGAAAGCCTGCTGGCGGTCGAGGAGCGATGCCGAGCAACTGCTCACGGGGACACTGTTTGGCACCGGCAGTTCGTCGAGCTTGATGTTGATCCGACTCAGCCAATCCTGGTACGGCTTGGTTCGCGACAGTGTGTCCTTGAGTTCGCTATCATCGATGATGCGTCCCTGGTCGAGATCGATCAGGAACATCTTTCCCGGTTGCAGCCGCCACTTTTGGACGATCCGTTCCTCGGGAATCGGCAGAACGCCGGCTTCCGACGCCATCACCACCAGATCGTCATCAGTCACCAGATAGCGCGCCGGACGCAGGCCGTTACGGTCAAGGGTTGCGCCGATCTGCCGCCCGTCGGTGAAGGCCACGGCGGCCGGACCGTCCCACGGCTCGATCATCGCCGCATGGTACTTGTAGAACGCACCCCGCTTCTCGTCCATCAGCGTATGCGACTCCCAGGCTTCGGGAATCAGCATCATCATCGCGTGCGCAAGCGAATAGCCACCCATCACCAGCAGCTCGAGCGCATTGTCGAAGGCCGCGGAATCGGACTGACCGGGATAGATCAACGGCCAGATCTTTTCCAGGTCGGCGCCCAGCAAGGGTGACGAGGTCCCCTTCTCGCGCGCGCGCATCCAGTTGTAATTGCCGCGCAGCGTATTGATCTCACCATTGTGGGCAATCATCCGGAACGGATGCGCCAGCTGCCAGGTCGGGAACGTGTTGGTCGAGAAACGCTGGTGGACCAGCGCCATGGCTGAAACACAACGCGGGTCCCTGAGGTCGCTGTAGTACTCGCCAACCTGGTCCGCAAGCAGCAAGCCCTTGTAGACGACCGTCCGCGCAGACATCGACGGCTGGTAGAACTCCTTGCTGTGCTTGAGCCCGAGCGCCTGAATGGCGTTCGCCGCACTGCGGCGAATCACGTAAAGCTTGCGCTCGAGGGCATCGGTGACCATGATGTCCGGGCCACGGCCGATGAAGATCTGGCGGATTATCGGTTCCCTGGTACGTACCGTTGGCGACATCGGCAAGGCATGGTCGACCGGCACGTCGCGCCAGCCGAGAACAACCTGGTGCTCGGTGCGCACGGCGCGCTCGATTTCTTCCTGACAGGCGAGGCGCGAGGCCGATTCCTTGGGCAGGAACACCATCCCGACGCCATAGTCCCCGGGTGGCGGCAGCTGGACTCCCTGCTTGGCCATCTCTTCGCGGAAGAAGTCATCAGGAATCTGGATCAGGATCCCGGCACCGTCGCCCATCAATGGATCGGCACCAACCGCTCCGCGGTGATCCAAGTTCTTCAGGATCAACAGGCCTTGCTCGACGATCGAGTGACTTTTCTTGCCCCGGATGTGCGCTACAAAACCGACGCCACAGGCGTCATGCTCGTTGGCTGGGTCGTAAAGCCCCTGCCCTTCAGGTATGGCGGAATCCATCACGCTCAAATCCTCACAAAACAAAGACGCGGTACCCATGCGACCGCTCGCTGAAACGGCACGCAGCCGGACGCCAACACGAGCGTCGAGCGGCTCTTCGGGGACTGGCGACTATACCCCGAAAGGGAGGGCCGTTCAAGATGTTGCGCCGCACCACAAAAGTGCGCCAGATGGTCGCTATTGCACCCGAATGAGGCGCCCAAGGCTCCCGCGCGGCTTCAAAGAAGCTCGGCCGCGCACTCTGACTGTAAAGCAAACGCCATGCCCGAATGTGCAGGCCCCTCGATCCGGGGCCCGCCATCTCGAATCTCTGGCCCGGATCGACACAGCCCCGGGGCCGGGTGCTAGCGGAAAAACGCGGCGCGACGGTCGTCGCTGAGGTCGTCAAGAAGGGATCGTCTTTCTGCCCCCGCCTGAAAGCCGGGGCTCGTCGAACGATCTCGCCGCATCGGCTGCCGTTAGCCTGGACGACCAGGAGGCCGTTGCCTGCTGCCCGCCGCACCACTCTGCCCTGCTGGCCTGAGATGGTCGGCATTATGAAAAATGGCTCCACCGCGCTTCTATGTGCTTGGGTACCGATGTGTGCGTCAAGGCATTGGCAAGTCCGGGAATCGGAATAGCATTGATCAATGGAATTCTGTCTTGTCGGCAAGGTGAAGCTGAAGATAAAGGAATGGCCATGAGGTTTGTGGTTTGCCTGTCTCGCGAAGCGATTTGGCGAGTTCTCGACGGATGATCTGACGCTCAGGCGGCTCTATGAAGTGCTCGCCCCGGCGGACAGCCACAGCATGCTGCGGATCATTGACGATTCCGACGAGGACTTTCTTTATCCGGCTTCTCTTTTCGAGGCTGTGGAGGTACACGAGCAAACGGCCACCCGGCTGCACGATTTGTTGGCAGCAAAACGCAAGGGTCACGAAAACAGTCCTCTGAGCGGGTTTTGTGCGGGAGGCTCCGGGAGCGATCGATCCCAAGCCTGGCGGAAAAATGCGAGTCTGACCCCTATTTTTGGAACTGCTCGGTCTTGTATAAGATTCATGCAAGTGCCCTGTGGGTGACCCCGACGTGCTGACCCCGATCTCCGGTCTACGCTACCATTGCCACCTGCCACGACATGCGCGAGCCATTGATGTGGCGTATCAGGGGTGAAGATCATGGAACATATCATTCAGTTGCATATCGAGAAGCTGCCCGAGGGCGCTTACCTCGCCACCAGCGATGACGTGCAAGGCTTGGTGGCACAAGGCCGTACGATCCAAGAAACCATCGAGATTGCGCGCGATGTGGCCAAGAGGCTGATCGAGGCACAGTCCGACGCGAGCACCCCGTCGCTGCCGCCAGCCCGTGAGGCCTTCGACTACCCGCTGGTCGTGGCTACCTGATGGGGCAGCTCGCGGGGTTCAGCTACCGCGAGATCGTCAAGCGCCTGAAAGAGCTCGGCCTGAAATTCCACCGTCAGGCGGCGGGCTCCCATGAGATCTGGTTTAACCCAGCGCTGAACCGGTACACAACGATCCCGAACCACCCCGGCGACATGCCCGAGGGAACGCTTCGCGCCATCCTCAAGCAGGCCGGCATCGAACCCGAGACATTCTTGCAGGCGAAGTAACACTGCATGGCGGAGACTTCGGCTGTCCGTGCCCGTGACCGCTGCTAGCTGTCTCGCATGTAGGTCTGGCCCATTCGCCCGCCGCCTTTGTTCAACAACCCGAACATAGGCGGTGAGCGGTGGCTCCGGGCGATGAACTCTCTGAAATCTGCCCAATCAATGCGAGTCTGACCTCGATTGTTACGCTACTATTTTCCCGAGACAATTCGACCCAGGCCCCTTTGTTGCTTTGTTGCTTTTATGTCGCGCTTCAGTGCTGGCGCGTCGGACACCGCCGCGTTCCAGACGAGTCGCCAATCGACCGAGAAGTATGGACAGCGATGTTGCGAAATCCGACGATATCGGCCCAGGGGATTCCGCGATACGACTCTCTGAGTTCGCTCGATACGCGAGCCGCCGCTTCACCAATTACCGCGAGTTTGTGTAAGACCGCGCTACGAACCAGGTCATCACCCACAAACTGCTCCTCGTCCATGTCCGCCACGAACTGCGCGATGGAATCGGCCGCTTGAACGATATCCGATAGATACAGCTCGTTACTCCGCATAGAGTGGCTCGGCTTCGTTCAGAACAGATGACGCTATCACCGGTTTGAGGCCAGCACGCGGCACCAGATCAACGCTCCGTCCGAACAGCACGGACAGCTCACGCTGCATGCGACTCAAGGCGACAAAGCCGATCCTGGCCTCTGGCCGAAATTCGACCAGCAGATCGACATCGCTCTGCGGCCCGAAGTCTGCACGGGTTGCGGAACCGAACAGTTCCAGGCGGCGAATGCCATTGCGCCGGCAATACCCCGGAAGCTCAGTCTTCGGCAATTTGAGATCCTTGTGTATCATCCTCGCCTCCGTGCCGCACATCGGGTGATGCCCGCCATAAGAAAAGGCTACCACACACCGGCAACACCTGGAGTCTGACGCTTGCTCAAACCCAGCCTCTCCTTGCTTTCTTTCCTCGAGGGAGGTAGCTCAGAAACAAGGCCTGACCGGAGGCTCCGGCCACGGAAGGCAAAAGGGAAGACCCCGCCCGTTTGTGTTGACCGGAGCCGGCTGATGGGTGACCCCGCCTTTCTCGCTATTCCGCTTTGCGATCGGCTTTCACCCCCTGGCTCAGCGGCGGCCCGATGTAGCTTGCTTCTTGAAGCTCCCGCTCCCCTGTTGCGTCGTCTACGAGTTCCGGGTAAACCCTTCCTACAAAGAAGCCGAGGCCAATGACGGTCCGAACGTACCTTGTCTGACCTGGATCAAGCGTGAAGGACAGTTTCTTCTCGACCTCGGTCGACGTGCTTACCTCCTTGTTACCGGCAGCCTGGTCCACAAAGAAAAATCCCCCTGGCTTCGATTCACCGACCACGGTCCCGTTCAACAGGATCGATGGCTGGACCGCCGCGCCAAACGCACTGCCACTACGATAGAAATAGATTCGACCTTGCTCCGGACTGAGGGTCGGAATCGATGATTTCATTTCCGAGAGTTTTGGCCCCGTAGCACAAGCCGCCAATACGAGCGGCAAGAGCAAACTGACACAGAGACGATTGACGTTCATTTCCGCAACTCCTTGATCTCAAGTGGCAAGGCGACTGAAGTGGATAATGGAGAAAACGACTTCTCAACAGGGAGATAAAACCCCACGAGACGGCCCATATTTACCACGAGGTAAGCCTCATGCATGTGCGCGCCCTCGACGGTGAAATTGGCGTTCGTAGGTTTCAGTATGTCTCCTTGGGCAATTCCGCCGGCGTCAACAAACTCGGTGCCAGCCTTTATGCTCCGCTCGTAACCGGAATCAAGCCGCACCGGGACCGTTTGCGAAGCGACAAACAGTTTGTCCGGTGGCTGCCTCGCTCTCGACAAATCAACCGGGTGACGAGTAACCTCGCTCGCACATCCGAAAAGCCCCAGTGCTATTGGCAACAATACGCACATTTTATTCATGTGATCTCCTGGTCACTGTTTCGCCGGAGCCCGCGCTGTTTGCGCTGGACGCTGCATTACCAGACTTACGGCATATTAAGCCGCTGCCGTGTCGGTTAACTTGCCACCGGTAGCAAGATAATCGCAATAATCGAGCCTGGCCCCTTTAACTCTTTCAACTCTTTCAATTCGATGGGTGACCCCACGCGTGTTTTGCCGGAGGGACACTTTTAATCGAATAGCCCGTTATTGATTCCACGGACGATGGCCCCCTGAAGGAGCCGCGCTGCGCCAGCACCGATGACTCCTGCAGCCGTCTCGTTGAACACGGTGTGGTCTAATATCACCTCTGTGAAGTAGGGAAACTCAGGGATTCGTACGGTCTTAACCACTGATAAGATACCTACAGGGGCGCCAAGCAGCCCGGATACCTTCACGACGATCCCTCCAAATACAAAGCCCCCGAAGGTTGCGACACCGACGCGACCTGCAATGTCGACAAGTTCGATTTGGTAGTTTGGAGTGAGCGCCCATTCTATGTACTCCTTCGTTAGTTGTTTTGCCGCGCCACTCGCCGCTGCGATAGTCATTTTGCTGAACACACCAGCAAACCGTCCAGCATAAATGGTTGCCAAGCCGCCGCCCACAGCCCCGCTCGCCGCGCCCGCGAGCCCCGCGAGTGCGATTTCCTTCACCTCTGGCAATGTTGGAAGGAGCCCTTCCTTTACCCCGCGAACCCGGGGAATCACATATGAGGCATACAGTTGAAACACCGAAGAAAGTACTGCTCCCGTGACCATCTGGTCAACCAAAGTACTTAGTCTGCCACTCGGGTCATTAAAGCAGACAGGGTTGCTGGCACCGTACAAGTAGCGGTGCAAAGAGCCGGGTGCAGTAACGTTGCCCAGTTCGGGATCTTCGGTAAGGAACTGTCCAATCGCAGAGTCCATGTAGCGCGCTCGGAGATAATAGAGCGACAGGTTCGGATCCCGTAGCTCTCCCGCATACAAATAAGCATTCGGAGTCGCCCCCACCTGCGCCACCAGATTCCCGAACGCCTCATACGCATACGTATCCGTCACCCCCCCACTCGCATCCGTCAAATACCGGACACTCCCATGTCCATCAAACCCATAGAAGCTCACCCCTGACGCCTGCTTCTGGCTGATCAGCTTCAACCCATACGTATAACTCCTCTCCACGGCCCCGCCAACGACCTCCTCCAGCACCTGCGCATACCCCGTCGGATTCCGGTCGTCGACCAGGAAGCCGGTCGTCACCCCGCCCGCCGTCTTCGCCACCCGCATCCCGTCGCCGTTATAGACGAAGCTCACCCCCCCATCCGCACTGGTCAGGTGGTTCTCGAAGTCATAGCCGAACGTCCGCCCGCCCGAGGTGAGCGTGTTGCCGTTGTTGTCGTAGCCTTCGCCATCAAGGCGGTCGTTGAAGTCGTAAGCGAAGCTCTGGTCCGGAATGCCGACGACCGTCGAGACGCGCGTCAGGCGGTTGCCAACCCGGTCGTACGTATAGGCGATGGCGCCATTCGGCCCGGCTGGGTCGGCGCTGATCGTCTCGCTTCTCAGGCGATAGAGTTCGTCGTAGGTGTAGTCGACGCGCCGGCCGCTGGCTTCGGTTACCGCGGTACGGTTGCCTGACGGGCCGAGGGTGTAGGTGTAGCCGGCGATCGTCGTCGCGCCCCTGGCGCCGGTGACGTTGGTCAGGCGGTTCACCAGGTTATAGGTGTAGGTGGTCTGCACGCCGTTCGGGTAGAGGAGGCCGGCGAGGTTGCCGACGGCGTCGTAGCTGTAGGTGGTCACACGGCCCTCGGCATCGGTGACCGAGGCCAGGCGGTTGCGGGGGTCGTAGGCGTAGTCCATCGCCGCGCCGCCGGCGTGGTTCGACTGGATGCGCGTCAGGTTGCCGGCGGGGTCGTAGCTGTAGCTGAGCGTGCCCTGCGGCGTCGCCTTGCTCAGCAGGCGATCGCGGTTGTCGTAGCTGTAGGTGGTGCTGCCGCTGGCGTCCTGCATGCTGGCGCGCTGACCGGAAGGCGTGTAGCTGAGGACGACCGACGGCTGACCGAGGCTGCCATCGGGGGTCTTGCGTGTCAGGCGATTGACCGTGTCGTAGGCATAGGTGGTCGTCCGGCCGTTGAAGTCGGTCTTCGTCCGCAGGTTGCCGGCAGCGTCGTAGCTGAAGGTCTCGGTCTGGCCGAGCGGCAGCGTGCGCTTGATGCGCCGGCCCATCTTGTCGTAGGCGAAGCGGGTGGTCCGCCCTTCGGCGTCGGTCTGGGTGAGCTGGTTGCCCTGTTCGTCGTAGCTATAGGTAGTGATCTGGCCGAGCGCGTCGGTGACGCTGGTCAGCCGGCCGAGCGCGTCGTAGGCAAACTGGGTGGTCTTGCCGGCCGGGTCGGTCTTAGCGGTCTGGCGGCCGAGCGTGTCGTAGCTGACCTGATCGAAAGTACCGTCGGCGTAGTTGGTGCGCGTGCGGCGGTTGTTGGCGTCGTATTGGAAGCCGACGCTGTGGCCGTTGGCGTCGGTGACCTGGATCTGGTTGCCGAGGGCGTCGTAGGTGAACAGCGTCGTCGCCCCGGCAGCGTCGGTGACCTTGCTGCGGCGGCCGGCCGGGTCGTACTCGTAGCCGGTGACGTTGCCACGCGCGTCGGTGCTCGCCAGGATCTGGCCGGCGGCGTCGTAAGTCGTGCGTGTACGGCTGCCGTCAGGGGCGATGGTTTCGATCAGCCGGCCGAGCGGGTCGTAGGTCGAGGTGGTCGTCCGCCCTGCCCGATCGGTGCTGCCGGTGCGCCGGCCTTCGGCGTCGTAGGCCGAGGTTTCGCTGCTGCCGTCGGGATACGTGGTGCGGGTGAGCCGCCCCATGTCGTCGTAGTCGAACTTCGTCTCGCGGCCGAGTGGATCGGTGGTGACGCTCTGCTTGCCGATGGCGTTGTAGGCGACGCGGGTGACCGAGCCGTCGGGATGCGTGGTCTCGGTCAGGCGATTGGCCTTGTCGTAGGTGAAGCGGGTCGTTAGCGTCTCGGGGCCGCCGGCGGTGCTACGGGTGGTCGACTGGGTCAGGCGGTTGCCGTTGGCGTCGTAGCTGTAGGTGCTGACGCGGCCGAGGGCGTCGGTCTCGCTGGCCAGGTTGCCGGAGGCGTCGTAGGCGTAGCTCGTGATCTGGCCGAGCGGGTCGGTGCGCGTGGTCTGCAGGCCGCGGGCGTCGTAGGTGTAGGTCGTCACCTGGCCGGCAGGGTCGGTGCTGCTCGTCAGGTTGCCGTTGGCGTCGTAGGCGTTGCTCGTGATGCGGCCGAGGGCGTCGGTGACGGTCAGGACCTGGCGGCTGTTGTTGTAGGTGTAGCGGGTGGTCTGACCCAGCGGGTCGGTCTCGGTGAGGTGGTTGTCCTGGCCGTCGTAGGTGGTGGTGCGCGTGCGGCCGAGCGGGTTGGTCTCGCTGAGGGTGTTGCCGCGGGCGTCGTAGCTGCGGTTGGTGACGCCGCCGAGCGGGTCGGCGGTCTGGGTGACGTTGCCGAGGTCGTCGTAGACGTGGATGGTGGTGTTGCCGAGCCGGTCGGTGATCAGTTCGCGGTTGGCGCCGAGGTCATGCGTGTAGGTGATTTCCTTGCCGTAGGCGTCGATGGTCTTGATCAGCCGGCCGGCGGCGTCGTATTCGTTGCGGATCGGGCGGACGCCGCGCGGGTCCTGGATCTCGATCAGGCCGTGCTCGTAGTTGTAGAGGAAGCTGGTGCGGCGGCCTTCGGCGTCGGTGTGACTGGCAAGGTCGCCGTTGATGTCGTAGGCGTAGGTCTGTGCGTTGCCCATCGGATCGGTGGCGGTAGTGATGCGCCCCTGGCCGTCACGGGCGAAGGTGATGCTCTTGCCGGCAGAGTGGATGATGCCGCCGGGGGCGAAGCTGACGGTGTTGCCGCTGCGGTCGCGGATCTGTTTGACGCCAGCCGTGCGGCTGATCAGGATCACCTGGCCTTCGGGGGTGGTGTATTCGTACTCCGCCGGGTTGTAGAGTTCGTATCCCGGGGTGAGCAGCTGAACCGTTCCTGGTTGCGCGCCGACGACAATCAGGTCGGTACCGCCGACTGGCTGCAATCTTCCGCTGGTCTGCGCACCCGGCGAGTAGACGGCGCTCGTCGCATCGAGCGTGCTGAGGCGCTGACTGTCGGGCACCGGCGTCAGCGTGAATTCTTCGACCTTGCCGTCGGGTAGCGTGATGGCGACCTTGTGCGCTCGTGTCTCTTTCAGCGAGTACAGCCGGTTCAGCACGCCACCCGTACGGTCAATCCGCCAGCCGTCGCCGGGAATGCCGGTCACCCGCAGCCGGAGGCTCTGCACATCCAGCCGCCAGCCGATGCCGAAGTCGCCCTTGGTCTTGTCACGGCTGTCGTAGCTGCGCACGACGCTGATCGGGATGCCGGCCATCGGGACGTTGAGGTCCTGGAAGGCGAGCGTGAAGTTGCCGACCTTCTTGTCGCGGGTGATCTGGACGGTGATTTCGGTCTGCGTGCGATTGTCGCCCTTGTCGATGACGGTGAGGCGGACGACGTAGAGGTCGTTGACCAGCGTCGTCGGGTCGAGGGTGGCGAGCGTGCCGCCGGTGACCGGCGCGGTGCCGACGTGCAGTGTGCTGAAGACGCCGGTCTCGAAGGGGGCAATCTCGATCAGGTATTTGAGGAAGTTAGCGTCGCTGGCGGTGCCGACGATCGGCACGGCGCTGGCGACGCTGGCGCCGTCAGCCGGCGCTGTGATCTCGGCGATCGGCAGCGTTGCGTCCGGTACGGACTGGACGACGTTGAAGGTCGCGCTGCCGGTGATGCTGCCCTGGCTGGCGCTGATCGTCGTGCTGCCCTGGCTGAGGGCGGTCGCCAGGCCGTTGGCGTCGATGCTGGCGACCGCCGGGTTGCTGCTCGTCCAGGTGAGGCCGCTGGTCAGCGGCAGGCTGGAGCCGTTGGCCAGGATGCCGGTGGCGGCGAAGGCCTGGGTCTGGCCGGTGAGCAGCAGCGGTGCGGTCGGGGTGACGCGGATGGCGGTGACGGCCGGACCTTGCGGACCGCTGGAAACGACAAGGTTGACGGCGCTGCCGCTGTTGACGACGCTGCCGGCAGCCGGGTTCTGGCTGATGACGCGGCCGGCGGCGACGGTGTCGCTGGCGGCGACAGTAACGGTGCCGACGCTAAGCGAGGCGGCGCTGATCGCGCTCTGCGCGGCCGCCTGCTCCTGGCCGACGACGTCGGGGACGGTAACCGGTACCGGCGCGGCGACGACGACAAGCAGGAAGCTCTGCGGGGCAAACAGGCCGCCCTGATCCTGGACACGGACGGTGACGGGGTGGCTGCCGATCTGGCCGGCGTCGGGGGTCCACTGGATCAGGCCGCTGGCGGCGTTAATGCTCATGCCGGCGGGGGCGGTGATCAGCGAGAAGGTCAGCGTATCGCCGGGGTCGGGGTCGCTGGCGGTGACCGGGTAGGTATAGGCCGTGCCGACGGCGCCGGCGGTGATCGCGGTGGAGGTGATGGTCGGCGGGTGGTTGACCTTCGCGGCGGTGATGCTGACGCTGTCCGGGGCGCTGGCGCGGCCGGCGTTGCTGACGATCAACTCGAGGGTGTAGGCGCCTGCCTTGTCGGCGGTGAAGCTCGGGCTGACGGTGGTCGGGTTGGCGAGAACGGCGGCGCTGTTGGCCGGGCGGCTGGTCAGCGTCCATTGGTAAGCGAGCGCGGCGCCGTCGAAGGCACGCGAAGCGCTACCGTCGAGGCTGACGGCACTGCCGATTTCGACGGCCTGGTCGGGACCCGCGTCGGCGCGGCTGTAGGTAGCGGTGCACTTGCCGAGGCCGCGCGCGGCGTGCAGGGCGGTGACCTCGGCCGGGGTGAGGGCGCGGTTGTAGAGCGTCGGTTCGTCGAGCAGGCCGGCAAAACCCCCGGCGGCAAAACCGTCGGCGTTGCCGAGCGTGATCGGGTCGGTGCTGTCGAAGATCGAGAAGGCGTTGTCGAGGCCGGCTTCCTCGCTGCCGTTGACGTAGAGGCGATAGCGCGCACCGTCCCAACTCAGTGCGATGTGTTGCCATGTGCCGGCCGGCCAGGTGTTGGTGCTGCTGGCCAGCGCCGGGGCCGGCGGCATGCGCACCAGCAGCCGGCCGTCGCCGCCCAGCACCTGGATCGCCACCGGGGCGTTGAATCCACCTTCGAGGTAGCGGCCCTTGGCGAGCAGCACCTGGTTGGGCGTACTGATGTTGATCGTCGTCGTCGGGTTGAACCAGAATTCGACGCTGAAGGCGCCGCCGAAGCCGGTGGTGCGGCTGCTGGCGATGCGGATCAGGTCATCGACGCCGTCGAAGCGGAAGGCCTGGCCGACGAGGCCGGAGGCGAAGGTGGCGCCGTCCTCGGCGAGGCCGTCGTTGGCGGCGGCGAGGTCGAGGGCGCTGCCTTCGCCTGGCCACCAGCTGATGAGGCCGGCGGGCGGCGGGACGCAGACGAGGACGGCGCTGACGGTGAGCGTGAACGGCTGGGTGGTGGAGAGGCCGCCGGCGTCCTGGACCTTGACTTCGACCGGGTGGTCGCCGGCCTGCGCCGCGGCGGGGGTCCACTGGATCAGGCCGCTGGCGCCGTCGATGCTCATGCCGGCGGGGGCGGTGGTCAGCGAATAGGTCAGCACATCGCCGGCATCCGGGTCGGTGGCGGTGACGGCGTAGCTGTACGGCGTACCGGCGGTGGCGGTGACCGGTGCGGTCGAGGTGATCGACGGGGGTTGGTTCACCGGGGCCGGCGGGCTCACGGCGATGCTCAAACCCTGCTGGGCGCTGAGACCGCCGGAATCGGTGACGCGTACCGTGACGTCGTGGTCGCCGATCTGCGCGAGCGTTGGCGTCCAGGTGATCACGCCGGTAGTGGGGTTGATCGACATGCCGGCGGGGGCGGTCGGGAGCGAGTAGGCGAGCACGTCGCCGGCGTCGGGGTCGGTCGCGGTGGCGGTGTAGGTGTAAGGGGTGCCGGCGGTGGCCGTGGTCGGCGCCATCGAGGTGATCGTCGGTGGACGGTTGGTTGGCGCTGGTGCGCTGACGGTGATCGTATAGGGCTGATCGGCGATCAGGCCGCCTTGGTCCGTGACGCGAACCGCCACGGGGTGACTGCCGACCTGAGCAAGTGTCGGGGTCCAGGTGATCAGGCCGGTTGTCGGGTCGATGGCCATCCCCGCTGGCGAAACAGGGAGCGAGAAGGTGAGCGCATCGCCCGCATCCGGGTCGGTGGCGTTGGCGTCGTAGCTGTACGGTTGGCCAGCGATGGCTGAGAGAATCGGTGCGGAGATGAACACCGGTGGGTGATTGACCGGCTGCACGGTAATCGTCACCACCGCGGCGTTGGAATCAAGCTGGCCGTCGTTGGCCTTGTAGGTAAAACTATCCGTCCCCCGGAAGCCGGCCATGGGCGTGTAGGTGAAGGCGCCGTTGGTACCGAAGTTCAGGCTGCCGTTGACTGGCTGGGTCATCAGGATGGCATTGAGCACGTCCCCGTCGGGGTCGGTGTCGTTGGCGAGTACACTGCCCTGCGCACCGGCCGCCTGCGTTGGGGTGATGCGAAGGACGCGACCGCGCACGTATTCGGACAGATACATCGCGAAGTCCGGGCCGAAAACGATGTCCATCGCGTCGTCAAAGCCTGTGCCCAATACGTCGATCTGGCCACCGTTGCCGACGCGCAGCAGCCGGCCGCCGCCGTCCACGACGTACAGCGCGTTTCCGAATTCGCCTCCGGTGCCGAACGCCATCGCCTTGACACCCCCCAGACCGCTGACGAAAGCGGGATCGATGAGCGCACCATCCTCTCCATAAATGCGGATCACACCAAAGAAACCGGCGACGAAGATCCGATTGGCTGGGTCAACCGCAAGTTCGACCGGAAAGCTGTTGTCTACCGGGAAAAGCTCCTTCGGGACGGCACCCTCGCTGATCAGCACGCGCTTCGGATCGATGGCGACGGACCCGGTGTCGCCGATCAGCAATCGGCCCCGGCGATCAAAGACCATGCCGCTGCTGTTGGCGACGTACTGCGGGCTGCTGAAGAGGGTGCGTGCCGTACCGTCGGGCAGGATGGCCGACAGATGGCTGGCCGATCCATCGCTGGTGGTCCCGCTGACAAGCACGGCTCCAGCGACACCCGTGATCGATCCCTGCAGATCGACGACGACCGCATCGGGATCGGTCTGCTGCGGCCCGAAGTTGGTCACCGGCGTACCACCCCGTGCAATGCGCCGCACGAAACCAGGGTCGTAGGGCGATGGCGAATTGCCGACGACATCGTACCCGGCATACAGCACGCCCGCGGGGTCGAACGTCAGCTGAACTGGGGCCTCCAGGCGGGCATAAACCTCGACCCGGTAGCCGAACGCAACCGGCACCGGTTCGGCAGGGACCGCGCCGCCGCCTACGGAGATTGATGCGCCTTCGGAGACGCGGAAGAGGTCGTCGACCGCGACCGGTGGACGGTTGACAGGCGCGGCGATAGCCAGCCGGAAATTTTGCTCGGCGAAGAGGCCGCCGGCGTCGGTGACGCGGACGGTGACGTTCTGGTTGCCAGCCTCACCGACCAAGGGTGTCCAGGAAACCAGGCCGGTCGTTGAATTGATCGTCATCCCGGCCGGGGCGGTGGTAAGCGAGAAGACCAGCGCATCGCCTGCATCCGGGTCGGTGGCGTTGGCGTCGTAGCTGTACGGTTGGCCAGCGATGGCTGAGAGGATCGGTGCGGAAATGAACACCGGTGGGTGATTGACCGGCTGCACGGTAATCGTCACCACCGCGACGTTGGAATCAAGCTGGCCGTCGTTGGCCTTGTAGCTAAAGCTGTCGGTTCCCTCGAACCCGGCTTTGGGGGTGTACACAAATGCACCGTTATGTGCGAAGCTCAGGATACCACTTGCCGGTTGGGTGACCAGGATGGCGTTCAGTCCGTCGCCATCAGGATCGCTGTCGTTGGCGAGCACCCCACCCGCCGTTGCTGGCGTCTGCACCGCGGTGATGCGCAGCACTTGCCCGCGACCGACCTCCGAGACATACAGCGCCCGATCGGGGCCGAACACCATGTCGCTGGCGCTAACGGTATCGAATCCGCTTCCGACTTCTGTCGTGTTGCCGAGTGTATCGATGCGAAGAAGCCGCCCGCCACCATCGATGGCGTAGAGATGGCCCGCAAAAGCACCACCCGGGTCGAACGTCAGTGCTCGCATCGGCGGTTGTCCGGAGGCAAACGAAGCATTGACCAGCGAGCCATCGGCCTCGAAAACGCGGATCATCCCGTCCTCGCCCGCTACGAAGATCCGGTCGTTCGCGTCGACGGCGATATCCCATGGCGCCACCGATCCGAGATCGACGAGCGGTGTCGCCGTGCCCTGAGCGATCACGAGGACGCGATAGGAACCTTGCAGGAAATCCGACATGAGCAGGCGACCGCGACTATCGAACAGTATCGCGCTGGCGTTCGCCTGGAAGTCCCGTGGGCCGAGAACCCGGCGAGTGGTGCCGTCGGGGAGAATCGCCGCGAGGTGACTGTCGTGCACAATCTCGGTCGTGCCGCTGACAAGGAGGGCGCCCGACGTTCCGGAGATCGTGCCGGTGGTATCGACAACCAGTGCATCGGGGTCATCCTGTAGCGGCCCGAACGGCTGGACCGCCCCGCCTCCTGGCAAGACGCGTCGAACGAAGCCTGGGTCACGTGGATCGTTGGGGAACGCCGAGATCTCGTCGGCCCCGACATACAGCGTTCCCGCGGCGTCAAAGGCGAGGCCGATCGGCCGCTCCATCGCAGCATAGACTTGAACGCGATGACCGGTGACAGTCGGCAGCGGCACGGCCGCTGGCGCACCGCCTGCGACAACCAGGGAACTCCCCTCGTCGACGGCATAGGTGTCATCAACCGCGATGGGCGGTTGGTTCACCGGCACAGCGACGGACACGGTGAAGCCTTGCGTGGCGAACAACCCGCCCTGATCTTGCACCCTGACGGTGACGTTGTTTGCTCCCACTTGCCCCACCGCTGGCGTCCAGGAAATCAGGCCCGTCGCGGGATCGATCGTCATTCCAGCCGGCGCGGTGGTGAGCGACCAGGCCAGCACGTCGCCGGCGTCGGGGTCGGTCGCGGTGACCGGGTAAGTGTAGGCGGCGCCGGCGGTCGCGATGGTAGGCGCCGTCGAGGTAATCGTCGGCGCGCGGTTGGTCGGGGCCGGCGGGCCGGTCGACAGAACTACGTTGACCGGCGTGTCCTTCGGTACGTGGATGTTCGGCAGCGGCGACTGATCGCTCACCTGCCCGGCCGGGACCGTCGGATGCGGGGCGCTGGTGATGCCGCCCAGCTTGAGGTTGGCAGTGACGATGGCGCCTTCGGCGGCAGCCTGGGACAAGCCGATGACGTTGGGCACCGTCTCGGTGGCGGGGCCGTCGACGATGGTGAGATCGACCGCCGTCTTGTTCGGCACCAGTGTACCCGGCGGCGGGTTCTGGCCAACGACGCGGGGTTGGGTGAAGGAGTAGGCAGTGACTTCGGCGCGAGCATTAGGACCATTGGTGTAGTCGCCGAGTATCGCCATCCGACCGTTGGGGAACGGATAGCCCGGCTGCGGATAGGGATACGCGTATGGAACACTAGGAACTGCGGCAAGCATGACCCCATCGACACTCAGCCGGTAGCCGCGACCGAAGGCGCCTTCGAGGACGTAGTCGTGAAACTGCGTATTGTCTCGAGGCCACGCTGCACCCGAGGTGTGGTCCTGCGTCACGTTGGGGCCCAGACCGGTGATTTGGCATTCGTTGGGGAGGCAGGCACCGAAGGCAAAGGCAAGGTAGTTTTCGGCGAACTCCTGCTCCAGCACCCGGGCGCGGACTGCGATCCTGAATGGCCGAAGCGCCTCGACGGCCAGCGGGCTTTCGTACCACTGTCCGCTCCGACCAGCGCCGATGGTGTGTTGCTGCAGCACTCCGGGGATGAGTGAGAACAACGTGCTCTCGGGGGCCGCGCTGTAGGTCTGCCTGAAAACCCACCCCTGCCTGCTTGGCAGGCTGTCGAAGTTCAGCGTGATCGCCCCACCCTTGCTCGTCTTCGTCCCGACGCTGAGGTCCGCCGCGGTGATGAACGAATCCGCCCACTCGGGCGCCAGCCCGACGACGTTCGGCACCGCCACCGGGGCCACGGTCGCCGTGAAGGTCTGTGTCGCGAACAGCCCGCCGCGGTCCGTAACTCGCACCGTGACCGCGTGGTTGCCGATCTGCGTGATCGCCGGCGCCCAGACGATCGCTCCGGTGGCCGCATCGATCGTCATCCCGGCGGGCGCGGCGTCGAGCGCATAGGACAGCGTGTCCCCGACGTCTGGGTCCGTGGCGTTTGCCTGGAATGTGCAGGGCTGCCCGGCGGTGCACAAGCCAGAGGCATTGGAGAGAACCCAGGCGTCGTTAAAGGTCTGGCCATTCAGGTCGTTGTAACCCAGGCCCGCCACCAGTCGATTGGTGCGCGGGTCGTAAACAGCGGCGTGGTTGCGGCGCGGACCGGGGCCGGCTGCGCTCGAATTCAGACGAGTCCACTGCGGCGTTCCGCCCAAGCCGTTGGCGCTGGACAGAACCCAGGTCTCGTCGAAAACCGCGTCCGGCGTCTCGCTCTGACGCAGGCCACCAAAGACGATGAGCCGGTTGCTGTTCGGATCATAGTGCGAGGGCATGTCGGCACGCGGGTCGGGCGCAACTCCGTCCGGCGCGAGCTGCTGCCACTCAGGGGCTCCGCCCAGGCCATTGGCGTTCTTCAGCACCCATACGTCGTTGTAGTTGATGTCGCGCCAGCGGTAACCACCAAACACCAGCAGGCGGTTGTTCACACCATCGTAGCCCAGGGCATACAGCTCCGAGCGCGGTGGTGGTGAAGTTCCAATCGGCGAGAGGTCGATCCATCGCGGGTCACCGACTCCATTGGCGTCCACGAGCACCCGCACCGCACTCGTGTCGTTGAACGGCATGCCTATAGTCGAGCCGCCGAACAGAATCAAGCGGTTCGAGATCGGATCGTAGGCGTGTCCGGCGGTCAGGTCGCTGCTGCCGGAGGGCAACGAGACCCACTCAGGGGCCCCGCCGAGTCCATTCGCATTCGTCAGCACCCAGGTGTCGACGAATGCCGTGCCGCAGTTTTCGGGGCAGCCGCCGTGAAGGATGAGGCGGTTCGCAGTGGGGTCGTAAGCCACGACCGAGATGTGCCGCGGCGCTGGAGCCGCGCCTACTGGAGCGAGCTTCGTCCATTCCGCGGGACCTGCGCGGCCGGTCGCGTTGATCAGCACCCAGACATCATTGGCTTTGATGTCTCCAGAGGTCACCCCGCCGAAAACGATCATGCGATCATTGCTGGCGTCGTAGGAGCTGCTCACATGCGACCTAGGAGTGGGTGCGGTGCCCGTCAGCGCAAGCTGCGTCCACTGCGGTGCAATGCCGGCTGTGATGATCGTCGGTGGATGGTTCGGTGGCGACACGAGCACACTGAAGCTCTGCTCGGCGAACAGTCCTCCGCGGTCGGTCACGCGGATCGTCACGCCCTGGTTGCCCACCTGCCCCACTGCCGGCGCCCAGCTGATCAGGCGGCTGGCCGGGTCGATGCTCATCCCGCTCGGGGCGGTGACGAGCGACCAGGTGAGGACATCGCCCAGGTCCGGATCGATGGCCTGGGCCGCGTAGCTGTACGGCTGGCCGACGGTGGCGGTGGTCACCGGCATGCTGGTGATCACCGGCGGGTGATTGGCCGCCAACGCCTCGACGACGACCAGCGCCGGAACGCTGTCGACCTTGCCGTCGCGCACGACGAGCTGAATCGTGTAGATGCCCGGCACGTCCGGCACGAACGAAGTCTGTGCCGCGGTCGGGCTGACGATGCTTGCGTTGCTGCCGCCCGGCCGCAGCGCGATGCTCCACGACCAGGTAAGCAGGTCGCCGTCCGGGTCGGACGAGGCGCCGCCCTTGAGGACCACCGGGCTGCCGACCGTGGTCTGGGTCGGGACCGCTTCGGCGACGGCGATCGGTTTGCGGTTGGCTGCGCTGACGGTGACGACGACAGTCGCCGGCAGACTGGAGAGCGGGCCGTCGCTCACGATCAGTTGCGCGATGTAGGTGCCGGCGAGGTCGGGGACGAAGCTCGGGCTGACGCCGTCGGACGGGGTGATGGCGGCGTTGCTGCCCAGCGGCAGCGAGGTCAGCGACCAGGTGAAGGTGATCGGGTCGCCGTCGGCGTCGTGCGAGGCGCTGCCGTCGAGCTGGACGGGGGTGCCGGCTGTGACGGTCTGCGCGGCACCGGCATCGGCGACCGGTCGCGAGTTGGTGGTGGACAGGGTGACGGTGTCGGGCGCGCTGGCCAGTTGGCCGTCGCCGACGATCAACTGGGCGATGTAGTTGCCGGGGCGATCGAGGGTGAAGCTCGGGTTGACGGTGTTGCCACCGCTGAGGCTCGCAGCGCTGCCGGCGGGCCGTCCGGTCAGCGACCAGGTGTAGGTGAGCGCGGCGCCTTCGGGATCGTGCGAGGCGCTGCCGTCGAGGGTGGCGCTGCTGCCGAGCGGTACGCTCTGATCGGGACCGGCGTTGGCGATCGGTGCGGCGTTGGCGGTGGTCAGGGTGACGCTGGCTGGCGCGCTGTCGACGCTGCCGTCGTTGACGATCAACTGCGCGACGTAGGTGCCCGGGGCATCGGCATTGAAGCTCGGCGTGACGCTGTTGGGGTTGGTGAGGACGGCCGCACTGCCGGGCGGGCGGGCGAGCAGCGACCAGCGGAAGGTCAGCGGGTTGCCGTCGACGTCGCTCGAGCGGCTGCCGTCGAGGGTGATCGTGGCGCCGAGCGGGATCGACTGGTTGGCGCCGGGGTTGGCAACGGGGGGTGAGTTCTCGGTGGTGACGGTGACCGTGTCGGGCAGGCTGGGGACTTTGCCGTCGCTGACGGTGAGCGCGATCAGGTAGCTGCCGGGCTGGTCGATGAGCAGCGTGGGATTGACGGTGTCGTGGTTGGTGAGCGTGGCGCCGCTGCGCGGTGGGACGCTGGCGAGCTTCCAGGTGTAGGTGAGCGGATCGCCATCGACGTCGGTCGAGCGGCCGCCGTTGAGCATGACGAGAGTGCCGACGCGCACGGTCTGGTCGGGGCCGGCGTTGGCGATCGGGCGGCTGTTCTCGGTGCTGACGATGACGGTATCGGGAGCGCTGTCCAGTTTGCCGTCGCTGACGATGAGCTGGATGAGGTACTGCCCGGGCTTGTCGGCGGTGAAGCGCGGCGCGACGGTGAGATCCTCGATCAGGCTGGCGCCGCTGTCGAGCGGACGGTTGTTAAAAGTCCATGTGTAGCGCAGCGGGTCGCCGTCCGGGTCGGAAGAAGCGGCACCGCTGAGCTGGACCGGGTCGCCGACCTTGACCGTCTGGTCGGGTCCGGCGTTGGCGAAAGGCGTCTGGTTGATGGTGCTGCACTTGGCGCGGGTGCAGCGCAGGGCGCACAGGCGGCCGTCGATCGAGTTGATCAGGCCGTTCTGGTCGGGGTCGCGCGGATCATCCTGGCCGGTTACCGCGGCACGCGCAAGAATGGATTTCTGGATGAGGGTGAGGTCGTTGAGGTCGATGTCGCCGTCGTTATCGACGTCGCACGGCATGGCCCCGACCTGGCCCGCGAGAACGAACCAGAACAGGAGCAGCCACACCCAATGTTTCACGCTTCGAAACACCGACCGTTTCCCTTGGTGAGCGTTCGAGGCGCTAAAAATTAGCCTCGACTCCAAAGCCAGGCCCCTCGCCTGGTTTTCGGTTTGCTGCTTGGCAGTCTGTGCTGCCTGCTGCGCCCGCGGCAGGCGGACGGCTTGTGCTGTCGTTGCGCCGGCCAGTTTGTCACGCTTTGCTGGTGGCTTGAAGCGCCGGGTGCTGCTGCGCGGGACGGGTCGGATGTTGTCTGGAGCGTTTTGTCCCGCTTACCTTAGTGGATTTTATCGACGATGTAAACCCGATCCACCGGAGGATTGGCGACCACGCCGCCCTGACCGTATCAGCCGGGACGCACCCTCCTGAACCGGAAACCGCCAAGGGTAATCAGCCCGGCACCGGCAAGTAAAGCCAGCGTCCCGGGTTCCGGCACAGCCGCAGGCAGCACGGTGATGCTGCCCGTACTCAGCGTGGGCGTTCGTGGATCGCCCCAGACGTTGCCAAGAGTGACTGTTTCGAATTCCAGCAGGGTCGTGCCGGGCGAAAGGGTGTCGAATTCGAGGGAAAACAGCCGCATGGTACCGTCTTGGCTGACGAGCAAAGTCTGCCAAACGAGAAGGTCGGGCACGGGTTCCAGCGAGAAATCGCTGACCGTCAGTCTGCCGCTCTGCCCATTGTCGTCGACACCCAGACCGACTGACGTTCCGAGTGAAAAACCATCGGTCGCCTTCTTGAAACGGATGATGGCTGGATCGTAAACAACGTCGAAATCGTAAGCGCCGAGGCCGTCATCCTCATTTGGCGTGCCGGGGAAGATGCCAGCAATGCGAACGTCGACCGTCGCGGAACTGCCGCTTCCCACGTTTTGCGTGGACGGCGAGAAGCTGAGCGTGTAGGCCGAGGCCGCTCCCGGAAGGAAGACGAGGCCTGCAAGAACGCTGCCCAACAGCGTTCTTGAGACGTGTATGGTTTTCATCGAGTCGATCTCCCCAGAATCCCCGAAAAAAGCAGCCGCGCTGGCACTGTGCTAGATACCATATAGCCGACGCAGATTACAATGCAATATTTGTGCCAGAAATAGAAAGTCTATGGTTATCATATAGATGCTACGCATCGCTGTTCTTCGAGAAACGCCCACTGTAAAAAATTCCGACACTTTTTTGACCCGGCGCCGCATCGAGATGCAGCGGAGGAGGCCTGCCGGGTCAGCCTAGAACTCGACCTGGGTGACCGGCGTTTCGTGCAGCACTTATTGGCACCATTAATTAGGATACTGTCCCCATAATTCGATACTGCCCGTAATTCACGATTGTCTGGGCTTGGCTCAATGTGCTTGCCCACTCAACAGACCCCAGCATGATCGGGTTACGACCGGTTGCCGGTCTTTGCTCAGATCCGCGAGCCGGCGACTCAGTGTGTACTTGCCTTGCCACGCAACCGCTGTCGTGCCGTCGTGAAGGACAAGGACGTCAATGTCGCTCTTGCGTGGTCTGCATCCCAGAACGGGCAGGCTGCTTCCAGCGGATAACGTTCCAAGGACCTGGATCGACCGACCAGCTACAGTAACTGGATCAACTAGTTGTACCTCTTCGATCGCAATCAATGAAATGACCTCCGTTCTCGAACCGGCATCACTACAGCCGCACAACAAGGCAGCAAGTATCAGAAACAATGCGACGCGCATCTCATTCCCCAATTCGACGCCGAATGGCGTCGAAGATCGGCCGAACCGGAGGTACGTCGAAAGTTCTGTTACCTGGAGCCTCATACGCCGTCTGACCATCGGCACGCGGAGACCTTTCAATGATATCCATGACATCACTCGGGAGAACGCGCCTCTTGTCCTTTGCGTCGACTAGGTTCAACGCTTGCAAGCATGACAGCCAGGGATTACCGCAGTTGTTCGTGACACTGTTGTACGACCGCCGCTCACGACGCAAGCAAGCAGCCAACCAGGTTTCTTCGGCCGGCGTCAACCGAAGGATGACGCCCCGACCATCACGACGGATATCCTCAACCTAATTACGGGGACATACGAGCAAACGAACTCACGAGCAGAAGGGTGACGATCACTGCTCCCGTGATATTGAGGGCAACGGATGCACGAAAAAGCTTCTCAGCACAAGGATCCTGCTTTTCGGATACCAGAATGCCAATGAGGCAAACGCCCAAAAACACGGTTGCTACGACGAAAAAAACAAGGACTGTTTCCCTATTCAGCATGATGGGTGAGGCGCCATCGAAGTCAAACTTGTACGCTTTGAACAACGCAGCTCCGGCTCTTTCCAGAACCAGGACAAGTTCAATTGATGCCAGCACAATGCCACATAGGCCGAATAGCCGGAGAGAACTCGGCAGCGTCATCGTCTTCCGCTCAATTCGAATTGATCACAACGATTCGCCCATAACGTCTCAGTTGCTCAGTCGATGGCGACCATGGACGTCGTGACTTGCTTTGAACGGTTACATGATCAGTCTGGGTCTGGCGAATTAGATCTCGTATCTTATTCCAGTTGTCCACATCCTCAGCCGCGATACAGCCAATAGTCCGACCCGGCCGGTGCAATCGGAAGTTGTTCCGCGCGGTCCGATCACTGGTATCGTCACCATACGAGTCATCTACAGGTTCGAGGCGGTAATAATCAGAGTCTGGATGCTGCAGAATGTCGTAAATGCCATTGGGAATCGCATCTCCGAAAGGACGCCCGCCTGAGACAAACGGTCCCGATATTGATTGACCGGTCTCCAAGTCGTTGATGTTTATTTGCCCAGTGGCGTTGTTGTAGACCCCATAGACCCACAGCCCCGAAGGATCACTATAACTCAGCGGTTTCCCGTTGGCGTAGCCGTAAGTATTGATCCCCCCCGCCAGTCCAATCGGATCACTCTGCCCGTACCTTCCCAGATCAGGGAAGTAATGATCCCTGAAGTAGTTGTAGTGCGCCTGCGTTTCCTGGTCGAAGTACTGCCCCGGGAAGCGCAGGTTGATCGTCGTCAGCCGGCCGTCGCCATCGGGGTCCTCCTCCGGCAGCGCCATGCCGAAGGGCTCGCTGGTGGGCG
>JAFLDL010000024.1 GCA_017302435.1 Candidatus Accumulibacter necessarius
GTGCATCCAGAGGGGATCCGAAAATGGCAGCGACGCGGCCTCGGTCTCGTTCAGGATGCCGAGAATCTGGGCAGAGGCGATCGCCCCCGAGCTGGGCGGGGGAAAGCCGCAGATCAGGTACGCCCGTTGGGGTACCACTTTTTCCGGGAGATAGGTGCTGCACAGGGGAGTGCGCCGCTGCGGCCGGTAGGCTGCCATGTCGGCCATGCTCAGCTGGCCGGGGTTGCCCGGATGCCGCTGCACCTTGTCGACGATCGCCTGCGCGATCTCGCCGGTGTACAAGGCCTGTGATCCTTCCCGGGCAATCCGGCGCAGGACGCTGGCCAGCTCGGGGTTGCGCAGTAGGTGACCGACAGCCAGTGGCTGACCGTCCTGGTCGTAGAAATAGGCCGCGGCCGGCGCGTCTTTCCGCAGGTGTGGATCGGTGCTGAGCAGGGTGTGCAGACGCTGGCCGACCGGGAAGCCGTCCTCGGCCAGCCGGATCGCCGGCTCGAAGAGGGTCGCCCAGGGTAGCCGGCCATACTCGGCATGCGCCATCTCGAGCATCCGCACGACGCCGGGTACACCCACGGCGCGGCCACCGACGACGGCCTCATGAAACGCCATCGCCTTGCCGTCCGCCTTGATGAACAGTCGCTCGTCGACCGACGCCGGCGCCGTCTCTCGCCCGTCGAAGGCGACCGTTGCGCGGCCATCGTGGTAGAGCAGGAAGGCGCCGCCGCCAATCCCGCTCGACTGCGGCTCGACCAGGCCGAGCACCATCTGGGCGCCGATTGCCGCGTCGATCGCCGTCCCGCCAGCTCGGAGCAAGGCCACACCGGCTTCGCTGGCCAGTGGATGCGCCGTCGCCACGGCAAACTTCCGCCCCTGCCAGCCAGTCTGAACGGTGCGCTCCGAGGTACCCTCTGGCTGGCGCGTGTCGGTCGCGCTGACGGCAGGTGGTCGGGTGGTCGACGGGAGGTGACCGCAGCTGGTGGCCAGCAATGCCGTGACCAGGGCGAGGCAGAGGACTTTCATGGCTGGACTCCGATGGGCAGACCCCGGCTTTGTCTCATTCAGGTCGCCCGGGCGTCAAGAAAAAATTCGCTCGCCGATCTCGATTGCTGGCCGCCGGTCCTTGTATTCGCAGGTATATCAGTATATGCTTATGGACATGTCAAACAATCCACAGGTGCGATCGAGAAAATGGCCGGCGCTGGTTGCCGGTCTGGCCGCCGCCGCTTCCCTTGCCGTACAGGCGCAGACACTTCCGGACAGGGTGGTGCAGTCGCATCTCGTCGATTTGACGCTGCCGGTGGAAGCGCTGGTCGAGGCGGTCAATCAGGCGACGCTGGCGGCGCAGGTCTCGGGCCGGGTCGTCGAAGTGCATGTCGACGCCGGGCAGGCAGTGAACAAAGGTGATCTGCTGATGAAGATCGACGCCCGTGAAGCGAGCGAGGTGGCGGCCGGCGCCTCGGCACAGTATGTGAATGCCCGCGCCCACTACCAGCGAATGCTCAGCCTGCGTCAGCAAGGCTTCGTCAGCCCGGCCGCGGTGGACAAGGCGAAAGCGGATCTCGATGCGGCGCAGGCGACGCAGGGGCAGACGACGGTTGGCGTCGGCCACGCGACAGTGCGCGCACCCGTGTCCGGTATCGTCGCGGAGCGCTTCACCGAGCTTGGTGAAATGGCGGTTCCCGGCAAGCCGCTGCTGTCGATCTACGAACCTGGTAGCCTGCGGGTCACCGGCAGCATCCCGCAGTACCGGCTGGCACAAATGCGCTCGGTACGGCAGGCCAAGGTCGAGTTTCCAGAACTGGGAAGATGGGTCGACGCAACCACCGTCAGTGTTCTGCCGACCGCAGATGCGGCGACACATGTCTCGTCGGTGCGCGTCGGTTTGCCGGCCGGAATCGCCGGGGTTGTTCCCGGCATGCACGCGCGGGCGCACTTCGTGATCGGTCGCGCCAACAAGCTGACCGTACCGCAGACAGCCGTTGTCCGGCGTGGTGAGGTCGCTGCGGTCTATGTGCAGGACGCGCAGGGGGTGCTGAGCCTGCGCCAGTTGCGTCTCGGCGAAGTGGTCGCGGCCGGCGAGGTTGAGGTGCTGGCCGGGCTGCAGGCTGGCGAGCGTGTGGTTCTCGACCCGGTGAAAGCTGCTATCCAGATCAAATCCGCGCGGCAGCAGGGCAAGTAGCGCGATGGGCATTTCCGGCCGCATTGCCCGCTTCTTCGCCAGTTCGCAAATGACCCCGCTGCTGGCGCTCGTGGCGCTGTTGCTGGGCGTGTTCGCGACGCTGATCACACCGCGTGAGGAAGAGCCGCAGATCGACGTGACCATGGCCGACGTGCTGATTCCCTTTCCCGGCGCGTCGGTGCGCGATGTCGAGAACCTGGTCGCGACGCCGGCTGAACAGGTGCTGTCGCGCATGTCGGGAATCGAGCATGTCTATTCGGTGTCGCGGCCGGGGCTGGCGGTGGTGACCGTGCAGTTCGCCGTTGGCGTCAAGTATGCCGATGCCGTCGTTCGCCTCTACGATACGGTGCATTCGCACCGCGACTGGCTGGCGCCGAACCTCGGCGTGCTCGAGCCGACGGTCAAGCCGAGAGGTATCGACGACGTGCCGATCGTTTCGCTGACTTTCTGGACCGCCGACCCGGGGCGTTCCGCCTTCGACCTCCAGCAGGTGGCGCGCGCCGCCGAGACCGAATTGAAGCGTGTCAAGGGAACCCGTGATGTGTCTACGCTGGGTGGCCCCGATCACGTCGTGCGGGTGTTGATGGACAGCGAGCGGATGAATGCCCACGGTGTGACGCCGCAGGATCTGGCGGTGGCGCTGCGCGTCGGCAACGTACTGCAGTCCTCCGGCAGCCTGGTCGCCGGCAACCGCGAAGTCCTCGTCGAGACTGGTACCTACCTGGAATCAGCGGCGGACGTCAGGCAACTGGTGGTCGCCGTGCGCGGCAACCCCGGCGAGCGGAAGCCGGTGTTCATGGGCGATGTCGCGCGTGTCGAGGATGGGCCGGATCAGCCAGGCCGCTACGTCTGGCTGGGCAACCGTGATGGCGAGTTTCCGGCAGTGACCGTGCAGATCTCCAAAAAGCCGGGCGTCAACGCTGCCGACGTCGCCAACGCCGTGATCGAGCGCGTCGAATCGCTCAAGGGCACCTTGATTCCCGAGGGAATCGAGGTCACGGTGACCCGTAACTACGGCCAGACGGCGACCGACAAGGCGCAGAAGCTGATCGGCAAGCTGGTCTTCGCCACTGCTTTTGTCGTCGTGCTGGTCTTCTTTGCGCTCGGACGGCGCGAGGCGTTGATCGTCGGCGTCGCGGTCACCCTGACGCTCTCGGCGACGCTGTTTGCCTCCTGGGCCTGGGGATTCACACTCAATCGCGTCTCGCTGTTCGCGCTGATCTTTTCGATCGGCATCCTGGTCGACGACGCTATCGTCGTCGTGGAAAACATTCACCGCTGGCAGATACTGCAGCCCGGTAAGCCGTTGCTCGAAATCATCCCGCTGGCGGTTGACGAAGTGGGCGGGCCGACGATTCTTGCCACCTTCACCGTGATCGCCGCACTGTTGCCGATGGCTTTCGTGACCGGCCTGATGGGGCCGTACATGAGCCCGATTCCGATCAACTCTTCGCTGGGGATGTTCATTTCGCTGGCCATTGCCTTTGTCGTGACGCCGTGGCTGGCGGCACGCCTGCTGGCCAGCCCGGCGCACGCGGCGGCGCATGATGCCGCCGCTGGCTCGCCCGCCGCTGGCCGGCTCGACCGCCTGTTCCGTCGCCTGCTGTCGCCCTTCCTCGACCCGCAGCACGGCCAGAAGGCGCGCCGCTGGCTGCTGCTTGCCATCCTGCTGTTGATCCTTGGCTCCGTATCGCTCGCCGCGTGGAAGCTGGTCGTGCTCAAGATGCTGCCCTTCGACAACAAGAGCGAGTTCCAGATTGTTCTCGACATGCCGGTCGGTACGCCGCTCGAGGAAACCGCGCGGGTCTTGCGGGAAATCGGCAGCGAGGTGGTCAAGGTCCCGGAAGTGAGCGATTACCAGGCTTATGCCGGGACCGCCAGCCCGATCAACTTCAATGGCCTGGTGCGTCAGTACTACCTGCGGGCGGCCCCGGAACTTGGCGACCTGCAGGTGAACCTGGTGGACCACAGGCAGCGCTCGCGGCAGAGTCACGAAATTGCCACGTCAGTGCGCGATGCGGTTGAGGCGATTGGTCGCCGCGCCGGCGGCAACGCCAAGGTGGTCGAAGTCCCGCCCGGGCCACCGGTTCTGTCGCCGATCGTCGCCGAGGTGTATGGGCCGGACTACCGCGGCCAGATCGCGGTGGCCGGAGAAGTGCGCCGGGTGTTCGAGGCAGATCCGGATCTGGTGGCGATCGACGATTCGGTCACCGCCGACGGCAGCAAGACGATTCTGCATGTCTTGCAGAACAAGGCGGCGCTGCTCGACGTCGCACAGAGCGACATCGTCGACGTGGTCCGCATGGGCTTGGCCGGCGAAGACGTCACGCCGGTGCATAACACCGATTCGAAGTTCGAAATTCCGGTACGGTTGACCTTGCCCGCCGAGCAGCAGAGTTCGCTCGACGCGTTGCTGAAGCTGCGCGTCCGCTCGCGCGACGGCCACCTGGTCCCGGTCTCGGAGCTGGTCGAAGTGCGCGAGCTGCCGCGAGAGAAAGTGATCTACCACAAGGACCTGCTGCCGGTGGTCTACGTTGTCGCCGACATGGGCGGCAAGCTTGATTCACCGCTTTACGGCATGTTTGCTGCACGCGGCGACATCGTTGGCCGGCCGCTCGACGGCCTCGAAGGCGGTGCCGGTACGCTTGGCGAATACTTCATCCGCCAGCCGGCCGCTCCCGACGCCGGCTACAGCATCAAGTGGGACGGCGAGTGGCAGATCACCTACGAGACCTTCCGCGACATGGGCATTGCCTACGGCGTCGGCCTGATCCTGATCTACCTGCTCGTCGTCGCCCACTTCAAGAGCTATCTGGTGCCGCTGATCATCATGGCGCCGATCCCACTGACCATCATCGGCGTCATGCCGGGGCACGCGCTGCTTGGCAGTCAATACACCGCGACCTCGATGATCGGCATGATCGCACTCGCCGGAATCATCGTCCGCAACTCGATCCTGCTGGTCGATTTCATCCGCCAGCAGCTCGCCGAGGGAGTCGACCTGCGCGAAGCGATCATCCAGTCCGCCGCCGTGCGCGCCAAGCCGATCGCGCTGACCGCGCTGGCGGCGATGCTCGGTGCGCTGTTCATCCTCGACGACCCGATCTTCAACGGGCTGGCGATCAGCCTGATCTTCGGCATTTTCGTCTCCACCCTGCTGACGCTGGTGGTGATCCCGGTGTTGTACTACGCAGCCTTCAGAAAGGAGTACCCAGCATGACGACCGATCGTGCCGTACGCATCATGGCCGGCAGTTTCATCCTGATTTCACTCGCCCTCGGCGTGCCGGAGAGCCCGCTCTTCGTCTCGAAGCATTTCCTCTGGTTTACCGCCTTCGTCGGGGCGAACCTGTTCCAGAGCGGTTTCACCCGTTTTTGCCCGGCCGAGAGCATCATGGTCAAACTCGGTATCAAGCGCCTCGACGAGTCGTCCTGCGGGCGCTGACGCGCCAGCCAGACTCGGTCCAGCAGGACTGGGTTGCAGACCGCTTGCTCGGGGTATTCCGAACACCTTTTCACGGTGTCGGAACGGGCTTCACCCGGCCGATCACGAGGCGCGTTCCCGACCCGGCTCGGTTGAGAAGTATTCGCCGACGCAAGGCGTAAGATTCGGTAACATGGGCTCAGCGATTGCTCACCGTGCTCAGGGCAATACCCGCAGCCATGAACGATCCGCCCGCAAGCCGGTTGATCAGGCGCTGTCGCCGCGGGCTGGTCAGCCATAGCCGGAGCGCGGCACCCCCGTAGACGTAGGCCAGTTGCCAGCTGCTCTCGATGACGTAGAAAGTGACGGCCAGAGCCAGCCATTGTGGCAGTTGCGGCATGTCGGCGCGGGTGAATTGCGGAAAGAGGGCGGCAAAAAACACAAAGGCCTTCGGGTTGCTCATCGCCACCAGAAAGCCCGTTCGAAAGCGTTGCCCGCCACTGATCGGTTCATCCACGATGGCAACGGGGGTGCAGGCGGTTTCCCCGACCGGCGCGAACCAGGCTTGATAGCCCAGCCATACCAAGTATGCGGCACCGGCGTACTTGACCAGAGCAAACACCGTCTCCGACGCCGCCAGCAAGGCACCCAGCCCGGCAACCGAGGCAGCCATGATCAGGCCCAGCGCGCACAACAGACCCGCCATCGTGGGCAAGGCGCCACGCACGCCAAACCGTATGCCATGGCTCATCGCCAGCAGCATGTTGGGGCCGGGGGTGGCGGAGACAAAAAATACGGTGACGACGAAAAGTAGCCAGGTGTTCAGATGCACGCACTTCTCCTTGCTATGGCGCAGGCAGCAGTCTACCGCGTCAGCGCCATGAACAGCTCGGGCAGCCTCTCCGGCAGCCGCTCGATGTTGTCGATCACCGCGTATCGCCCGCCGAAGATATCATGCACGTACTCGTCGGCCTTGCGGTCGAGGCTGATGCAGTAGGTGAATATTCCCTGCTGCTCGAGTTCGCCGACAGACTTGCGGGCGTCTTCGATCAGCAGGCGTTCGTCCTGAACATCGACGTCCGAAGGTTGCCCGTCGGTCAGGATCAACATCAGCTTCTTCGCGGCTGGCTGCGCCGCGAGATAATGCGCCGCGTGGCGCATGGCGGCGCCCATTCGCGTCGAATAGCCGGCCTGCATGGCGGCGAGCCGGCGCTTGACGGGGTCGCCCCAGCCCTCGCTGAAGCCTTTGAGATGCAGGTAACGCACGTCGTGCCGGGTGTCCGAGTGAAAGCCCGCAATCGCCAACGGGTCGCCAAGCTGCTCGATGGCCCAGGCCAGCAGGGATACCGCCTCCTGACTCAGTTCGAGCACCGTCTGCTCGCCGTTGCCAACCCTGACCTTGTCGCCCAGCGACTCGGAGAGGTCAAGCAACAGCAGCACGGCCAGGTTGCGCCCGTTCGTACGGTGGCTCATGTTGATCCGCGGGTCGGGAGTGGCGCCGCTCTTGAAGTCGATCAGCGAGCGGATGGCGATGTCCAGGTCCAGTTCGCTGCCATCTTCCTGGTAGCGGACGCGCACCCTGTCCTGCGGGCGCAGCAGATCGAGCAGGCGCTTCAGACGCCGCGCCAGCGCCGCGTGCTTGTCTAAAAGGCGATCGATCAGCGCGGCCTCCCCCGACGGATGCAGCGATTCGTAGAGGCTGACCCAGTCGGGGCGGTAGCTCTGGCTCTGATAGTCCCACTCAGGGTAGTGGCGCGGTGGCAGTCGGTCGACTTCGGCCGCCGCGGCCGTTGGTCGCAGGTCGAACATCTCCTCGTCGTCGCTGAGTTCGTGGAATCGCCAGAGGTGACGGTTATCGTCGCGGTAGGCGATCACCGTATCCGCGAAATGGACGTTCGCCAGCTGGTCGCTCTGCCGGCGGGTGCGCGCGACATAGGCGAGCGCGAGCGTGGCGACCGCCTCGCTGCTTGCTTCGCCGCTGGCCATCGTCTGCACGAAGCGCTCGACAAACTCGCGTAGCGCCGCGTCCTGGTAGCCGTGCGCGGGGTCGAGCAGTGCGCGCGAGAGCATTGCCAGTCGGTGGCGGAGGCAGGAATGCGTGGCCGGGTTACAGGCGCCTTCAGCAGGTGTGGGGTGCAGGGCGAGAAAAATGTGGCGCAGCGCCGGGTAGTGCCGCAGGATCAGCGTTTCGATGCGGCTGTCTTCGAAGATCTCGATCGCCATGCGCTGCATCGGGCTGAAGTTGTCGGCGAACAGCGGTGTGCTCCAGCGCCGGTGGCCGGCGATGTGCGCCAGGCTCGCCCGGTAGCGGTCGATTCCGCTCACTCCCAGGGCGTCGTCGAGGACGTCAGGCAGGCGAATTCCGGACGCGTCGTAGTAGGGCAGCAAAGGGGTAGACGCATCCGCCTGCGCCGAATGGCCGGCCGGGTCAGTACTGCTGGCGTAGGGTACCAGCTGGGCGCTATCACCCCAGAGTCCCCGCAGGTAGAGATCGAGGAGGCGCTCGTGATCGACCAGCAACGTCCCGTGTCGTTCACGCTGAAACACCGCGCGGCTGTCGGCTGACTGCAGGCTGAAGTAGGCGCGCTGGCGCTCCGGGTGGTTGCCGTAGTTGCGGATTCCGTAGTCGACCCAGTTCTGCAGTCCACCGATCGCCAGGCGGTTGAGCAGGGTTGGTGCCTGCTCAAGGAAGTCGGGCAGGCCGGGGCTGGCGAAGCTCTTGTGAATCCCGTGAATCGAGCCGCTGGTGCGCTCCATCAGTTTTAGCGTGAGATCGAGGTAGTGCTGCATCTGCTCGCGCGAGGGAAGCCGGCGGGCTACCGCGGCCAGCGTCTGAAGGAAGGGGGTGATTGCCTTGCCATTCGGCGATTTCCAGATCACCTGGAGGGTGTGATTGATCGCCGGCAGCGCGTCTTCGCCAAGGATGCCGGCGGTCGACGGCCATTCTTCGAGGAAGGCGAGTAGCGGTTCGACGCCACGCCCCATGCGGCCGAGGAAGCGCCCGCAGTCGATGTAGGCGCTGACGCCTGCGGGCGAGAGTACGCGCAGCGCGTCGATCAGGCAGGCTTCGAAGACTTCACCGACTTGCGGGAAACGGCAGTCGAGTTGCGCGCGGTATGCCGCCAGGCGTTCGGGCCAGGCGGCATCCGGGCTCTCCGGGGAGGGCATGGCAGCCGTTTGCGGCTCAGGCGAACGTGGCGTCGATCGCGTGATCGAGCGTGTCGCGGATGTCGCGGTCGTCGGTGATCGGTCGCACCAGTGCCATCCGGCAGGCGTCATGCGGGGTGACGCCGCCCTTGATCAGCGTTGCCGCGTAGACCAGGAGGCGTGTCGAGATGCCTTCGTCGAGGCCGTGCCCGCGCAAGCGGCGGGCGACAGCGCCGATGCTCACGAGTTGCGCAGCGGTGGTCGCATCGATGCCGCTTTCGCTGACCAGGATCGTCGTTTCGAGGGCAGCATCGGGGTAGTCGAACTCGAAGGCGGCGAAGCGCTGCTTGGTCGACTGCTTGAGGTCTTTCATCAGGCTCTGGTAGCCCGGGTTGTACGAGATGACCAGCTGGAAGTCGGCGTGGGCGTGGATCAGTTCGCCCTTCTTGTCGAGCGGCAGCGTCCGTCGGTGGTCGGTCAGCGGGTGAATGACCACCGTCGTGTCCTGACGCGCTTCGACGATTTCGTCCAGGTAGCAGATCGCGCCGATACGGGCAGCGGTGGTCAAAGGGCCATCGAGCCAGCGGGTGCCGTTGGCTTCCAGCAGGTAGCGGCCGACGAGATCGGAGGCGGTCATGTCTTCGTTGCAGGCAACCGTGATCAGCGGCTTGCCGAGTTTCCAGGCCATGTATTCGATAAAGCGCGACTTGCCGCAGCCGGTCGGTCCCTTGACCATCACGGGCAACCGCGCTGCATAGGCGGCCTCATAGAGCGCCACCTCATTCCGCTGCGGCTGGTAGAAAGGTGCTTGAAAAACCTTGAACTGCTCCCTGTCGGTCATTGCCTGTCCCTGTCTGCAGTAGCGGTGGAGAGCGTACTCCGCCACCGCTGTTCCCGGCGAACCGCCTCTTGCCGCTTGCGCCCCTGAACCTGAGGCCTGTCCGCCCCTAGCGATGGACGCCGAGCTTCTCGCGCCAGCCCGGATAAAGCATGTCGGCGTCGCCCGGGAAGGACTCGAAGGCACGGGCAAATTCCTTGTGCTGCCTGGCCCACTCGATCGGGTCGGCACCCGCCTTCCAGCACTCGTAGGCCTGACGCAGCGAAATGGCCCCTGCCGCCGGGCTGTCGATGTGACCGTAAGAACCGCCGCCGGAGGTGTTGATGACGTTGCCGTGGCCAAGGTTGGCAAAGAAGCCGGGCAGGCGAAGCGCGTTCATACCGCCTGAGATGATCGGTGTTGTCGGCTTCATGCCGTACCACTTCTGATGGTAAGCCGGACCCTGGTACTCGTCACGCTCGATGACGTAAGCGATCGCCCGGTCATCGGCGCTGCCTTCCATCTTGCCGTAACCCATCGTACCGACGTGAATTCCCGAAGCACCCTGGAGGCGCGACATCTTGGCCAGCACGTAGGCATCGTAACCGCGCCTGGAACTCGGCGAGGTGACCGCGCCATGGCCGGCACGGTGGTAATGCAGGTACTGGTTCGGATATTGCCGGCGCGCGGTGGTCACCATGCCGGGGCCGCCGACGTAGCCGTCGACCAGGAAGGCGACCTTGTCGGCGTCGGGGCCAAAGGTCTCGAGAATATAGTCGGCACGCGCGCACATCTCGTAGTGGTCGTCGGCGGTGATGTTGGCCGAGAACAGCTTGGCTTCTCCGGTTTCATCCTGTGCCCGCTTCATTGCGTCGTACACCAGGGGCATGACCTTCTTCATCGGGGCAAACACCTGGTTGCCTTGCGGTTCGTCATTCTTGATGAAGTCGCCGCCGAGCCAGAACTGATAGGCAGCCTTGGCGAAGGGCTCCGGCCGCAGGCCGAGCTTGGGTTTGATGATCGTTCCGGCGATGTAACCGCCGTCCTTGATCGGGCGACCAAGAATCCGCCACATGTCGGAGATATCCTTGGCCGGGCCGTCGAAGAGCTGAATGGCGCGTTCGGGCATGTAGAAATCGTAGATCTTGGCGTGCTCGATGTCGCCCATGCCCTGGTTGTTGCCGATGACCAGCGTCAGGAAGGAAACGATCATCATCCGCCCGTCGGTGACATTGCGGTCGAAGAGATCGAGCGGATAGGCGATGCGCATCTCTTCACTCGGTTCGTCGATCAGATAGACCAGTGCGTCGACGCCGCGGGTGAAATCGTCGGTGGTGCATACCTCGACATTGGTCCCGGTGGACGACTCGGCGGCAAAGTGGGCGGCGGCCTGCAGATAGTCATAGCCAGCTTTCGGCTTCATCTTGTAAGCCACCAGGATGTGCTTGCCACCCTTGATCAGGTCTTCTTCCCTGAGGCTGAGGTCGGCGTAACGATTCGATTGGTCCATGCTTGTCTCCGAGTTAATGAGGGTGAAGAGGCTGCCTTGCCGGGTCGTGCGACAAGTTGCCCTTCTGAAGTCATCCCGTTCGCGTTGCAAGTTCAGTTGAGACAAGTGTAGGCAGCGTTATAGATTATTAAAAGTTAAACTTTTTTCTGCAGACCGTTAGCTTTGGTTTATGTTATGAGTGGTCAAGGACGGGCGGGCCCGGATCCTGCTCGTTGCGGCCTGGCGCTGCTCGGTAGCCACCTCGACGGCACGGTAACGGGGAGTGGCAAACCGCCCTGTTTTAGCGGATAATTTGGCCATGCAACCAAACTTCCTTCCACGGACTGGCGAATCATCGTGCCCGCTACGTTTACCCCCCTGACCAGCGTCATTCGCGCCCTTGCGATGGACGCGGTCCAGCAAGCCAACTCCGGCCACCCCGGTATGCCAATGGGGATGGCTGAGATCGCAGAAGTTCTCTGGCGCCGCCATCTGCGCCACAACCCTGGCAATCCGTTCTGGCCAGACCGTGACCGTTTCGTACTCTCGAACGGTCATGGCTCGATGCTGATCTACACCCTGCTGCATCTCACGGGTTACGATGTCGCGATCGATGACCTGAAGAATTTCCGTCAGTTTCGCTCGAAGACTCCCGGTCACCCCGAAGTCGGTCACACCCCCGGCGTCGAAACCACCACTGGCCCGCTCGGCCAGGGCCTCGCCAACGCGGTCGGTATGGCGATTGCCGAAAAGGTGATGGCTGCCCAATTCAACCGCCCGGAACACGAGATCGTCAACCACTGGACGTATGTCTTCCTCGGCGACGGCTGTCTGATGGAAGGCGTTTCGCATGAAGCCTGCTCGCTGGCGGGGACTCTCGCACTCGGCAAGCTGATCGCTCTCTATGACGATAATGGCATCTCGATCGACGGTCATGTCGAGGGGTGGTTCACTGACGACACTCCAAAGCGTTTCGAGGCCTACGGCTGGCAGGTCATCGCCGACATCGACGGGCACGACAGCCAGGCCATCGACAAAGCGCTGCTCGACGCTCGCGCTGACAAAGGCCGGCCAACGCTGATCTGCTGCAAGACGCGGATCGGCCTCGGCTCACCGAACAAGGTCGGGACCCACGATGTCCACGGTGCGCCGCTCGGGGCGGCGGAGATCGCCGCGGCACGCAGCCAAATCGGCTGGCAACATGCCCCCTTCGAGATCCCCGACGAGGTTTACGCGCAGTGGGATGGCCGCATGCGCGGCAACGTGTTCGAAAGCAACTGGAACGTCCGCTTCGCCAGCTATCGGGCCGCTTTTCCCGAACTTGCCGCCGAGTTTTCCCGTCGCATGCGCGCTGAGCTGCCGGCTGACTGGACAGCGTACGCCGCACGGACGCTGGCCGAGATCGCCGCCAGGGGCGAGAATATCGCGACCCGCAAGGCTTCGCAGAATGCGATTGAGGCTTTCGCACCGCACTTGCCAGAGCTGATTGGTGGCTCGGCCGATCTTGCCGGCTCCAACCTCACGCTCTGGAAGGGCTCGAAGGGGGTCAGCCGAAGTGAAGGTGGCAACTATCTCTATTATGGCGTGCGCGAATTCGCGATGACGGCGATTGCCAACGGCCTTGCATTGCACGGTGGCCTGATTCCCTACACCGCAACCTTCCTCGTTTTCTCCGACTACGCACGTAGTGCCATCCGCATGGCCGCGCTGATGAAGCTGCGCCAGATCATGGTCTATACCCATGATTCGATCGGTCTCGGCGAAGATGGTCCGACCCATCAGCCGATTGAACACGTGGCCTGCCTGCGTCTGATTCCCAATGTGGACGTCTGGCGCCCGGCCGACGCCAGCGAAACGGCCGTCGCCTGGGTGGCCGCGATTGAGCGCGCCGATGGTCCGACGATTCTCGCACTCTCGCGGCAGAACCTGCCGACGATCACCACCGGTGTGGCACCCGAGCGTATGCGTTTCGGCGCCTACGTGCTCGCCGACTGTGCAAAGCCGCAGGTGGTGCTGATCGCAACCGGATCGGAGGTCAAGCTGGCCCTTGACGCCCGCCAGGCACTTGTTGCTGATGGCATGGCTGTGCGCGTGGTTTCGATGCCCTGCGCCGAAGTGTTCGACCGCCAGGACGCCGCATACCAGGAATCCGTCCTGCCGCGAGCGGTACCGCGTGTCGCCATTGAGGCCGGGGTGAGCAGTTTCTGGTCTAAGTATGTTGGACTCGACGGTGCCGTTGTCGGCATCGATCGTTTTGGAGAGTCGGCACCCGCCGGCCAGTTGTTTGACTTTTTCGGTTTCACGGTGGCCAACGTGGTCAAGACCGTGAAATCCCTGTTGTAATTTCTCAAGGAGACCGTTTCATGACAATCAAGGTTGGAATCAATGGCTTTGGCCGTATCGGCCGGATGGTGTTTCGCGCGGCAGCCAAGAACTTTCCGGACATCGAGGTCGTCGGCATCAATGACCTGCTCGAACCCGACTACCTGGCGTACATGCTCAAGTACGACTCCGTTCACGGTCGCTTCAAGGGCGACATCAGTGTCGAAGGCAACACCCTGGTGGTCAACGGCAAGAAAATTCGCCTCACCGCCGTCAAGGATCCGGCTGAGTTGAAGTGGGACGAGGTCGGTGCCGACGTCGTTGTCGAATCGACCGGTCTCTTCCTGACCCTCGATACCTGTCAGAAGCATATCGCTGCGGGCGCCAAGAAGGTCATCCAGAGCGCACCGAGCAAGGACGATACCCCGATGTTCGTGTTTGGCGTCAATGATCAGACCTACGCTGGCCAGACAATCATATCGAACGCATCGTGTACCACCAACTGCCTGGCTCCTGTCGCCAAGGTGCTGCATGACAACTGGGGCATCAAGCGCGGCCTGATGACCACGGTGCACGCGGCCACCGCCACCCAGAAAACCGTCGACGGCCCGTCCAACAAGGACTGGCGCGGTGGCCGTGGCATCCTCGAGAACATCATTCCGTCCTCGACCGGTGCCGCCAAGGCCGTTGGCAAGGTCATCCCCGAACTGAACAAGAAGCTAACCGGCATGGCTTTCCGCGTGCCGACTTCGGACGTATCGGTCGTCGACCTGACGGTCGAGCTGAGCAAGGAAGCCACCTACGAGCAGATCTGCGCCGCCATGAAGGCAGCCTCCGAAGGTCCGATGAAGGGAGTTCTCGGGTACACGAACGAGAAGGTTGTAGCCACCGATTTCCGTGGCGAGAGTTGCACGTCGGTGTTTGACGCAGAAGCCGGGATGGCACTCGACGGAACTTTCGTCAAGGTTGTCTCGTGGTATGACAACGAGTGGGGCTACTCCTGCAAGGTGCTGGAGATGGTCCGTGTAATGACCAAGTAGCCAGCCAGGGGCGCCTTCGGGCGCCCCTGATGCGCTCGCTTCCCGATCGCGCGTTGGCCGCGTCGCATCGTTGGCAGATTCTTCCGGTATTTTCTGCGTTGATGGAAACTACCGTACTTGCGCCCCTCCGGTTGGGCTCATAGAATCCGAAACCCACTGAAGCATTGCCGCAGAAGCAGACCGTGCACTCCCCGCTTTTTCGCGCTGACCAGGGCCGTGACCACCCCCACCGCCCGCTCGAGGGAGTTCTGCAGGAATAGGAAACCCATGTATCGAGATACCAAGATCGTTGCCACCCTCGGTCCGGCGTCATCCAGCGCCGAAGTGCTGGAGCGCATGTTTCGCGCCGGCGTCGATGTCGTTCGCCTCAACTTTTCTCATGGCAAGCCGGAGGACCATGTCGCGCGAGCACGACTCGTACGTGAGGTGGCCGCACGTATCGGGCGGCCAGTTGGCATTCTCGCCGATCTCCAGGGGCCCAAGATCCGCGTCGGGAAATTCGCCGACGGCAAGACCTGGCTTGAGCAAGGCGCTCACTTCATTCTCGATGCCCGATGCGATCTGGGCAATAACGAGCGCGTCGGTCTCGACTACAAGGACCTGACCCGTGACGTCTCGGCCGGCAGCGTCCTGCTGCTTGACGATGGTCGCATCGTGCTTGATGTGCAGCGGGTCGTCGGCTCGGAGATCTTCACCGTCGTTCGCCACGGTGGTGAACTCTCGGACAACAAGGGCATCAATCGCCAGGGAGGTGGCCTCTCGGCACCGGCGCTGACCGCCAAGGACATGGAAGACATCCGCACGGCAGCCAGCATCGAGGTTGATTTTGTCGCTGTCTCCTTCCCCAAGAGTGCGGCCGACATGTACATGGCCAAGCAACTGATCCATGCCGCCGGGGGGCAGGCGCAGACCATTGCCAAGATCGAGCGCGTCGAAGCCGTGGCGGCTCTCGAAGAGATCATTGCTTCCTCGGACGGCATCATGGTGGCGCGTGGGGACCTCGCGGTCGAAGTCGGTGATGCCGCCGTGCCTGCTCTACAGAAGCGCATGATTCACCTGGCGCGCGAAAAGAACAAGCTGGCGATCACGGCAACCCAGATGATGGAGTCGATGATTCTCTCGCCGGCCCCGACGCGAGCCGAGGTCTCGGATGTCGCCAACGCCGTGCTCGACGGAACGGACGCCGTCATGCTCTCCGCCGAAACAGCTTCCGGCAGGTATCCCGTTGAAACGGTCGAAGCGATGGCGCGGATCTGCCAGGCGGCAGAGCGGTCGGCTGAAGTGACGCTCGACAGCGCGTTTCTCAATCAGGTGTTCACGCGCATCGACCAGACCATCTCCCTGGCAGCGATCTGGACCGCGCATCACCTCAAGGTCAAGGCCATCGCCGCGCTCACCGAGTCGGGTGCGACCGCCCTGTGGATGAGCCGTCTCAACTGTGGCGTTCCGGTTTACGCACTGACCCCGCGATCTGATGCAGTGACCAGGATGAGCCTTTATCGGGCGGTGTTCCCCTTGTTCATGACCCAGCGTCCGACCACCCGCGATGAACTGCTGCACGACGCGGAGCAACTGCTGATGAATGCGGGAATCGTCGAAAAGGGAGATTTCATCGTGCTCACCGCCGGGGATCCGATGGGCACCAGCGGCGGCACCAATACGCTCAAGATCGTTCGCGTTGGCGATCAACAGCCCTACAAGGTCTAGGCCGAAAGCGGGGCGAGCGACCTGATCGCCCGGCTGTTGGCCAGAAATGCAGTTTTTGGGAAGCAGCGCCAGCCGCTTCCCGCGCTCGGGCAACCGGGCAATTACTGGAGAAAACACTCATGCCAATCGTATCGATGCGTCAATTGCTGGACCACGCCGCCGAGAACGGCTATGGTCTGCCCGCTTTCAACGTCAACAACATGGAACAGGTATGGGCCATCATGGAAGCCGCCGCTGAAGTCGACGCGCCGGTGATCATGCAGGCTTCCGCCGGTGCCCGCAAGTACGCCGGCGAGCCCTTCCTGCGCCACCAGATCTTGGCCGCGCTCGAAGCCTACCCTCAGATCCCGATCGTCATGCACCAGGATCATGGCCAGTCGCCCGCGGTTTGCATGAGCGCGATCCGCTCCGGCTTCTCGTCAGTGATGATGGATGGATCCCTCATGGCTGACGGCAAGAGCGTCGCCTCTTATGAATACAACGTCGACGTCACCCGCAAGGTGGTCGAATTCGCGCATGCCATCGGCGTCTCCGTCGAAGGTGAACTGGGGGTCCTTGGTTCGCTGGAAACCATGCGCGGCGACAAGGAAGATGGTCACGGCGCCGAAGGTCACATGACGCGTGAGCAACTGCTGACGGATGTCGAGCAGGCAGCAGACTTTGTCAAACTGACGCAGTGCGATGCGCTGGCAATCGCCATCGGCACCTCGCATGGCGCCTACAAGTTCACCAAGAAGCCGACCGGCGATATCCTCGCCATCGAACGCATCAAGGAGATTCACCAGCGTATCCCGAATTGCCACCTGGTGATGCACGGATCTTCATCGGTGCCGCAGGAACTGCTCGCCGAGATTCGCGAGTTTGGCGGCGACATGAAGGAGACCTACGGCGTCCCGGTCGAAGAGATCGTCACCGGCATCAAGCACGGCGTGCGCAAGGTGAACATCGACACCGACATCCGTCTGGCAATGACCGGTGCCATCCGCCGTTACTTTGCCGAGAACCCGTCGAAGTTCGATCCGCGCGACTACCTCAAGCCGGCTCGCGAGGCAGCCAAGAAGATCTGCCGCGCCCGTTTCGAGGCTTTCGGTACGGCCGGCCAGGCCAGCAAGATCAAGGTGATCCCGCTCGACAAGATGGCCGAGCGTTACAACAGCGGCGAGCTGAAGCAGACCGTTCGCTGATCGTTTGCCAGAGGCCGCGGCGCGCCAGCAGGGTGTCGCGGCCACTCCTCTATCCATGGTGAACAACGCCGTCCACCCGAGAGTCGAACTCGCCGCACATCCACTGCGCGAGCTACTGAACGACGAGTTTCACGCCCGCCCGCCATTGCCGCTGACCAGTCCGGTGCTGGTTTCGCACCTGGTGTTAACGCAGGACCCGGCGGTATTGGCGGGCGAGCGGAACCGGCTCTGCCGACTCGCCCAGACCCATGCCGGCAAGCTGCTCACCAGTTCCGACACCTGCCTGGTTTTCGATGGCGGACCTTTCCTGCTCCGCTGGGAACTGCACACCGAGTTTTCAAGCTACACTGTTTTTCGTTCGCTGCCGCCCGGCGAGCCGCGGAATGCCGAAGCAACCGCGCTCGACGTGCTGCCGACCGAGTGGCTGCGGACACTGCCGGGGCAGATGATCGTCGCTACCCATGTCGAGTTGCGTTCGAGCGGTGAGTTGTCCCCGCAATCGGTCACCGCCTCCCTGACGCCGACAGGGCGCCAGATGGTCGCCGCGCAGGTGGCTGACCGAGCCGCCTGGGTATTCACCGACTTCATTTTCGACCAGGGCTTTTCGCGCTTCGTCGTGCTCGATGTTTCACTGACGCAAAGGCAGGGCGGTCGGACGGTGCAGCGGCTGCTGGAAATCGAGACCTATCGCCTGCTGGCCCTGCTCGCGCTGCCGGTTGCCAAGGAAGTCGGCGGCTGGCTGACCGGTGCTGAACAGCAGCTGGCCGAAATGGTTGACCATATCGGTCAGGCCAACTCGCCCGGCGATGAACGCGAGGTGCTGGCCGATCTGACCCGACTCGCCGCCGAGGTCGAGCACTCGGTCGCCCGGACCACATTCCGCTTTGGCGCGGCACGCGCCTACCATGATCTGGTAATGCAGCGCATCGACGAACTGCGCGAGATTCGTGTTGTCGGCTGCCCGACCTTTCACGAAATCATGCAGCGCCGCCTGCTGCCGGCGATGCACACCTGCATCGCGATGGCCAACCGCCAGGACGACCTGTCCGACCGTCTGGCGCGCACCAGCCAGCTCTTGCGAACCCGGGTCGACGTTGAACTCGAACGCCAGAATCAGGAGCAGCTGACGCAGATGAACCGGCGTGCCAGACTGCAGTTGCGCCTGCAGGAGACCGTCGAGGGTCTGTCGGTGGTCGCCATCACCTACTATGCCTCGCAACTCGTGCACTATCTTGCCAAGGGCGGCAAGATGCTGTTCCCGGAGATCTCGCCGGAAACCGCTGCCGCCGTCTCGATCCCGCTGATTGCCGGTTTTTTGATGCTCGGTATCCGGCGGATGCGCAGGAGACTGCGCCAGGCGGAAGACAGCGAACACTGAGCACTGGTGGCCAATGGGGTCAAGGCCCACCGACCGGGCAGCGATCTGCCCTATAATCGCAGCGCTCCCGCCCCCTCTCTGAATTTCCTTTCTCTCAACGGATCAAGCACGTGACCGTAGCCCTCTTTGAATCGACGATCGCCAGTCTGCCTCTGCTCGGCCGCGGCAAGGTGCGAGATATCTATGCGATCGGCACCGACCGGCTGCTGATCGTGACCAGCGATCGAATTTCGGCCTTTGACGTCATTCTGCCGGACCCGGTGCCGGGCAAGGGCAAGGTGCTGACCCGGCTGGCCAGCTTCTGGTTCAGCAAGCTTGCCGCCATCGTCCCCAATCAGCTGACCGGCATCGATCCGGAAACGGTGGTCGCTGCCGGCGAGCGTGAGCAGGTGCGTGGCCGGGCTCTGGTCGTCAAGCGACTGCGGCCGCTGCCGATGGAGGCGGTGGTTCGTGGCTATCTGATCGGCTCGGGGTGGAACGACTACCAGGCCAGCGGCAGCGTTTGCGGAATCCGTCTGCCGGCAGGACTCCGCCTGGCGAGCCGGCTGCCGCAACCGATCTTCACCCCGGCGACCAAGGCGGCAATCGGCGATCACGATGAGAACATCTCCTTCGCGCGCGCGCAGGCCGACTGCGCGGCTGTGCTCGCCGACCTTCTGGCGGCCAGTGGCAAGAGCGGCGAGGCGGTCGCCACGCAGGCGCGCGACGCCGCCATCGCACTGTACACCGCTGCCGCCGGGCATGCCGCTGCGCGCGGCATCATCATCGCCGACACCAAGTTCGAGTTCGGCCTCGACGCTGCCGGTACGCTGCACCTGATCGATGAAGCGCTGACCCCGGATTCGTCGCGTTTCTGGCCGGCTGACGCCTATCATGAAGGCAGCAATCCGCCGTCCTACGACAAGCAGTACCTGCGCGACTATCTGGAGACGCTTGACTGGAACAAGCAGGCGCCAGGTCCCCGGCTGCCACCCGCGGTGCTTGCCGGAACCCGTGCCAGGTATGTCGAGGCCTGCGAGCGCCTGACTGGCGAAACCTTCGTCGATTGAACGGCTTGCCAGTGCCACTACCACGAGACGTCCATCCACACCCCTCAGCAAGGAGAACGCATGGGTCTGGAGCCAACTCCCCCTGACCGCGGTCACGCGCCGCCCAAAGTCCGCAGCGTCTCGGTGGGTCGACCATTTGTCTGGTTGGCGGCCGGCTGGCGTGATCTTCGCGCCAACCCGATTGCCAGTCTGGCCTACGGTCTCCTGTTCGCGATTGCCGGCGACCTGATCACGATTTTCGCCTGGCGCAATGGACATTGGTTCATTGTCGCAACGTCGGGCTTTTTCCTGATTGCCCCGCTGCTGGCCGGCGGACTTTACGAGATCAGCCGGCGACTCGAAGCTGGACAGTCGTCGACCTTCTTCGTCTCGCTGGCCGGTGGCCGGCGAAACAGCGTGGAGCTGGCCAAGCTCGGGCTGCTGTTGGGGGTCATTGGCATCGCCTGGGAACGCATCTCGACGATGCTGTTCGCTTTCCTCGCACCGAACATTGCCCCCGATCTGCTCGCACTGCTGGCCGAGGTCCACCTGTCCACGGACCACCGCGACCTGCTGTTGATCTGGATCCTGACCGGTGGCACGCTGGCGCTGATGGTCTTTGCCATCACGGTAGTCTCGGTACCCCTGCTGCTCGATCGCAAGACCGACTTCATCACCGCCATGCGCACCAGTCTGCGCACCGTTGATGCCAACCTTCTGGTCATGATTTTCTGGGGTGCGATCGTGGTCACGCTGACCGCAATCGGTTTTCTCACCCTCTTCTTCGGACTGATCGTTCTCATGCCGCTGATCGGCCACGCTTCATGGCACGCCTATCGCGACCTTGTAGAATAGGCGCAAAGCCGTGCTCCGCTCTTCTCAAACCACGGACTCCCCGATGACCGTCAACCAACTGCAAGAAACTCCACTGCTGAACCCGCTGCTCGACTTCGCCGGCCTGCCTCGCTTCGACGCGATTGTCCCGAGCGACGTGCAACCGGCGATTAGCCAGTTGCTCGATCACTGCCGCGCCCTTGTGGCTCGCCTGAGCTCCGACGCCGTTGCTGCGACCTGGGCTGATTTCGCCGCGCCACTGGGCGATGGCTTTGAGCAATTGTCGCGCGCCTGGGGAATCGTCGGTCATGTTCACTCGGTCAACGACGTCCCGGCGTGGCGCGACGCCTACAACGGCATGCTGCCCGAGGTGTCCCGCTTCTACGCCGAGGTCGGCCAGAACGTCAAGCTCTTCGCGAAGTACAAGGCGATCGCCGGGAGCGCGGAATACGCTGGTTTGTCGGCCGCCCAGCGTCGGGTCATCGAAAACGAGCTGCGCGATTTTCGCCTCAGCGGAGCGGAACTGGCCGAGGACAGCAAGCCGCGCTTTCAGGCGATTTCCGAGGAGCTGGCGCAGCTTTCGGCCAAGTTCTCCGAGAACCTGCTCGACGCCACTAACGCCTTTGCCGAACAGGTGACCGACGAGGCCGAACTTGCAGGCTTGCCTGACGATGCTCGGCAAGCCGCCCGCGAGGCCGCAGAACAGGAGGGCAAGAGTGGCTGGAAGTTTACCCTGCACATGCCTTCCTACCTGCCGGTGATGCAATACGCCGACAGTCGACGCCTGCGCGCTGCGATGTACCGGGCGTACGCGACACGCGCCGCCGAATTCGGCGCCGTCGAACTCGACAATACGCCGCTGATCCGCCGGATTCTTGAACTGCGCCGGGAGCAGGCGCAGCTGCTCGGCTACGCCAACTTTGCCGAAGTCTCACTGGTGCCGAAGATGGCCGAATCGGTGCCGCAGGTGCTGGGTTTCCTGCGCGATCTGGCGGTCAGGGCGAGGCCCTTTGCCGAGAAGGACGTTGCCGACCTGCGTGCCTTCGCCCGAGACCAGCTCGCTCTCGAGACGATGGAGCCTTGGGATATCGGCTACGTTTCCGAAAAGTTGCTGCAGGCACGTTATGCCTTCTCCGAGCAGGAAGTGAAGCAGTACTTCACTGAGGACAAGGTTCTCGCCGGATTATTCAGCGTCATCGAAAGCCTGTTCGGCGTTCACCTCAAGCCTGACTGCGCGCCGGTATGGCACGAAGACGTCCGCTTCTTCCGCATCGAAACGCCCGCCGGTGAGCTGGTCGGACAGTTTTACCTCGACCTCTACGCCCGTCCAACGAAGCGTGGCGGTGCCTGGATGGACGAGGCGATTGGTCGCCGCAGAATCAGACAAGAGTCGCTCGCTACCAGCAGTGAAGGCATTCAGAAACCGGTCGCCTACCTCAATTGCAACTTCTCACGACCAATCGGCGAAAAGGATGGCAAACCGCAGCCTGCAATCTTCACACACGACGAAGTCAGTACGCTCTTCCACGAGACCGGGCATGGCCTGCACCACCTGCTGACGCAGGTCGACGAACTGGGCGTCGCCGGCATCCATGGCGTCGAGTGGGATGCCGTTGAGTTGCCATCGCAATTCATGGAGAACTACTGCTGGGAGTGGCGTGTTCTGGAGGGCATGACCGGCCATATCGATACCGGCCAGCCGCTGCCACGCGCCCTGTTCGACAAGATGCTGGCGGCGAAGAACTTCCAGAGCGGCCTGCAGTCGCTCCGCCAGGTGGAGTTTTCGCTCTTCGACTTGCTGTTGCACAGCGACTACGATCCGGCGGGCGAACGCAGCGTGCTCGAACTGCTGGCCGATGTCCGGCGCGAAGTGGCCGTCCTGGTACCACCCGAATGGCACCGCTTCCCGAACAGCTTCGCGCACATCTTCGCCGGGGGTTACGGCGCCGGCTACTACAGCTACAAGTGGGCCGAGGTCCTTTCGGCCGACTGCTACGGCGCTTTTGAGGACGCCGGCAACCCGTTCGATCAGGCCACCGGGCGGCGCTTCCTGAGTGAGATACTTTCGGTCGGCGGCAGCCGTTCGGCGATCGACAGCTTCCGTGCCTTCCGCGGTCGCGAGCCCCAGGTCGACGCCTTGCTCCGACACAGCGGCATGATCACTGCCTGATTATCGAGGACTTGCAGCATGTTCACTTCAGCTCCCACGCGCGTCGCCGGAATGGCCGCACTTGCAGCTCTCCTACTGGCCAGCCCGGCCGTCAGCGCCGAGACCACTTACCGCTGGACCGACCCAAACACGGGCCGCACAGTGATCTCCGACCTGCCACCGCCGCCGGGAGTCAGGCAGGTCACCAAGTACACGACGACCATCGGCGGTGGCGAGCGGCAACCCTCGTATGCCGTTCGCCAGGCGAGCGAGAAGTTCCCGGTGGTGCTCTATACCAGTGCCGGTTGCGGCGATCCGTGCAAGCAGGCGCGTGCCCTGCTCAATGCCCGTGGCGTTCCTTTCGCCGAGAAAGTACTGGAGAGCGAGGAGGATCTGACGGACCTCGGCCGGCAACTCGGCGGGGAAGCCCAGCTACCCAGTATCAGCGTCGGCCGGCAAAGCGCTCGGGGCTTCGAACCCACGAAATGGAACGATCTCCTTGACGCAGCCACCTATCCGGCCTCCGCTCCCTATCGCGCCAGGACCCCGGAAAAGCGTCCTGAGTGATTTTTCTCCCTTGAAACATGAGGCAACACGATTGAATCAGGGCGGAGAAGGCGCGCGATCCCGCACTGCAACTGTACGCGGCAGCTGAGCGGTCTCAAACGTGGTTTTCTAGCGCTCGGCGCCACTGCAAAAGCCCTGGCAGCAAATGAAACGGCCCGGAAGCATGCGCTCCCGGGCCGTTTGCCGATCAGGCCGTCGGAAGTAACTCTTGCTTAGTGACCCGATGCCGAGGAAGAGCCAACGCCCGTTTCCGAACGAACCTTCTGCGCCGGATAGAGCGAGCGCTCAAGCTGGGCCTGCTTGCTGTTGTCCATCTTGGAAACCAGATAGATCACCAGGAAAGCTGCCGTCATCGAGAACAGGGCCGGTGAAGAGTAGGGGAACAGCGCGCTGCCCTTCGGGTTGTGGAGGACCGCTTCCCAAACCGAGGCGGAAAGGATGGTCAGTACTACCGAAGCCACCAGGCCGACAATGCCACCCGCTACTGCACCCTTGGTCGTGCAATCCTTCCAGAGGACGGACATGAACAGGACCGGGAAGTTGGCCGAGCAGGCAATGGCGAAGGCCAGCATCACCATGTAGGCGACGTTTTCCTTTTCGAACGCGATTCCGAGGAACACCGCGACGATGCCGAGGCACACCGTGGTGATCTTTGAAACGCGTAGTTCGGCAGCGGAGTCGGCGTTACCCTTCTTGAACACCGTCGCGTAAAGGTCGTGCGAAACCGCCGAGGCGCCGGACAGCGTCAGGCCGGCCACCACGGCCAGGATGGTCGCGAAGGCCACCGCCGAGATGAAGCCGAGGAAGACGTTGCCGCCGACCGCGTTGGACAGGTGGATGGCGGCCATGTTGCCACCGCCCTTGAGGCCATCCCAAACCAGCTTCCCGTCAGCGCCAACGGCTTGCACACCATCTACCATCTTCGGCACATAGTAGGCCTCCGGGTTCTGCGTCAGCATGACGATGGCGCCAAAACCGATGATGAAGGTCAGGATGTAGAAGTAGCCGATCCAGGTCGTTGCCCAGCCAACCGACTTGCGTGCTTCCTTCGCGCTCGGTACGGTGAAGAAGCGCATCAGGATGTGTGGCAGACCGGCGGTACCGAACATCAAGGCCATGCCGACCGAGATCGCCGAAATCGGATCCTTGATCAGAGCACCCGGGGACATGATTGCCAGATGCTTGGGATGGACCTCGACCGCCTTGGCGAACAGCGCGTTGGGGTTGAAGCCAAACTGCCAGAGCACGGCCAGGGCCATGAAGGTCGCACCGGTGAGCAGCATGATCGCCTTGATGATCTGCACCCAGGTGGTGGCCGTCATGCCGCCGAAGAGCACGTAACACATCATCAGCACGCCGACGATGATCACGGCGTAGATGTACTCCATCCCGAACAGCACCTTGATCAACTGACCGGCACCGACCATCTGGGCGATCATGTAGAAAGCAACCACAACCAGCGAGCCGGTGGCAGCAAAGCTTCGCATCGGCGTCTGTGAAAAACGGTAGGCAGCGACGTCAGCAAAGGTGAACTTGCCCAGGTTGCGCAGACGCTCGGCCATCAGGAAGGTGATCACCGGCCAGCCAACCAACCAGCCGATCGAGAAGATCAGTCCGTCAAAGCCGTTGGCAAACACCAGACCCGAGATCCCGAGGAAGGACGCTGCGGACATGTAGTCGCCGGCAATCGCCAGGCCATTCTGAAAACCGGTAATGCCACCGCCGGCGGTGTAGAAGTCGGCAGCGGACTTGGTTCTCGCCGCGGCCCACTTGGTGATCCCCAGGGTGACCGCGACGAAGATCGCAAACATCGCGATCGCCACCCAGTTGGTCGCCTGTTTCGTCGTATTCCCAAGGTCGGCGCCGGCAGCGAGGGCGCTACCGGCAGCGAGCAGGCCGAGAGCGAGGCCGATAATGTTACGCGTGGATTTGCTGATCATTTCTTGCTGGCCTCCCTGATGACCTCGGCACTCATGTCGTCGAACTCGGTATTGGCCTTGCGGACATAGACGTTGGTAATGACGATCGTGAAGATGATGACACCGACCCCCAGCGGGATGCCTATCGTCGTCACCACATCTGGCGTGAGCGGCGTACCCAGCCACTCCTTGTTGAAGGCAATCAACAGGATGTAGCCGTAATAGGCGATGATCATCAGGATGGACATGATTATGCTGTAACTGGAGCGCTTTCGGACCAGTTCGTGGTACTTGGGATTGGCCTCAATCCGTGCAACGATGTCATCGGTAGCCATTTCTTTCCTCCAGAATGAATGGATATTGAGTCATTTATCATGACTAGCCGCCGATCATAATGGCCATTACTTACTTGTCGCTTACGGGGCGGAACGAACCCGTGCGGCGAGCCCGTTGGCAACGGCCTGCCTTGTTGCCGCTATTGCCCCCGCCTCAGGGCAGCTCCTCAACCTGTAACCAGACGCTGCGCCGGTCGCTGGCCTGACTGCTCCCGCTGTGCAGATTGCCGCGCTCGCCGAAGTTGGTCTGCTGGCTGCTGCCGCCCAGTTCGAGCCACTCGCCCAGGCGACCCGACACGGTGGTTGACAGTCGCTGGGTTTCGATACTGCCGTAGCCCTGTTTGCCGGGCGAATCGAACTGCGGGCTGATCTCCAGTGTCACCCGATCACCGATCACCCGGGGTGCGGCGTAAAAACCCTGACCGAGATCACGGTAGACGATGCCTTCACTGACCACCGCGCCGCGCGGTCCGAATGCCATCTGTCGCAGCGGGATCGGCAGCGACTGCCCGACGTGGATCAGGGCGCGCCCGCCTTCGACCACCTGCACCATCTGTGTGCTGCCGCTGCTCTCCGTGCCCTGCCGGTCGTGGGCCTGAGCCGTGATGCTTGAAGCCCCGCGCCGGACCTCTATGCGCGTGTTTCCCTGGGTGCCGGACGACGGCTGGGTGATCCGCCCCCGCTGGTCAATGACGATTTGCCCGGCCACCTCAGAGCCCTGCTGCCGGCTCTGTGCGTCACGGTTCTGGCTGACGCGGATCAGCAGGCGTCGCGCCGGGGTATCGATCGCAGCGAGCGCCTGTTTGATCTGTTCCCGGTTACGCCGCGAGGCACGCAGGATCAACTGGTCGTTCATCCCGGAAAGGCTGCCACCGGCTTCGAGCAGCGGCTGCAGGGCGGGCAGCACCTGGTCGAGCGTGCGATGCCGGAGGGCGATGATCTCCATCTCCTGCTGCGCAAGAGCGGACGCCGGCAGACAGGCGAAAAGCAGGGTCAGCAGCAGGCAGCGCCTGATGGCCGCGGTGTTGAACCAGGCCCTGCTTCTGCCCATCATCGACGGAGCGACGCGTCGCTCATGACAGGTGCGGCAGGCCGAGATACTCGCGCGAGCGCATCTCGGTCAGGCGGCTGGCCGTACGAAAGAACTCGCTGGCCTGCGTGCCCTGCGTGTACAGGCCGTCCGGGCCGCAGTCGGCGGTGGCGATCAGCTTGACCTTGTGGTCGTAGAAGATGTCGACCAGCCAGGTGAAACGCCTCGCCTCGGAGGACATGCTCGCCGACATCCGGGGAATCGCCGAGAGCAGCACGGTGTGATAGCCGCGCGCCAGCTCCAGGTAGTCGTTCTGCGAACGCGGCCCACCACACAGCGCCTTGAAGTCGAACCAGATGACGCCGTGACCGCGACGCTGCGTCGGAATCTCGCGCCCGAGAATCTCGATGCTGCCGCCCTGCATCCCCTCGCCGCCGTCCATGGCGCTGAAGTACTCGGCCATCTTGATTTCGGCCGCGGCATCCGCCGGGAAATGAAAAATCTCGACCTGCTCGAGCGTCCGCAAGCGATAGTCGATGCCGGCGTCAATCTCCAGCACGTCCAGCCGCGACTTGATGAGGGCAATCGTCGGCAGGAAGTTCTCCCGCTGCAGACCGTTCGGATAGAGTCGGTCGGGCGGGTAATTCGAAGTCATCACGAACACCACCCCGCGCGCGAAGAGTGCTTCGAGCAGGCGACCGAGGATCATCGCATCGGCGATGTCGGAGACGTGAAATTCGTCAAAACAGAGCAGCCGCACTTCGCTGGCCAGCCGTTCGGCCACCTTCAGGAGGGGATCGCTCTCGCCCTTGAGTTCGTTCAACTGGCGATGGACGCCATGCATGAAGGCGTGAAAGTGGATACGCCGTTTGCGACGGTAGGGCACCGCGTCAAAGAAGCAGTCCATCAGGAAGCTCTTGCCGCGCCCGACGCCGCCCCAGAAATAAACGCCACGCGGCACTGCCGGCGCAGCGAAAATGCGCCGCAGGGCACTGCGACGCCCGACCTTGAACGAGAGCAGATCGTAGTAAAGGCGTTGCAGACGCTCGGCAGCCGCGCGCTGCGCCGCGTCAGCCTTGAAATTGCGTGCCGCGAGCAGGCCCTCGTAGGCATCGATCATGCCCCGCTCGGGGACTTTGAGAACTCTATGAGGCATCAGCGTCTTTCCGCTATTCGGGCAAAAATCCTCGTCCTGTGGTGGTTGGCGGGTGAGGCCGGCTGACCAGAATTGCTGCCTGGGCCGAGCCGCCCGCCGCTCACGGCAGCGATGCCGATATTCTAGACGATCGCCGGCCAAACGTCAGAATCGACCGGCGGTTGCAGCACTTGCGGGAGCGGCAGCAGGCTGACCCCCGAAGCAAGCAGCGAAGCACGAATCGCGGTCGCCGCTGCGACTGCCTGCGGTCCATCGCCATGCACGCAGATGCTGTGAAACTCGGTCGGGATGACCTGCCCACCGGCGCTCACGAGGCCGCCCGCGTCGAGCATGCGCTGCACATGCGCCACGCATTCGTCGGCGGTCTGCAGAACCGCGCCGGGCTGACCGCGCGCGACCAGATTGCCGGCATTGGTGTAGGCGCGGTCAGCAAAGATCTCGGCCGCCACGCGCAGCCCGGCTGCCGCCCCGGCCAACGCCAGCTCCGACAGCGCTGGCGCGAGCAGGATCAGCGATGGATCGAGGCTGCTGATGGCTGCCACCACGCTCCTTGCCAGTACCGCATCCGCGCAAGCCATGTTGTTCAGCGCGCCGTGCGGTTTGACGTGCGTCAGCCGACCGCCTTCGGCCTGCGCCATGCCGGCCAGGGCGCCGATCTGGTAGATTAGCAGCGCCTCCAGCTCGGCGGCGGGAAAATGCATCGCCCGCCGGCCGAAACCCTGCAGATCGGGAAATGAGGGATGCGCCCCGAGGCTGACGCCGGCGGCCAGCGCCTGCACCACCGTACGGCGCATCAGTAGCGGGTCGCCGGCATGAAAGCCGCAGGCGATGTTGGCCGCGCCGACAATTCGCAATAGCTCGTTGTCGCTGCCCGTTTGCCAAGCGCCGGAGCTTTCGCCGAGATCAGCGTTGAGATTGATCCTGCGCACCATCAGTTTCTCTCCCATGAGTAAGGCGCTGACGAGATCGGCGGCTCCTCGCTGCGCGCATCAACCACGCCACTGACCAGATTGACGGCGTAGATCGCCTGCAGATCGAGCGCACCCGCCTCCGCCAGCGGCCCGATGTCGGCGATCAGCGCTCGCAATGTCGCCGCGCGCGCCCGTGCTGCCTGCTCGGCGGCTACCACTGATACTGCCGCAAAGCGAACGATCTGCCCCGGTGCCATCACTGCCAGGCGCGGCAGATCGGCCGAGATCACCGTCGCGATCTTTGGATACCCGCCGGCGGTCTGGCCGTCGGCAAGCAGCACGATCGGCTGGCCTTGGCCCGGCACCTGCATCGAGCCCGGCACGGTCGCGTCCGAAATGATCTCGCTGCCCTTCTCGGGGCGATGCCTGAGCAGCGGGCCGTCAAGGCGCATGCCCATGCGATCGGCGGCGGCGAGAACCTCGTAAGGCTCGCTCAGGAGGCGGGCGATCGAGCCGGCGTCGAAGTAATTATCCTGCGGTCCGAGGACGACGCGAATTGCTGCCTTGGCATCAACCGGCAGCGTCCGCAGCCTCTTCTCGCCATGGCTGCCCGCGGTCGCGAGCAGCTGCGCTGCCGGTGTGAGCAGCCGGCCGTCGAGACCACCGAGGCGTGCGCGCGCATAGGTCGAAGCGCTGCCGAGCTGCTGCGGCACGCGGATCCCAGCCAGCGCGACATAGCCGACCCGGCCAGCCGACAGCATGCCGCAGCGCAGCGTCTCGCCGGGCGCCAGGGTGACGCTGCGCCACGACTCCACGCGGCGCTGCCCGTCGGCGCCTGTCAGTGCAGCCGCAAAATGACCCGCCAGAGCGATCTGTACCGGCAACTCCCGCGCCCGCAGCACCAGGCCGCCGGCCAGGAATTCGATCGCCGGCGCATCTTCGGCATTACCCAGCAGGGCGTTGGCCAGCCGCAGCCAGCCAGGCTCCAGCGCGCCGGCATGCGGGACGCCGACCCGGCGCAGTCCTGGCCGGCCGAGATCCTGGATCGAAGCCATCGCGCCCGGGCTGACGACTTCCAGGACGGCTCTCATCGCGGCGCCTCGTCAGTCAGCAGGAAAGCGCCAGGCGGCAGCGGCGAAGCGCTCATCGCCGGCATCGCCTCGCTCAGCGAGTGATACTCGGCGGCGTCAATTGGCCGCCAGCAGACCCGGTCGCCGGGTAGCAGCAGTGCCGCCTGCGGCCAGGCGACCGAAAACAGCGGCAACGGGCAGGCGCCGATCAGGTGCCAGCCGCCGGGGCTTTCCCAGGGATAGATCGCGGTCAGTGTTCCCGCCATGGCCACACTGCCCGCCGGCACCCGCACCCGCGGCTCGCTGCGGCGCGGGCGCGCGAGCACCTCCGGCAGATCGCCCATGAACGGAAAACCGGGCAGGAAGCCGAGCATGTAGACCTCGTAGGTGCCGGTCGAATGCAGGCGAACCACTTCTGCCGGTGTCAAGTCACAGGCTTCCGCCAGCGCTTCGAGATCAGGTCCGCAGGTGGCGATCTGGTCGCCGTAACACACGGGCAGCTGCCACAGTCGCCCACGACGTACACTCACCGCAACAGCAGCGGCAATTGCCGCCCGGATACCTGGCTCGATCTCGGCCCGACTGGTCAGCAGGGGATCATAGATGACGGTCAGCGAGCGGAAGGTCGGCACCGTTTCGACGATGCCTGGCAGGTAACCGCCGGCGATTGCCTTCGCCAGCGCCTCATCGACTGCCGTCACTGCTGCCAGCAGGTGGCGGTCGAGACGATCGCCAAGCTCGATGGTCAGCGCCGTATCGCCAGCGTCCAGGATGCGAAAGTCCATGCCACCATCCGATCCAGTTCAGATTTCCGCGTCGACCGCCCGGTTGGGTGTCTGCTTGCCAGGCCACTGACATGCGCAGCTGAACTCGCACGACGCTATTCGCGCATCGCCTCCGCCCAGCAGTTGGGCGTTTCGTAGAGACGCAGACGCTCGAGCCGCAAATGATTGCCGTAGGTATCACGATACACCGCGTCGAGAATCGCGAACGCCTTCCGGGCAAGGTTTTCGGCGGTCGGCACACAATCGAGCAACACCGTTTTGTGATCCGGCAAGGATTGCAGGAAGTTTACCACCGGCAGGTCACCGGCATAGGCCAGGAAGGCATGATCCCAGGCATCGACCAGATGCGCCATAGCCAGCGTCTTGACGTCCGAAAAATCCATGACCATGCCGTTGGCCGGGTCGCCATCCTGCCGGATGATATCCCCTGCCAGCGTGATCTCGATCGCATAGCGATGCCCGTGCAGGTGACGACATTGACTCCCGTGGTCGGGAATGCGGTGACCAGCGTCGAACTCGAGGCGGCGGGTAATGAGCATCGGCAGGGCAGAGGCGAAAGAGGCGCGATTATATCATCGCGGCTCTCGGCTCCTCCGGCCGCGCCGAATCCGCCCTGGGGGGGATGTCAGGAAACGTTCGCTGGTCCAGCGCAACCCGCTCACTTGAGAACGCTGACCGGCAGAAAGACGCTGGTGGCCACCGCATGGGCCAGCCGTGAGGCCCCGCGGCCGTTACGATCGGCGACGACTACCGCCATGAAGTCGAGCAGGCCCATCAGCCGGCCAAATTGGCGCTCGAAGGAGAGATTGCGGTTCTCCGGGTCAAGCTCGTTGGAAAATAGATAGAGCTCGCCGGCGGCGTTGCGGTCGTGGCCAAGCTTCCAGACGGCAATATCCATGTTGCGGGCGCAGTTGAAGAGTTTTCTTTCGTCGAGGCTGTCGAGAACGTAGAACTCTTCCTTGTGCTCAAAGGCGGCGTCAACCATCGTCAGCAAGCCGAAGATCAACGCTGCGACACGATCGCCAGTGTAGGTCTCGCTGAAAGCCAACGCCGCTGCCGTCCCTTCACGCCGATCGCCCAGTTCTGGCGGGCTGCGCCGGCTCCGCAGCCCCTCCAGCGCCCGCTCGCGGCTGGCCAGGCCGGTCTTTTTCCACTCGTTCGGATTGCGCTTGTAGAGCTTGTCAGCAATGAGTAGCAAGCCGTCAACCACCTCGGCGCGATTGGTATCGGCAATGCGGTCCACGTCGGATTTGGCCAGGTACTTGAGGTCGAAAGTCGTTTCGGTGCGGCCATCCCGGCTCAGTCGGGTGGTGCACGCAGCGAGTGCCAGCACCAGTACCACGGCCAGCCAGCGCATCAGCCGGCCAGGCCTGCGCGACTGCCGGTTCCGGCGCCAAGGCAGCAAGCTGGCGTGCGGTCAGGCAAAGGATCACTCCAGGCGGCTGATGTGCTCGACGGAGGCCCGCAATCGGCCAACGTCGTCGGGTGTGGTTTGCCAGTTGTCGAATGCGGCGCGGATGGCGGCGTGGCCATTCCAGATCGTTCCGGTCACGAAGGCGCGGCCATCGGCCTGGATTGCGCCAACCGCCATGCGGTTCAGTGCGTCGGTCGCAGCGTCGTCCAAGCCCTTGCGAACGACGCGAAAGCAGACGATGTTGAGCGGGGCCGGGTTCATCAACTCGAGGCCGGGTGTCCGCTCGATCCAGCGCGCAAAGGCGGCAGCGTTGTCGGTGCAGCGCTCGACGACGGTGCGATAACCCTCCCGGCCGAAGGCCTTGAGCGTGCACCAGGCGGCAAGCCCGCGAAAGCGACGAGACATCTCCGGCACGTGGGTGTAGGGATCCCAGCCGGCGCTGCCGAGGACGTAGGCGCCGCCGGCAGCAAATGCCTCGCGCAGGATTGCGCCGTCGCGCACGAAGGCGAAGCCGCTGTCGTAGGGCACGTTCAGCCACTTGTGCGCGTCCGACGCGACCGAGTCGGCGCGCTCGATGCCGCGATTCAGGTGCGCCAGCCGGGGTGACGCCGAGGCGAAGAGGCCGAAAGCGGCATCGACATGCAGCCAGGCGCCGCCTGGATGGGCATCACGCAGATCGGCCAGCGAAGCGAGGTCGTCGAAGTGCCCGCTGTTCACCTCGCCGGCATTGCCCACGATGATGACCGGTCCCGCGATCTCGCGCAGCACTCGCGCCAGAGCGGCGACGTCGACCGAACCACCCGGTGCCGGCGCCTTGCGGACCTGATTGCGGCCAAGGCCGAGCGTGCCCAGACACTTGAGGGCGCTGAGGTGGATCTCGGTGCTTGACGCCACCACGATCGGTGGCTGACCTGCCAGACCATCAGCCGACGCGTCGAAGCCGAGTCGCCGGCCGGCCCACTGCCGCGCTGCAATCAGTCCGACGAGATTGGCCATCGTTGCGCCGCTGGTCAGGGCACCGGACCATGCCGCCGGCAGTCCGAAGAGCTCCTTCAGCCAGCGCAGGACGACCAGTTCGGTCTGCGCCGCCGCCGGACTGCTTGCCCACAGCCCCGCGTTCTGGTCAATTGCCGATGCCAGCCAATCCCCGGCGAGGGCGGCTGGCGTGACGCCGCCGGTGACGAAGCCGAAGAAGCGGGGTCCCGGCGATGCGGTAATGCCGCGTTCGGCGCGAGCGAACCAGTCATCAAGGACGGCGGCTGGATCGCTGCCGGTCTCCGGCAGCGCTTCGTCGAGCGCCGCCGCCATCTCCTCGGGCGAGGGCACATGACTGACCGGGCGCTCCGGCAGCGACGCCAGAAAGGCGCTGGCCAGCGCGTGCGCGCGTGCGAGAGCCCGTTCGGTCGTGGGGATGGGGGTCGAATCGATTGCCTGGTTCATGATCGAGGAGTCACCCGTGCAAGAGCCCGAAGGAGTCCGGGCAGGATTACCAACAGTCGCGCGCCGATGATCCGCCAGGTCGGCGGTAGTCATCGCTGATCCAGGCGTTGACAGTGGTGGCGCTGAACCTGAATCCCGCATCGACGCGCACCCGGGCCAGTGCTTCGCCATTGCCATCGTAGGCTGTCAGCAGGGCATGGGGATCGTCTTCGTCGGCCACGATGTCGAAGGTCACCCTGACCCGACCCGCCGGCCCGTTCACGGTGAGCGTCTTGTGGTACGTCGCCTGCAGCTGTTGTTCGTGACGTCGCCGAACCTCTGCGGCGGTCTTGACGAGTGTGTTGAAGGCGGCTGCGTCCAGCGGCTTCGGGTTCTTCTTGTCACGGCCCATCGTCCAGGGGCCGACCAGCGCAGGTTCTGATTCGCCGTCCTTGATCATCTCCACGGCCCATCCGTCGTCGTCTTCGTTCTTGACGACGCGCGCCTGCCAGCCCTTGTTGATCCAAAGGCGAGGCTCATTCACTGCGGTGGGCGGATCGGCCTCGTTCGCCACGTTCGATGTCATGCCGAATTCTACCTTCCGCCGAGGCGCTGCCGTGCGACATTTTCGATCGCGGTCAACAAGCGGGCGGTCTGGCCCCGCTTCGAGCCACCTGCCGGCGCCCTTGCCCCTGGCCAGAACCCGGGCGCAGGTGGCCGGGGGAGCTCAGTCCTCACCCAGCCGCTCGTATTCCGAGATCACCTGAGCGCCAAGGAGAACCACCGTTGCCGCGAGTTCCATACTGAACAGCGCCACCACGGCTGTCGCCAGCGGCCCGTAGACGACACTCGCCTTCGACAGCGTGGTAAAGAACCACACCAGGATGTGGCGGATCACTTCCCAGATGACGGCGGCAGTCACGCCGCCAAACAAGGCGTGGCGCAGGCGCAGATGCCCAACCGGCATGACGAGGTAGATCGCTGTCAGGATGAAGACCTCTGCGCTCAGACCGAGCAGGTAGAGCAGGTTGCCGGACAGGCCGCTGAGCGACCAGTCCCGGCCCAGAAAATGCAGGCTTTCCTTGGCAACTGCCTGCAGGGCGATGGACGCGATGGTCACGCCGAGCAGGGCAATGCACAGGAAGAGAACGAAACAATAAGGGAGAACGGCAGAGGTCAGGAAGTGACGGTGTTCAACGGCTGCGCGGTGGGCAAAGATCACCGCCATGGCCTTCTCCAGCACCGAAAAGGCCAGCGAACTGAAAAACAGCATCGTTGCCAGGAGGAAGGCGCCAATGGCGGCGCGGTTTTCGAGAAACACGGACACTTCTCCGAGAAATGCCCTCGATTGGCTCGGCACGACCCATTCCAGGTAGTGCCCAAGGGTGGCCAGCAACTCTGCCTGGGCAACCAGTTGGGAAAGCGCCAGTACCGAGAGGATCAGCAGAGGCACCACTGACAGTAGCGCGTAATAGGCGATGGCAGCTGCCAGCAGAAAGCCCTGATTCCGGTTGAAGGCCCTGAGTGTTTGCCGGGCAAAGGCGGCTGGGTGTTTGATGACCTGTCGGGTCGATGGACTGAGGATTGGCATGCTGTAAGCGGACCTCGTCTTGCGTGGACGCTATTGACCGAAAAGCCAGAGGCACCGATCCGAGTATGCCTCACTATCGTGCGCTTCGTCAGTGCCTGCTGCAGCCTGCCTTCGGTCGAGGCCATGGGCGCCTGAACTGACGCCTGCGCGTGCGGCGGCCACCAGCAGAATGGCGTCGCGCCGAGCTGAAAGCCCTCACCTGAAACGCTGACCACTGTCGATTGCCTTGGGCTACACTGAACAGGCTAGCGGAAGGAGATGCGCATGAGCCAAAGAGAGGTCGAGATCCTCGATCGCGAGGTCTGCTACCAGGGCTTCTATCGCCTGGAGAGATTGCGGTTGCGTCACCGCTTGTTCGCCGGCGACATGAGCCCACCGATCGTGCGCGAGGTGATCGAGAAGGGAGACGTCGCGGCGGTGCTGCTTTATGACCCGAAGCGCGACGAAGTGGTGATGATCGAGCAGTTTCGCATCGGTGCCCGCGACGACCCGCGCGGACCATGGTTGCTGGAGATCGTCGCCGGCCTGATCGAGCCCGGCGAGACCCCGGGGCAGGTGGCGCGCCGAGAGGCGATGGAGGAGGCCGGCTGCGCGGTGATCGATCTGCTGCCGATCAGCACCTTCTACACCAGCCCGGCGAAGACCTCGCAGCGCACCCATCTCTACCTGGGCCGGGTGGACAGTTCCAGCGCGGGTGGGATTCACGGCCTGGCCGACGAAGGCGAGGATATCCGCGTCGTCTGCCTGGCCGCCGAACAGGCGGTCAAGCTGGCGGAGGAGGGGCGGACGGACTCGGCCTGGCCACTGCTTGCGCTCTTCTGGTTCGCCCGCCACCGCGATCAGGTGCGCGACCGCTGGCTGACAGGGACTGCGTAATCCGAGCGTACTCGGCACCGTCAACGGAAAAGAGACGAATGGCTCAGGCACTTACAAAATGACCAACAAGCGCAAGAATAGGGCTCTAGTTGACCACTTGAAAGGATTCACATCATGAAAACGGCGACGATTGCCGATACCAAGTCGCATTTGTCGGCGCTGCTGGCGGAGATCGCGACCGGGGGGGAGATCGTCATCACTCGCCGGGGAAAGCCTGTCGCCCGTCTGGTTGCCGAGCCGCAAGCGACCACTTTTGAGTGGTCCGACCTGCATGAATGGGTTGCTGCCGCGCCTCCAGCCGGTGGGCTGACCGTAGCCGAGATGCGCGAGCAGGAGCTGCTGTGATCTATCTCGACACCTCACTATTGGCGGCGATCTTCTTCCGCGAAGCCAACGCCGTCGAGCTCGTTGCGCGGATCGAGCACATGCGGCAGCAGAGGCTGATGATCTCTGCCTCGACCTTGACCGAAATGGCCAGCGTTGGCGGCATCAAAGAGCGAACCGGTGTAGTCGATGCCGTCACACGCCGAACGGCGCTGGCCACCTTTCAGCGTTTCGTCTCGGCCAAACTTGGGTTGGTGGAGATCGAGCCGGGAGATTTTCGCACCGCGGCCGTTCTCATTGACACGCCCGTTGCGCTGCGAGCCGGAGACGCGTTGCACCTGGCTGTTATCCGCCGTCTGAACGCCCGGCTGGCCAGCCTTGATCGTCGGCTATGCGAAGCGACCGACCGCCTGGGTATCGGCCGCGTCGAACTGGCATAGGCGCTGCTGCAATTCTGCGGACAGTAAATGTAATTGCTCGTTTGGTGGACTGACGCCGACAGGCATCAGGACTGACGGGCGCAGCAAGCAGGGCGCACGCCCACGCCTACTTCGTTCGCGACGCTGGCGCTGCCGGGGTGTCCGCATCGTCGAGTACATAAGCATCTGCGACGTAACCCGGCCCTTTCATCACCATCACGATGAAGGCACCGATCGCCACGGTGAACACCACCGTCCAGTGAAGGACGAGGACACTGATCGCATAGATGTCCACCAGGGTAATGCGCGCGGCGACTTCGGCTGTGGCACTGTCCCAGAACACCAGTCGGGCGAGCAGCGGCGGTAAGGCCATCAGCAGCGTACCGAGCAGCAACAAGCGCGGCAGCAGGCGGAGAATGGTCCGTTCGAGCCCGGGCGGGGTTTCCACGAAGCCGGGCAATTTATTGAAGAGGTTCATTTTCACTCCTTCCTTTCGCCGACAGGCGATGCTTATCCTACGGGACCGACAAGCGCTAACTGATTACGTTCATTTGATCAAGGGCCGAATCGAGGAGAAGCCGCCGTCGATTGACCACACCTGGCCGGTCACACGGGCGGCGTGCTGTGAGAGCAGCCAGACGATCAGTTCCGCCAGTTCATCAGGCGAGCCGATGCCGGGCAGCGGATACTGGCGTGCCGCCGCTTCCCGGCCGCTGGCCGTGGCGAGGATGGCAGCCGCGGCAGGCGTCTCCATGATACCGGGGGCGACGGCGTTGACCCGGATCCCGGCGGCCGCATAGGTGGCAGCGGCACCGCGCACCAGCCCTTCGACGCCGGCCTTGGCAGCCGCCACGGCCTCGTGGTTGGGGGTGCCGATGCGCGCGGCGGCCGACGATACCAGTACCGCAGCGCCGCCGCAGCGAGCTTCGCGCAGGCCTGCGACAAAGGCGGCCAGGGTGTGGAAGGCGCTGATCAGGTTGGCGCTCAGGCACTCGCTGAAGTCGGCCTCCGGCATGCGATGCAGGGCGCCGAGGCGGATGTTGCCGACGCAATGGGCAAGCGCGGTGGGTAGCAGTTCATGCGCTTTGGCGGCATCGATGATCTGCCGCGCTCCGGCAACGGTCGAGCAGTCGGCTGTCACCTGCAGGTGGTCGCCACCGTAAACGTGGGCCAGCCGATCACTGTCCCGGCTGACCACGATGAGTTGCCAGCCGGCTTCGGCCAACCGCTTGGCGACCGATCGGCCGAGACCTCCGGCCGCGCCGGTGATCAGAGCTACCTTTTCCATGACCTCTCCTGTCTCACTTTTGGTGGGCACAATTGGCAACACGCGTGGAATCTAAGGCATATCTTCTGTTATAGACAATTACGTATGCGCAATCGTTTCGCAGATCAAGGGCCGGGACTGAAAAAGCCTAGCAAGGTCCTCGCGGTCTTTTCGGCTTGCGTGGAAAGCTTAGTTCCCGCCTCATGTTTTGGCTTGTCTGGCATCTGCCGAAGCCGATGAGCGGGTATGGCCTATTCAGGTTTTCGATCGCGTCAGCACGTCTGTGATGCCACCCCTGCGAGCGATGTTTGTCCAGGACAAATAGACGCCAAAGCGAACGTGTCCGGCGCAGCAGGACTCGCTGTGGAGGCCACTCTCCCGGAGGCTTCACGGCCTCGGCAAGCCAATTCGCAGCTTGCCGTGATCGGCGCCGGCAGCGTCGCTGAAACTCTCCTGCACGCCTTCATACAACTGGGCGGCAGACTGCTGGCGCCATGCCGACACTGAATTGCCCGTCGGCGGGGGGTGCGCCTGGGATGCGCAGTTCGGCTGGGGTCTCTGTCGCGACTGGATCAATGGCGGAAGGGTGCAGGGCACCTGGCTCAGCGGCCGGCAACTGGCGCTCCAGGTAGTAGCAGGCAGAAGTGCTCCGTTTCGATCAGCGGGCCCTCACCCGAAAGGCTGATCATTTCTGATTGATGACCACCAGACTCACGCTGCGCTGAAACTGCAACGTGCCACCCGAAAAAGCGACTTCCACAGCATATACACCAGGTGGCGCCGCCGCCGGGATGCCGATGAATGCGTCGAGCTGCCACTTGCCGGGCTTCAGCTCGAAACGACGTGAAACGTCCTCGAAGACCGTATTACCCTTCAACGTGATGCGGCGGGAAAGGTCACCGATTACCACTTCTCCTGTGCGCAGTGGGCACATCGAATAGACCATGCGGTGACTGAACTCGTCGCCAGCGGTGACCCGCGGTGGCAGTACCTCGTTCAAGTCAATGTCGACGAAGGGACGTTGCAGCTTGGCGCACTGGCGCTCTTTCCAGACTACGTCGGGATGGCTGACAAGCTTCTCACCGGGCTTGCGCATCCCCTTTTCCATGCGCCAGAGCCAGGACTGGACAGTGTCAGCCGGGCCAAGGCCCTGTCCAGTGGCACAGGCGGCGAGCAGCACGGCGCTGGAACTGACCAGCAGAGTACGCCATGGCGAGTTGGTTGCGGAAGCGCTGTTCATTTTCGTATGGTCCATCCTCCCGCCGAACCGGACTCGTCACGCTTGACCACCGGCGGGTTTGGGTCGGTGCGGACACTGGGCTGTTGCGGAGGTGCGGCCTTTGCTCGTGACTTTGCCGCCACCTTTTCTTGCGAAACAGAACTGGCGTGCTCGGTCACGCGCTCGCGAGCCGCGGGCGCCGGGGGCGGCAAGGGGATCGCGGCCGGCACCGACAGGGAGGCACTGGCCGGTGGAATCGGATCGCGCACCGCTGGCCCACTGAGGGCAGGTGCCGGTGAAGGTTGGGGCGACGGGGGCGCGGGCGGGACGCTCGCCTGAGGCTGCTGCGCCGGGCTGGCACGCACTTCTGCCGGTGGGGCCGGAGTCTTGCTACCGCTCCACCAGGCCAGACCACCGAGCACCAGCAGCGCGCAAACCAGCGCAACGACGCCCGGGTATTTCTTCCAAATCGCCTGTCCGGGCAAAGCGCCGAGGGTTTCCGTTGCTGCCACCGGCGGCACAACGCTGCCGTTTGTCGCGGTGACCGTTCCGCTCGGCGGGGTGATCATTCGTGTCTCTGGGACGGCACGGGGAGCCACGTCACCCACCGGCGCAGCGTTGGCGAGAACCCCGTCGAGCGCGCTGCGAAACGCGCTGGCGTCCGGGTAGCGTTGCGCGGGATCCTTCGCCAGCGCTCGCGACAGGATATTCTCAAGCACTGGCGGAACGTCACCCACGAGCTGGCGCAGCGGTGGCGGTGGCGCCTCGATCTGCGCTTTCATGATTTCAAAGTCGGTCCCCTCGGCGAAGGGGACTCGCCCGGTCACCAGTTCGAAAAGGACGACGGCCAGCGAGTAAAGGTCCGAGCGGGCGTCGACATCCCGGCCTTGAACCTGTTCAGGCGACATGTACTCCAGCGTCCCGATCAGGTGCCCGCTGCGTGTCAGGCGCATCTTCTCGAGAATTCGCGCGATGCCGAAATCCATCAACTTCAGCGATCCGTCCACTGCCACCATCATGTTTGCGGGCTTGATGTCGCGGTGTACGACGCCGGCGTGGTGCGCGTGTTCAAGCCCGCTCAATGCCGCGATTCCGTAGCGTATGGCTTCCTGCCACGGCAGCGCGCCGCGGCGGGTGACGAGCTGGTCAAGCGTTTCGCCGGCGACAAATTCCATCACCATGTAGTACTGGTCGCCGTGGCGGAAGAAACGATAGACACCAGCGATGTTCGGATGATTGAGGCGAGCCAGAGCGACGGCCTCAGTTCGAAACCGCTCGAGGATATCTGCGCGCGCAGCAAGTTCCGGGCGCAGCGACTTGATCGCGACATCTCGCTCCAGCATCGAGTCGCGGCCCTTGAAGACCTCGCCCATGCCGCCCTCGCCAATCTTGGCAACAAGTTCGAAATCACCGATCACCTGATTGCCCATCATTTGCCCTCCATCTGGCCAGCGAGCATCTCCCGTGTCACCGGCACCGGCTTCTCCCCTGCATTGGCGGGTCGAACGGCAACGACGCCGACGGAAATGTTGTCGCTGCCGTCCCGCTCGCGCGCAAGCTCGATCAGCCGCCGACAGGCAGCCTGGGGGTCAGAGGATTCCACCACCTGGGCAATCTCGCTCGGCTCGATACTGTCGTACAGGCCATCGGAGCAGAGCACGAAGCAGTCGCCGACCTCCGGCCGGTCGCTGCTCTGGGCGGTGACAATCAGATCGGGGCGGGTGCCCAGGGAACGTAGCAGCACACTGCGCTCCGGGTGATGGCGTGCCTGCTCAGCCGTGATCAGCCCATCGCTCACCATCTGTTGCACGAGCGAGTCATCCCTGGTCAGTTGCGTTACCCGGCCATCAGAAAGCCGGTAAAGGCGGCTGTCACCCACATGCACAAACAACACCCGCTGCCCGACCAGAACCAGGGCCGTGACCGTGGTCCCCATCCCCATAAGCGTCTCGTTCGCCTCAGCCGCGCAAAAAACCGCCGCATTGGCTTTGCGAAGCGCTCCTTCGATCGCCCGCTGAGGATCGTCATCCGGCGTGGCGAAGTATTCACGGCAGATCGTCTCCACCGCCAGTCTGCTCGCCACCTCGCCGCCGTTATGCCCGCCCATGCCATCCGCCACCACCGCCAGCACGCCTCGCCGATGACGTTCGTCGTGATTGCCGGGGGAAACGAAAGCGATCGCGTCCTGGTTGCCGGTTCGCACGCAGCCGATGTCCGTGGCCATGCAGGTCTCGACAGTGTAATACGCCGGTGCCTCCGTCATCGACGGCTCACTGTCGCCCTGTCGGTCGGAGCTGCCAGGCCAGAAACTCATTACCGATCTGGCGAACCTCGAACTCCACGTGTTCATCTTCATGCCCCTCTCGCTTGAGGATCAATGCAACATGGGCGCCTACCGGATACCGCTTTTCGAACACGATCGCCGTCGTGCCAAGCAGCTTTCCATCTTCGTAGATATCTGCCGGGCCGTCTATGGTACCGATGCGCACCAACCTCAGCGAGGCACCCTGGGGCTCGGCAGGGAGCGCTTGCTCGGCGTTTGCCTTGGGCGGGGAGTCCGTCGCGGGATCCGGACGCAACTTCCAGAAGAACCCGGCCAGCACCACGCCGGCCAGCAGCAGTCCGGCGCCAAGCAGAGGCCAGTTTTCCGGCAAGGCCGACCGCGAGTCTGATCGAAGCCGGCTCTCCACCGGGGTACGGGCCGGCGGTGACCGACCCGGTGTCGGGAGATCGTCGAGCAGTGCACGGGCGTCAGCATAGCGCTCGGCAGCATCGCGGCGAAGGCAGCGCCCGACAATGCGCATCAGATCGCCCGACAGCGGCGACGACAGAGTCGGGGTACGGTACTCTGCCCGGGTGATGCGATCGCAGAGTACACCCACCGAGTCGGCTGCGAACGGCATGTTCGCAGTCAGCATCTCGTAGAACAGCACGCCCAGTGACCAGACATCCGCTCGCGCATCAGCCGACTTGCCCCTGATCTGTTCGGGAGCTAGGTAATCCATCGTGCCGACGCAGCCGCCGACCATCGTCAGCTGCCTGCTGCTGGGATCCCTGGCAATGCCAAAGTCGAGCAGCTTGACCTGTCCACTCGAACCCAGCTTGATGTTCGACGATTTGATGTCCCGATGGAGAATGCCGCGCTCGTGGAGATAGGCGATCGCTTCAACCACGGAACGAAAGACGGCGAGCGCTTCGTCCCCCGGCAGGCCGGCGCGAGTCTGCTGTATGCGATCATGGAGGGAAATGCCGTCAACGTACTCCATGATGATGCACGGACGCCCTTCAAACTCTACGAAATCATAGAGTTCGGCAATATGGGGATGGTGCAGCCCGGCCTGGATTCGCGCCTCGTTGACGAAGCGCTCGGCCAGGCGCAGCCCGGGCTCGACACGCGCGAGTATCTTGATGGCAACGACACGCCCGATCCTCGAGTGAACCGCACGGTATACCTCGCCCATGCCACCTGCCCCGAGCGATTCGAGTAGACGGTACTCGCCGATCACGGCGTTGGCGAGAGTCGTCATGAGCCGTCGGCGCCCGCGCAGTCAATTGCTTACTGGATCACGGCCTTGACTTCCATCAGATCCTTGGCGAACTTGATGGGCACCGCGAAGGTAATGGTCGGGTTACCGGCATAAAAGATCCCGACCACCCGACCGCGTTCGTCAAAAACCGGACCGCCGCTGTTGCCCGGACCGGTGGCGTTGGCAGTCAGCTGATAGGAATCGGACTCGCTGTAGTAATCACCTGTTGCACCGCCAGTCCGGGTCACCGTGCCGCGTATCACCTTGCCGATCGCCCCTGGCGTGACGGTCGGTACCGGTATGTCCACGATGGTCACGCCCGGATCGAGCATGTCCCTCGATTTGCCGGCAAAGAAAACCTTGGGGGACACCCCCGGGTAGCCGAGTACGGTGATCGGGTCGCCCGGTTTGACGCCACCATCGCCGCCCGACTCGGGTGCCAGCGGCGTGGGTTTGACCGCCGCCGGCGTGTCCACCTTGATCAGGGCCACGTCGTGCTCGTCCGAGACCCTGGCGAGTTTGGCAGGGATGCGCAGCTTGTTGTTGGCGAAAGTGACCTCCAGCCGGTCATGCCGTCCGGCAACCGGCTTCTGCTCACCGAGGGGCGTTTGCGACCAGACGCTTTGTTCCGGATACCAGCGGTGCTCGGGAACCTTCTCGACGGCGACCAGTTCCTTCTTCTGGTTGAATTCGAGCCGCACGCCCGCCGGTAGCACATGGGCGGTCTTCCACGGGGCAGCGACATGCCGATTGGTCAGGATGAAGCCATTCTCGGTCACGGCGAATCCCGATCCGGAGTGGCTGCCGCCGATCGGCACGCTGTTCTTCTGCGCCTGGGGTGTCAATACCGGCTCCAGGTCACCTTTCGGCGTCCGCACGTAGGCCGGCTTGCCTTGCCAGGATTGGTGATACAGCGGTTGCCCCGAAGCAAGGTCAATCAGCTTCCAGCTCACTTCGATGTATACCGTCGATCCTGAATAGGCCGCGGCAATTTCCTTCGGCGTCATGACATCCTGCATTGCCTTGACTTTCGACGCGGTCGCCTCCGATTGCGATTTTGCGGCCTGGACCTGCGAACTGGTCGCCTCGATCTTTTTGTCCGTCTCCCGGCCGATGAAGATGAAAGCGCCGACCACGACGGCTACCAGCGCCAGCACCCCTGCCACGATGTTGACCATCGACTTGCGCGATTCCACCTTGGTCTCCGTGATCAGCCGTTCAACCGTCTCCTTGCCCACTCCGCGCACGCCGGGCGTCATCGCCGAGGCACCGGCTGTCTCGCTGCCGGTGTTTGCAGCCGCGGCCGGGGCGACCGTCGCCTCCCGCGTCTTCGCTGCCTCGCGCAGATCGAACTGACGCGTCGCCCGCAGCGCGTCGGCAGGCGGCGGATCGAGCTGGAACGTGAGCTCTGGCCCACCAGCGCCGAACTGAATGAGGTCACCATGGTGCAGTGTGAGACTGTCGCGGATCCGCGCGCCGTTGACGAATACGCCGTTTCGACTGTTGAGGTCGACGAGCGTAAACCCCTTCTGCTGCGAATCGCGCTTGATCGTCGCATGGTTGCGGCTCACCGTATCGTCGCGCTCGGCGTCGTAGGAGACGCTGGCAGCAGGGTCGCGTCCGAAGGTGATCTCGGTTGTCGGCGCAACCGGGAAGCTCACCTCCTGGTTCGCTTTCGAGCCGGTCATGTGCCGGAGTACCACGCGTTGCGGCCGTACATCGGCGCTCGCCGCCGTCCCCAGCGAAATCTCCCGGGTGGGTGTTCCCTGCCTGAGATCAATCTGGCGTGTCGCCTTCGGCGTCAGGGCAGGCGGCGGGTCCATCTGGAAGCTGAATTCCGGGCCCCCGGCTCCCAGCTGAACGACGTCGCCGTGATGCAGCGCTGTGCTGCCGGCTATCCGCGACTGGTTGACGAAGACCCCGTTGCGGCTGCCCAGATCGGTGAGAATGAAGACCGTGTTCTGTGCAGGATCACGAGTGATTCTGGCATGGTTGCGACTGACCGCATCGTCACGCTCCATGTCGTAGGCGACGGTCGATGCCGCGTCTCGACCAAGCGAGATCTCCGGCACCTGGTCGAGGGGAAAACTGACCTCCTGGTTTGCTTTCGAGCCCGAAAGGTGCTTGATGACGACACGTTCCATCTGACCATCCTCCCTGTGAGTGCCATTGAAAGTCGTTGACTACGGATACCCCACCCGCGAGCGAGTGTAACCCAAGGTTCATCGACCTTCAACTGTACGCCAAGAGCGGTTGGCACGCGTGTCGACACAGAGAGGGAGCGCGCGAATCCACTGATTTGATGCCTGTTTGCCGGTAGTACGACGGCAGTTCTCCGAACTCACCTGGCATCGTGTCTTCCCGATCAGCACTGACGACCATTACGAACGTATGCGACCTGGCGAGACGTTACAGGCGCGACCTGCCTGTACGCCAGGCGGACGGAGATTCAAAGGATGTCAATCAAACGATTCCTTTCCTGGCAACGCTGGCCCTACGGATCCCGTGACGCTGTGCGGTTTGCCTTGGCTCCGTCCCCGGCGCAGGTCAACACGGTTGGGCGAACGCCGGCCCGTCCTGACGCGCGCACTGCCGGACTCGCTGCTCTGCTGCCATTCGGAGATTGACAGTGCCCCACGCTCGCGTAACAGTCGCAGATGGTCGGGCCGCCGCCTGCCGTACTTCACCGCTAGCCGGTCCAGGTAGCGAAGCCATGCATCGATGTCGGCCCGATCTGCCATTGTCGCTTCCTCGGGCAGCTTGACATTCCAGACCTCTTGCCGGTAGACGAAGTGGGCCCAGTCGTATAGCAGCTCGTTCCTGGCGCGCATTCCGACTGCATTGGGATTGGCGCCGGCATCCAATAGAATGCGCACCATCTCGGCGTCCATGTTCAGGACGGCAATGAGAAGTGGGGTTGAACCATCCTCACTGAGACCTTGCGGATCAGCGCCAAGCCGCAACATCTCGCGGATCACCTCGTACTTGCGCGTGGTCGGGAAGAGCTCCAGGTCGCTGATGACCCGCTCGAGCATCGTGTCGCCGAAGCGATCCTTGCCATTCAGGTCAAAGCCGCCCACGACCTGAGCCCGCATCGCCTCGATGTCGCCCCCGCAAGCGCTCGACAAGAAGAGTCGAGCGCGCTCTTCGACGTCACGGTACGGCTGTCTGTTCTCCTCCATCCGAAACTCCTTCCTTGATAATCGCCAGGGTTCCAGGCCGCATCGACCAGACCTCGGCTGTCATGCCATCCCGTCAGGGTGTTGCGAAGGCCGCTCGCCCAAGCCCGGAAGGCTGCGCCGCGTTTCGTCCCTGGCAGGGAAGAGGGTCCGCGGTCAGGCATCTCCCCGCAGCAGTCAATTTGCGGTTCGCGACCGGGGATCTCTGACGCCAGGAAGACGCCGATACCCGCGCGATTGCACGCTGTGCGGCCCGAAAATCGGGCCGTCCTGCAAGCGCTGACTGGAATGCGCTGATGGCTTGCTGATAACGTCGCAGGCGGAACAGCACAACTCCGAGGTCATACCAGGCGGCAGCCACGGTCGACCCCGGAACACGCGCTGCGCGCAGACACTGGGCCGAGGCGCGCAAGCGGCTGTCGACGTGGAGGTGACTGTCGCGATCGAGGCCTCGGCATGCCGCCGTGTTGAATGCCTCGATAGCCTCTTCGCGGCGCCCGGTGCGGTAATACACCAGACCGAGAAACTGCAGCGATACGAGGTCATCGGGGATCGCCTCCAGGATGCGGCAGGCAATCCGTTCGGCCTGCAGGAAATTGCCCGCCTGATAGAAGGTGCCGAAAAGCTCCAGCAGGGCATCGATCATCGGCAGGCCCCCGGGGAGGCGGAAGGCCGCCGCCTCGCCGTTGCCGCCGGGCTGAAAGTCAAGGCGATAGTGGCCGGCGAGCCAATAGCCGGATGCTCACGGTGTATCCGGCGAACCTCCGCATGCGCGACGGCAACCATCGGCAACGGACTCTCCTCCCTGTCGGGCGGCGTCCGGGTCATTGAGCGATGCGTTGCAAGGCAAGCTTGACGCGTTGAAAGGGATGTCAGGATAAAGCGGTTTGCTGCTGCGCTGGCTGTCCTGCCTGCCATGATGACACCTCCATCGATCGATTATGTGCCCGCATTCTGCTGCGCAGGCCACCAGGTGGCCAGTGGAAAGTCTCCCGTCATGGGCGGGAAATTTTCCCGCCCATGACGGGAGAGCCGCTGCCGCGGCAGGCGAACGAGTGACGCCATGTCTCGAAGGCGGGTGCCCCGTGTTGATGTCCTGCCGCGGTCAACACCGCCGAATCGTGGTAAGGCAGGCGTTCGTGCCGCGCGGTCCAGGCGGCTGCCGGCTGCCATGAGCCTAACCAGCGGGGCAGCTCCGCGCCCGGCATCGGACAGGCAATGCCGTAGCCCTGCGCCAGCTCGCACCCGAGCCGAAGCAACAATTCACCCTGGGCGATGGTTTCCACGCCCTGGGCGATCACCTGACGGCGAAAAGCCCTGGCCAGGCGTACTCCCGCTTCGACGATGGCCACTCCATCCGGGTCGTTGAGGATGTCGCGCACAAGGCCCTGGTCGAGCTTCAGCAAGTCCACTGGCAGGCCCCGGAGAGAGGTGAACGAGTAGAAGCCGCTGCCGAAGCCGTCCAGAGCCCAGCGTACGCGCATCGCGCGGCAGGCATGCATGACCCGGGAGAGGTGTGCCAAGCGCCCAATCGTGATCGTCTCGGGGACTTCGAGTTCCAGGCAGCAGGGGTCAACATCAGGGTGGACGGCGAGCAGCGCGAACAGGTTCTGCGCGAAGTCGTCCTGCTGCAGCTGACAGGCGCCAACGTTCACACTGACCGGTACGCTCAGCCCGGCACTACGCCATTCGGCCATCTGGCTCAGCGCCGTGTCGATCACCCATTCACCCAGCTCGATGCTGAGCGAATGGTCCTCGATGATGGGCAGGAAGGCTGCGGGCGGCAGCAAGCCTCGTGCGGGGTTCTGCCAGCGGATCAGTGCTTCGGCGCCAATGACCTGGCCGGTTTTCATGTTCACCTTGGGCTGGTAATACAGGACGAACTCGCGCCGGTCGAGGGCCAGGCGCACAGCCTCCAGTTTTTCGCGCCGGGTCTCGCGCCGGGTCGTCACCACCGCCTCCTGTCTCTCCTCGAACAGGCAGCAACGGTTCTTGCCCGCCTGCTTGGCCCGATACATGGCCTGGTCGGCACGGCGCAGCAGCAGCTCAACCTCGGTCCCGTCCCGCGGATAGATCGCCACGCCAATGCTGGAGGAAACCTGCACGACCTGGTGCTCTGCCGTTACTGGTTCTGCAGCGGCCTGCAACAAGCGTTCGAGCACCGGCTCCCCGTCGTCGGGACATTCCAGATCGACCAGCAGGGCGACGAACTCGTCGCCACCGATACGGGCCAGCGTGTCACCCTCTCGCAGGGCTGTCTTCATGCGTTGCGCAACGGCGATCAGCAGTGCATCGCCGACATCATGCCCGTGGAGGTCGTTGACCTCCTTGAAGCCGTCGAGATCAATATAGGCCACCGCCAGGGAGCGGGCGCGCCGCTGGTTCTGGGCCATGGCCTGACGCAGACGGTCGGCCAGAAGCAGACGGTTGGGCAGGCTGGTCAATCCATCGTAGTAGGCCGCACGTTCAAGCTGTTGCTCGCGTACCTTCATGGGCGTGATGTCGATCAACAGGGCAACATGGTTCCGCACCGTTCCGTCAGCATTGCGCAGAGTCGTGACGGTCAGCATTTCCGCATAAACCTCGCCGTTCTTGCGCTGCTTCCAGACTTCTCCGGACCAGTGACCGGAGGCGACGAGAGCCTGTGACATTTCGCTGAGGCAATCCGGCTGTCGACCGGACTGGAGCATGAGCAGCTGCCGTCCGATGACTTCTTCGCGGCTGTAGCCGGTGATGCGGGTAAACGCTTCGTTCACGGCGACGATGGTGTGGGCAGCATCGGTGATCATGATGCCCTCGCGGGCATGCGCGAACACACCGGCGGCAAGTGGCTGCTGTCGATCTGCTGCGGACCAGCACAGCTGGCTGATCGATCTCGATGCGTCAGCTTTCATGTCTTTCTCCATGGCTTCCCGAGTCAAGCACCCGGGTGGCGGTAGGCGATCGGTTTGCCTGTTGAGCAGCGCATGGCACCCGCCGGTGCGCCGTCCCAGCCCGCCGCCGTCGTCGACGCCATCTGCGCAATCAGTATCTGGCGATAAAGCGGTCATGCCTGCCTGCCGGGGATCCTGATCAGCACGGTACCGCGGAACACCCTGCGTGGATTCTGTCGCGCCGCCAATGCAGTGGATAGCGGAAAACCTCCCGGCGGTAGCGGGAAACTTTCCCGGCCGAGGTCGCGTTGACGCGCTCGCCGCTTCTCAGGCAGCCTGAAGTTTCCGCGCCATTCGGTGGCTGGCGGGTTGCTGGCGACTCTTTGAGCCTGCCGGTGTTTGCGCAATAATGACGCCTGTGACGCCGCCGCCCACCAGACACCTTGCACACGTGCTGTGCGCTCTCACCCTGTTGGAAGTCGGAGAGGGGAGCGACAGCTGCCCCTGCTCGGGCGCCGGGAGGTTCGCAACGGGAATGGCCAGATGAACGCAGTAATGGACTCGTCCTGCGATTCGATCGCCGTGCTCGACGCTGATGGCGTCATCGTCGTCGTTAACCAGGTTTGGCGGGCCTTCGCTGAAAGCAACGGCGGCAGCGCTGCGCTGGCAACCGGCATCGGCATCGACTACCTGGCGGCGGTGCGACGTGCAGCGGCGACCGATGCACTGGCCGCTGCGGCCCTGCAAGGCTGCGAAGAGATTCTCGCCGGACAGCAGACGCTCTTCTCGCTTGAGTATCCCTGCAACTCTCCGGTTTGCGAACGCTGGTTCGAACTGCACGCCACGCCGTTGGCAGGATCTGTCAAAGGGATGGTCGTTGGTCATCGGGACGTCACCGCGCGCAAGTTGGCCGAGCGCGCGCTCGATCAGTGCACCGTCGAACTGCGCGATCACGAGCATCAGCTGACGGCGGTGCTGAACAGCGTTGCGTCGATGATTGGTTACTGGGATTGCAATCTGCGCAACCGCTTCGCGAACCATGCCTATCGCGACTGGTTCGGGGTCGATCCGGCAACGATTCCGGGCAAGCATATTCGCGAGGTCATCGGCGAGGAACGTTACCGGCTCAACCTGCCCTACATCGAGGCTGTTCTGACGGGTGCGCCACAGCAGTTCGAGCGTGCGATTCCGTCACCGGATGGCCGTTCGGTGCGCTATGCGCTGGCCCGCTACATTCCTGATGTCGTCGACGGTGAGGTAAAGGGATTCTTTGTCGAGATCATGGACGTCACCTCGATCAAGCGGAGCGAGCAGGCCTTGCAGCGTGCCCAGGAGATCGGCAGGCTCGGCAGCTACATCACCGAGCTGCCGTCAGGGGCCTGGGTTGGCAGCCCCATGCTGGATCGGATCATGGGCATCGGCCCGGAGTATGAACATACCACCGAGGGCTGGGGTCGTTTGCTGCATCCCGCTGATCGTCAGGGGGCGCTGGCTTACGCCAGTCAGGTGCGCGCTGAGGGTGGTAGGTTCGACAGGGAATACCGGATCGTGCGGCCCAGCGACGGCGCAGTCCGCTGGCTGCACGGCCTCGGTGAGACCGAGTATGGCGAGGAGGGAACCCCCCTGCGCATGGTCGGCACGGTCCAGGACATCACCGAACGCAAGGTGGCCGAGGAGGGGAAGCGGATACTGCTGGGCGAGAACACCCGCCTGGTGCGACAGCTGATTGCCTTACAGGAGCGCGAGCGGGCGGATCTGGCGCGCGAACTGCACGACGAACTGGCGCAGCATCTGACGGCCATCCGCGCCTTCGCCGGGGCCATGCAGCGCGATAGCGCGCCAGACCGCGAGCGCGTCAGGGCCATCGCCCAGGCCATCGAGGATTCCGCACGCGCGATCTACGAGGTGTCGCACCGCCTGATGGAGGGCTTGCATCCGAACATCCTCGACGCTGGCGGTATCGGCGAGGCGGTGGGCTCCCTGCTCGAGGTCTGGGGGCAACAGCATCCGGAAATCGAGTGGCGAGCCTCACTGGATCGGGATCTGGTCTGCAACGAGGAGCAGGTACGGGTGGCCGTCTATCGCATCGTGCAGGAATGCCTGAGCAATGTCGCTCGTCATGCGAGCGCCCACCGGCTCCGGCTGATCCTCGCCAGGCGGCAGTGGCCGCACGCCGGAACCTTGCGCCTGGTCGTCCGGGACGATGGCATCGGGATCGACGACGACACGCAGCACGCGGGTTTCGGCCTGCTCGGGATGCGTGAACGCGTCCTGAGCCTGGGTGGCTTGCTGCAAGTCAGCCGCCCACGCGGCGGTGGCACCCGTGTGCGGGTGATCCTCCCGAACGACGGAGCCGCGCCCAAAACGGGCGTCGACTGACCGGTCAGGGTTCGACGAGACCCTGCCGAATGGCCATCCTTGCCATTTCGGCAGGACTGGAGACACCCAGCTTGGCCCTGATCTGAGTGAAATGATTGCTGACAGTCTTGGGACTCAAGTGGAGGGTACTCGCGCACTCTGGCAGGGTGTGGCCCTCGCTGAGCAGCTTGAAGACCTGAAACTCGCGCTGGGTCAGCCGGTTGAACCGGGATATGCCTGACGAGCCGTGGCGGTCGAGCAGCGCCGGTACCATGTCGGAGCTGACGAAGGACTCCCCACGTGCCACCTTCTTCAGTCCCAGCAACAGGGCATCGACGTTGCTGCCCTTGGTGACGAAGCCAAGGGCGCCGGCCTCGAGCGCCCGCTCGAGCAGCACCTGGGAATTGTGCACCGTATAGACCAGAATGCCCGCCCGCGGGTCAATCTCACGGATACGCCGGATGGCTTCGATGCCACCAAAGCCTTCCATGCTGAGATCCATGACCACGGCGTCCGGACGGTGGCTGCGATACGCGGTGTAGGCCTCCTCGCCACTGGCCGCTTGCTGCAATACGCGCAGGGCGGGATCGGAGCCGATCAGGCTGCACAGACCGGCGCGTAGGGCAGGGTGGTCGTCCACCACCATCACCGTGACTGGCTGCAGCTTGCCATCGAACGTGCTGCCCGGCATGCCGAGATACCCCCCTTGTTTCTGCTATGGGCGCTGAAGGATTGCACTGGCTGCCATTGCTGAAGCTCTGGGCTCCCGTTCGCACAGTGTCAGTCGCCCCTTCCGCGGCTATGGCATTATATCCGTTGCCGCAGACTCAAGACAGATTGCTCGCTCGCGCTCACTTCAAAATTCCCAGGAGATTCGAAAAGCCATCGGTCCATACCGCAAACCCGGGGCGCGGAGCGAGCCTTTCGGCCTTCTTTACCTGCTTCAGCAGCTTGGCCGCAGGCTCCGGTTGGGCAATGAGTGCCCAGACCGAACGGCGGCAGAAGGCATCACCGTCGTCGGGATCGAGGTCCACGATCAGGGCGGTCATGCCAAGCTGCTGCGCGGCTGCCGCCACGACCGGCCGTAAATCGAGATAGCGGTTGGTAATGTGGACGGCGAGCACGCCGTCGCTTTTCAGGTGACGCAGATAGGCCTGCATGGCTTCGATGGTCAGCAGATGCGTCGGGATCGAGTCACCCGAGAAGGCGTCGATTGCCAGCAGGTCAAAGTTCTGGACCGCTTCGCTTTCGAGCATCAGGCGGCCATCGCCGAGCACCGGCACGATGCGCGCTGCGCTGTCCCCCAGGTAGCTGAAGTCGTTGCGCGCCACGTCGAGCACCTGTTCATTGATTTCATACATCCGCATCTCGTCTCCCGGCTGGCCATAGGTGGCCAGCGTGCCGGCGCCAAGACCAAGCACGCCGATCTTTCGCGGCGGGTTGCTGGCGAGGCCCAGCAGGGCCTGGCCAATGCCTGACTGCTCGCAATAGTAGGCCGTTGGTCGCCGGCGATAATCTGGCGAGATGAACTGCTCGCCGTGATTGATGCGACCGTGCAGAATCGTGCGCTTGATGCCCAGCTTTTCGTCACTGACGTCGTGGACCCGTAGTTGCCCGTAGAAATTGCGCAGCACGCGCCGGTAATCCTCGACGTAGTCGACCGAGATCCCTGCCAGGCGGTAGCCGTAGGCGAGCAGGGCGACAACCAGAAGCCAGCGCCAGATCGGCTTGACTTCGCGCCAGAGAACGATGACCACCAGCAGCGCGCAGAGGAAGAGACCGATGGGCAGTTCGAAGTAGGCGTTGAACACCGCCGGGGCGAGCAGGCCGACGAAGCTGCCGCCGAGAGCACCGCCGATCGAGAGCATCAGGTAGAACAGGGTCAGATGGCGAACCGGCGGTCGCCGCCTGACCAGTTCACCGTGACAGACCATGCAGAAGATGAACAGGGATACCGACAGCAGCGTGACGAGTACCGGCACCGGCATGCCCACCCCGTCGACCACTTGGTCGAGGGCGACAAAGGCGATTGGCAGCGCGACGAGGAATCCCGGCCGGTAGTAGTAGCGCGGGGCATCGAAGCAGAGGATGAAGCTCAGCAGGTAGATGCTCAGCGGCAACACCCACAGGAAAGGGACCGGCGCGACGTCCTGCGTCAGATGACGCGTCAGCGCCAGCAGCAGGATCGAGGCGGTCATCGCCAGCCCGACCCACAACAGACACTCGCTCAATGGCGGCCGCGGCGTCGCTTCGGCGCTGGTGTTCGTCCGTTCAAGCTCGCTTGATACCCCTTGCCACGACTGCCTGGCGCTGGCGAAACAGGCCAGCACGAAGAGGGCATAGGCGGCTGACCAGGCCCAGGCTTGCTCGAGTACCGGAAAAAAGGGTTCGACGAGCACCGGATAACTCAGCAGTGCGAGCATGGATGCGAGGTTCGAGAGGGCGTAAAGCCGATAGGGCACCATGCTATTGAACGAGCGCGCATACCACGCCTGCATCAGCGGCCCGGTGGTCGACAGCAGCAGGTAGGGCATGCCGACAGCCAGGGCCAGCACGACGAGCACGTTCCAGGTCGGGTGCTCGAATGCCGCCTCCTTCCATGCCGGATCGGCAACCACCGGCAGGGTCGCCAGGCTCAACGCCAGCAGCACGCAATGGACCACGTTCTGGCGACGGGGAGGGAGCCACTCGTGCAGCAGGTGAACATAGAGATAGCCGAGAAGGAGTGTGGCCTGGAAGAAGACCAGGCAGGTACTCCACACCGAAGAAGAACCGCCGAACCACGGCAGGATCATTTTGGCAATGATCGGCTGGATCTGAAACAACAGAAACGCCGACAGGAAGACGGTCACGGCAAAGCTGATCATCGGGACTTTCTGCGAAGACAGGAGAAGGTATCGGTGCTCGTGCCGACCATCTGGAATTCCCGGCCGGTCGGGCGATGAAACCAGGTGGTCAGGACTCGGGAGGCGGGCGAACTATTCCCCGGGATCAGGCCTGTGGTGGAGCGACATCCGGCGTTGCCGGTGGCGCGTGCCATTGCTCGCGCGGTACCACCACGTTGTTGCCAGGCTGCATGACGAAATGCGGCGACATGATCTGTACCCCGTAGGTATTGAACTGGTCCTGAATGTTGGCGTGCAGTGCCGACAATACCGGCACTCGCTCGAGTGGTTTATCCATGTGGGCGAAGAGTTCATACTCGACGTACCAGTCGGACAGGCCGCGCTGGTAGACGAAGGGCTTCGGGGTGGTCCGCAGGCCAGGCGTCTGCTCGGCGGCCGCAATCAGCATGGCATGCACCTGGCGCCACGGCGTGTCGTAACCGATGGTCACCTGGGTGGATACCAGGGTGCCGCGCGCGCCAGCCAGTCGCGAGTAGTTCTTGATCGAGCTGCCGACAAGCACCGCGTTGGGAATCGTCACTTCCTCGTTGCGCATGTTGATGATCTTGGTTGACAAGGCGCCGACCTCGCTGACCACGCCGACGGTCTCGCCGAGATCGACGAAGTCACCGACCGAAAGCGCCCGTGAATAGACCAGCACCAGGCCGCTCATCAACTGGTTGACGATTCCGGCCGAGCCGAGCGTCAGCATGAAACCGAACATCACCGACAGGCCCCTGAAGGCATCGCTGTCGGACATCGGAATGAAGGGGTAGGCGACGGCGATGCCGAGTCCCCAGACGATGATGGTGACGATCCGGTGGGTGGCGTTTACCGTCTCCGGATGCAGGCCGGGCACCTGCACCCGACCGGCGCGGGCGGCTTTGAAGAAATTGCCGATCGCGTCGTTGAAGGCCTTGGTCAGGAAGAGGATGACGACGGCCGTGGTCAGCGCCGGGATGGCGCCGAGGATGCCCGAGCCGAGGGTGTCGAGCAAGCCGAACAGGAAGTCGGTGAGGCGGTCGCCCAGGGGCTCGGTGAGCGGAAAGCGCGCCAGCACGAAGGTCAACCAGAGGTAGGCGACGCTCAACCACAGGAAACCCATCAGCAGTTGCGCGACACGCTGCACCAGCAACCAGGCGTAACGCGCCCAGCGGAAAGCGCTCGACTCGGGATGCGCCTCGATCGCCTGCTGAAAGTGACCGACCATCCATGCGGTTGCCCGACGAATCAGCCAGAGAAGGACCAGCGCCAGCGCCGTCGCCAGCAGCGACAGCCCGACACCCGTCAACACCACCACCGGACGCCGCTGCGCGCTGGCTGCCTGCAGGGCTGCGCCCAGCTCTCCGGCACTGCGACGGGCCAGCTCCTCGAGCGAGATCTTCTCCTCCGGGTCGAGATCACCTTCAAGGACGTTGAACAGAACCCACTCGCCAATATGCAGGTTGATGCCGCGGCTGTTCTCGATTGAGAACGGCGTTTGCTCGATCGCCAGCTCCATCGGGCCGGGTGGCAGGGCATCGATCCGGCTCAGTGCCCGCTGCACGCGGCGTTCGGGTGTTGCTCCGACGAAGCTCGCGCGGAAGGTGACAATCGGCCGGAAGTGGTAATGGAGAGTCGCCTCCGGCGGGCGTGCTTCGTCGGCGGCGAGGGCGGGTGCGCCCGTGCCGGCCAGAAACAGACAAACAACAAGCAGCAGCCATGCGAGTGGCGCGGAGAATTTCGGGCAACGACGGGTCAGGATCATGGCGAGGGTGGATTGAGGATAAACCAGCGCCCGATTATAGTCTTCGCAAGGCTTGGCATCCCCTGCGGGCGAGCGCTTCTCCAGTCATCGTGTTCCCCAGAATCCCTCAGAGCGACCAACGACCCGTCTATCCGGCCAGATCAGGATGATGGCCAGCTAGGCCGTACCGCCGACCGTCAGTCCGTCGATACGCAAGGTCGGCTGGCCGACGCCGACGGGCACGCTCTGGCCATCCTTGCCGCAGGTGCCGACGCCCGGGTCCAGACGCATGTCGTTGCCGATCATCGAAACCTGGTTCATTGCTTCCGGCCCGCTGCCGATCAGCGTTGCGCCCTTGACCGGCGTCGTCACCTTGCCGTCCTCGATCAGGTAGGCTTCGGACATCGAGAAGACGAACTTGCCGTTGGTGATATCGACCTGGCCGCCACCGAAATTGACCGCGTAAATCCCCTTCCTGACCGACTTGATGATCTCCTCGACGCTCTTGTCGCCGTTCAACATGGTGGTGTTGGTCATCCGTGGCAGCGGCAGATGCGCGAAGGATTCGCGGCGGCCATTGCCGGTCGGGGCGACACCCATCAGACGGGCGTTGAGACTGTCCTGCATGTAACCCTTCAGGATGCCGTCCTCGATCAGGACCGTACGCTGTGTCGGATTGCCCTCGTCGTCGATGTTCAGCGAACCACGTCGCTCGGCGAGGGTGCCGTCATCGATGACGGTGACGCCTCTCGCCGCGACGCGGCTGCCGACTCGACCGGCAAAGGTCGAACTTCCCTTGCGGTTGAAATCGCCCTCGAGGCCATGACCCACCGCCTCGTGCAACAGGATGCCAGGCCAGCCGGCACCGAGGACGACGGTCATCGTACCCGCCGGCGCTGGCCGGGCGACCAGATTGGTCACCGCCTGATGGACCGCCTCGCGGGCGTAGCCGTGCAGAACATCGTCGGTGAAAAAATCGTAATCGGTGCGCCCCCCGCCCCCCGCTGACCCCTGTTCGCGCCGCCCATCCGCCTCGACGATGACGGTCAGCGAGACGCGCACCAGCGGGCGAATGTCGGCCGCCAGCCGGCCGTCGCTGCCGGCGACCAGGACCACCTCGTACTCGCCGGCGAGGTGTGCCATCACCTGCGTCACCCGCGAGTCCTCGGCACGGGCCAGCGTTTCCAGCCGCTCGAGCAGTCTGACCTTGCTGGCCGCGTCGAGTGAAGCAAGCGGATCGTGCGGCACGTAGAGGCGATGTCCCCTCGTTGCTTTCTTCAACGCTGGCACGCGCCGCTCCTGCCCGGCCGCGGCAATCGCCCGCACCGCTGCCGCTGCGTCGCCCAGTGCCTGGGCGCTGATATCGTCGGAGTAGGCAAAAGCGGTTTTCTCACCCGACAGCGCGCGTACGCCGACCCCCTCGTCGATGCTGAAACTGCCGGCCTTGACGATGCCCTCTTCGAGGCTCCAGGCCTCGGAACGGCTGTACTGGAAATAGAGGTCGGCATAGTCGACCTGATGCGCCATGATCTTGCCGAATACTGGTGTCAGGTCGGCGACATCGAGGCCGTAGGGTGTGAGCAGGGTCTTGCGGGCCTGTGCGAGAAGGGTTTGAGCTCTTGCGTTCATTGACTTTCCATGGTTGGTGCGGTGTGGGCTGTGGCTCACATGACGCGGTGTCTGAGTGCCGGCAGGCTGGCCCGGATTTCGGCCAGGCGACCGCGCTCGAGGTCGCCGATGACGACGCCTGGTCCCTTCAGCTTGCGGTCGATGATCGTGCCCCAGGGATCGATAAGCATGCTGTTGCCATGCGTTTCACGCCCGTTTTCGTGCCGGCCACCCTGGGCGACGGCCAGCACGTAACATTGATTCTCGATCGCCCGTGCACGCAGCAGGATCTCCCAGTGTGCCCGCCCGGTGGTCTCGGTAAAGGCGGCCGGGATCACCAGCAAGTCTGTGACACCGAGCGCACGATAAAGCTCCGGAAAGCGGAGGTCGTAGCAGATCGACAGGCCGACGCGACCAAAAGGCGTGCTGAAGGCGACCGGCTGTCGACCCGCCTCGATGGTCGCACTCTCGTCGTAGGCCTCGGCCCCCTGGCGGAAGCCGAACAGGTGAATCTTGTCGTAGCGCGCCACGCACTGACCGTGGGGATCGTATACCAGGCTTGAATTGAGAACCTTGTCGGGACTGTCGGCCCACAGGGGAAGCGAGCCGCCGATCAGCCACACCCCGTGTTCGCGGGCGCTTGCTGCCAGGAAATCCTGGATCAGGCCGTGGCCCACGTGCTCGCGCACGCGGACCTTGTCCCGGTCACTCATGCCCATGATCGCAAAGTATTCCGGCAGCGCCAGCAACGCTGCTCCCTGCGCCACGGCCTCGCGCATCAGGGCTGCGGCGGTCCGAAGGTTCTCGTCGACGCGTGGCGTCGAAACCATCTGCAGGGCAGCAACCCGCAACGTGGGGACAGGCTGCGACGCGGCTGTCAGCTCACTACTGGACGGGGGCATGGCTTGCTCCGGTGGGGTTGGCGGCGTTGATCTCGGGCGCTGCTCCGGGGACCGTCGAGCGAGTGATTCGCTCGACCTTGGGGTCGTCCCACTTGCCGGTGACCAGATACTCGAAACTGAAAACCTTGTTGAGCGGGCCCTGCAGGATCTTGTCCGCCAGCAGGGTAGCAATGCCGGCCAGCGGATTGATGATGGCGACACCCAAAGCGGCACTGGCGCCCAGATCGGGCTGCACGGTCACATTGAGATGCTGGGTTTCATTCTTCAGGTCGGCTTCGCCGCGCATCACGACGCGCGCAGAGGGGCCGTCAATCTGCAGGCGATCGGTGCGCATCACGCCGCTCTTCACGATCATGCTGCCACTGATGCTGTCGAAAGCAAAACCCTGGCTGAAGACATCGCCGAAATCAAGCGTGAAGCGACGCGGCAGGCTCTGCAAACTGATCAGGCCGAGCAGCTTGCCCGCCCCGGGGTCAATCTTCAGAAACTGCCCCTTGCTCGCTTCGAGCTTCATTTCGCCACTCAAGGTCGCGTAGTCCAGTCGACTCGGTGGCCCGTTCCAGCCGATCTTTCCCTGCAAGGTCGCGCGGCCGGCACGCACGGCACCGACGTAGCCGAGCCGCTCAAGCAGTTTGCCGACATCGCTGCTGTCAAGCGTGAAATCGAGTTGCGTGCGGTTGGCCGCGCTGATCTGCCACTGACCACTGCCGGACAGGTTGCCATAAGGGTTGCGCAGGTCGACCCGGTCAATCCGCCAGATACCGCCATCGTTATGGGCCTGCACGTCCAGACGCCCGAAGCGATGATCGCCGACCGAAAAATCGTCGACCACGATGTCGAGCGCCGGCAGTTCCTTGAGCGCTTCGGCGGGCCCCACTTCCTCGCCCACCGCCTCCGGACGGCGCCATTTCCTGAACTGCGCCTTCAGCTTGCCGGCCCCCGAGCCATCCCAGAGAAAGCTGCCCACCGCCTGATCCGACTGCACCGTACCCCGCCACAGGGAAGTCGCGCCCGAAGCGCCGACGCTGACGCCAGTGTAGGAGCCGCCGAGCAGGACGACTTCGTCGGCCTTGAGATCGACCGAGACCGGAACGTCGGCGGCGGATCCAGCGCTGCCTTCCTTGCCACGGCTGCCGAGTATTTTCTGCCAGTAGTCAGCATTCAGCTTCCTGGCGGTGATCCCGACTGTGATGCCACGTTCCGGCAATGGCGCCAGCGGCCGACCAATCATGATCGCACCACGTTCGGGATGAGTGTCCTTTCCCTGCTTGCGCCGGATCATTTGCATGCTCAATACATTGCCGAGAGTGGCGCGCAACTGGTCGCGAACGATTGCCTGGCCGCCACGCGGCGCGGGCGTTGGCAGCAGTGAGCTCTCGAAACGCAGCGGCATCGCTTCGCCGGCATTCTTGCCCAGCGGCTCCGGCAGGGTGGAAGCGACGCCAACCAGATTCGAGTCCAGCAACAGTTCAACGTCGCGCTTCTGCACCCGCACCTCGGCGCGATAGGGCGTCGTCCCGGAGAGACTGTCGAGCAACGGCATTTCCAGGCGTCGCCGCAAGTCGTCGATGGCCAGCGTACCGTTGGCGGTGATCAGCACCTTGCCGCCCTGCGTTGCCCCCTTGATCCTGACCGGGCCGCCAAACAGCAGCGCGTTGATCTCCGGTACGCGCAGATCCTTCTCGGAGAACTGCAGGCTGCCCTTGACCTGCCGCAGCGGCGGCAGCGCCGGATCGACGGTCACCTCGTTGGCCAGAAAGGTATAGGTGCCATCGATCCTGGAATCGCCCAGCCGTGCCTCCTCGAGCGGAATGACCAGCGCAATGTCGAGGCGACCCTTGCCGCTGGCACGCATGTTTTCGGTGAAGTGGTCAATCTGGGCCGCGACCGGGCTCTGTTCAATGAACTTGAGGAACTCCGAAGTCTCTCCCTCGGCGCGGCCCTTGACCTTCAGAGTGGATACCGGGGCATCGAAGTCGGGAATCTCGGCGCTGGTCTGTGACAGCGTGGCGCCCAGAATCGATCCGCGCTTCGCCTGTACCACCATGCCCACGCCCTCGAAACGCAGATCGGCGTCGAGGTCGCTGATCACCGGCCAGCCGGTGCCGTAGTCCAGGGTGACGCCCTGTGCCTTGACGGTGACGAGGAACTGGCCCTGTTTGCGGTCGAGAAAGGGAAAGTTGGCCAGATCTCCCTTCAGGATCAGCCTGGCCTCGCTGGCTGTCCCCTCCTTGAGTGCGTCACGAACCCAATGCCGGGCATCGGCGTTGATTGCCGCCGGCAGGTAGCGCCAGACGCCACGCGCGTCGGCGCGGGTCAGCGTCGCCGTCAGGTCGATGTGGCCTGGTCCCTCACCGCCGTTGCGGTAAGTTCCCTGTGCCGAGCCAGCCGCGTCGGGGCCGGCGAACTCGGCGCGCGACAACTCGGCGGCCAGCGCTCCCTGGTGGATCTTCCACTTGGTCTGCGCATTCAAGGTGTCGAGCGCGATCGAGGATTCGGGAAAGACGTCGGGCAGGTCGACGCTCACCTGCTGCGAGCGAAGCTGCGCAGTACCTCCTTGTTCGCTGGCCTCAAGTGAGCCGGACAAGCCCGTGACGCCCGGGAAACCTCTGCCGGGCTTGAACGCCAGGTCATCAAAACGGCTCTTCAGCGAATAGGTCTGCAGGGCTTCTGCGTCGCCCTGCCAACTGGCACGCAGTTCGCTGACTTGGCCGCGCGGTGCGTAGTCGTTCAGCAACTGGCGCGAACCCGCATCGAGCGGCAGGTAGGCAGCAAGGCTCGCCAGTGCGCCCAGTTCCAGGGCGCTGGCGGTGGCACTGCCGCGGACCGACTTGCTGCCAGCCGTCTGGGGCTGCCACTCCAGGTGAAAATCAGTCGGTTCAATGCGGATGCTCTGCACTGGGGCCTCGGTACTCCGCCCAGGCCGCCGCGTCACCAGTTCGACGCGACGTCCGTCAACCCGCACCCCCGAAGGCGAAAAGCGCGCGCCAATGCGTCCGGACAGATGATCCAGCTCAAGCGCCGGCAGGTTCTTCGCCAGGCGAAGATTGACGTCGTCGAGCGAGACGTCGGCCGTCAGCTCCTGCAAGCCACCATCCGCAAACCCCACCCAGGCCCGCACCGCGCCCCGACCATGCGGCAAGGCCACCGGGTAATCGATCCAGGCGCGCCAGACGGCCAGATCGGCGTAGTCGATCTGGGCGAAGGCCTGGCCCTTCCAGGAGGCGGCGTCCGACATCGACCGGCCGTGAAAATCACCCCGCAGGTCCAGCTTCGAGGCGAGTTCGGCCGGTGGCAGGGCAGTCAGGCCGAAACGGTGCTTGCGTCCATTGTTGTCGAGGGCCAGGTTCAGATCCTCGAGGATCAGCGGCGGCGCATTTCGCCTGGCGTCCTCCCAGACCACCGTTGCGCCATTGATGCGAATGCGCTTCTGGGCCAGCACCCAGTCGGCAACATCGTTGTCGCTGCCCTGCTGGTTGACCGCGATCCCCGCGACATAGAACTGGCCGTCGACGTCGCGGCGCAGGTGGAGCGTTGGTTCGTCGAGGCGCAGCAGACTCAGCCGCAATTGCAGCCGCGGCAGTGACGACCAGGAAAGGACGCTCTCGACGCGGCTGAAGGCCAGTGCCGGCTGTCCTTGCGCATCGGCGATCCGGACATCGGACAGAATCAGGTCAGGATTGAGTCCCTGCCAACTGGCCTCGATGCCCCCGATGCCGACCGACAGCCCGAGTGCCTGACTGACCTGGCGCTCGATCTCGGGCCGATAGCTCTCGATGTTCGGCAGGATCAGATAGCGCAACGCCAGAATCAGCAGCACGAAAGCAAAATAGAGCAGCAGCAGGCCACGCAGCGCAAGGCGCCCGATCAAACGCGCCGTCGGATGCGAAATCACCGGCACCAGATAGTGCAAGCGATGGTAGAGCGCCGGGCGCAGTTCCTCGTTGCGCATCAGATTGGGCCAGCGCAGCGAGACTTTTGCCAACAGTCGGTGAGCGTCACTAGAATGTCGGGATACCCGGTCGGACGATTGAACCACGCATTGTAACGGCTTTGCTGTGGGTCTTCAGTTCCGGCAGCACAGGCCCGATCGAGCAGATCACCCGACGAGACACTCATGGAACCCCACATCGATCCCCGCGGCGCCGATCCCGGCGCGCTTCATTCACCCTGGCAGACCGCCCAGACTCACAGCCGCTACCTGCGCCAGCTGCTTGCGGCCCGCCCGCAGATCGCGAACTGGCTTGGCGAGCATGCCGCGCAGCCGGTTACCGCGGCGCAGATGAGCGACTTTCTCGCGCAGGCCGCGCCAGCCAGCGACGAGAGCCTGAAGCGCGCCCTGCGGCAGTTACGCCAGCGCGTGATGGCCACCCTGATCGTGCGTGATCTCGGCGACTTGGCGCCGTTGAGCGAAGTTGTCGAAAGCATGACCCAGCTCGCCGATGTGACCACCAACTTCGCGCTCGACTTCTTCCATCGGCAGCTGAGCGAGCTGTTCGGCGAACCGCTCGACAGCCGCGGCCAGCCGCAGCGGCTGCTGGTCATCGGCATGGGCAAGCTCGGCGGCCGCGAGCTGAACGTCTCGTCCGATGTCGATTACATTTTCGTCTATCCCGAGGAGGGGCAGACTGGCGGCAAGGGTCGTCGGCTAGACAACTACGATTTCTTCCTGCGCCTCGGCAAGCGCCTGATCAGCGCCCTGGGGGACCTCAGCGAAGACGGTCAGGTTTTCCGGGTCGACATGCGCCTGCGACCGAACGGCGACTCCGGAGCGCTGGTCGGCTCGCTCGGTTCGCTGGAAAACTACTTCATCACGCAAGGCCGCGAATGGGAACGTTACGCCTGGATCAAGGCCCGGGTGATGAACGAAGGCGTCAACCTGCAGCCGGAATGGGTCACGGCCCTCCAGAGCATCGGCCGCCCGTTTGTCTTCCGCAAGTATCTGGACTTTGGCGCGATCAATGCCATGCGCGACCTGCATGCCCAGATTCGCCGCGAGGTCGCGCGCAAGGACATGGCCGATCACATCAAGCTCGGTCCGGGCGGCATTCGCGAAATCGAGTTCATCGCCCAGGTCTTCCAGCTGATCCGCGGCGGTCGCGAACCGGCATTGCAGACCCGGCCGACACTGCAGGTTCTCGCCCTGCTCGCCGAACGTCGTCTGCTACCGACGGAGACCGAGCGCGAGCTGGCAGCCGCCTATGAGTTCCTGCGCCGCCTCGAGCACCGTCTGCAATACGTGGATGATGCCCAGACGCATCGCCTGCCGGGCTCTGACGCAGAGCGCCAGCAGATCGCCGCTTCGATGGGCTGCGCCGACTGGCAAGGGTTTCTGCTCGTTCTCGACGGCCACCGGACGACCGTCGCCCGCCATTTCGAGCAGGTCTTCTCGGAGCCGGAGGAGGGCCGGCATCCGCTGGCCGGAATCTGGGACGACCCGGTGACCGGCGACGATTCGCTCGAGCGCTTGTCCACGCTGGGTTTCCGCCAGCCACAGGCAATGCTCGAACGTCTGCAGAGCTTCCGCCAGAGCGGCCGCTACCTGCAGTTGCCGGCGAGCAACCGCGAGCGCCTCGATGCCCTCGGGCCACGCCTGATCGACGCCGCTGCGGCCACCGGCAACGCTGACGCGACCTGGCAGCGCGGCCTCGATTTCCTCGATACGATCAGCCGGCGCGGCGCCTATCTGGCCCTGCTGCAGCAGTATCCGCAGGCGCTGATGAAGCTCGCCGAACTGATCGGCAGCTCGTCGTGGGCCGCCGACTACCTGACCCGGCACCCGATTCTGCTCGACGAACTGCTCGATTCGCGCATCTTTGATGTCACCACCGACTGGCAGCGATTCCGCCAGGATCTGCACTCGCGCCTGGCCCTGCACGTCGACGACATTGAGCGCGAAATGGACATCCTGCGTGAAACGCACCACGCGCAGGTTTTCCACTTCCTGGCGCAGGACATCGCCGGCATGCACACCGTCGAGCACCTCGCCGACCGCCTCAGCGAACTCGCCGACATCATGGTGCAGACGACGATGGATCTCTGCTGGCACAAGCTGAAGCAGCGCCATCCCCATCCCGAGCGCCCGCCGCGCTTCGCGGTCATCGCTTATGGCAAGCTCGGCGGCAAGGAACTCGGCTTCGCTTCCGACCTCGACCTGGTCTACCTGCACAACGATCCCGAGCCCGACGCCGGCGAACTCTATGCCCGTCTCGGGCAGCGGATGAGTACCTGGATGTCGACCCAGACGTCGGCCGGCATGCTCTTCGAGGTCGACCTGCGCCTGCGCCCGAACGGCGATTCGGGCATGCTCGTCTCGCCGATCGAAGCGTTTCGCGACTATCAAATGCAGCACGCCTGGGTCTGGGAACACCAGGCCCTGACGCGGGCCCGCTTCTGCGCCGGCGACCCGTCTGTCGGCGAGCAGTTCGAGGCCATCCGCATCGAGGTCCTGTGCCGGGTGCGTGATCTGGTCACGCTTCGCGATGAAGTGCTGGCGATGCGCAAGCGCATGCTCGACCAACACGCTTCAGGAAGCGAGGAGTCTTTCGACATCAAGCACGATCGTGGCGGCCTGATCGACGTCGAATTCATCGTCCAGTATCTGATCCTTGGCCATGCGCACCGGTATCCCCGGCTGTGCGGCAACCTCGGCAACATCGCCCTGCTCGGGATCGCTGCCGAACTGGGCCTGATTCCGGCCAACCTCGCCGAACCGGTGCGCAGCGCCTACCGCGAGTTTCGCCGCATGCAACACGTCCTGCGGCTCAACGCCGGCCGTCGCGCCCGCGTCGAACGCGCCTCGGTCAGCCGCAGCATCGAAGCCGTGCGCGCACTCTGGGAGGCGGTATTCGGTGTGGCGTGAGCCGGGTGGTCGACGGGTTGCCGGAAGAAGAAAGTTGCTACCGGGGGCGAACGAAGGCCTGAGGGAGGATCTCTATGGATTCGACGAGAACAGGACTTTCGGTGCCAGTTCGATCTGTTGCCTTTGGTTGCCCAGCCAGATCAGACCATCCTGAACGGTGCATTGCAGGCGCATGCCGCGTTCGGCCAGACCGGCCAGGGCCTGGCTCTCACCTGGGCTCAACGAGAGGACGTGCAGATTGGGCTGAGTCACCAGCTTCTCCGAATTCTGTCGCCACCAGATGTCCGCTGCTCTGCCGCCATAGCTGACGACAATCACCCTGCGCGAACGACCACAGGCGCGGCGAATGGCCTTCTCAGCCGGTAATCCGACATCAATCCAGCGCTCGACGTTGCCTGCTGCGTCGATATCCTGCAGATCCGCCTCGTCCTCGGTCGACAGGCCGCGTCCGAAGACCAGTGTTGGCGATGCGTAAAGCGTGAAAGCCAGCAGCCGAATCATCATCCGCTCGTCGGTCTCGGACGGATGGCGGGCGAGCGTCAGGCCGTAGTCTGAAAAGTGCCCTCGATCAAGATCGGCAAGCTGGAGGTCAACCTTGAAGATGGTGGACTTGATGGCCATGTGGCACCCCGAAAAAGCTAGAGTATCCCACGGCGGGTCGGCTGGAGCAGGAGGTGACATGGCGTGCTGCACACAGCGGCGCGACCGCCGTGCGCCTGGCCCGGAAAGAAGAAGCCGCGCGAGCCGGCGGGACATTCGGTGAAGTCGTTGTAGTATTGCCCCTTGACCTGGATGGCGCGTCGATCAGGGTTGCGACTGAGCGGTGCAGGATTCTGCAGTGTGTGCCCAGCGCTCAAGGCGCCGACCGCCGCGCTTCCCGAGGTAAAGCACTTCGCTTCTGCAAGGGTCAGAGGAAGCGCCACCAACCCAACTTGGGATGCCACGGCAATGCGTCGCCCTGCGTTCGTGAGTCAGTACCTTGGTGACCTGTTGCTGGGCACCGACCGCGCCATGCGCTTGCGCCTGGCGCAGACAGGCTTGGCCCTCTTGCTGATGCTGATGGGCATGGTGGTTGTACTTTGGGCGGCCTGGGTGCTGGACCGGCCACGTGGTCCTTTGTACGTTTGGACGCTGAGTTCGCTGTTCGCCATCGTCATGGTCTATCTGGCCATTCGCTGCGGTTGGTCACGGCGTTTCAAGGATCCATCACTGACGTTGCCGCAGATGGCGATTGCGATTGTCTGCAGCGCGACCGGCTATGCGCTGATGGGCCCGGTACGTGCAATCGCGTTTCCCAATTTGCTGATTATTCTGATGTTCGGGATGTTCGGCCTAGGCACCATCAGCGCTTTGGGCATCAGCATCTATGCTTTGCTCGCGTTCGGCCTGAGCATGGCTTTGATGGCTTCGATCAGCCCGGACGCATACCCGCCGACGGTTGAACTCGCGCATTTCATGATGCTGGTTATTGTCGTTCCAGCGGTCTCGGTCCTGGCCGGGCGTTTGAGCCGCATTCGCCGCCGATTGGGTGAGCAAAAGCAGGAGCTGACCGTGGCGCTCGAACAGATTCAACTCATGGCCGCGCATGATGATTTGACCGGCTTGTTGAATCGCCGTCACATGGTGGTCCTGCTGGAGCAGGAAACTCAACGCAGCCTGCGCTCGGGACAGGGATTTTGCCTCGCGCTGATCGACATGGATCACTTCAAACGCGTGAATGACCGCTATGGCCATGCTGCGGGTGACGCCGTCCTGCGCGCCTTTTCCGACACCGCGCAGGCGGTCTTGCGCCGCTCGGATGTGCTGGCGCGCTGGGGTGGGGAGGAGTTTGTGCTGATGCAATCGGAGACCGGCATCTCGCTTGCCGGAGCCACCGTGGAGCGCCTGCGCGAGCAGGTGGCGAAGCTGGCGCCCGTTTTTGGCGAGGACGTCCTGCAGATCAGCTTTTCCGCCGGGCTGACTGAACACCGTTCGGGTGAATGTGTGAACCAGACGCTGGAGCGTGCCGACCGCTTGCTCTACGATGCCAAGGCTCAGGGTCGCAACCGGGTGGTGACAGGCTGATCAAGCAGGCCGGCCAGCGGCAAGACCTTCAGCCGGTCCCGGACAGTGCCTGACAAGGTCGGCGCCGCCGTGGCAGCTGGAGTCGGCCGTTAAACGCGAGGGGGGACCATGAGCAAGGGTAAGGGACGGACAATCGCGACCGATCTGGCCGGGCCGGGCGGGAAGATTCTCGCGGGCGGGTTTTCGCCGCGGCTGTGCCGGCGGCTGACGGAGTGTGTCGCCGCCATGACAGCCCTGGAAAAGATTGCCTCGCCGATCGTGCCCTATATCGCCGCCTGGCGCGAGCACGAGAAGATCATCTGGTATGAATATGTCGGCGCGCGGTTTCTCGCCCTTCTCGGCTGCGATCGAGGGGAAGTCGACGAGGTTTTTCGGCAGAGCATCGTCGATCGGCGGCTTTACCGGTACGCGGATCGGGAGAGCAGGGTCAAGGAGGAGATCGTCACACGGGCCGAGTTACGGGGCGATCAGGCCGGCCTGCGCGAGGCAGTGAAGAAGGCGGGGGCGGTGGAGTTCGTCTATCAACTGGCCTTGCCGGGGGGAAAGACGATCTGGCTGAAGGACCAGGCCAACATCGAGGTCTTTGCCGAGGACCAGATCTGTCTCTCCATTGGCTGCCTGACCGAGGTCACCAAGGAGATGGAACAGAAGGAGTTGCTGGAAAAAATCGGCTATTTCGACGAACTGACCAAGTTGCCGAAACGGACCATCCTCCAGCGGATCATCGAGATGAATATCGGCAATCTCCATCGCGGTCACATCAAGGACTTCGTCTTTCTGTTGTTGGACCTGGATCATTTCAAGGCGGTGAACGACATCCATGGCCATCAGGCCGGGGACCAGGTTCTGGTCGGCTTCGCGGAGGTGATGCGGGCCACCAAGCGGCATGAGGACGAGATCGGACGCTATGGCGGCGAGGAGTTCTACGGATTCTCCATCGGTGGCCTGCAGAACGGCCTCCAGTTTGCCGAGCGGTTGCGGCAGGCGGTGGCCAACACCGATTTCATCTTCAATCGCGAGCGGATCCCGGTCACCGTCTCCGTCGGCCTGGTCGCGGCGAGTCAGTTGGTGGGGGAGGGGGAAATCAGTGTCGAGGAGTTGGTGCGGGTCGCGGATCGGCGCTTGTATCTAGCCAAGGAAGAAGGGCGAAATCGGGTGATCTTTCGAGGCTGATAGATCAGGAACTGCGGGGCTTACTCGCTGATCTCGCCATTGATGAATCGTTTCGAAAGTTCTTCGGTTTCTGGCGTTAGCTCTACGCCACGGTCTTTCGAATTTTGCTTGGCGATTTCATATGCCCGCCGCCTCTTTCGACCTTCATCGTCAGTTATCATTTTCCTACTTCGTCCCACGATTTTTCTTTGCACAAAAAAACCGAACGCTGGCTCTGACCAGGATGCGCAAGCCGGATCGGCAGAAGCCTCGCTCTCCCGCAACGACAGTGCGGCTGGGTCAGGTAAACGGTGATTCAGGAAGTCAAGCCAATTGACATGGCTTGGCCTAACACACGTTCGGAGCCGTTCGAGCACCTTCGTGCCTTGAAGTGATCACTGCCCCCCAACTTCAAACTGCTCCCGCTACCCCGATCGCTTCATCGGAAACAGCGCAGCAAGTCCTGCAACTTCAGGTCTGCTTACGACCCTCAGCGGCCTCATGACATCTAGAAGCCATCCGACCGCTTCATGCTGCATTGCCGCCGTCCGGCCTAGACTTCCACACCAATAGATTGATCAACAAACTTCTGCGCTGTTTCGGTTGCCCGGCAGGACAGGGACGGAGGTATTGATCTCATCAACATAAGTCGACCCAGGCCCGTTTGAGTCTAGCCCGTCCTGTGCGACGCAATGGTCATCGGTGCGGTTGGCGTTTCCGGCGTCAAGGCTGGTGAAGACGCTCAGGTGGCGCGTGCCGGCGTCGCCGCGCTTGAAGTCAGCATCAATGCCGGGAAAGGACCAAGCTGAAACGCCGTCGCCGACGTTTTTCGACGCAGTTTCAGGCCCTGCGCTGCCGATGATTCCGGACGTCACATCGCCGACGCGCAGCGGCCGGTTGTCCAACCGAACGCCGGGAGACTACGGTGGGTCCATTCCGCCGGAACCGCTTGCCGCAAACAGGTCATTCGGCAGGCACCGTCAGACGCGCGGGACTTGAACGAGATGAGTGGGTGGCTTTAGCTTCTTCAGGGCTTCGACTTTGGCCGGTCAAGCGGCCATTCACGCCGCTCTGCCTTAGTGACGGCTATGGTCCGACTGGAGTCAAATCTGAAATCCGTTAAGAGGTTGCGCTTGCCGCAATTATATCGTTTGGATATACTCGCATTATGCACATCATTTCACTAAAGATGCTGCGTGACTTCTGGCACAGGCATCCTGAAGCCGAGCAGTCTTTGCGCAACTGGCACACCGTTGCCGAGAATTCACGCTTTGCCGACTTTGCTGATCTGCGGCAGAGCTTTGGCAGTGCGGATTATGTTCCGCCTTATACCGTGTTCGATGTCGGCGGCAATAACTATCGGGTCGTTGTCATCGTTCGCTACCGCGACGGCAAGATGTTCGTGCGTTGGGTAATGACTCACCGGGAATACGACGACTGGTGCAAACGATACAGGAAAGGCAAGGTATAACCATGACAACGGCTACTGCTACTCTGGACATCAAGGCCCTGCAAAAGACTTGGGCTGCGTTTGATCGCATCGCCCATCTGCGTCCGATTCGTACTGATGAAGAGTATGACCGTACGGTTTCGCTGATGAACTGTTTGCTGGACATGATCGGCGACCAGGAGGATCACGCTTTGTCAGGGCTTCTTGATCTCGTCAGCGAACTGGTGGCCGACTATGACACCAACCACTTCGCCATCGAAGCTTCCGAGCCCAATGAGGTTCTGCGCTACCTGATCGAATTGCGCGGCCTGAAGCAAGGCGATCTCGCGGAAATCGTCCCACAGAGCAACCTTTCGGCAATTCTCTCCGGCAAGCGAAAGATCAGCGCGACCCTGGCTGGGAAACTGGCCAGGTTCTTCAACATCAGTCCGGCAGTATTCGTGCCTGGTTAAGAGGTTTTTGCGCGCTCCCAGTTCGGCATCGTCTTTGACAGGTATCGGCCCGCTACCCGCCATTCAAAATTGGGTTGAATTCCCACTTCGACCGGCCGCTTGTGGCCGACTGCCGACGGACGCTATCCAAAACCCACCGGCGGCTGCCCGACGCGTAGCGGTCGGTCAGGCGAGGAAATCAACATCCCCAGCCGAATGACCGGTTGCGGTCGATCACCCCAGGTCAACGACGGCTTCGGGGAAGTGGCGCCACCGTTTCTTCCTGGCCGTGAGCCGACCCACAGCGCTCGTCTTGAAGACGTTCCTCTCGCCGTTCCATCAGCCGAACCCGGCTTTGTCGTGACCGGCGACCGAGAGCTTTCATGCGACAGGAGCCAACCCCATCCTGAGGCGTTTCAGGCCCTTGCCCACCGTCTCCGCCAGTTTCACGACCTCGGGATCGTCAGGCACCTCCTCGATCGCCCATTCGCAGAACGAAGCCATGAGCGCAGCTCGTTCCACCGAGAACTTCGAGTCGGCCAGGCCAGACTCAATGATGGGGATCAGGGCTGCAGCGGCTCTGAGACGGTTGATTTCCGGGGTTGCAGGAGGAATCTGCTTCGACATTCTTGCATTTTAGCGAGGGCCGGGCAGCACACAGAGGAAATATGCAACACTGGCTATCGATCACTCACCACCCATCCCAAATGACAACCTCTGCCCCGATCACTCAACCGGCAACGGTCGCATCAGTTCCTTCAACATCAGGTGTGCTGCTTTCTTGCCTGCCGGCACTGCTGCCATGATGTCCGCCGTCAGAGCACAGCGCCAGCGAGACGATGCAACCGACCAATGCGGGCCCGTGGCTTACCTTGCACCCTATGTCCCGACCGTGGCCATCGCTCGGCCACGGGCCGCTGCCGAAAGAACAGCATTCGTGCAGATTGGCGCGTCAATGACCAAGCTGCTTGAACGCCTGTCCCTTCTGTCATTGTCGCTTGGAACCCAGGTGGAACCAGCCTCCTGCCGCCGCGCGGGCAGAGACCAGACCGCTCGCTCTCGTAGCTCATGCCTGGCCTTCACCGTCCCTTGGTCGTCCCTCCCCGCCGTGCAGTGCAGTGTGCTTTTCGCTGGCACGGTCTCTCCTGTTCCTCGCTGGCCTTGCACAGCAAGCGTCCTGCCCGACTGTGTGGCTGGTGGGGAGTGCTGAGGGTACGCAATCGGCGGGAGCGCACGGTCAGCTTTCAGTCCCCAATTGACTCACCCCCTTTTTATGCTGTACTTGGGATCGCAGAGCACTTGCTCGTAGTGTTACTCTATTTCCGTGATCAACCAAAGAGGAGACAAAGAGATGAAAAAGCCACTACGTGCGTGCTTGCTCGCCGCCGGCGTTGCCGTCGCTGTGCTGGGCTGTGTGACCGTGTCGCAAGAAGGCGCCGGCTACGTCCGCTCTTCAGCCCTGCCGGCACCGCCTGATCCGGCCGACAACCCGACGACGCCGGAAAAGGCTGCGCTCGGCAAGCAGCTGTTCTTTGATCCGCGCCTTTCGGGGGATGGCAGCATGGCCTGCCAGGGCTGCCACTACCGGCACCTGGGCTGGACCGACGGCTTGCCGTTGTCACGCAAGGTCGGCGGCGGCATGAATACGCGTCACACACCCAGCGTCTATAACACGGGCTACTACACCTCATGGTACTGGGATGGTCGCGCCAAGACGCTGGAAGGCCAGATCACGGCCGCCTGGAAGGCTCAGATCGGTGCCGACCCGGTCAAGGCAGCCGCCGTGATCGCCGCCGTGCCCGGCTACCAGGCCGCGTTCCAGAAGGTCTTTGGCGCCCCGCCGGACGCGGACAACATTCCGAAAGCGCTCGCCGCCTTCCTGCGCACGCTCAACAGCGGCGAGGCGCCCTGGGACCGCCATGTCGCCGGCGACACCACGGCCGTGTCCGCCGATGCGGTGGCTGGTCACGAGCTGTTCGTCGGCAAGGCGGGCTGCGCCGCCTGCCACAAGCCGCCGTTGTACAGCGACAGTCTGTTCCACAACATCGGGCTCGAAGCCGGCAAGAAAAACCCGGATCCCGGTCGCCAGGCGGTGAGCAAGGATGCGAAGGATCTGTCGGCGTTCAAGACGCCATCGCTGCGTTCGGTCGCCATCGCCGGTCCTTACTTCCATGACGGCAGCGTCAGCAGCCTCGAAGGGGCCGTGCGCTATATGGCGTCTGGCGGCAAGGCGGACCCGAACAAGAGCGGCCTGCTGATCGACCGCAAGCTCTCTGATCGGGAGATCAACCAGCTCGTCGCCTTCCTCGACACGCTGACCAGCGACGAGCGTTTCCAGGCCCCAACCCTGCCGTAAGCCGGGCTGTTCTTTGGCAGGATGGGCTGATGCAAGCACTCCACCGTCTCGCGTTGGCTGACTGGCTGGCCCTTCTTGCCTTTCTTGCCTGCTGGGCCGGCTATGCCTGGTTTTCCGAGCATAGCCGCTGGGCCTCCGGCGGTCTGATCCGCCGCACCCAGGACTTCCGGCTCGAGTGGGCCTACCAGATGCTGGCGCGGGAGGTGCGGGTCACCGACTCGACGCTGATCGGCAACCTGGTGACCAGCGTCACCTTTTACGCCAACACCACCATCTACATCATCGCCGGCCTGGTCGCCGCCCTCGGCGCTGCCGACAGGCTGTTGAACTTTACGGCCGACCTGGCCTTTGCCGGCGCCGGCAACCGGGAAATGCTGGAGATCAAGCTGATGCTGGTGCTCGGCAGTTTCGTCTACGCTTATTTCAAGTTCACGTGGTCGCTGCGTCAGTTCAACCTGCTTTCGATTCTGGTCGGCGCGGCACCGCTCGGTCAGCGGTCGGAGCCGGGCATCGAGCGCTATGCGCAGCGGCTGGCCGGCGCCAACAACCTGGCGGGCGATGACTTCAATCGCGGCATCCGGGCCTACTACTTCGGTCTCGCCGCGTCTGGCTGGCTGTTCAGTCCGCTGCTGCTCGCTGTCCTCGCGCTGCTGATTATGCTCGTGCTCTATCGACGCGACTATCGCTCGGCGGCGCTCGACATCCTGCGCCAGTGAACACCAGCCGCCAACTGGCCGGCGTCGGTTTCGGCCTGCTCGCCTATGGTATGTGGGGCTTCTTCCCGCTGTTCTTCCGCCAGCTCGCGCACGTTTCGCCGATGGACGTCCTGAGCAACCGCGCCGTCTGGGCCTGCCTGTTTGTCGGCGGGCTGCTCTCGCTGCGTCGGCAGTGGCACAAGGTCGCGGCGGTTTTCGGGAGCTGGCGGCAGTTGCTGATGCTGGTCCTTGCCGCGGCGCTGATCGGTAGCAACTGGCTGGTGTTCCTGTGGGCCGTCGCCAACCAGCAGGTGGTTGCCTCCAGCCTGGGCTATTTCCTGACGCCGCTGGTGAACGTGGTCCTCGGCCTGGTGGTGCTCAAGGAGCGGCTGAACCGGCTGGAATGGCTTTCGGTCGCCCTGGCGCTGGCGGCGATCGCCAACGAGGTGATCGCCATTGGCAGCCTGCCCTGGGTGTCGCTGATCCTGGCCGGGACTTTCGGCACCTATGGCCTGGTGCGCAAGCGTTTGCCGGTTGATGCCGTCTCCGGCCTCTGGCTGGAAACCCTGGCCATGCTGCCGGTGTGTGGGCTGTATGCCTGGTGGCAGGCGCAGAACGGGCAGCCGCTGTGGTTTGCCGGCCATGATCTGACGACCACTGCCTTGCTGGTTGGCGCCGGTGCGCTCACCGCCCTGCCGTTGTTGGCGTTTGCTGCGGCGACCCAGCGCCTCGATCTGGCAACCGTCGGCATGCTGATGTACATCAACCCGACGCTGCAGTTCGTGACCGCGATCTGGCTCTTCGGCGAGCCGATGCAGGTCGCGCAACTGGTCAGCTTCGGCCTCATCTGGCTCGGCCTTCTCGTTTTCAGTTGGAGCGCGTGGCGGAAGTACCGGCGGCCGGCCTAGCGCAGGGCTGCCTGCGGGGCGCTGCGCACCGGTTTGCCTTGTGTTGCGGCAGCGAGGGCTTCGGCACCGATGTCCGGATCATGGAACATCCGCAAGGTAATCATTGCCCCCATCGTCGCTCATGCCGACGGTGGTCCGGGACTGCGCGTCGGTAGCAAGAACGCGCACCCAGGCGGCAGGGAAGCCTGACTCGTCGGTGAGCAGGCCGTGCAGCGTGGCGGCGCCGGGTGGGGCACTGCGTTGCGGCGCCGAGGCGAGCGTCACGTTGGTGATCGGCGCTGAATCGCCGTCCGGCTCGGGCGGCCATGGCAGGCGCAGGGGTAGATAGCGGTCGAAGCGGTCTTCCACGATCAACTCGCTGTGGCTGGACTGTGGCGGCAGAGGTGGGGAGGCCGGTTCGCGGCGCCAGGGGGCTGCGAGTTCGGGCCAGTGATGGACGCCCGACGGGGTGACCACTCCGACAAAGCGCGCGTCGGTCGCGGCGACGGTAAAGGGTGCAGCGCAGACCATCGACGATCGCCCGGCCCGAATAGGTGTCGAGGAAGCGGAGACCAGGCCGGGCAGGGAGCATCAGCTGCTCGAGCAGGGCGCCGCTCATCACGTGGTTTCCACCTGGCGCAGCCCGAAATTCCGCTCGGTGACCAGGCGCCCCTGGACTTCAGGCTGGTCGGAGTCGATCAGCACCATCCGAGCGACGTAGGCCATGCCCGCCGGGAAACCTGTCTTCACGCCGTCCCAGAGCGCGAGATAATCGGCGGTGGTCAGCGGGTCGGCGACCAGCTCGACCGATTCGCCAGGGGCAAAGACGGCCGGCTCGCCCTTGGTGTAGCAGTTGATGGTCTCGCCGGAGAGGACCGGCAGGTCAGTCATGAGGCCCGGGGCCCAACCCAGCATCAAGGCCTGCTTGTCAGCACTGCTGGCGACAGGGAGGAGCAGGAAATACAGGTCGACCGGCAACGACGGCTTGAATAGCCGGCCGCTTCGGTCGCGGCGTGGCGGCAACGGGCGTGGCGTGCCGCCGATCGCGACGCGCCACAGGCAGAAGCAATAGCCTTCCGGTGGTGGCGTGTCGGCGACCACGGTGTTGAAGAAGGCAAATTCAAACTTGGCGTCGGGGCCCACTTGAAGTGCGGTGAAGGGGCAGCCCTCACGCATGATCGAGAGAACGATTTCGCCGACTGCCCGAATTGCCTGATGGCCCGCCATGGCCGCTCGCCAGGTGCCAAGTGAGAGGCAAAGTGAGGGAGTCGCGTTCGGTACGGCAGCGCCAGGCGAGAGAAGTCGTTGAACACTTTTCGGACCGTTTTGCCGTTCTCCCCAAGCCCTTGAATCTCTGCACTTGCGGGCTCCGTTGCAGTGCTTGATATCGCCGCCGGAGATGGGATTCCCGTCAGGGCTTTGCCGGTAAACCCCGCGCTGCCGCAGTCATTGGTGCCGTCAGCAACCGCATCTGCTCATTTCCCGAGTTCCCCCCGACTGACCGTGTTTGCGGAAGACCAGAGCGTCACCGTTGATGGTTCAGCTTAGCAGGAAGCCCAGCGTATACGCATCACTTAAGTCAATCTCGCCGTCGCGGCAAAGCATCGAAGCGCCGGTTCACGTCGTTGAGCAGAGTGGTGGCGCGACCGTCAGACTGGCCGTGGCCGCAACTGCCCGCGTGGGTGCCGTCGACGCCGCATTGATTGCCGTCCCTGTGAAGTTGTGCACGCAACCTTGCGCCGGTCGGGGGTATCTTTTGGGCGCTACTAAGGAACGGCAAGCATTTCGACTCCAATGAAATCCGACAAAATCGAGCGTCAACTGCGCAGCGGCTGTGACAGGCGCGAGAGTGATGTCGGCCCGCTCGGGAGACTTCCAGACCGTCGCCGTCAGCCTGAGCGTCGACTGCCCGAGCTTGTCGAGATATCTCTCGACGAGTTCCAGTTCCAGTTGCAGCTGGCCGAATTCTACAGAAGAGCTTCCAGGAGGCGGTCAGGTTCCACGAGCAGTTAGCGGGCCAGCAATTGATCGGCATCCGCGGTTCTTTGCGTGGCGCTCTTGATGGGCATTCAAATTTCCCCGCCATCCGGATGTGGGAGCGTCACGTGACGACTGAGAACGACGCCCAACTGTCCAACTTTATTTGGAGTATCTGCAACCTGCTTCGAGGTGCGTACAAGCGCAACGAGTACCGCAAGGTCATTCTCCCGTTGACGGTTCTGCGTCGCTTCGATTCCCTGCTGGCGCCCGCCAAGGCCCAGGTACTGGCCAAGCACGCAAACATCAAGAGGAGTTCTGCTTGGGGTTTGAGTTCGCCAGGATTTCGGGCGACGACCGGAATTGGTATGCGACCGAACCGGTGAGGATGTTGACAACCCTGTAATTGTTGCCTTGAAGGCCGCGACAAAGTCACGCGGTTGTTCCAGCGCGAAGGCCGGCCGGCCGCAGTAACGCAGCAGACGCTCCAGACCCTGGCGGTCGGCCCCCTCGTGACGTAGCAACCGTTTCGGCGCTGGTGGTGTGGAACGGAAAATTCACGACCTCCTGGTTCGAGCCTAACGAATAGCGTTTATCGGCCGCGCCGAAAGCACCTGGCCTAGCCGCTGGCGTATCCGCGGCAGATAAACCTCGTTGGACTGAAGCGCCTCGACGGCGGTACTTATGGGGATTGTAAGCGTCCCGCA